>CBFDCQ010000006.1:0-85045 GCA_965603355.1 uncultured bacterium
CACGACATCGACGAAATCAGCGCCAATGAGTGTTACATCGGCCGTGGCGCTTCCGGAGACAACTTCGGTGGGCGTATCGATGACTTCACCGTTTGGACGAAGGCGCTAGTCGAAGACCTTCCGCCAGACCCGAATCCGTCTCAGTGGTTGGTGGAGCCGATGGTCCTGGACGAGAACAACGTCATGATGCAGGCGGTGCTCGCCGTGGACGGCAATCCGCCGATTGAGTACTACTTCGAGGAAACCAGCGGCAATCCAGGCGGCAGCGATAGCGGCTGGATTACGAGTTCCCTGTACTACGACCTGGGTCTGAACCCGAGCACTCAGTATACCTATAGGGTCCGGGCGAGGGATGGACAGAGCAATACCACTGTCTACTCCACGTCTAAGAACGTCACGACACCGGCTACGAATCCCGGCCACTTCATTCAGGATGGCGGAGGGACGGCCTCCATGGAAGCCGAGAACTACGACCATCTGGTGACTGGCACAGTGACTGGCCAGAGCTGGAGTTTCTACAACGGTGTTTCCGGCTACACTGGCAGTGGCACGATGCGGGTTCCCGACCAGGGCGAGGCAATGGACGTACAGTATGCGCCGGACAGAGGCCCTCGTATGGACTTCAACGTGAAGTTCAACCGGACCGGGACGCATTACATGCACGTCCGCGGCCACGGCGCCAATCCCAACGGCGACTCCTGCCACGGTGGCCTTGACATGCAGGAAGTCGACACACTAAAAACCATCGCATCTTTCCCGACGGGCTCCAACGAATATGGCTGGTGTGGTGACTACGAGTTCGACGTGCCTCACGTGGGCGTCCACAAGGTCAATATCTGGATGCGTGAAGACGATACCATGGTCGACAAGATAGTGATCACGGACACGCAGAGCGCTCCGTCCGGAAACGGCCCGGCAGAGAGCAGCCGGGGCGGAGGCCCCGCGGGCACTCAGTAGGTTGTTGGAGTTATATTGCGCGGCGATGCGCCGCCTTATGTGCGAAAAAATTAACGCTTGAAACAAGGAACTTGCTCATGACGAAAAGAAATTTCTGTATCGCTGTCCTGCTCTGCAGCCTCTGCCTCGGCGCAATCGCTGAGGACTACGACTTCTTCGCGAACATCCGCTACCCGGCGACACGCAGGCCGGACGTCGCGCTCGACAAGATCGAGCAAAAAGGCGGGCCGGACGCCGTCGGCTACAAGAAACGCATCGTGCATTGGTGGCCGAAAAAGGGCGTCGACGTGATCGACGTCCCGGAGGGCGCGCCGCTCCGGACATGGACGATCCGCACCCCCGAGGAGGCGCCGTTGACCGAGGCGGCCTACTATGCGAAGTGGTGGCCTGCCGATTTGCGCGGCAAGAAGCAATTCGACGCGCACCTGATCGGTTTTCGCGGCATCGGCAGCAAGGTTGGCGACGTTTTCGCCGACAAAGCGAAGGTCGAGGCCCTGGGCGAGGGGATTTGCCCGGCCGTGATCCTGCGTTTGAAGGACGGGCGGAAGCGCTGCTTCACGCGCGGCTCGTTCAGCAACAAGGACCAAGCGTTCATTATTGATCTGTACGACAAGGAGATGGCGCGCATCAAGGCGGGGCTCGCGCCTGCGCCGACTAAGGTGCGGCTGGACTCGGATTTTGCCGAGAAAGAATTCAACGAAATCGGCAAGCCTGGCCTGTACCGGCAAGAGAGTCCGCATTTCGTCATCGTGTCCGGGTCTCAAGAGGCGGACGACGGCGTGCCAGGGACATGGATCAACGAGAGTCGCCCGGAGGATTCGGCTCTTTTCCGCGAGACCACGTTCAAAATCTACGAAGACTTCTGGGCCTACAACGAGTATGCGGGCCACTTGATGCCGTTCTGGGAGAAGCCGGAGCAGTACAAGTACTATATCGGCTACGGCGGGACGAAGGAGAAGGGGAAGACGAACAGCAATCGGGGCAACGGAGGCGGCTACGGCGGCTGCACGACCGCTTGCTGGGAGGGGTTGTATCACGAGTGGGGCCACGGCTACGCCAGCGACCCGATGGTGCTGCTCGGCGGCGGCGAAACCCGTTGCGACGCGCTGCAGGTGATGGCGGACCCGACCTTGCTGCGCAAGGTCCTCTTCGGCGTCGAGTGGCCGTACAAGAATTTTTTCTGGGGCCAGTACCCCGGCGCGTTCGGCTACTCCGTGATGGCCGACGATTCGAACTGGGGTTATGCCTCCCCGGCCAGTTTCCCCTGCCTGATGTCCGAGGAGGAGAATACGCCGATGCACGTCATCGCGCGGCTGGGCGAAGAACGCGGCATCTGGGAGAACGGCATTAAGGGCCTCGGCGATTTCATGGGCCAGATCGGCGCGCGCATGGCGGAGTACGATTACGAGATCGAGGGGATGCTGCGCGAGACGTACCCGCAGGCGCATCGCGCGCTGCTCGTTGCGTTGGATCGCGAGAAGGGTTGGTACCGCAGCTCGCGCGTCGAAGCGCCCGAGCCGTTCGGCGTGAACGTCGTGCCGCTGAACGTCGAACCGAAGGCGAAAGAGATCGTCGTCGACTTCAAGGGCCTTTACGATCCGGATACCTATGGCGATTGGCGCGCCTGCATCGTCGCGGTCGGCGCCGACAGCCGCCCGCGCTATTCCCCGCTCTGGAACATGGGCAAGATGAAGATGCAAACGCGCGAAGGGGACAAGCGTTACTGGCTGACCGTCACGGCGACGCCGTACGCGCTCGCCGCCGGCAAAGAAGGTGGCGGCAACAAGATCAACAGCATCTATCAGGGCGGCTTCACCTACAAATACCCTTACGAGGTACACCTCGAAGGCTGCCGTCCGGCGAACCCGAACCGACCGATTGGCGCGAACGAGAATATGGACCTCGTCGGGCCGTCGATCATTTCCCGCGCGATCTATACCGAGACGAATTGCGGCGAGACTGACTGGCCGCATCCGTCCGATACGCCGGAATACGCCGAGATGAAACGCACCCTCGAGAAGGTGCAGAAACTCGGCCCGGTGATGATGGAGCGCCTCACCCGGCCCGGCCTTTACGAAGACGGCACGTTCTGCCCCGTCGTTGGTGGCAAGTCCGCCGCCGTCAAGGCGCCCGCCTCGGCGGCCTTTCTGGAATGGCGCGCAAAATGGTTGCTCGAAAACGCCGAGGGCGCACGGCATCCGAACGGCGGCGGCTGGGTGGCGAAGTCGGCCAAGGTCGCGCCGACCGCCTACGTCGGGGCGGACTGCATGGTGCTCGACGGCGCGCAGGTGCTTGATCACGCGATCATCGAAGAGTTCGCCATGATCAGCGGCCCGAAGGTGCTCGTGAAAGATCACGCGCGCGTCTACGCCAAAGCGGTCGTTTGCGGCGACGTGACGCTTTCCGGCTATGCCCGCGTTTGCCGCGACATCGTCAATCGCAAGAGCAAGGTCAAGGTGACGCGGACCGACGCGGGCGGCCTCGCCTGTCAGTTCGAGATGACGACCGGCAAGCCGGTCTTGCGCGACGGTCCCGAGGAACGGGTCGAGGTCTATAAAGACGCCGGCTTCAAACTGCAAGCGAACTACGCTTTCGATCGCCCGGAAACGGTGCTGCTTGAGGACTGGTATCAGGAGCACAGCGTCGGGGGATTCGCCTTCGGGGCGCATAGCGAGGACTTGATTTTATACGACGGGGTGCTCTACGGCGAGCCCGGCTTCGTGCAGGAAGACGACGTTCGCGCCTTCACCTTCAACGGGAAAAACCAGTACGCCGAAGCGGAGGGCTCCATGGCGGACTTGGGCGTCGTCACGCTCGACCTGCGCTTCAAGCCGCAGACCGGCAAGACGATGACGCTTTTCGATTTCGGTTCTTCCAAGCAAAACTGCTTCATGCTGACGCTCGACAAGGCCGGACGCCCCGCTCTGACGACCGTCCGCGACGGCAAGGAGCAAGAAATCGTCGCTTCCAAAGCGGCAAGGTCCGGAGCCTGGACCTCTTGCCGCGTCGAGATGGACGGCAAGCGCGTTCGTCTCTGGCTCGATGACGAAAAAGTCGCGGAGGCAGCGGCGACGTTCCGCGCCGCCGACGCGTTTCCCGCAGGGGTCGAGAAGCGGAACTTCATCGCCGCGACCCGCGACGGCAAATCCTGCTTCAAAGGGGCCATCGACCACCTCCGCGTCTACTACGCCGTTTACGAGGACTTCGCCCAGGCGCCGGAACCGCCGATGGTCTCCTCGCGCCGCATCTACCCCGAGTTCGTCGAGAGCTACAACGCGGCTTACCCGAATGTCGAAGCCTGGCTGGAGGCGTACTGGGAAAAGGTCGACGCCGGCGACGAGAACGCCGTTCTGCCGATCATCCCCGAGCATCGCGGGCAACTCGAAAGCGCACTCCCCTTCCAGCAGGGCCGCTGGGCCACCCGCGTCGACTGGGACGGCCGCACGCGTTGGGAAAAGAGCGACGAGGAGCAACAACCGCTTTTCAAGCGCTGGCTTGTTCGCATGCGCGCAATCCGCTGGGAATCGATACGACATCGCCCCTAATAAGGGGACACCACACCTATTTCCGCCGGTTTTTCAGCTTTCTTCCCGGTTTCCTCTTGCGGATATCACGCCCAAGAAGCCTCTCGATCCTTGCGATGAACCCATCATCTCCCAGCGGTCGGCCGGTTCGCTCGTGCATCCGGAGTCTTTCGGCGTCATGCTCCGCCAGATCTTCGCTCAAAAACTGGCTCCAATCTCCAACCATCTCCAGCAACGGCTCGACCTTGACAAGTGCGTCGTCGCGCGCCGCCATGTGAGCCGCTGCGCTGCTCCACCGATACTCCCAGGGCTTCTCAGCAAGACCCGCTCGCACAGGATTCCGCTCGATGTATCGCGCCGCCGCAAGAAGGTGCCTCTCGTCCATCACGAACGACGCGAACCGTCCCTGCCACAGGTGACCGCGCCATCCCTCCCGAGCGTTCACACGCCGCGTGTAGCGAAGGTGCGCCTTGCCTATCGCCAGACGAAGACCATCCTCCGATTCCGGCACGCACACCAAGTGCACATGGTTTGGCATCAGGCAGTATGCCCAGACCTGCACGCCGTGACGCGTACACCACTGCGACATCAGCTCTATGTACGCCGTGTAATCCTCGTCCTGAAAGAATGTCTGCTGCCTACGGTTGCCCCGCTGCGTAACGTGATGCGGATATCCCGGCGCAACCACACGCGCTATACGTGCCATGCTCGAACTGTATCATCATCACAGCCTCAAATCAAGGAAATAGGTGTGGTGTCCCCCTATTTATCAAAGGAGTCTAAAGTGGGATTTAAGCATATTAGGAGAAAAGGAGGTGGCTAGTAAATAAAAGAAGATTGATAAGAGTCAAGATAATCAATACAAATGAGTGTATTAATTATCGTTAAGCAGTACAGAAGGGAAATATATTTTGAAATTTAACTAGTAGAAAGGAGATTGCGTTATGAGTAAGTCAAAAGGTTTTACATTAATCGAGTTGCTGGTGGTGATCGCCATCATCGGCATCCTGGCGGCGATTCTGCTGCCGGCCCTGGCCCGGGCACGCGAGGCCGCCCGACGCGCAAGCTGCGCCAACAACCTCAAGCAATGGGGACTCATCCACAAGATGTACGCGAACGAATCCAACGGCGGGAAATTCGTTGTCATGACGAACTCCTACGGCGCTGCAGGCGCTCCTAAGTTCACGGCACTCTATCCCGAGTACTTGACCGACACCAAAATCATGCTGTGTCCGTCGGATCCGGATGCGGGTCGTGCCGATGGTATCAGCGAGGTCATCGAAGCCGTGCAGAATGGCACCGCTCCGCTCATTTCCTCGATCAACAACCTAACCAATGTTGACGACACGAATTTGCAGGCCCGGTTGGAGATGTACGTGGCATTCTGCTACTCCTACGTCTATCTGCCGTGGGTGTGCCGAAGCGACGGTGAGCAGATGGCCATTAACGATTACGTCTATTCTACCGGCAGCTCGGAATGCCTTGACCGATGCGGCCCCTACTGGGAGCAGGACATTGAAAGCAACGGCGGACAGGACTGGATCTGGGAAAACTGGATCGAGCCCTACCTCACCGATATCCCGCCCGAGGCCATGAACGTGCTTATGGTCGGAAACGATGGTCAAGAGGGCGGAACGGTCTATCGCCTGCGTGAGGGCATCGAGCGGTTCTTAATTACCGACATCAACAACCCGGCTGGCAGTGCCCAGGGCCAGAGTACCATTCCCATTATGTTTGACATCATCATGACGCCTCAGGCCAAAGACTTTGCTTTCTTCAACACCAATGCGTCCGGCGGTTTCAACCACACCCCGGGTGGATGTAACGTCCTCTATATGGACGGCCACGTGGAGTTCATCAGGTACCCGGGCGAGTTCCCCGTCACGTTCTACCACTCGTTCCGTCCCCTGGCCGGTGCGCAGAGCGCGGCAACTCCGGGTGACTTCAACAATGCCGCACCGATAGACGACGGTGGTGCTTTGATTTACTAGCCTAATCCAGGCTGCCCCCCGGCTGTGCCGGGGAGGCAGCCACTTATAAGAATAAGGGTATAAAATAGGGTATAAAATAGGTAAAATAGGGGACAGTCACCTATTTTCACCCCTGTTTTTCGCCCCTATTCCCCTCTTCTTCTCCCTTTACTCGGTCCTCCCCGCCGGCAGAGCTCGAACGCGCCGCTCCTTCCCCTCGTGATATTATACACCAAATCCGGCCAGATTATTCAACTTTCTTGTCGCTCATTCGCGAGAGGAATCATTTATTCAGTTATGCGCACCGATGTCTTCTGCTGAGGACAGACAGGAATGTCTGCCCCACCTATATGAATGCCGGAGACGCCCCACCGGGGGAACTCGGGTGGCTGTGCCCGCAAAGCGCAGCTTATCAAGCCGTTGTAGGGCGTGCAGTCCGAAGGATTGCCCGCCGCATAGTACCACCTGTTCATCAGCCCCCTCCGGGCACACCAACGGCGGCTGGCAATTCGCCAATGCGAACGTGCCAGCCCTACAATTGCATGACGCTAAACACGTAGGCCACGCCGGGGCGTCTCTACGTCGCGTCGGGATAGGTGAGACCATTTCCCGCTCTGGTCGGGTCAACATAGCCTACCTTTGCACGTTCCTCGTCTCCGTCGTGTAATTTCCGCACCATCATGTTATTATTGTAGGAAAGGCCGGACGTGGCCGGTTGCAATGAAGCAAGGATAAGGCCCTGAAATACAGAAAATGAGCCGGAACAAACGGGTTTTCCTGATAGTGATAGACGGGTTCGGGTGCGGTGCGCTGCCGGATGCCGACGAATACGGTGATGCAGGAGCCAACACGGTGGCAAACCTGGCGGCAGCCGTTGGCGGCATCAACGTGCCCACTCTCCAAAGCTTGGGACTCGGCAACATCATCGAGATTACAGGCTGCCCGCCCGCGAAACACCCTGAGGCGAGTTTCGGAAAAATGGCGGAGCAGGCTCCGGCAAAAGATACCATGACCGGTTACTGGGAGATGATGGGACTGCGGGTGACAATTCCGCCCCGGACGTTTCACACCGGTTTCCCGCCGGAGCTTATTGCCGAGTTCGAGAGACGGTGCGGAAAGAAGGTGATCGGAAACAAACCGGCTTCCGGCACCGAGATCATCGAGGAGCTGGGATCGCGTCAGCTCGAGACCGGCGAACTCATCGTATACACCTCGGCGGATAGCGTCTTCCAGGTGGCGGCACATACCGACAAGATTCCGCTGGATGAACTTTACCGCTGCTGCCGCATAGCAAGAGAGATGCTCGCGGGAGATTGGGCTGTCGGCAGAGTGATAGCCAGACCTTTTACCGGCGAACCGGGCCGGTTCACCCGTACCGCCGACCGAAAAGATCTCGCCTTGGCGCCGCCCGGCCGTACTGTTGTTGATATGGTGGCGGAACGGGCAATGGAGGTGATCAGCGTCGGAAAGGTCAGCAATATCCTCGCCGATAGAGGCTTCACCGACACTATCCATACGGCATCCGACAAAGACGGGATCGCCGAGACCCGCAGACTCTTCGCAGAGGAGTTTGCCGGGCTCGTACTGGTGAACCTGGTGGACCTGGACATGGTATACGGACACAGGAACAACTGCGCCGGTTATGCTGAGGCGCTTGAGCAGCTGGACAGCAACATGTCGAAAACCCTTGCAGAAGCGCGCTCTAATGATATAATTATGCTCACTGCGGATCATGGCTGCGATCCGACGCATCCAGGCACCGACCACACGCGTGAGTACGTGCCGCTGCTTGTGCTTGGCAATCCGCTTAAGGTCGGTGTTAATCTGGGTACCAGGGAGAGCTTCGCGGATGTAGGAGCGACGATTGCGGAGTATCTCAAATTGGAACAGCCGGAAGCCGGTACAAGCTTCCTTGGAGCGCTGCTGAAACAGTGCTCGACGGTTAATAGGGATGGATAACCCGAATCCGACGACCATAGCTATAGACGGCCCAGCCGGTGCCGGAAAGAGCACCGTTGCGAGACTTGTCGCGCGGAAACTCGCCTATACCTATCTCGATACCGGCGCTATGTACCGCGCGATGACGTGGCAGGCGATACACGAAAAGGTGAATCTTGACGATGAGGAGGCGCTCACGCAACTGGCGCAGCGCGTGCGCGTTGAGCTTGTACCGGACGAACACGGCACCCGCGTGTTTGTGGGCGGACGAGAGGTCACAGACGAAATAAGGTCGCCGGAAGTGACAGACAAGATTCACCTCATTGACAAGGTGCCCGGCGTGAGGCAGGTCATGGTTCAGATTCAGCGTGACTTTGGGCGCGCTGGAAGAATCGTGGCCGAGGGACGCGATATGGGTACCGTGGTGTTCCCGGATGCGGCCTGCAAGGTATATCTTGACGCCGGCGTCGACGAACGCGCTCGAAGACGCTTGCACGACATGGAGCAACGCGGCGTGGATGCGAGACTCGACGATGTGAAGAGGGATATAATGGCGCGCGACGAAAAAACCCTGCAACGCAAGATCGCACCCTTGCGACAAGCTGAGGATGCCGTCCGACTGGACACTACCAACCTCTCAACGGATGAGGTTGTGAACAGAATATGCGCGATAGCCGAATCGAGGCAGCGCGAAAGTTCGATTTAGTGGGGAGACGGATTGCTCCGCGTTGGGCGGGGCGTGTTTCGCCCCTGAACCGTTTGGGAGAAAACCTTGAAGAAGCGATGGAAGATAGTACCCGTTGACCAAAACGCGGTTGCCGCCATGGAATCCGCGACAGGCCTGTCGCCGGCAGCGTGTCGAGTGCTTGTCGCACGCGGGATCAATACCGCAGAAGAAGCACAAGCGTTTCTTGCTGGCGACCTCCAGGGACTGCACGACCCGTTCCTCATGAAAGATATGGATAAGGCGGTCGAGCGAGTGAAAGAAGCGATACGGTCGCGAGAGCGAATTCTGATCTACGGCGATTACGATGCCGACGGCATTTCCGCTACCGCGCTTCTGATGCACAACCTTGACGAGCTCGGCGCAAATCTCTCGTATTACATACCGGATCGGCTCTCGGAGGGCTACGGCCTTAACAGGGACCGTATACGTTGGGCGCACGAGGTGGATACCAGACTGATCATCTGTGTCGATAGCGGCGTATCGTCGCATGAAGACATTGCGTTTGCGCGTGAGACGGGCATAGACGTTATCGTCGCGGACCACCACGAACCGCCCGAGGGTGAGCTGCCGCCCGCGGTGGCCGTTCTCGACCCGAAAAGGCGCGACAGCACCTATCCTTTCAGGGATCTGTCCGCGGTGGGCGTTGCGTTCAAACTCTATCAAGGGCTGACCGGTGAGACGAAAGGGCTCGACCTGGTCGCACTCGGTACAATTGCCGATGTCGTCCCGCTGTTGGGCGAAAACAGGACGCTCGTTCGATCCGGACTTGAGGAGATAAATGCGCGAAGAAGAACCGGGGTCGAACAGCTTATAGCCGTGTCCGGGCTGGGCGAGAAAACTCTTAACGCATACAACATTGCGTTCCAATTGGCGCCGCGAATCAACGCGGCGGGAAGGGTCGGTTCCGCTAACGTGGGAGTGCAGCTTCTCCTCACCAACTCCGTTCAAGCCGCTGCGGGGATTGCCAAAACACTCGACAGCGAGAACAAGAAGCGTCGCGGCATCGAGGGTCAAATTCTCGAGCAGGCGGGCGCGATCCTCTCCGAAACCTTCTCCAGCTCGCAACGCGCCATCGTGCTCGCGGACGACAGGTGGCATTCAGGAGTCATCGGCATAGCGGCATCTCGGTTGGTCGACCGGTATTACCGCCCGACGGCGCTCATAGGCCTTGCCGATAACATGGGAAAAGGGTCCGCACGAAGCATCGCAGGATTCGACATCCACGCCGCTCTCCGCTCGTGCGAAGATCTGCTCGAGACTTTCGGTGGACACCGCCTGGCGGCAGGGTTTACAATCAAAGCGGAGATGGTCGACCAGCTGCGTGACAGGATCGAACGCCTGGCGGCCGAAGGTATACCCGAAGAGAAGCTCGTGCCGGAACTGACGATAGACGCCGTTGTCAGGCTCGATGAAATAGACGGCGCATTAGTCGAGCAGTTCGAGAAGTTCAGACCCTTTGGAGCGGGAAATCGGCGGCCGGTGCTTGCGTGCGAGGGTGTAGAAACCGTCGGAACTGCAGATGTTCTCAAAGGGGAACACCTGAAGTTCCGTGTCAGACAGAACGGAGTCTGGCGAGCCGTGATAGGTTTTGGGATGGCCGACCGACACGACGCAATGACCGGTTGCGACACCTTCGATATAGCTGTTACGCCGCAAATCAACAAGTGGCGCGACAGAAGACAGATACAGTTGATACTCAAAGACATGAAGCTGGACTGACGAGATGGATCAGGAACTACGCTCGCTTATAGAATCCCTTCGAGGGTACACCGCAGCGGTCGACGACGCCCTGCTGCAGCGGGCGTACGACTTTGCCAAACAGGCACACGCAGGTCAAACGCGTCTTTCGGGCGCCCCCTACTTCTCACATTGCGTCGAGGTAGCGCGAACACTGACACGACTGGAGCTGGACTGCACCACCGTCGCTGCCGGGCTGCTCCACGACGTCGTCGAGGATACCGACTATTCCATATCCGACGTGGCCGAGAGATTCGGCAAGGAGATTGCCCTGCTGGTGGGAGGCGTAACCAACATAAGCGCTCTGAGGTTCAAGTCCACCGAGGAACATCAGGCGGAGAATCTCCGCAAAATGCTCATAGCAATGGCCAAGGACATAAGGGTCATTCTGATAAAGCTCGCTGACAGAGCTCACAATATGAGAACTCTTTCCGCGTTGCCGCCCGAGAAGATCCGGCGTATATCAAAGGACACCATTGACATATACGCGCCGCTGGCCCACCGACTCGGAATGGCTCGGATCAAGTGGGAACTCGAGGACGCAGCATTCAGATACCTCGAACCTGAGGCGTATCACGACCTCGCTCAAAGGGTGGCGTCAAAACGCGAGGAAAGAGAACAGTATATCAGGGACACAGCGCAGTTTCTCCAGCGGAAGCTCGAAGAAGCGGGTGTAGCCGCCCAAGTTACCGGTAGACCGAAACACCTCTACAGCGTCCATAAGAAGATGCGTGAACAAGGCAGGGAGTTTGAACACGTGTACGACCTGCTTGCGTTGCGTATCATAACCGACACCGTCGCCGATTGTTACGCGGCTCTTGGGGTTGTCCATAACCTGTGGACGCCCGTGCCAGGCAGGTTCAAGGATTTCATCGCCGTGCCTAAATCGAACATGTACCAGTCAATACACGCCACGGTAATGCGCGAGGTCGGAGAACCGCTCGAAATACAAATTCGCACTCGCGAGATGCACCGTACCGCCGAGCAGGGTATTGCGGCTCACTGGAAATACAAAGAGGGCGTGAGAAGGACGGACGAACGGCTGGACCAACAACTCGCGTGGTTCAGACAAATGATCGAGTGGCTTCAGGACCCTGAGGATTCGGGCGATTTCATCGAGAGCGTCAAGGGAGACCTCTTCTCAAACGAGGTCTACGTGTTCACTCCAAAGGGCGAGGTGAAGGTCTTGCCGAAAGGATCCACACCGATAGACTTCGCATACAGCGTCCACACTGATATAGGCGACCACTGCGCCGGAGCCAAGGTGAACGCAAAGATGGTGCCGCTCAGGTACAACCTGAAGCACGGCGATGTCGTCGAGATCATCACCTCTAAGGCGCAGTCGCCTCACCGGGACTGGCTGGACGCTGTCAAAACGTCCAAAGCCAAGAGCAAGATCAGACGTGCAGTAAGGGAAGGCGAGGAAGAAACCGCTGGAAAGCAAGTGGAACGGGGCACGACGGCTCCTCCCCGACCGGCCGAGCCAACTGTGAGACCCTCAAGGGCGATCCGCACCGACGATGCCGCCCGGGAAAAGCTCATCCTGATCGAGGGCAAAGGCGGTATAGCGGTTCGCTTCGGTAAGTGCTGCAATCCCGTTCCCGGCGAGGATGTCGTCGGATACGTCACCATCGGTCGAGGTCTCACAGTTCACAGAGCCGGATGTACCAGCGTCCACCGCGGGCGGCACAATCCAAAACGGTTCGTCAGCGCCGGCTGGGTCCGCGACGGAAAAGGAACCGTGATAGCGGGCGTCCGAGTAATGTGCATTGACCGACCGAACCTTCTGGCCGATATCCTCAACTCGTTTAGCGGGCACGCCGTCAACCTTCAGCATGTAAGGACTTATCCGGTGCAGGACAATAAAGGTATGGTCGATCTGGTATTCGAGCTGAACGACGAGAAACAGCTCGACAAGATCACCTCCGCCGTCCATCAGGTCAGCGGGATTACGGCGGTGAGATCCTTGAAAGAGGTCGAAAGACAGATAGGTGCCCATCGCAAAGGCACCACGGCGCCCTGAACGGAACGCACTTCAAAGGCAGCATCACATGACTCGTTCCCGCCTCGCTACCTGTTTCGACTTGGCTGGTAGATGCCGCGATCCTTGGCGTATTCAGTCAGCTTGTTCAGCAGATTGTAGAATGAACGCGTATGGTTCGTGTGCCGGCAGTGACACAGCTCGTGGAGCATCGTCGAGATAAGCGCACTGTGCTTCCTCAGTTTGCCCGTCCTCAGGTTATGCAACCGTATACGTATGACTTTTCCCGACTCCCGGTTGAACCCGTACAGGCTCTTGTCGCTGCTTGGTCCCAGCTGCCCATAATGCAGCTTGAACCGCTTGCAGATCGGCTCGACATCTCGTGCAATGCGGTCCAGTGCAGCGCGCACCGTCTGCTCGTCCAGCACACCGCTGTGGTTGTCGTTCTGCTTCTTCGCCACCGTTCGCCACCTCGGATCGCAGAAAAGGCCCGCGTGAATATAAACCAAGTCCATCCGGTATGTCAAATTGTAGTAAGGTTCACTCTCGCGGGAGTGACGGGATCACGCAGCCCGCCAGTTCAGTAAGGCATTTCTTCTGGCAGGTTATCCGGGAAGATCTCTACTCCGTAAGACTCCCTGAGGTCAGCGAAGAACTTCACTTGAGCCTGCTGGGCCTTTTCGAACAACAACCGCTGTCCTATCCAATTCCGCACCTCATTCAGAGGCATCTCTCGAGGCGCCCGCCGCTCGATCAACTGCACGATGTCGAACTCGGCGCCCCTCCCGACCGGCCCCAACATGTCGCCCGGCTCGGCTGCTCTAATCGCATCATTCAGCTCCTGCGGCCCCACTTCTGCCAAGGCCATCGCGCCCTCTCCGGCCTTGCCCTCGGTCTCTGCAGCGCTTTTGCGCACGATCTCCGCGAAATCCTCGCCGGCACGCGTCCTTTCCAGAATCTTCTGCGCTTCTTCCATACTCGCACATGTAACGAACCTCATGAGAACGCTCTCCGGTTCAACGAAACTAGCTTTGCTCGCCTCGTAGACCTCTGCAATCTCCTCGTCGGATACCTTGAGCCCGGGCGGTATAGCTTGCTGCTGCAACTTCGCCAGCCTGATTTCGATTGCGATATTCTCACGCTGGTTAGGCATGGCATGTCCATGGTCGTGACCCGCACCGTCAACTGGGCCGTAGTCCCCCAGCGCTTCAGGATTGATGTCCTGGATACCTCTGCGCTGCATCTCCCTGTCGACCTCCTCGTCGGTAGCCTGTATACCCCTCTTATCAACTTCCTTCAGAAGGATATTCCTGGCAACCATCTGTTGAAGCTTCTGAAGTTTGGCCTGCTTGGACTTCGTCTTATAGCGCTCTTCGATCGGCAACTGCTGAATGTAACTGTCGAGATCCCCGCGAGTGATCGCTTCATCACCGATTCGGGCTACCTTGACCCTGCTCTCGTCAGTGATAAGTCCGCACGCGCCCACCGCGCCACCGAGCAAAAACACTAGTAAGGAAAACAGACGCAATCTCAACGTCATCATTATGGCCACCTTTATCCAGAACTCGCTTCGGTTTCGTCTCCTCACACTTTAGCAGATTACTCGCCACTGCGCAAGAAAAAAACTGCCGCCAAGGCCGTATTTCCGACAATCTCGATGAGCATAGCGCGGCCTAAAGGTGACATGACGGTTCCTTCTCCACGGAGCCGCGACTCGCCGCCCGGCAAAGGCCGCGCACTCATCCAAAAAAGGGGTTGCCAAAACCGGCCTGATTCGGTACAATACGGTCAGGGAGGTTTATCAAAGAAGGGTTGTGTCATGCTGTCAGCGAATGTTCTCGTTCTGAACAGGTCATGGATCGCTGTGCACATCGCAACCGTGCGCAGAGCGCTGAGCCTCGTCTACCGGGGGGCCGCCAAGGTCGTCGCGACCGATACTTACGCCACGTACGATTTCGAGAGATGGAAGCAACTTTCGCGGGCCGCTCAGTGCGACTACATCTGCACGGTCAACTTCAAGGTCAAGGTCCCGGAGATCATAGTCCTGAACCTCTTCAACGATTTTTACCGCAAGGACGTCAAGTTCTCGAGGCGCAACATCTTTGAACGTGACCGCAACACATGCCAGTACTGCGGCAAGAGGTTCAGCAAAATGGATCTCACTATTGACCACGTGGTACCGCGCGCTCGAGGCGGCAGGGATTCGTGGGGTAACCTTGTGCTGGCTTGCGTGAAGTGCAACGTCAGGAAGGGCGACAGGCTGCTTGAGGAAGCCGGATTTAAACTGATTCGACATCCTACAAAACCGGCATGGATACCGCACCTCGGCGTGAAGTTGGGCGCGGTCAGGCTCAGGAGTTGGGAGAAGTTCGTCAATATGGCGTACTGGGACGTCGAGTTGAGAGAATGAGTCTTCAGCCGTCGCGCCGAACGTCCGCCTGCCAGCGTGACCGAACCCCGCACCGGGCGGGAACCGAATCTTTGACGGTCCTGTCCCATGTTTTCTGGGCCTTTTGCCCTTACTTTCCCGATTCGGGTTCCTTTTTGGGGCGTTCTGAGTACGCTACATGAGATGTAGGTGAAATGTCATCCCGAACATCGACAATCGCAGAGGTTGCCTTACCTTTGCCGATTGATCGTACCTTCCACTACAGCATCCCGACGGGGCTCCGCAACCGGATCAGGCCCGGCTCGCGGGTCACGGTACCTTTCCAAAGAAGGCTCCTCACAGGATATGTTGTGAGGCTCCTGCAGCGCACCGATGTTCAGGACGTGAAGGAGATCGCCGACGTACCCGACCCCCAGCCGACGTTCGACGAACATATGCTTGAACTGACGCGCTGGGTCAGCGACTACTACTTCTGCTCGTGGGGAGAAGCGCTTGCATGCGCCGCACCGCCCGGCGCAATCGTTGAGGGTCAACGCCATTTCCGGCTCAAGACAATGCCGGCGTTCGGGATGGAACTGTCCAGGCGGGAGCAGGAACTCGTGGCGGTTCTGAACGAACGCGGCGAGCAGAGTCTGGCACAGCTGCAGCGGGCGATAGGTGTACGCGCACTTCAGAACCCGCTCAACATGCTCGAGTCTAAAGGGATAATTGAGTCGCGGCACGTCGTGCCCTCCTCGAAGGTCAGACCGAAAAAGGTTCTCTTCGCCTCCGCGCTTGTCTCACTGGATGATGCTAACCAAACGATCGAGAATCTCCGATCATCGGCGCCTGCGCAGGCGAAACTGCTGGAAACGTTGATCCTGCATCCCGGACCGCAGCCGGCGGCCGAGATCCTCGACAAGGCGGGCACATCGATGCACGTGCTTCGAGCACTTGAGAGCAAGGGGCTCGTTCTCGTCGCCAAGAAAGAGGTTCTGCGCACACCCGAGGTAACTACCCTCGGCGGGGAGCAGGACAAAGAAGTCACGCTTACCGACGAACAACAGAAGGCCTTCGACACGATCGCGTTGGCCACCGGAACCGAGCAGTTCGGAGTGTTTCTGCTCAAGGGTATAACCAGCAGCGGCAAGACGGAGGTTTATCTCCGAACCATTGAACGCGTGCTCGAGAAGGGAAAAACCGCAATTGTCCTGGTCCCCGAAATATCCCTGACACCGCAAACCGTGGCCAGATTCACCGGAAGATTCGGACAGGGTATCGCCGTGCTCCACAGCAGGTTGAGCGCCGGCGAACGGTACGACGAGTGGAGACGCATAAAGCGGGGCGACGTTTCAATAGTCGTAGGAGCTAGGTCGGCTGTGTTCGCGCCGTTGCGAAACCTCGGCATGGTCGTGGTCGACGAGGAACACGACCACTCGTACAAACAGGCCGACGCACCCCGATATCACGCCAGAGATGTTGCGATAATGCGCGCGAAAATGTGCAGCGCGGTCGTCGTACTCGGTTCGGCCACCCCGTCGCTCGAGTCCTACCACAACTGCCGGACCGGCAAGTTCATGCTCATTGAGCTCAGTAAAAGGGTCACCGGACAGCCGTTGCCAACGGTCAGCGTGATAGATATGAGACAACAGGCCCTCGAGATGCACGCAAGACCCGTTATATCGCTTCCTCTCCAGGACAAAATAGACGAGAAGCTCGCCAAAGGTGAACAGGTGATGGTGTTTCTCAACCGCCGCGGTTACGCGCCGTTCCTCATGTGTGCAAAGTGCGGCCACGTACCGATGTGCCGCAGGTGTTACGTCTCCTTGACCTATCACAAGACGACCGACGTACTCCAGTGCCACTACTGCAATGATTGTCAAGCCGTCCCGCCGGCTTGTCCCGAATGCCACGAGGGCAAGATGGGATACATGGGTGCGGGAACCCAGAAGACGGAGCAGAACCTGCGCAGTTTTTTCCCCGAAGCCCGCATCGAAAGGATGGATCTCGATACCACGTCGCGCAAGGGCTCTCACCACAGGATCCTGTCGCGTTTCAGGAACGGCGAGATCGATATACTTGTCGGCACACAGATGATAGCCAAAGGACATGATTTTCCCGGAGTGACGCTTGTCGGGGTGGTGTCCGCAGACGTGGCGATCAACATGCCGGATTTCCGTGCCGCTGAACGCGTGTTTCAGTTGCTGACACAGGTAGCCGGCCGCGCCGGTCGCGGCACCGAGCCCGGAGAGGTGATTATCCAGACGTACAATTGCGAGCATTACAGCATTCAAGCCGCGTGTACGCACGATTACGATGCGTTCTGCCGCCAGGAGCTTGCCCTGAGGCGGGAGGCGAACTATCCGCCGTTCACGCGTCTCGCACATCTCCTGTTTGAGGGGCAGAAAGAGGAGGAAGTGGTACGCGTCGCGGGCGTGGTGGGAAGAAAACTCAAGCGAGACCTTTCACGAAAGAAGCTCGCGACCGTCGAGATACTCGGCCCCGCCCCCGCTCCACTCTCGATGCTTCGCAACCGCCACCGCTGGCACGTAGCGCTGCTATCCCCGAATGTGAAACATATCCGTACGCTGATCACAAGCGCCAAAGAGACCCACGCCGACGAGAGGACGAAGGTAGCTCTCAAGATCGATATGGATGCCCTCGACATGCTGTAGTGTCGTCCTAAAAACACTAGGGCGGGCTGTAATGCCCGCCCTATCTAAAAACGTTACGCGCTGAGTTTCGCTATCAGAACTTCATGCTGAGCGACACCGCATGCGAGGTCGCCGTGCCGAACGCGCGGCGTATCATATCCTCTCCGGTGCCATCTACATACGCGTAATTGAGCTCGCAGTTCTTCAGCAAGTCCATTCCCAGAGATCCGAGCTTCAATCCCGCACCGGCGGTGATGTGTCCTCTTGTCTCTCCTACCCTAAGCGCGATATCATCCGTAAACTGGTATTCGAGACCGAAATTCGGCGACCGCGGGTTCAATCGAACGCTGCCGCCATTTACTCTACCCCACCTGTAATCTCCAAACCAACGGATTTTATCCGTGAGCTTAATCGCGCCGCCTACCGTCCAGATGTTGGCGTAGTAGTTGTCGCGCAAGGACGTGCCCCAGTCGTAGCTGTCGTCCAATCTGTCCTTGATATGGTCGAACATCGTTGCGAGGTTGATCTGGTCCGTGAATTTGAAGAGAACACCCAGCCTGGCGCTACCGACCAGACTCTCACCGCGTCCTCTGCCAAAACCGGAAAGTCTCAGATTGGATTCTTCCAACGGGAACGCCCCGAAACCTACCGACAGCCGGTCGCCGAGCTTTCTTCCGTACGCGACTCCCAACTCGTACGCCCACACCTTCGCCTCCAGCGGCATGCTCGGGTCCGGCATCTCTGACAGATGCTTGTTCGAGTCCATGTAGTACAGCTTCAACTGTGCACCGCCGCCCAACACCGGGTAACTCACGTCCGCTCTGTAGTACTGGGCGCGAGGACCCTTACGGAAGTCGTGATCGCCGTACGTGATTTCGATCTCCCCCGTTTCCAACCAGCCCAGCGCCGCCGGGTTGAAAGAGTCCGGCCCCTCGAGACCGATCGACGCGCCACCCATACCCATCGACCTAACGGTAGGCGTGTAGGCAAGATGAATCGCGTTTCCGCGGGTGGGACCAGCTAGCTGCGCGTCCTGTCCGTACGCCATCGTGCACACAAGTGCTAACGCGCAGACCAGGCTAAGTGCCGCAAACCTCCTGGATACCCCTGTCATGACGTTCCCTCCTTTACCGTCTAATCTACCCCCCTCTACCTGCCGCCCCTCCTTGGCTCGCTCACACATTAACCTCTGGAACCTCCTTGAGCGCCGCTTCGATCTTCTCTTCCGGATACTCGTAATCCTCGAGTTTGCCCGCAAGATAAGCGTCGTACGCGCCGAGGTCAAAGTGGCCGTGACCGCTGAAGTTCAGCGCTATAACCTTCTCCTCTCCGGCTTCTCTGCACCGGATCGCCTCGTCAATAGCCGCCTTGCACGCATGCGCGGTTTCCGGCGCGGGTTCGATACCTTCCTCTCTCGCCCAGAGAACGGCCGCTTCAAACACGGCTCTCTGATGGTACGCCTCGATCTCCATCACGCCCGCCTTGCGCAACAAGCTCATCAGCGGCGCCATACCGTGGTACCTGAGCCCGCCCGCATGTATGCCCGGAGGTACGAAGGTGTGACCGAGGGTGTGCATCCGCAGCAGCGGCGTCGTCATGGCCGTATCGCCAAAATCGTACCGGTACGGTCCCCTGCTCATTGTCGGGCAAGCTTCCGGCTCAACCGCGAGAACACGAATATTCTTCCCGTTGAGCTTGTCAGGGATGAACGGGAAACAGAACCCGGCAAAATTGCTGCCGCCGCCGACACATCCGATTAACACGTCGGGATACTCGTCGATCTTCTCGAACTGTTTCTTCGCCTCGAGCCCGATTACGGTCTGATGAAGCAGCACGTGGTTAAGCACGCTGCCCAACGAGTATTTCGTGTCCTCCCGACCCGCCGCCACCTCAATCGCCTCACTGATGGCGATACCAAGGCTGCCGGTCGACTCCGGATCCTGTTCAAGTATCTGTCTGCCCGCGTTCGTCAGGTTGGTCGGGCTCGGATGAACCTCCGCACCCCAGATCTGCATCAGTGAACGCCGGTACGGCTTCTGCTCATAGCTCACCCGCACCATGAACACCGTGCACTTCAAGTCGAACAGGTTGCACGCGAACGACAGCGCGCTGCCCCACTGGCCGGCTCCCGTCTCGGTCGCCAGACACTTCACCCCTTCCTTCTTGTTGTAATACGCCTGAGCAACCGCCGTGTTGGGCTTATGGCTCCCGGCAGCGCTGGCACCCTCGTACTTGTAAAAGATCTTGGCCGGGGTCCGCAGCTTCTTCTCAAGGCGCCGCGCACGGATCAGCGGCGTAGGTCGCCACAACTTGTACACGTCGAGCACTTCCCCGGGAATGTCTATCCAAGGTTCCGCGCTCGCTTCCTGCTGGATCAGCCCCATAGGGAACAACGGCGCCAGATCTTCCGGATTTATCGGCTTCAAAGTACCAGGATGCAGCGGAGGTCCCAGCGGCTCCGGCAAATCCGGAATTATGTTATACCACTGGCTGGGTATCTCCTTCTCAGTCAACATCACTCTCGTGTAATCTTGTTCCGCCATGTACTCCTCCTTTCGAGGACAGTGCCTTTATACTTTCCCCCCTCAATCCGATTTTTGTCCGGTCAGCTTCCAGGAAGGCATGAATGCGGTGAATTGCCAGATGGATATCTCCGAGTGCCCCCCAGGACATCCCAGACTCTAGCACTTTTCCGGGAAGAAATCAACCCCCTGAGGGCCGGTCTATTGGGTGGCAACGCTGAAGGTTAGCTTCGATCTATATGATGAGGAGCTCAGGGCTCTTCTTGCGCCGACCTATTATCTTACAGCCTTTCTCGGTCACAAGGACGTCGTCCTCGATCCGTATGCCGAACTTGCCCGGGATGTAGATTCCCGGCTCAACCGTAACCACCTGGTTCGCTCCGAGCCTGCCTTTCAACTGCGCACCGAGGAACGGCAACTCGTGAACCTCGAGGCCTATGCCGTGTCCCAGCCCGTGACCGAACAACGGGAAGCCCGACTCTCCGATAACCTTCCTCGCCGCTGCATCGACGTCCTTGATCCTGGCGCCGGCTGAAATGGCATCAATCGCCGCCGCCTGGGCGCTCGCGACGGTGTCGTAGGCTTTCCGGAACTTGCCGCTGACCTTACCGACCCCGTAACACCGCGTCTTATCGCTGCAATAGCCTCTGTACCGAACACCGAAATCCACGAGAACCGTATCGTTCTTCCTGAGCCTTCTCGCGCCGGGAAGATGATGGTTGCGCGAACCATTGGGACCGTAACATACGATCGTCTCAAAAGCCGCCCCGCCACCGAATCGGCGCATCTCGAGTTCCAGTATCCCCGCAAACTCCGCTTCGGTAATACTAACCTTGAGATGTTTCAACGCTTGCTCAATCGCCTTGTCGCCGATACTGTTCGCCTTGCGGATATTCGCTATCTCGCCCGGTTCCTTGATCGAGCGGATATCCCGGACGATCTCCTTCATCTTTCTGGCCTTAGCCTTCACCTTCTTCCTGATAGAATCGTACCGGGCGAGCGACGTCGTGTTCTCGACACCGAACACCGCGACCGAGTTGTGCCGAGCTAATATCTTCGCCGCCGCCGCCTCGAGCGTGCTCTTGCCCCTCTCAACGATCCTGCACCCGACACACTCATCCTCGGCCTGTTCCGTGTACCTGCTGTCCGTCAGGAGCCAGACTTTCCGCCCGATGACCAGAGCCCAACTGTCCTCACCGAGAAACCCCGTCAGGTAAGTGACATTTGCCGCAGATGTGAACACCCCCCCGTCAAGACCGCGCTTACTGATCCCTCTCGCAACCGCCGCAACACGCTTCCTCATTTCTTTCTCACCCATCCTCGTCCTCCCGAATAAACGCTTCTATCAGAAAGATGATAATGCAAAACAAGCCCTTTGTCCAACGATCCAGCTCTGCTGCGCCCAAGATGGTGGGGCAGACATTCCTGTCTGTCCTCCGCAGGAGACATCCGGCCTCCGAGGTGCACCCCGCAAGGACAGCGTAGGAGAGGCCCTCGTGGCCTCCCGCGGGAGGGTACAAGACCCTCCCCTACAGTTTCCCACGGATGGTAGAGAGGCCCCGCCTGCCTGTCGAAGATGCGCTGTGGCGTGCCGCAGGCATGGGTGGGGCGTCTCCGTCATTGATATGGTGGGGCAGACATTCCTGTCTGTCCTCCGCAAGAGAGATACGGCCTCGGGTGTAGGGGCGCCGCTTGCTGCGCCCGGAAATATGATGAAAACCGGTGAGTGTCCACAGTCTACTTTGGTTTCTTGATGAGGCGACGTTTGGACAGGAAGTTCCTTCTCGTTCCATGCCTGTTTTTGTCGTCATCCCCGCGCAGGCGGGGATCCAGGCTTCAGAATGGGACCTTCTCCGTCTTACTGGATTCCCGCCTGCGCGGGAATGACGCGCGTGAGGGAAGGTTCACCGAAAATGATTGAATAATCCGTCCTGATTTGGCGTACAATATCACGCGGGGAAGGGACCGCACGGACAGCACGATCAGTCAGAATGCATGTGCTGTCCCGGGTATAGGATGACGGGTGCTCTGAAGAACCTCGACAAAGACGCAGGAGTGGGTCTGATGTGCCCCCATTTCAAACGATGTTGCCTGCTGGTTATCATGATCCTGGCCTTCGCTGGGTGCGGAGGCTGGCAATCTGCCCAGGAAGAAGACATTAGAGAAGCGGTATTCCGATACCAGCTCGATAGGGCGTCCCGACCACGGGTGTTCTTCCTTGCTGTGGGCGAACCTGGCGAATTACGGGATCCCAGCGATGAGTTCATGCAACGCTTTGTGGGCCACAGGCTGGTTGTGAAGAAGTTCTCGGAGTGCACGATTGTCAAGGATGAGGTTGACAGAGGACCGGGCTTGCCTCCTATGCTCTTGAGTGCTGTTGTCACGGCCATTGAGACAGGTGCGGTCGGGACCATTCTTGAGGTCTACGAAGTCAAGTGGATCAACAGGCGCGAAGTTGAGGTTGAGGCAGGATACTATGCGGGCCCGCTTAGCGGTAGCAGAGACTTGTTTCACGTCGCGCGCGAAGGCGGCAGATGGATTGTGAAGAGTCGCACAAACATGTGGGTTAGTTGAGCCTCGCACGTCGCAGGAAAGAGAAGGAAGCCTCCCGCGGGAGGGTACGACACCCTCGACTACAATTCCCCAACGGATGGTAGAGACGCCCCGGTGGGGCGTCTCCGTAATGCATATGGTGGGGCAGACATTCCTGTCTGTCCTCCGCAGGAGAGATACGGTCTCGGGTGTAGGGGCGCTGCTTGCTGCGCCCTGAAACATCAGGTAGGTCGGACGTTGAAAGAGCGGATCTAGTTGTCATCCTGAGTCTGCCGGGGCGGACGAAGGATCTGGTGTTTCAAGAACGCTCGAAAATCGAGATTCTTCGCTTCGCTCAGAATGACGTCCAGCTATCTGCAGGGCCTTTTTCAACAGCCCCACAGGCACCTGTTACTCATGTGTCAAGTTCGGGTTCGGCGTGGGCATCTTGGCATTGATCTGCCGCCGCCACGCCTTGAGCTTCACGTGAAGCTCTCTCACCCTATCCGGCTCTTCCTGAGCCAGGTTGTTCCTCTCGCCGATATCCTCGCGCAGATTGAAAAGTTCCAAGCGGCCGTCCTCGTACCATTCGATCAGTTTCCAGTCGCCCTGGCGGACGGCCCCGCCGGGCGCACCACCCTGATTCCCATAATGCGGGTAGTGCCAGTAGAGCGCGTCACGGTCGAGCGAACCTGCTCCCCGGAGCAAAGGCGCGAGGCTGACTCCGTCGACATGCTGGTCGGGCTTTGCCGGCAATCCAGCCATCTCCAGCATTGTCGGGTAGAAATCCGTGCTGGTGACCGGCACGCTGCATGTGCTACCGGGCACCGTCACTCCCGGCCACCTGACAATCATCGGTTCGCGTATACCGCCCTCGTACAGCCAGCCTTTACCCGCGCGCAGCGGAAGGTTCGAGGTCGGATGCCCTTCGGACGTGGACACGCCACCATTATCCGACATTAGTACGATCGCCGTGTTCTGCTCCAGGCCCAGTTCCCGCAGCTTTCCGAGCACTTTTCCCACGGCCTGATCCATCGCTTCGACCATCCCGCCGTACACCGCGTGGTCCTGAACGAGGCGGACCTTCCGTTCTCTCTCTTTTCCCCAGGCAGGACCGAAATGCTCGACGGCCTCAGCCTTCTCCTTATACTTCGCCCTCAGGTCCTCTCGAGCCATGAGCGGTGTATGGACCGAATAGAAGGACAGGTACGCCATGAAGGGTCGGTCCTTGCTCTCTTCGATGAACTTGGCCGTCTCCCTCGCGAGCCTGTCCGGCAAGTGTTCGTCCTCCGGCCCGTCTTTCAGCTTCGGGTTCTTATACGGCGAGAAGTAGCCGCCCCATGGAAACCCTGCCTCGAAGCCGCCTCTGTTGATATCAAACCCCTGATCCTCCGGATAGAAGTCATCCTCACCGAGGTGCCACTTGCCGGCAAACAAGGTCCGATACCCGGCAGATTTGAACGCCTCCGCCATCGTCTCCTCCTCCAGCGGTAGCCTATCGACATACCGAGGAGGCAAAAGCGGCAGTCTCCCGAAGTGCTCGCTTCTGAGCGACTCCTCGGGTTGCGGCGCGCCAAACCAGTCGGTTGTATCCAACCTGGCGGGGTACTTCCCTGCCACGATGCTGGCGCGCGTCGGGCTGCAAACGGGACAGGCGGCATAAGCGTCGGTGAAACGCATCCCTTGCGCGGCGAGCCGATCGACGTTGCGCGTCTCGTAGAACGTGCTGCCGTAACAACCCAGATCTTTCCAGCCAAGGTCATCCACCAGAATGAACACGAAATTGAGCGGTTTCTCTTCCGCCGACACGCCTCTTGCCCGCCCGACGAACGCCAGCGAGACCGCTCCCCACCCCACCGACCGAAAGAACTCACGCCTATTCATCTTCCCAGAAGCCCCCTGATATGACTCTGCCCTCGACACCCCTGAGATGGTAGTCTACATCTACTCGATGGTGCAAATCAATGACTGCCACCAAGCGCACAGCCAGGGTAGCCAATTTGTTGCAGCGGGCTCTCTGTGTTATAATTCTTATGAAGCTGTCTTTGGTGGCGATGCGTTTCAATTCGGGGCAGAACAAAGGTGACTTCTCCCAACCGGGGTTTACCTCGACAAGTTGCATACCTGATCAAGTGGGTCATTCTCGCTCTCCTGATCGGCAGTCTTGCCGGTGCGCTGATATGGGTGATGCAGTCGGGCGTAACTGCCCTCAGCGACCTCAACCGCTCGCCATACCCCTACAACTGCCTTTTCCCCATACTGGCCGGATTCATCGTCGGGTTCGTCATACACAGGATCGACCCGGTAGCGAGCGGCGAAGGTGGACCGGTATACATCCATTCTGCGCAGCGCCGCGGCGGGTACCTCGAGCCAAGAACCGTTCTGCTCTACCTGGTCGGCGTCATTGTGGTTCTCGGTCTCGGCGGCAGCGGCGGTTTCGTAGGACCGGCGTGTCTCGTCTGCGGCGGTGCCGGTGGGTTCCTTTTCAGAAAGCTCCGATTCCTGTCACGGTTGCTCCGGTTCAGAAAAGCCGACCTGCGGTTGGCCACGGTATGCGGTGCGGGCGCGGGCGTTGCGGCGGTTCTCGACGCGCCCATCGGTGGCGGCATATTCGCCGTCGAAGTGCTATACGCCGCATCGATAGAGTACGAGGGGGTGTTCCCTGCGGTTCTCGCAAGCATAACCGGGTACAGCGTGCACTCGCTCATGAGCGGCGGGTTCGGTTCGCCATACAGGCACGGCACGCTGGCTTTCTCGCCGACGCTCATGCCGGGCCTCCTGCTGATGGCGGTCCTGGCGGGCCTGCTCGGGATACTGTTTGTCGTAAGTTTCAAAAAGGTGTTCGACACGTTCCAGAAGCTCAGCCGATGGGGAGGATGGAGACCCGTAGTCGGCGGGCTCGTTTGCGCCGTGGTCGGCATTGCGCTGCGAGGCAGGACCCTGGGTCCCGGTCGGGACATCTTCATGGAGATAGTCAACCCGGGTATCGCTTTACCGCTGTCCCTCCTCGTATTGATACTCGTAGGCAAGATCGTAAGTAACACCTTCACCGTGGGTTCCGGTAACCCGGCAGGGGTCACGTTACCGGTCTTGATGATCGGAGCGGCGGCGGGGAACATCGTCGCATCGTTGCTGCACGCGTCCGATCCGGCTCACCATATCGCGTTCGTCGCGACAGGTATGGCAGGTATGCTCGCTGCGGTACTCAACGTGCCGATAGCCGCCATGATCATTCTCATCGAGATGTTCGGCACGAGTTACGCCGTGCCTGCGGTGCTTGGAAGTATCATTGCGTTCACCATTGCTCGTTCTGAAGTCGTCTACCGTTACCTCGAAACCGAGGAATGAAAGGAGTGTAATTGCATGAAGTTCCGGGACTCTTATGACACGAGGGACTTACGTAATATGACCGAAGACATGGTCTTCGACGCTATCACGGCCGCCATGAGGGAACGCCCCGATATGTGCCAGTGCCAGGATTGCGCGCTCGATGTGGCGGCTATTGCGCTCAACGACCTGACACCTCACTATTGCGTGGGCCAGTTCAGCTCGATGCCCGCCGGCGTCGTCGGGCTCCGCCATTACGTTCCGGAGAAAGAAAAGGAAGTCGCCGAACGAGTCAGAGCCACCGTTGAAGCGGCAATCGAGAAGGTCAAGAATCATCCCAACCATTGAGCAGTAACGGCAGCGACCGTGGCTCGCCAGGAGCGTCGAGTAAGCGCACCAGCCGGCCGTGCAACACCCTGAGCCGCAATAAACCATTGAATCAAACCGCATCGTTACAGTATAATTGAGGCTGCGGAAGAATTGGAGCGAAGGGGGATACCTATTTCATGACAGATGTAGAGAAGCGGCACTGGGCCGATAGAGTCGCGCGCGAAGCGGCCGAGAAGAGCTCAAAACATCTCATAAGCACCGGTATCACTCCCTCGGGCGATATCCACATAGGCAACATGAGGGAGATACTTACCGGCGACGCGATCTTCCGTGCGCTGTCCGACCGAGGTGTCGAGTGCAGGTTCAACTACATCGCCGACAACTTCGATCCCCTGCGGCGTGTCTATCCCTTCCTGGACGCGGCGGTGTTCGAGCCATGCGTGGGCAAACCGCTGTGCAGAATACCGTGTCCCTGCGGCGAGCATACGAACTACTCGGAACATTTCCTATTGCCGTTCATCGAGGCGCTCGAAAGGTTAGGCGTCCAGGTTGAGGTGATACGCGCTGAAGATGAGTACCGAAACGGCGCTTTCGACGACGTTGCGATAACCGCCCTCGAGCAGCAGGCCAAGATAAAGAAGATTATGGAGGAGGAAACCGGCAAGGAGGTCGCGGACGACTGGTCGCCGCTTAACGTTGTCTGCACCGATTGCGGCAAGATGACGACTACCACCGTTACCGGGTTCGACGCAGACGGCAAGACGGTGAGTTACACTTGCGAATGCGGCACCGAGGGCACCCTGCCTATCGCGGGTAACGGCAAACTCACGTGGCGGGTCGATTGGCCCGCCCGGTGGAAGGTTTTCGGCGTGACGATAGAGCCGTTCGGCAAAGATCACGCATCGAGAGGCGGCTCCTACGACACCGGCAGCCGTATCGCACGCGACGTGTACGGTATTGAACCGCCGCACCCGGTACCGTACGAATGGATTAGTCTGCGCGGTAAGGGCGACATGTCGTCCAGCAAGGGCAACGTCATCACAATATCGCAGGTACTCGACGTTGTGCCCGCCGACGTGCTGCGCTATTTCATATTCAGGAGTGTCCCGAACAAGAGCCTCACATTTCAGCCGGGACTGCCCCTGCTGAGCCTCGTTGACGAGTACGATGCGGCTGCGAACAACGAGGATACCCGGCGCGCGGTCGAGCTGTCGCGGACCGGCGATGAAGCGCCGCTCGGCGTACCGTACCGTCACATTGTGAGCTTGATTCAGACGACAAGCGGCGATATTGATAAGATCCTGGAAATACTCAAACGTAACGGTATTGAGATCGAAGATAGGAACCGGCTCGAAGAGCGCGTGGCGTGCGGAACCCGCTGGCTGGACACGTTCGCGCCACCGGAAGCAAAGTTCGAGTTGCAGGATAGCCTGCCCGAGCGCGCAAAAGAGTTTTCCGACGAACAGAAACGGCTGCTCGCCGCCCTGGCCGAACGGTTGCAGCCCGGTATGAACGCCGACGAGATTCATAACCTTGTTTACGACATCAAGGAGGAACTCGGGATGGCGCCAGGTGACGTTTTCAAGGCAATCTACGTGTCGCTGCTCGCAAAAGACAGGGGCCCGCGCGCAGGATGGTTCTTGTCATCGCTTGACATGGGTTTCCTGAAACAACGACTGGCGGAAGCGGCCGGCACATAGCTGCCCGGGGCGGCTGCGCTCGATTGAGTTGTCACGGATCGTTCAGCAAAGGAGGGAGAGGCCGACAATGAAAGTCATGGGCGAAGAGGCACAGAAACTTATCCTTGAATCGTACCTGGAAGAGAACGCGCTGTTCATGCTCAAGACCGACAGGCACACCTTTCTGAGCAAAATACTCAGTGTGTCCGATGACGAGGTAGTTGTGTCATCCCCTATCGAAGATTACCCGCTGCCGGAAATGATCGTTGAGATGCACTTCCACGATCAATGGGGATGGTACAGCTTCAGATCGGCCGTCACCTCCGCACCGGACTTCGACAAACCGCGCATATCTCTGTCCCGACCCGTATCCACTGAACGGTTTATTCACAGAAAATATACGCGTGTGGCCGTGAACCTTAAGGCGCGGTACAGACCGCTCGGCAGCACGCATTACTCACCGGCAAAAATATACGATCTTAGCGTCGGTGGAGCGCTCGTTCAGGCGGATCAACAGATCGATCCGCAGGAAAGAATAGAAATGGATTTATCCATGCCTGACGGTGAGATCGCGCCGGTTGTTGCCGAGCCAAGTCGCGAGATACTTGAAAGCGCCGACGATGGACCGCCGTTCTATATGGGATGCCAGTTCATAGGGCTCACCCGCGAGACGATGCAAGTAATACGCGACTACGTCTGGCAGCAGCTCAAGGCGGGATTACCCTAGAAGCTCGTCCCGTGCGCTTCGTCAACTTCCGTAATACTTCTCTTCCAGTCCCTTGAGGTACTTGAATCCTTCAGCAACCAGAACGTCGCTGCTGGGCGCCAACGTCCGCCAGACACATGTTGCCGACCTCATGGAATCCGCCGGCTCCACAAAGGACTCGAGCCCCACATAGCCCTGGTAATCCGCTTCCGCCAGCGCCCGGTAAATTCCTTCCCAATCGACCAGCCCCTCTCCGGGAATACCGCGATGGCTTTCGCTCAAATGATAGTGGCAAAGGTAGTCCGCGCAAGCCTTCGTGGGCTCGTAGAAACCCGTTTCTTCGATATTCATGTGATAAGCATCAAGATGGACATAAACGTTGGGCTCGTCTATGAGTGCCCTTAAACGCAGTGCCTGTTCTCCCGTGTTGATCAGGAAGGTCTCATACCGATTGACCGGTTCAATTCCAAGTCTGACCCCTAGATCCGCGGCATACTTGGCCGCTTCCTTAAGATTCTCGGCTGCCCAACTCCAATGCTGTTCATCCGGTTTGCCGTCGATCTTGCGGCCTATCGCAGAATAAATCACGCCGGTGAACAGGTCGCCACCCATAGCCGCAAGCTTCTTAACGCATTGCTTCAGATACGCGAGACCGGCCGCACGAACCTTTGCGTCGTCAGAGGTTATATCTCTGGCCTCACTCAACGCCGTGCTGGCGCATACTCCCACATCATGCTCTTCCAATTTCGCCTTAATTGCCTTGGGGTCTACCAGTTCGATATCCATGAACGGTACTTCTATCACGTCCAAACCCAATTCCTTCACGTGTTGGATCAAATGCAGACAATCATTGTTCCATTGTGGAGTCCAGCTGTACGCGTGCACCGCATACTTCAGTTTGCCAGCCATTAGATTCTCCTCCTCGTACTGATTCCCTCAAGCCCCGCTAGCGGATAAGCGGTCACTCTACTCCATACAAAGCATAACTTTCAGAAAGTTATCGCTCTTCGTCTTGATCATCTCAAACGCTTTCGGAGCGTCTTTGAAATTGAACCGATGCGTGATAATGGCATCCTTAGTTAACTGGCCGCTCTTGAACATGTCGATAGCTCGTTCGTAATCTTCGCGGGTGTATATCAGACAACCGATTATGGTAAGTTCCCACTCCTGTATGTTTGCCATGTTCTCGATCACCTGATTGCGGGGAATCACGCCGACCATGACGATTGTAGTCCGCCTCCTTGCATTGTTGATCGCGAAGTTGATCGTCTCCGCGCTGCCCACGCACTCGAACCACATGTCCGCCCCGTCTTTACCAAATTCTTTTAGTATTCTCTCCTTGAGATCCTTATTCCTTACATTTACGGTGTTTTCCAATCCCATCTTTCCGGCTATATCGAGCCTGAAATCGTCCACGTCGGTGATTATGACGCTCTTGGCGCCGGATATTTGGACAACTTTAGCGACCAACAGACCGATCGTTCCGGATCCCAGCACCACAACGTTCTTGCCGGCGACGCCTCCCGACCGTTTTACGACGTGCGCGGCCACCGAAGCAGGCTCGATAAGGGCGCCGGACTCAAAATCCACCTCGTCCGGCATTGGCACAACCCTTTCCGCCGGCACCACGATCTTTTCCGCAAAAGCACCCACCGACTGGCATCCGATGACTTTCAGCTCCTCACAGGTGTTGTAGTTCCCGTCCCGGCAATTGTAGCATTCGTGACAGACGAGACACGGTTCGACCGTTACTCTCATCCCCTTCTTGAAATCTTTCACGCCCCCCCCGACCTCGTCGACCACACCCGAGAACTCATGCCCCAGGACCAGCGGCGGCCGCATGAACGGCTGCTCGCCAAGATACGCGTGGATGTCAGAACCACAAATCCCGCAGTTCTTTACAGTGACCAACACCTCGTCATCCTGTAACGGAGGCAGTTCAGTTTCAATGATCTCGAGCTTCTCTTCGTCTGACATCAGCACTTGCGTGATCTTGCTCATTCTCCAGTCTCCTTCTTCCTGCAAAGCGCACTACTTCAGCCCGCTTGAGGCGACAGAGTCACCTCAAGCGGGCCATCGGACTCGACTCTCGTCCAGACAACGAAACTCGTCAAAGCCCTCAGATCAGTCCCCACGGCCACGTTGCTCAGTCAATCTTCGGATGATGGTGCCGCTCGATCTTGAAGACATAGGCATAATCACACGGCTTCTTGTCCGGGGTCTTGATGACAAGCCCTTGAGCTGTTCTGTGCCACTCGAGGTCTTTGCCATCACCGAGCATCGAGACGCGTTTGACCTCTTCTTTGTAGAAGCCCTCATGACGTGGAGCCTCTCCGGCGCGTGCGAAGGTTTCGCCGTTGTATGTTGCCTGCATCTCACGCTCACCCATTGTGATGGTTATCTCGGGTCCGTCCTGTGTGTATTCGGCTTCCGTGATTCTCGGGTCGCCGCCTTCGCGTCGGGACGGCCAGGTGATTGTGAGCTTGCCATCGTCCTTGAACTCGTATGTGGACGTTCGGCCGCGTCGCTCAAGCGTTAACGTTTTGCCGACGACGGAGAGTGCCGGATCGACAGGGCCCGAAGCTGCACGCGGGATCTCAAAGTCCTCGGCCTGGTCTCCTTCTCCGCGAAGGGTCTGGATTACGGCATATTCTCCGGGCCAGTCCAGGAACGTGGCGTAGATCGTGTCGCCTTTGACCGTGAACCGGACATCTCTCTTGGTATATACCGTGTCGGCCTCGTTGAAGCCGATGGCGCTAGCTGCCCCGAGATTGGTCGGACCTTCACCGGCGATGATCCAGGGACTCGTGCCGTAGATGCCCTCACCATTGACGTCCAGCCATGCACCCATTTCGAGCAGCAGTTTACGGGCCTCGTCCGGGATGGTGCCGTCAGGTTTGGGCCCGACGTTCAGCAGCAGGTAACCGTTCTTGCTGACACGGTCCACCAGGTTGTCGATCACACGGTTAGGCGGCTTGAAAATCAGGTCGTTGGCAAAACCCCAGGCGCCTCGGTCGTCGACCGTTGAATCGGTGATCCACTCGTGGTAGGTGAGCCCCGGCTCCTGGCCCAGTTCGAGGTCGCGTACACCGGTTGCCGGCACGAGGTCGTTGCCCTTGTACGTGACAACTACTTCCTTGCCCTTCTCCGTAGCGTGGTTATAGTAATAGGCGAGGAAGTCTTTCACGTAGCCCTCAGGAATCGCGTCGAGCGCGAAGTCAAACCAGATGAAATCCGGACTGTAGCCGTCGATCACCTCGATGATTTTATTGTACCACTCGTCGATAAACTCCTGGTTGCGCATCGCGCCCGGCTCGTGCGGCTGGCCATAGAGCCCGTAATTCTTGGGATCGCCGGTGTCGTAGTTCTTGTCCAAGACAGGGAAGAAGAACCAATTGGCGGCATGGTGGAACGCGGTGACGAACTTCATGTCGCGCTTTCTGACGGCAGCCGCGAACTCGCCCACTACGTCGCGCTTCGGGCCCATCTTGGCGGCATTCCATTCCGAGTACTTCGTGGGCCACATGGCAAACCCATCGTGGTGTTCCGCCACAGGTCCCGCGAATTTCGCTCCGGCCTTCTGAAACAGTTCCGCCCATTCATCGGCATTGAATTTCTCGGCCGTGAACTTCGGGATCAGGTCCTTGTACCCGAATTCGGGTGTCAACTTGCCGAAGGTCTTCTCGAAATGCTTGCGGGCCGCGGACCGCGGGTTCCCATACAGTTGGTTCGAGTACCAGGTGGTGTTGGAGCCGTAGGCGTGGACCGAATAGGGGCCCCAGTGCGTGTAAATACCGAACTTGCCGTCCCGCAACCATTTTGGAATCTCCTTGTACTCACGGAGCGATTCCCATGTCGGCTTGTAGGGTCCATCCGCGGCGCTGGCGCTCCAGCTGCAGAACATGGTTAGGGCAAACACCAAGCCCAACGCCGCTACCCCCAACAACCTCACTTTCCTGTTCCTCATGACACATCCTCCTTTCTTCCGTTAAGACCCCTCACTTCGCTCGAGGCCAAACAGTGACCTCTACTGGCTCTGCCGACTCGACCCTGACCCAGACAACCAAGTACCGCAAGGCTCCCAAATCCATTCTTACGGGCACGCTCATCAATCGATCTTCGGATGATGGTGACGCTCTATCTTGATGACGTAGGCATAGTCGCAAGGCTTCTCATCAGGCATTTCTACAACAAGCCCTTTGCGCGTGAGCCACCAGTCCAGTTCTTCGCCGTCGCCGAGTAGACTGATCCGCTTGATCTCCTCCCTATAGAAGCCCTCGTGCGCTGGAGTGTCATCTTCAGCGCCTTCCAACTCTTCGCCATCGTAGGAGAGGATAGTCTGATTCATCGCCAGAGTGATGACTATATCCGCGCCATCCTGTTCGTATTGGCCTGGAAAGCCCTTTTCGGCATCGTCGCCTGTCAGAATAACTTCCCCGCCTTTTCTGAACTCAAGCTTCATTCTCCCGTCTTCCCATGGTATGGTGAACGTCTTCCCCGCAATGGATGGCACATCACTGTCTGCGTCAAGCGTATCGGCATCCGGTCCCAGAGCGCGCAGCGTCTTGATGAGCGCCCTTTCGCCCGGCCAGTCCAGGAACGTGGCGTAAATCGTGTCGCCCTTGACCGTGAACCGAACATCCTCGCTCGTGTACTTGGTGTCCGCCTCGTTGAAACCGATTTCAGTGGCTTCCCCGAGATTCGTCGGGCCTTCGCCCGCAATAATCCAGGGGCTCGTCCCGTAAATGGCCTCGCCGTTGATGTCCAGCCACGCGCCCACGGCCAACAGCAATTCGCGGGCTTCGTCCGGAATCGTTCCGTCAGGCTTGGGACCCACGTTCAGCAGCAGATAGCCGTTCTTGCTGACCCGGTCGACCAGATTGTCAATGATCCGGTTCGGCGGCTTGAACACCAGGTCATTGGCGAAGCCCCAGGCGCCCCGGTCGTCCACCGTCGAGTCCGTGATCCACTCGTGATAGGTAAGTCCCGGCTCCTGGCCGAGTTCGAGGTCGCGTATGCCCGTCGCCGGTACGAGGTCGTTGCCCTTGTACGTGACGACAACCTCCTTGCCCTTCTCCGTGGCGTGATTGTAGTAATAGGCGAGGAAGTCCTTGACGTAGCCCTCAGCTATCGCATCGAGCGCGAAGTCGAACCAGATAAAGTCCGGACTGTAACCGTCAATCACCTCGATGATCTTGCCGTACCACTCGTCAAGAAACTCCTGGTTGCGCAATTCGACAGGCTTGTGCGGCTGCCCGTACAGCCCCGAGAATTTTGGATTACCTGTATCGTATCGGGGATCCGAGACGGGGAAGAAGAACCAGTTGGCGGCGTGGTGGAACGCCGTCACGAATTTTATGTCGCGTTTTCGCGCGGCCTCCGCGAACTCGCCGACCACGTCGCGCTTCGGTCCCATATTGGCGGCGTTCCACTCTGAATACTCAGTCGGCCACATAGCGAACCCATCATGGTGCTCGGCCACCGGGCCTACGAACTTCGCGCCCGCTTTTTCGAAGAGCTTCACCCATTCATCAGCATCAAACTTCTCCGCCGTGAACTTGGGTATGAGGTCCTTGTAGCCGAAATCCGGCGTCAATTTACCGAAGGTCCTCTCAAAATGCTCACGCGCTTCAGATTCCGGATCCGCATACATTATGAACGAGTACCACGTCGTGTTGGTTCCATAGGCATGTACCGAATACGGTCCCCAGTGGGTATAGATGCCGAACTTGCCGTCCCGCAGCCACTCCGGGATCTCCTTGTATTTACGGAGCGATTCCCACGTGGGCTCGTACGGGCCCTCCGCCGCGTAGGCACACTGGATAGCTCCGGCCACGGCCAGTGCCAGCACCAACGCCACTGCTCCCAGCAACCTCACTCTACTCTTCCTCATGACACGTTCTCCTTTCTTCCGTTGGGACTCCTCACTTCCCCTGAGGTGAAACAGTCACCTCTACAGGTTCGGCCGACTCAACCCTGAGCCAGACGACTAGATCGCTGGTCCCAAAACCGTGATCGTACCCGACGCGGAAATCTTTGCCCTGCGGGATAATCTTGCCGTCGAGCGCGAGATTCGCGCCGCCTGTACCCCAGTCCTTGACGACAAACGCCAGGTTGACCACAGGGGAGTCCTCACTCGCCTGAAGATCGAACCGCAGTTCGCCGGGCAATCCCGCCTGATCGCGCACCAGCACATAGGCGCGCTGTGCCGGGTCATAGCCTTCACTTGTATAACCCGAACCCGAGAGTTTCAGTTCCGGCGCGTGCAGCCATGATTTGGCGACCGGCGCCAGCTCACCGGCTACCTTGTCGGTCATCCCGGTCATCATGAGCCAAGTTCGCTGCCAGTCGTTCTCTATGTACGGCTTCCACACAATATGCGTCAGGTTGCCGTGCGAGACTTTATTGAAATTGGTCGCCTTTCGAGCATCCGACCAATCCTGCGACACCGGCCACGCATCCCATGTATTGAAATACTCATCATCATCGAACCGCGGATCTTTGGGATAGGCGCTGACCCGCAGATCCTCGGGCGTCACTACCGAGAACTGCTTGTACTGCGTGAAGAAGTTGACCAGCTGGATGCACGGATCGGTGGGTTCCTCAAACGCGGGCGGGAATCTGCGTTCCCACGTATATGTGTGGGTTTCGCCATCGAGGTTGGCCAGGGTTACCGCCGCCTGCGGGACGCTGTCGCTCGGTTTGTTGCCGGGCTGGTTGACGAAAATGCTCTCTTGATATTCGATCCAATCTTCCAGCGGCCCGGAACTGAACAAAGTCGCCTTGCGCATCGCAATCCCATCCGGGTAGATGGTCCAGTACTCGTCGGCCCAATCGCTCCAGTTGGTCTCAGGATCGATGTATCCCACATTATAGTTCAGATCGCACGGCGTGTACCGCCAATGCACCACGACTCGTGCGTCGTGGTTCTCGACGACACGAACATGCGAGTACCGGCACTGTTTGTCCGACATGGGTTCCATCATGCTGTCGCCGCCGCCGAGCCACCCCCGCCGTTCGAAAAACTCGTTCGTGAACCATGGGCCCGTGTGTTTCGTGGCCCAACACGGGATGTAACTGCATCCCCGCCAGAACACAAACTTGTACGGCCCTTCATCGAACTGGACCACGACGTCGGCATCTTCACTCACGCGCCATCGTCTATCCCATTCCAGCGTGTACTTGAGTTTCGCGTGAACGGCCCCGAACCTAGCCGGTCCGTCAGCGCCCGACGGCAGTTTGTGCGGAAGCAGATCGTGCCGATCGAACAGGTCAGTCTGCAATTGTGTCAGCGTTTCCACAGCGGACGCGTCGCCTCTGTCGAGCGCCGCGCTCGCTGTTTTGAAAGTCGTGTTGAGTTTCGCCACAGACTGTTTGTAATCGTTCCATCTCGCATCGTCTGGAGTATGCACGTCCGCCAGATAATCGATCTCCTCCAACATATGATTCAGCTTGTCGCTCACGGCGACGAGAGCGTCATTAGCACGCCGCGAGGAATAATACGCTTCCCGGACATCGTTCAGGTGGGACGCTCTTCTGACGCGATCCGCCAGCTCGTTCGCTTTATCGGGCAGCCCGAGAACGTCTCTGGTCGCCTTGGCGTACCGCCCGCCGAGTTCTTTCAAATTGCCCGGTACCCAATCGCTCTTCCAGATACCGTCTTCTTTTTCCCACTGTATCTGCTGTGCGGATTCGTCGTCTTTGAAGTCGCGGGCGGCGAGCGTCAATATCTTGTCCCGCGCTTCTTTCCCCGGCATGGCAGGCAGCGTAGCACCGCCGTCACCTTCGACATGCATCGCATTCCCAAACTTGCCGTCCGCGGCGCTGCCGGTCATGAATTCCCCATGGTTCTCATAGCCAGACGCATCTTGGGCTCCGTCCTCGAACGACCACCAGCCTGCCAGGCCATCTTTCACCGCGCCCGGATCACCGTAGATCGCTGCGATCTCTTCAGGTGCCAGTTGCCGTGAGAAGATCTGGAGTTCGTCGAGATCGCCCGTAAATCCGGGGTTCGTTTGGCCGAAAGCCCTCGTCTCTTGTCCACCGACAAGAATGCCATGATCGGGGTCATCCGGTCCCATCTTGCCGAAGTTCCAAAGCGTAAGCGATTCGATAGGCTTGCCGTCTACGAAAAACTTGTGACGTTGCACGGCGCTGGTCATCGCTACGTGGTGCCATTGACCGTCGCTAAGATCTCGTTCCCCGAGCTGTCCCAGGGCAATAGCCATACCGGCAAAGGCGTTCTCGTCAGTCTGCCTGTCGGGGTCGTCTTCTGCGCGCTCGCGGGGGACACTCACGAGATACAGCACGTTGTCTTCAGCAAGAGAGAAGACCTTGGCGCCGACGTCCCACGTACCCGGCCCGGCGGTCTTGACGAATATGGGGCCGTCCGAATCGGTCTTTATCCACGCCGTGATGGTAAACTTTTCCTGACCGAAATCTACCGCTACGCCGCCGCCCCGCGCTTTCTCCTCTTTCATCAGCGCTTCTCGCGATGCGAGCACAGTCTCCTGCCACGTATCCTTCTTGACATAGTGCGAGGGGTCGTCCGCCGCGCCGGCCGCCGAACTGGCCAGGAACGCGACTGACAGACAGACTAGTATACCTTTCATGAAAACCATTCTGCCACCTCCGACGAAGCGCGTAATTCGCCCCTTAAAAGAGTGAAGACAGGAAACCCGACAAGTCTCTCTCCTACCCCCGCAATTGTGTAAGCATCACTCTATCATGGTCGTCGCCCGATATCAAGCTCGATCACTGCCGATGAGGTCTACCTTTACGGGCATACTCGCGGCGGATGACTTGACCCGCCCCCACCGACGAATACGTCACAGAACTTATGAAAGGGAGCACTAAGGTTTCACCAGTACATACTTATCCATACGAGCGTAGAAGTCCTGCATGATCCCCTCTTTGTCGAAGTCCTCCCAGATCACTATCTTTCGTGGATTGTCAGGCCGGTTGGTCCACTTCCCATCGGCGAACCTGGGGGCGCCTATGGTGACGCGCTTCGCCCATGCAGGATTCTTCACAATAGCGACCGCGGCCATGTCGAACAGCGGCCTCTCAGTAGGACTTCCCCGGAATTTCTCGAACAGTTCAATCGAGTAGTCCCCGAAGTTCGAGAACTTCCCCCCGTGACGCCCGGCCACAGGCGTGGAAATCGATGGGCCCTTACCCGGCATGATACGCCGGATATCCGCCAGTTGCGCCGTCACGGCATCCGTACCGCTGGGTTTCCCATAGCGGACCATGACCATCTCGAACGGTACCTCCGACTCGATAATCGGGTCCAGCGCCCCGATGTCATTCACGAAGTTGTATTCTCCCGGTTCCGGGTAGTTCGTCCCGAGCCATACGATCCGGACCTTCTTCGCGATGGACGGGTCTTTCTTCAGCGCAAGGGCGATGTTCGTGAGCTTGCCAATCGGCATAAGAACGAGCTCGCGCGTGTCGTCCGCCATCGCCCGGTCGATGATGAAGTCCACCGCCTCCGAACCGTCGTATTCAGGTTCCGCGATGTGCGGCAGAATCTCATCATAGTTGCCGCTCGCCCCCTTGTAGACCTTGACCTGAGGATGCAATGCGCACAGGCGCACGACGCGTTCCGCCTCCTCGACATGCTTGTCGATCCCGCCTCCGCCGGAAGTCCTGTTGACGGTGATGCCCTCCACATCGAACACGTCGCCGTTGAACAGCATGTACGCGATGGCGTGCTGGTCATCCAGCTCGTTATTGGCGTCCGTATCCAGGATGATCCGGATCTTGTCCGGGCCGGCGTCACCGGCGTTCCGGGCAGCCGACACGCAGCAGCCCAGGAACAGGACAGACAAACAGACTACTATGCATTTCATGTGAACCATTTTGCCACCTCCGATGATGCGGGAAAGAGTTTAACTCGCCCCATAAAAAAGTGAACTCAGCAAACCCGACACGTTACTCCTTGATCCCTGTACTTCTCTGGCGTTTACTTTACTACGGGCGTCGCCCAAGGTCAAGCCCCATTGCTGCCCTCGCGACGGTCCGGAGATGTCGGCGCGGACTATTCACAGCAACAAAAATCCCCCGGGGAGCCAGCGGCTCCCCGGGGGAACACGTGCAACCCGCGCGCTTTCAGAGCTCACGCAGAATGCAGATAGACAAGAGGGGCGGTTTCTAACCGCCCCTCTACGATGTCGATGACTACATCATCACTATACACTTGCAGAGCGGGAATTCGCCCGGGAACCGCACGAACTCCACGTGGCCGTCCATATAGAGGACGTTAGCACCGCCCGGCACGTGGTTGAAGTACCACCCACCACCCGCGTGCTTCATATAGGTCTCGTCGCGCATAACGAAGATGTCGCTTTGCGCCATGGCGCTCCCGGAAGGTCTATTGATATCGGTGATCATAAACCGCTCGATACCCTCACGCAGACGGTAGAGCGTCATCGAGCCCAGAATGTCGTCATCATACTGAATGTCCTGGTCGTAGGCAGCCAACGCTTCCGCAGTGATGGGATAAGGGTCAGGTTCGAGAACAGGACCAAACGCTTCTCTCCAGCCGTCAGGACAACAGGGATGAGGCGTGGACCACACAGGCTCAACAATGTCAGCCTCGTTTCCAGTGCAGCCGGGCGCAACCACGTGCTTCTCGGTTATCGCGTAGGGGTAGTACTCGTACGACCCGGGGACCATCCTGCACGGATCGATCGGGGTATTCGGCCATCCTGTGGACGCATCTCCACCTCCGTCGACGTAGCTTCCGTGGTTATACCAACCTTCGGCGATTTGACTCTGATGGGAAGGGTGGGAAGGGCAGGCCATGATGTTGACGTCGGTCAGGTATTCAGGATACACGGAATAAGAATCAAAACCCGTCCACCCGGGGTTCAGCTGGTCGCAAGTACCCGTCGCCCCAAACTCTCCTTGGTAAAAAGAACCTGATTGCAGCCGCATCAGGGTCGGGAATTTCCCATCGTGCTCGTTGGCATACATCTTGAAGATAATCCCAAACTGTTTCAGGTTGTTCGCGCAGGACGCACGCCGTGCAGCTTCACGCGCTCGCGCAAGCGCCGGCAGCAGTATCGCCGCCAGTATGCCGATGATCGCTATAACCACCAGCAACTCGATCAGTGTGAATCCACGTGACTTTTTCATTACTACTTTCCTCCCCTTACACTAAGTTGCAACAACTACCTCAGCGACACGCCCCAGCCAGGACAGCGTGTCAACCAACGATTGAACGGACACCCATTCCGCCCTTGTTACATCACCCCCTTTCACAAGACATACTGGTAGACTACACAAGCTAACGGAAGTCTACAGACAGGCACTGGACGTTTGCGGAATCCCCCCCCCGTTTTGGAAGTTATTAAAGCGATACACCCGCGACCTAAGGTACATACTCGTACCTTTATCGCATCTACTTTATCAGAACCACGGCAAAATGTCAATGCTTTTCGCGCATTCCTGGGGAGATTGCGGACCGGATTCAGTGGGAAACAGGACCGGCCCGGAGGAAAACGGCGCCCCGGCCTAAGAGACAGGAAACGTCGGGAGCTGCCATTTTTGACTAGTCCACTAGTCACTCAGAACCCCTCGCAAGGGCACCTCATTCAGAGTAACGAATCTGCCGCACTACACCCCTAAAATGCTCTAAAACTTCACTCCCGGATGGCTGAAGCGGAGTCCGGCGCCGTCGTGATACGTGGCATATTCGGTAACGATGCCGCCCTCGAGACCGCCTTTCATCCAGTGCCACTCCTCGGGACCGCGAAGCATACCCACTTCTCCGGGCATCAACTTCTGTTCGCGTTTAGCGATGAGGCAATCTTTATGGCTGGGAGGCATCCGCACATCGACGCCGGGAGTCGGTTCGCCTTCGCCGTAGATGTGCACCGACCCGTGGCGTACATGCCACCCTTCCAGCTTCGGGCCCGCAGCCTCCGTTTTCACATGCCGGTGTTCGGGAATGCTTTGGCCGGGAAGCAGGTAAATCTCGTGCCCAAAGTAATTGTGATCGAGATTGTTGACCCAGAAAATGCCGGCCATACCGATCTCGGTGAAAAGTCCCATACCGAAATCTACCGCCCAGAACTCCTCGCCGCGCAACCGTTCCGGGATGGGATAGTTGTGGTGTTCCATCATCTCATAATAGACCGCTTTAGCTTTGGCTACGTCGAACGTCCCGTCGGTACCGTAGAAATGGGCGTTCTCGTAGACCTTCATCTTCTTGCCGGTACTCGATTCGTCAGCGTCTGCTCTTGCTTCCGCGCCGGGAAGCATAGCAACTGATGCTGCACCGGCGATGATACCGCCTATAGCGTTTCTTCTACTGAGTTCGATCATAGCCGTACTCCTTTTCTTGTGTACCTGGGTCAAATTCTACTAGGTCCGCTCGTTCTGGAACGGACTGTACAGTTCATACAACTCTCAGAATCAGGGGGCGCCGGCAGCGACAAACTTCGCAGGGGCGGCTTTCGCCGGGATGACCACCCGGAAACCCACGTTGTAGACCCGCTGATACGGTCTGTACGCGAGCCGAAACGCGGAACGTGCACGCTTGGGCCGGTCGTACCATGACCCGCCACGTACCACCCGGTCGCCGTCGAGCGCAATCTCGTTCCGGCCGTCATCTTCGCGATAGGGATAGGGTCGGAATAGCGAACGGGTCCACTCCCAAACGTTACCGTGCATATCGTGGAGGCCCCACGGGTTCGGCGCATACTTGCCCGCATCGGCCATGAGTTTCTCACCGTCGTTAAACCGGTCGTCCCTGGGAATGAACGCCTCATACTTGTTGGGGTTGCGGATGGGCTGCGGGTTAACGCCCTCGACCGCCAGAAGTTTGATAGACTCGTCCGCCAGGTTGGCGTGGGCCGAGAAATCGGCGTCCATATCGCCAAAATAGAACGGCGTGTCTGTACCCGACCGGCAGGCCCACTCCCACTGCGCCTCTGTGGGCAGTTTTACGGTTTCGCCGACGCGTTCCGACAGCCTGCGGCAAAAATCGACCGCCTGCGACCACGTGACCCGCATCGCGGGCTGCCCGGCACCGTGGGCCGGGTATCCGGGTGTAGTATGATCTTTCGTAAGCTGGTCGAAGAACGCGTTATCGTGGTCCGGATAGAACTGCTGGAACTGCTCGTTCGTCACCTCCGTCACGCCCATCCAGAACGGTTCCTCGATGGTGACGGGGGTGGGCGGACGTTCATCAGGGTAGCCGTCGTGGCTGCCCATCACGAATTCACCGGCCGGGATGAGCACGAGATCCATGGTGACGCCGCTGCCGAGATCGATGGTTCGCCGCGTCTTAAGCCCAGCCGCCCTCTGGCGCGTCCTGGCCGTCTCGCCATCAAAGGGCCATTCGGGGAAGCCCATAGTCCTATGCACCGCGGGGACCACCCGGAGTGGCTCCATCGGCTCGGGTTGGACAAAGCGTATCGGGCCCCTGTCGATGTCGGGAATCGCCTCGGGGTCTTCCGGCCGGTTCGCATACCGCGTACGCATTTCTATACGGCGCTCGCGAAAGTTGGAGGCGATTCTCTTGTACTCGCCCCAGGTACCGTGTGCCGGCACATTAAGATCGATCCAGGTGACGAGCCGGTCCCACGCCTCCTCGTCGAGCTTGACGTTGTAGTGGCCTTTCTCGAGCATCTGGATAAGCTCGCTCGTGTTGGCGTGATATTCCAGGGGCACTTCAAGGTGGTAATTGCTCTCCGGGCCGGGACGCCGTACGTAGGGATGAAGCGCCAGATACGCAGGAGGGAAATTCTCCCATCCGTTCTGCTCTTTCGCGGTGAGGTCGGGCATCCGTACACCGTTGGGCTGCGCTGCACCGTTATGGCACCCGACGCAATACCGGTCGAGGGCGGGCTGCACGTCCCGATTGAAGCTGAAGCCCCGCGTAGGACCGTACCACGGCTCGATATCCGAAATTCTTGCGCGAGAAGCAATCGTGCGTTTCACAGGCGCCGCCGTGTTCTGCCGCTCATGGCAGCCGACACACGATAGGTTCTCGCCGGGCATGGCCGTAAACCAGCTCCGCATGACTTGAAGCGCGCGGCCTTCTTCGTCCAGCGGTTGCACGGCCAGCGGCGTGTTGGCGGGCACCGTGAATGCCGCCGAACCGTCTTCGTGAACCGGAACCGTGCCAAGAATCCGGTGGACGTCCCAGCCGCCTTCGACGGCGACGTTGATGTGACCGCCCGCCTGGGGGTACGTATAGTGAAATTCGAACACACGAAGCTTCTTGACCGCTCCGCGTGGAACCCCTTCAAGTCCCGGACCCTCGTAGACGTCGACCATATACACCTTGGCGTCCCGGGTGTCCAAATCCACCTTGTCGGCAATCGCCGGCGGCCTTGTCGTCTTACGCCAGGGGACCGGTTCGAAGAGAACATAGCCGGGCTCCTCTTTCAGCAGCAGCATGTTGTCGAAGATGTCGACGAGGTAGATGCCCCACTCCGCATCCGGGGTCGGTTTGCTTGAAACCAGGAAGTACTTCTCGCTCAGGGGATAGGGGTGCAGGAACTTCGGCCAGGAGTCGTTCACTAATTCGTCCACGATAACGGGCTCGACTTTCTTGCCATAGCCCGGGATACGTTGCACCACGCCGTCAGCCTCGTAACGCCCCTTCGCCGGATCGAAAATCACCAGCTCACCCATACGCGGCACCCCGTGATGGCCCGATACAATACCCGCGACTTGGGTCGGGTGGCCGGGGATGGGGCGCGCATAGAAGGTCGAGTTCGGCCAGAATGAGTTGCTGCCGTAATACTCGGCCTGCCCGGTACCGTCGGGGTTCATACGAAACAGCAGGCGCGAGAAATAGTGCGGCGTGTCCGAATACTCCCAGCGGGTAAACAGTACCCGGCCGTCGTTGAGGACCGTCGGGCACCAGTTATGGTCCTGGTCGAAACAGAGCTGCCTGAGGTTGCCCCCATCAGCGTCCATTATGCACAGGTTGGCGACATTGTCCTCCCCCTCAACACATGGAATGCCGGCGAAGCAGCGTGTGGATGCGAAGACGATGCGGCCATCGGGCAGATAGCACGGGTCGTAATTCTCCACGTCGCGGTACTCGGTCTCGGTGATCTGGCGCAGGCCCGTGCCGTCGGCCCGGATCTCCCAGATATGCCACCGGCCATGGCTGCCCGGCATGGAAAACAGCATCTTGTCGGCGTCGAAGTTCAGATCCACGTCCCCTACAAAGCCCGAGTGGTCGGGCTTGTAGAAAGTCGTCAGCTCGCCGGACGGGCTGACCGGCGAGAGTACGGCGATCTCGTTATCGTACCCGGTGGACGGTACCGAGCAGTTGCCCTGCCAGTTTTGCGGCAGGCCGAGTCGATTGGCGCGGCGTTTGACCAGGAGCAGCCGGTCAAAGTCGAGCAGCGGATTCGCGAGGAGCGCTTCACGCTGGAAGGCGAGGATCTGGTCCGCTTCATCGAGGGCCGATTCATCACCTTGGGCCAAGGCCTGCTGAATCTCCGTCAGACGCTTCTCAATCGCGGCCAGACGCTTCACATAGTCAGTCTTGGCGGTGTACTCCTGAGGAAAGGATTGGGCGAGATCCTCGATGGCCAGACGCAGGGCTCGGATGTTTAACAGCTCGATCTGTTCAAGGGCCGCATCCGGTTCCTGTGCGTTGCTCGTAACGCCCGGTGCGAGGAACGCTATTATCACACCGCATGCAACAAGAAGCGAAACGTTCCACATCCGTCGATCCGTGGGCCTAGAGATAGCCATGCTCATTCGCCCTCACTTCATAGTTGGTCCCATTGTCCGCATTTCAATGACTGATATGGAGCTGGAGGGGGGACTCGAACCCCCGACATCCTCATTACGAGTGAGGTGCTCTGCCAGCTGAGCTACTCCAGCCTCTGAATCGGACAAATACCGGTTCTGGTTGCGGGCGATTATACCAGTTGTGAGCCGGTTGTTCAAGGTCGCGGACGGTTGACTCTCCGCGCGGTTTGTGATATACTAATACCCGAAAGAACAGGTGCCGGTTTGACACCGCAAGGGGGTGATGGTCATGAAGGCGCCACTGTTTAAGCTCATCTCGTTTATTCTGCCGATTTTCCTTCTCGGGTGCGGCGCTGAGACGCTTGTCACGACCGGAATCGTAGCGGAAAACGCCAAGAACCAGGTGCAGGCGCTTCAGGGCGTCACCCAGCAGGCAGGCCGGCAGATAGGGTTGAGTCAGGTCAAACAGGCCGTCGCGGCTTTTCAGGCTGAACAGGGCAGATTCCCCTATACCCTCGACGAACTCGTGACGTACGGCTACATGTACTACCTGCCCCAACTCTCGGAAGGGCAACAGTTCCTGTACGACAATCGCACGGGACAGGTGAGAGTCGGCCGCGCTCAGTACCCACCCGCCGGACAGGTCCCGCAGCAACCTGTCGCGCCTCGACAGCCAGGTCCGCAAACAAGACAGGGTGTGCCCGGCGCCGGCGGCAGCCCGTACATGCAGGGGTTCCAGGTCCAGCAGGAGTTCCAGTACGGTAACCAGGCGCATTACGGCGGTGCAGCAAGCGCTCAGACCGGCGCCAAGAGACAACTTCGCGGAATCCAAGGGAACTACCAGCAGCGACAGAACAGGTACCTGCGCGATTTGGGGTACTGAATCCAACAGCTGCCACACCGACCCAGCCTTCTTCCCCAGAAAACTGTTGAACGAAACGGCACCTGTCTGTATAATGGAACACGAAGGCTGCCAACCTGATGAAGGTTGTGAGAGACTGTAGTCGGGTACTTCTCTTCAACAGGCGGCTCATAAAGTGCTTAAGACTCTGCTAACCCGCAGAGAACAGGCGGTCCTGATATTTCTCGTCGGGTCCCTGTTCGTGGGGGGTGCAACCCTCCGGTGGCAGCGCCATCGCGCGAGCGGTATCACCGTTACACGTGATGAAGCGAGCACCGTCGGCGTCCCGGCGGAAGATGTCGCGCCGAACCCGGATAACGTTGTCGACCCCGACGTGACCTCAAGTGATGCGACCAAAGAGGTCGCGACCGAGACCGAGACGCAACCCGACGAGATTATCATAAGTGTTGCGGGCGCCGTGAACGTGCCCGGCGTGTACCGGGTACCTGTGGGATCCGTCGTCGAGGACGCGGTGATCGCGGCGGGAGGATATGCCGGGAACGCCGATCCGACCGGTATAAACCGTGCCGCCAAATTGATAGACGGCACAACGCTCAACGTGCCCGCCGTGGCGGGCATATACGTTGGGGACGATTCCCAACCGGTACTGAGAGGGCGGTCTCCGACCAGAAACATCCCGGCGTACATGCCGGGTTCGGTGCCGAGGGCTGCGAGCGTGCCTGCGCCGGTGGGCGGAAGCGAGACAACACCGGGGCGACGCATTAACATAAACAATGCATCTTCCGAGGCGCTGCAGACGCTGCCTCGTATCGGTCCCAAGACGGCCGGCGCGATAATTCAGTACAGAAGCGGACAGCCGTTCGGGCGGATAGAGGATATTCAAGACGTGCCGAGAATCGGTCCGAAAACGTTCGATGGGCTCAAGCACCTGATAACGGTTTCTGAGGAATAAGGATGACCATACGCGAAACTCTGGAGCAAAGGGAACGCGATACGCTCTCGCCTTACGCGACGCTCGCCGCCGAGAGCCGAGGACGTGAAACCCCCGAGGAGGAACATTTCTGCCGAACATGTTTCCAGCGCGACCGCGACAGGATCATCCACTCTAAATCCTTCCGGAGGTTGAAACACAAGACGCAGGTTTTCCTCTCGCCGATGGGCGACCATTACCGTACGCGCCTGACTCACACACTTGAAGTATCTCAGATCGCCCGAACCGCCTGCCGTGCGGTTGGACTCAACGAGGATCTCGCGGAGGCCATCGCGCTCGGTCACGACCTCGGACATACCCCGTTCGGTCACGCCGGCGAGGAGGTACTCGACAGGCTGTGTTCCGCAGGGTTCGCGCACAACGACCAGAGCCTGCGCGTCGTCGAGAAACTGGAGGCAGGATATCCCAACGGGCTCAACCTCACGTTCGAGGTGCGCGACGGTATACACCGCCACGAGAAGGGCAAACGCGACATCATGGAACCCGGAAATCCGGGAAAACCTTCGACCTTGGAGGGCGAGGTCGTACGTTTGAGCGACGCGATCGCATACATCAACCACGATATCGACGATGCGTGCCGCGCCGGCGTCATCTCGCTCGACGACCTGCCTCAGGATGCTATGAAGGTCCTTGGAAGGGAACACTCCGGCAGGATTAACAAGATGGTAGAAAGCTTGATCCTCGAGAGTAAGAACGGCGAGATCAAGATGGCGCCCGACGTGCTCGGCGCTACCAACCAACTGCGTAACTTCCTTTTCGATGAAGTCTACATGCGCGACGAGATCCATGGGGAAATCGAGAAAGGTGAGGAGCTCCTCGCCGCGATGTATAACTACCTGATGCAGCATCCCGAGGAGATTGTGGATACGCCCCGCCCCGGCCTCTACGCGGACGACACCCAAACCTCACTGGAACGAAGAGTCGTCGACTTCATCGCCGGCATGACCGACAGGTACGCCCTCGACTTCTACGAACACATCTTCCTCCCCAAACCATGGAAGCTAAGCTGACTCCTTTAACAGGTAGGGCGGGCATCCTGCCCGCCGTGGCAGGTCGAAGACTCGCCGTGGAGAGTAGGTCGGGCATCTTGCCCGACATGGCCCGGCTGAAGCAATCCCAACAGATGGCGGGCAGGATGCCCGCCCTACTGTCCTCCTGAGCATATCGGTAGAGACGCGCCGGTGGGGCGTCTGCCTTTGGAAGGGCCGACCTCCGTGTCGGCCCCGGGCGGGTCTGAGACCCGCCCCTACGGTACCGCGCCGTGTTGAAAACTCGCCCTGGCGAGGAAAGCCCGACAGAACGGAGTGCTACTCTCACAACAGGTTTAGCGTTCCGTGCGGTTTAGCACACTTTATGCCCGGATCGGGCGAATTTGCGGCGTCTTGACACCCCATCCGGTGAGTGGTATCGTTGCGGTATCGGGAGGAAAGAGGTTCATGGCTGCAACGGGAGGGGTGTCTCATGAACTGGTCGTGGCTAATAGACCATGCTGAAGTTATTATCATTGTTGCTTTCCTCCTACTAGCTGCCGCACACGTAATCAGAGACTGCCGGTTGAAAAAGGCGACTAACGATAAAGAAGAGTCCGAACAGGAAGCATCTAAAAAAGACAAACAGCAAGCTGACGAGTATTACAAGGTCTACGAAGGCCACAGAGGCATACTGAGGACGTGGCTTGTGGCATATGGTATCGGAGCACCGGTCATAGTCCTAGCCAATGTCACCATATGGGATAAACTCCAAGCTTCTCCAGTTGCCATAGATCTAGCGGCGCGTTTTCTCGGTGGGGTGTTCTGCCAAGTCCTCCTTGCTTTTATAAACAAGCATGTCGCGTGGGGAAATTACAGCCAGCATGACACACCAAATCTCAAAGGTTGTTGGTGGGCGAAACTGACAGACAAAGTCTCCGAGCAGTACTGGATTGACTTAGGTTTGGACGTGCTCACCATGTGTCTTTTCATTAAGGCGACATGGTTGCTCGTGACGAAAGTGCTTCTGGCGTGACAATTAGGCCGCCACGTCGCGGGCAAGGAGATTTGTGGCGTTCATCGTTACATTCTGCAAAGGAGGTCCGCGATGAATGAAAAGGAGTTCTCCGACGCGCTGAAAAAGATAGAGAGGGAGCAGCGGTGGGCTGAATGGCAAAAGGCGGCCGAAGAATATGGAGACACTAAGCTCGGCACCCGTGAGGAATACATCGCGAGGTTTAGACAGAACCCGGGTCTCGAGAAGAAATACTGCCCTGCACTGAACGATCGTTTCGGGTGCGATCTGAAAATCGAGAAGGACAAGATCACCGAAGCGACTATGCGGTCCGCCGCCGCGGACGAGAAGTCAGCCACTGCAGCCGAGACGGCAAACCGACGCGCCTGGCTGTCGTGGGGGCCTGCTGCCCTAGCGGCTATCCTATTGTTCGCGGCGTTTTGCAGAGGATGTGTTGACACTCGCCGAAACAACAGAAGTGACAACGTTCCAACAGAAACGAGCGAGACGGTTAACACGCACGAAGAGGGCACAGACTGAGACCAGGCCGCCGCGTCGGGGCGTGGGTGCCAACGGGCGGCCTAGAAAAATGTAAGGTTGGTGGATTCGGTCTTCAACACACAGAAGTTGGCAACCGAAGAGGAGGACTAACAATGAATGCATTGCAGCGAATCATACTCGTCTTGGGCGCGGTTGCGATAGTGGTGGCCTATTTTGCGGCTCCGTGGGTCTATGAGATGTCGAATCTAGCCGGCGGCAGCTACGTTGTTGCGACCCGCAGCCTGGAAGGATTAGACCATAAGATGGTGTACCGTGACTACCGCGTATTCCTGCCCCAGATGCTGGCCATCTCTGCGATCACAGCTATGTTGTGTGCCGCTGCGCGGGGCGTGCGGCAAAGCGGGGCATAGGGAGAAGGGAAATCGGGGGAAACCTTTCTGGAGAAAGGTTCTCCCCCACACCCCTTTCCAAAGACTTTCGGGCACGGGCGGTTCGCGAACCGCCCCTACGTGTGGGTCTCTGCGTTCTTTGCGCCTTTGCGTTAAAGCCCCTTTTTCCTGCGCGCCATTTTCCCATTGTGCCGCCCGCCCCGACGTGTTATGATTCCTCGGGGTCAAGAATTCCGTAAATGGAGAGGTAATCCGAAGTCAGTTGGGAGGGAGGTGAGAGGATTTGAAGAACGCACGAACGCTTTTTGTGTTGGCGGTATCCGTTGTGCTCGTGGCGAGTGGTTGCGCCATGCTGCAGGGCGGACCGAGCGATGAGGAGGCGCTGCACAAGCTCCTCGAGACTTACACGACGGCTATGCAGGCAGGGGACGTTGACACGGTGATCCCGCTGTACTCGACGAGCTATGAGACCGAGCGCGGTGACTACGAGCAAAGCATGGAGCGGATGCGTCAGTTTGTGCCACGGTTCGCGGAGAGGGACATCGACTTGTCCACGGAAAGCGCCGAGGTCACGGTCGACGGTGACACGGCCAGTGTCGGCCCCATCAACTTCGAATCGGAGAGAGGCGGGTGGAACACGACGCTGCTGACCGCAAAAGAAGAGGACGGTTGCTGGCGTATTACCGGCACCGAGTGGCAACGCGGCGACGAGTAACCGAAAAACAATCGCTGGAGAGGGGCAGCCCGGGGTCGTGGCTGCCTCTTCTTCCCTGTCTCTTGCCATAAGAACATCCTGCAGCTATTCGGTTTCGCCTTCCTCCTGTTCCTCCTCCTTTTCTTCCTCCTCTTCCTCACCCTGCTCGAGGGCGATAAGTTCCGCGATCTTAGCTTCAACGGCCGGGAGGTTATCCTGCCGAAGCGCCTCGCTCACCACCTCGCTCTCGAGAAGATGAAGCGCGTAATTGTACAGCTCGAGCGCCCTCCTGTGCCGGCCTTTGATCTTGGCCTCTCTGGCTTCCTCAAGATAGCCCTTGAGCTGTGTCTGATGAGTCAGGTCCGCCATTCTCTGTTCCAGAGCGTCAAGACGTCCCGCTTTATGGAGCTTTGCCTTGTATTCTTGAATCTTCAGAACCATCTTGGAAAGCTGGCTCACCTTGGTATCCGCGTTCGCGAAGACCTCGGCGGCCGCCAACGCATTTTCCGCCTCGCGTTCAGCGCCTTTCACTATCAGGTCATCCCGCCCCTCGCGGTACGTACGAACCAGTTCGGATGCCGACGGTTCAATAGTCGGTATTCCACGTTCTTCGTATTCCACCAGCGCCTCCGCGTGCTCGACAAGGTTGTCACACTCCTCGAGTTGCTCGTCAAGTTTTTCTGACTCACCTACAAGTTTCTTGCAGCGGTTGATCATCCGTAAACGGTTGTTGATTTCCATCGATACAACCGGCTCGCACGCGCTGCACAAACCATCTTCCGTCACATCCAGCACCTCGCCGGAACACCCGCACCACTTACAGTTAGCCATCTTCACACTCCTTCCGCACACATTCTACGCCCTACCCACACCGAGTCGCAAGAACTAAATCGGGCGAACGGGCGCTGCAAGGGATTGCCGGCCGTTGGATGCGATGAGCCGACTGCGACAAGCCAGGATGCTTAACTCGCAGGCGATTCGAACGTGACGAACACTCAGTTCGCGCCGGCCCGGACTCGACTCATGGAAGGTTCGCTGAATCCGGCCCGTGTCAAGGCGTTTCCGGAGTAAGCTGAACGCTTTCTCCGTCGATCCCTATCATCGTCTTTGCATAGGTCAGTTTCTGGACGATCTTCCCGTCACGGAAATGCAGGACGTCCACTCCCTGTCGCTTCTCAGGCTTTCCCTCGTAACCCTTTTTCGCGCGAAGGCCATTCGAGCTGCCATCGTTAAAGGGCCTTCTGTTCGGCCTCATCGATGAACGTCTCTTCCTCCGTGAACCGAAGACCGCCATGATCCGCGAACCATGAGGTCCATGCGCGGCAAAGGTTCTCTTTTCCTTTGACCTTCCCGCCGGCCCAGCTCACAAACAGGATCTCATCGTGACAAAGCGCCAACACACCGTCCAGATCGTGCTCGTTCCAGGCCCGGTACCAGTTGCTGAGAGCCTCCTTGATTTCCTCTCTGGAAAGCATGCTCGATTATCGCCCCCCAAATGCTACTCTTCTGGTACGTCTTCCTGATGCCCGGGATTCGTCCCGGATTCACCCGTCCTGACCGGCGGCTGCCGGACTCGGTTTGATCCCCGGTTCCTTAACGGCGCTCATCACTCTGACATGTTTGCCGTCATCGTAATATCCGATGTCCCGATAGCCCTCTGTCTTCTTGAACAACCTGGTGACGAGCTTCTCCTGCCCCTCTCCTATTTCGAAAACCAGTATTCCTCCCGGCTTCAAGAATCGAACGGAATCCCTGATCAACTTGCGAAAAAAATCAATACCGTACGAGCCCGCATCAAGTGCGACCTTCGGCTCGTGGTCTATGATCTCCGGAGCCAGCTTGTCGAGCGATCCCGTAGGAATATACGGCGGGTTGCATACTACCAGGTCGATTTGCCCCTCGTATTCCGCTCCCTCGAACGGGGCCAAAGCGTCTCCACAGAAAAGCGAAATCCTATCCTGCAGCTTGAACCTGTTCACATTGCTGCGTGCAACCTCAACCGCGGCAGGACTGATATCAGAGGCCAGTATCTTCGTATCATCTGAGTACACCGCCAGGGAAATGGCTATGTTTCCACATCCTGTCCCTACGTCGATGATAGTCAGTCCTCTCTTGGATTCCTGCTTCTTATCGATGAAATCCATGGCAACTCTGGCCAATAGCTCGGTCTCGTCCCTGGGGATCAGGGTGTCCGGGGAACAATAGAACGCCATCCCCATGAAGACCGCCGTCTCCATGATGTACTCCAGAGGTATTCCATCCTTCCTCTTCTTCGCTACCTGATGCACATCTATCTTCTTATGTGTGAGTAACGACAGGTCTGTTTTCCTCAGCGCACCGTTCGTCAGAATATCAAACAGCCGCAGAGTCTCATGCAGGGGATTTTCGACTCCACACTCTCGAAACACCTCGTAGCTTTCTACAAAATCGTCAAACACATGCGTCCTCCGTTTTCATAGCGTACCCGCAACCAACGCTATCGCCAGCTCACCGTGGTCCTGCCGTGTCAGATGAAGCGGCTCCGTAAGCGCTGCCCAGAGCACTCGGTGTTTCGCGTCCGGTTGGTTCTCGGAGGTACGCTGCGAGCTGATCCAACGGTTTCCGCACACCGCGCGCGTGCTTGAAGACGCTGCGCCCCACCAATTCCCGCCAAATTGCATCAATCCACTCAGAACGCCCCGCCTCTAAATGAATGACGGAATCTGCGGCAACAGCCGGTACCGCATCACCTGCCTGAATGTTACCGGAGGTTCGCCAATTAGTCAAGACCGAACCGCGCGAAAAAAACGGTTCTCGATAGCGTTTTCTGGAGGCGCGCGACAGGTCCTCTCACCGAACTGCACGGCGTTCCCACGGAACCACGACAATCCTTCCCCAATCGCCGGCGTTTTCCCACTCAATGCCGCAAGTACCCGTTGGGAACTGCGTCCGACACCGCATAAAACAAAGGCTCTTAAGGAATTGCAGCTTGAGGAACCGTTTTTCTCTTGAAAAAACGGGGGTGTTGTGCTACTATGACTAAGCTTCGGATAAGTGAGCAGTGCGCTTAGTCGGGAGTGGGTATGCACCCACTCCTTTGCATTCTGAGGCACACGGGGCGCAGAGGCAAGGGCGGGGATATGGCGCAGTTGGCCAAAGAGGTTGCCCGGGAAATAGAACCGCTCGTGGAGCAGGAAGGACTCGAGCTGGTTCACGTTGAGTACGTGACACAGAGTAGCTCCCGTACGTTGCGAGTGCTCGTTGACAAGGAAGGCGGGATAACCGTGGACGATTGCCAGAAGATTAGCGAGCTCATCGCTCCGGCACTGGACGCCTCCTCGCTGTTGGCAACGAAATATGTCCTGGAAGTCTCGTCGCCCGGGTTCGACCGCCCGTTGACGAAAGAGAAAGATTTTATCAGATTTGCAGGCCAGCCGGTCAAGATCAGGACGCATTCACCTATCGACGGAAAACGGACCCTTAGCGGCACGCTGCAGGGTTTGAACGGCACTGACGTCGTATTGGATGTGGACGGATCGGAACTGAGGATACCGGTCCCGGAAATGGCATCGGCAAGGCTCGATCTGTAGGGAATAACGGCGGAAATTAAACGGTTTTTGTGAAGATAGTCACCGAACGGAGATAGCAATGAGAGAGGATTTGCTGCCGATTCTTCGCCAGCTTCAGAGCGAACGGCACGTCGACAGACACGTGCTGACGGAAGCGGTGCGCAGCGCCATAGAAAGCGCTGCGAAAAAGAGTCTAAGCCATCCCAATAACGTTTCTATAGAAATAGATGAGGAAACTTTTGAGATCAAGCTTACCGAGGCTAAAGAGGTCGTCAAGAAGGTCACGGATCCGAGCGCTCAAATCCCTCTGGATGAGGCGCTTGAAATCCAACCTGACGCGGAGCCCGGCGACACGGTTCAGGTCCCGACATCGTTGCGCGGGTTTGGCAGGATAGCAACTCAGACGGCCAAGCAGATAATTATCCAGAAGATAAGAGATGCGGAACGCGAACGGTTGTTCGAGGAGTACAAGCAACGCGAAGGGGAAGTCGTGACCGGCACTGTGAAGAGGGTGCACCGGGGCAACGTCATTGTCGAACTCGGCGAGGTCGAGGGGCTGCTGCCGTACCGCGAACAGTCCCCTCGGGAAAGTTATGCGCCCGGCAACCGGATCAGGGCTTACATACTCGCAGTCGAGAAATCAAGCCGCGGACCACAGGTCATCCTGTCGAGGGCATCGGCCGCGTTTGTGAGAATGTTATTCGAGTTGGAGGTGCCCGAAATATATGATGGCACGATAACGATTAAGGCGATCGCAAGAGAGGCGGGAAACAGGACAAAGATCAGCGTCGAGTCCAACGACGCTGACGTTGATCCCGTGGGTGCGTGCGTCGGGATGAAGGGAACGCGTGTGCGCAGCGTTGTCGACGAGCTGTCGGGCGAGAAGATCGACATAGTGCGGTGGAGCGACGACCCGAAAGTTTTCGTCAGGCATGCTTTAAGTCCTGCGGAAATCTCCAGCATCACCGTGGACGAAGATGCGGGAACCGTGAAAATCATCGTGCCCAGAGCACAGTTGTCGCTCGCTATTGGCAAGAAAGGGCAGAACGCCAGGCTCGCCTCTAAGCTCAGCGGTCTGCAGATTGACATCAGCTCTGACGAGGAAGCTCCCGAGAAAGCTCCCGAGGAAGCCGTAGCGACAGCGGTTGAGCCGGAACAGAGTGTGGAGCTGGTTGCCGTACCGGGTATCGGACCGGTTATGGCGCAGAAACTCGAAGAAGCCGGGTTCGAAACGCTGGATAAGCTGCGGGTCGCGACCGTCGAACAGCTTTGTTCCGTGCCCGGTGTAGGAAAGAAAACGGCTCAGAAGATCGTTGAAGCGGTGGGTGAGGTCGAAGCGGAGGATTCACAGGAGCGCGCGGAAGACGACGCCGGTTCGCAGCAAAACGCGGAACCGAGCGAGTGAGGACAGCGCGTATCCTGAGTAACGTTGAGGAGGTGTTTCTGGCATGGCAACAATGAGAGTTTTCGAACTTGCCAGGAAGCTTAAGATCACGAGCAAGGAGCTTATTAAGAAGCTCAGCGAGCTGAAGATAGACGTCTCTTCGCACATGGCGAGCCTCGAAGAGACCGACATCTCCAAACTCAAGAAGTCGCTCGTGCCTAAGAAGAAGGCGGTAAAGAAGAAAGCGGCGACAAAGAAAAAAGCGGCGAAGAAACCCGCTAAAAAAGCGCCAACGAAAACCAAGACCACTCGAACCAGGACACCCACGAAGAAACGGACCGTCACAACCCGCAGGGTGCGGAAGAAAGAACCGCCAAAGGAGAAGGAAAAGAAGGCGGCGGCGGTGGCCGCAGTCGAACCAGCAGTGGCCGTCGAAGCGCCTCCCGCACCGTCAAAACCGGTCCATGAAGCGCCTCCCAAAAAAAAACCTCTTCAGATCGATGAGACGACAACCGTTGGGGAATTCGCTGAGAAGCTCGGGATCGGGTTGGACGAGGTCATTCTGGAACTGATGGACCACAATGTACTTGCGTCCAAAAACCAGATCCTGGACTGTCTGGTAGCCAAGGGAATTGCCGAAGAACACGGTTTCGTCGTCCGAATCACCACGCCTGAGGAGGAGATTATCCTTGAAGATAAGGAGGATGATCCTGCCCTGCTCCAACCGAGAGCGCCGGTTGTGACGTTGATGGGACACGTTGACCATGGCAAGACATCGCTGCTCGACGTCATAAGAAAATCGAACGTGGTAGGCGGCGAGTCGGGAGGCATCACTCAACATATAGGCGCCTACGAGGTGACGACGGATCACGGTCGAGTCGTGTTTCTTGACACTCCGGGTCACGAAGCGTTTACCGCGATGCGCGCCAGAGGCGCCGAGGTGACCGACATTGCGGTTCTGGTTGTCGCGGCGGACGACGGCGTCATGCCACAGACCGTTGAGGCGGTGAATCACGCGCGTGCCGCTGACGTCCCCGTTGTCGTTGCCATCAACAAGGTTGATAAAACCGACGCCAGCCCCGAGAAGGTAAGGCAGCAGCTGATGCAGCTGGGACTCGTCCACGAAGCGTGGGGCGGACACACAACGATGATCGAGGTGTCGGCGAAAAACGGGCAGGGAATTAACGAAATGATCGAAATGCTTCAGCTTGAGGGTGAAATGCTCGAGCTGAAGGCGAACGCCGTAAAACGTGCGCGCGGCGTGGTGCTGGAATCGAAACTTGACAAGGGACGCGGATGTGTGGCGACCGTGTTGGTGAAGGCCGGCACGCTCAGGGTCGGCGACCCGTTTGTCGCCGGCGTGCAGCATGGCAAAGTCAGAGCGCTTTTCAACGACCGCGGCGCCGCTCTCGAGGAGTCAAAACCCGCCACCGCAGTTGAAGTGGTGGGATTCGCCGGCTTGCCGGACGCAGGCGATCTGTTCATAAGTGTGGCCGATGAAAGGAAGGCGCGGCAGATCAGCTCACGGCGCAAGTTGCGGCAGCGCCAGATGAGGGTTGCCCCCGTTAGACATGTTACTCTCGATGACCTGTATTCGCGCGTACAAGAGGGGCAGCTGGCGCGATTGAACGTCATAATAAAAGGGGATGTCCACGGTTCTGTGGACGTTTTGCGAACCTCCTTGCAGAAGCTGAGTACGGACGAGGTCAAGCTCGACGTGCTGCACAGCGCCGTGGGCGGCGTCAACGAGTCGGATGTGCTGTTGGCCTCCGCCTCAGATGCCGTCATAATCGGGTACCATGTTGTGGCTAATCCAGAGGCAAAAAAGATGGCGGAGGACCACGGGGTCGACATCCGCACGTATAACGTGATCTACGAGGCGGTCGATGCCGTCAAAGCTGCTATGGAAGGACTTCTGGAACCGGAGTATCGCGAGGAGGCCACCGGCAGAGTCGAGGTGCGCCAGGTTTTCAACATCTCCGGTGTCGGAACCGTGGCCGGCAGCTACGTGCTTGAGGGTGAGGTGACTCGCGGCCAGCAGGCCAGACTCGTGAGGGACGGCGTCGTTGCCCACGAAGGAAAGATAGGTACGTTGCGAAGGTTCAAACAAGACGTGAAAAGCGTCCAGTCCGGGTACGAGTGCGGGCTGACACTCGAGAACTTCGGCGATATTCACGTCAACGATGTCGTTGAGGCATACAAGACTATCGAGATCCAAAGGAAGCTCTAATGTGACTGTGGGGCTGCTTCAACTTGAGCTGTTAATACCGGCAAGCAGGTCGCTCAAGGGCAAGCGGCGTGTGTTGAAAAGCATAAAGGATCGCGCGCGGTCGAAGTTCAATATCTCAATCGCAGAAATCGACGACCATGACGTGTGGAATAAGGCTGTTCTTGCAGCGTGCTGTGTTTCCAACGACGTTCGCCACTGCAACGAGACGCTCTCAAAAGTCGTCAACTTCATAGAGTCCAATCACGAGAGCGAGCTGCACGACTATCACATCGAAATGCTTTGAGAACGGCCTCGAGCAGGTTCAACCGTGCAACTCGGACCGAAGTAAAACGCGGAGCATTCTCGTAAAGTGAAGCCGTCTAACGGCGACACCGGTTGAAAAGTCTCCGTGTGCATACCGACGCCGGGTTCATAGTAGAAAGGAGGTGCGGCGTACTTGTACAAACGCAAAGACCGTGTCGCACATCTTATACAATCTGAAGTCAGCGAGATGATCCTGAAAGAACTGAAGGATCCACGAATAGGTTTCGTATCGGTAACCGGCGTGGAGGTTTCCGGCGATCTCCGTCACGCCACGATATTCTTCACGGTGCTCGGCGAGCAGAAGGACGTCGAATCCACCGTCGCAGCGCTTGAACATGCAACTGGATACGTGCGGCGCGAGATCGCGAGCCGGCTTCGACTGCGCTACACGCCCCAGATACGGTTCAAGTTTGACGACGTCTTCAAGCGCGCGTGGCACCTGGAGGAGGTTATTCGCAGTCTGCACGAACCGGACACCGATCCAAGTTCACAGGAGGAACAGGAGAACGGGAATCCTGATGGAGCCGACTGAGGCCGGCGGCGGGTCGCTCCCACGCACCATTCGAGCCGGTTCTCTGAATTGATCTGCGGAGCAAAACGCCTACAGCCCCTCTTTGCACAACCGGCCAGCATCCTCGCTCAAGCCCAATCGCACAAATGCGCCGACAGGGTTATTCGACCGCACGGACCCAGCGGTTGCGATCCGGGCCAGCATATCAGGCCGTTGCTTGACTCGATACTATCAGCGACGTATAATTGCCATATAGGATTATTGGCTGGACAAATATTTGGGAGGATAAGCTAAATTGAGCAACGTGTCAGAGGAGCATGCGCAACGATGGTTGGAGGTCATGCCGGTTATAGTCCGCAGGCTCAACGCGGAGTCGGATGAGGCGGCGAACCGGCTGGAGTTGAGTATGACCCAAGCTGAGGTCGTCTCGTACCTCAGCGAGGAAGGCGAGACGACGATGGGAGAGCTGAGCGACCACATTTGCGTTTCGCTGAGCGCAATGACCGGCGTGATTGACAGGCTGGTCCAGAAAGGGGCCGTGTCGCGCGGTCGCGATAAGAAGGATAGGCGCGTGGTCAATGTCTCGCTTACACCTGCAGGCAAGAAACTTGCCTCCGACGTATCTCAGGTTAGGAAGGCGCACGCGATCGCCGTTCTGGGAGCCCTCGACGCGTCGGACAGGAAACGGCTGCTGGATATCATGGGAAAGCTTGCCGACAACCTGCCGTCCAGGCGCCCATACAAAGCTTAAGAAGCCGGTCCCGGCGGCATGTTCGACGAAAAGCTGCTATCCGCGGACGCGGTCAGAAAAGGGGATCATGATCATGCTCGACATCGATGCACAGTCTGGAACACCGCCAGCAATGGGAGGAGGTGCCGTATGAGCCGATTGAGAAACACTATGCGGCAATGCGTCAGAAAAACCGCTTTTGGTGCTGCGATTCTTCTTCTATGCCACTCGTGGCTCGTTCCCGCGGTCGCGACCGCATCGGGGGCCCTGCCCGGAATTGACGAGGAGGACCCAAGAAGAATCGCCGTATTTACGGCTGAAGACGTTCTTAACATAGCGCTCGAGAACAATCTTGACATTTCCATATCAAAGTACGACCCCCTGATATCGGAGGCGGATGTCACTCTGGCGAAAGGAGAGTTCGACCCGCTATGGTTGCTCGGTTTCCTCGAGCGTGAGGAGAAGAATCCTACCCCGGCCCAGTACAGGGCTTTCGGTGTGCCGATGGATTCTCTCTGGAACAAGGGGACGACTGTTGACACGTCCTTGCAAGGTAAAGTCCCGACTGGTACCACGTACTCGCTGGATTTCGCGAGCGTTCGCTCGGAAAGCACATTCACGAGCTTCCTGGACGAGAAGCCGGAGTACGACGGCTCGGCGGAGTTGATTTTGACACAACCTTTACTGAGAAACTTCGGTTTGGGTGTGAATTTGACCAGGACCAGGATCGCCAGAAACAACAGGAACATATCCGAAGAGCTGGTTGCCGTCACCATTATGGACACGTTGTGGCAGGTGCTCAACGCATACTGGGACCTCGTCTTCGCCAGGGGAAACTTGGGCGTAGCGCGCCAATCCCTGAAAAACGCGCGCGGCCTGTTGGAACAAAACAGACTGCGTGCGGAAGTGGGGCATGCTGCACCCGTAGAGGTGCGGCAGGCCGAAGCCGGGGTGAAAAGGAGAGAAGCCGAGGTCGTTTCCGCAATCGCGGCGATACGCGAGGCGGAAGATGTGCTGAAACTGCTGCTCAACGCTCAGGAGAGTTCGGAACTATGGAGCGAGGCAATTGTTCCCGCGGATGAGCCGATAATGATAGAGAAAATGCTCGACGAGAACACCAGCTTTGAGAAAGCGCTGCAGAAGCGGCCGGAGCTTGACCAGGCCAAGAAGGTTCTGGAAAACAGCGAAATGTTGGCTCGGCTGAACAAGAACGGGTTGTTGCCGTCCATAGATTTCACGGGTAGTTACGGGTACAATTCGTTGCGTTCCCGCTTCGATCATGAGGTGGAATACTTGGTACGAGGCGATGACTGGAAATTCTCCTATGGCGTCGTAGGCCAGATTCCGTTGGGCAATCGGCTTGCGAAAGGGACGTATCTCCGATCGAAATACGAGGCCGACAAGCAGCGGCTCAGCATCCGCCAGTTAGAGCAGATTATTCGGCTCGAAGTGAGGTCGGCTATCCGGCAGATCGAAACCAACAGGAAGCTCGTCGATACGAACCGGGCCGCAACGAAACTGCAGGAACGTGCCCTGGAGGACGAGGAAAAACGACGCAAGGCGGGCGCCTCAACGAGCTATCTTGTGCTGGAGTTCGAGGCGGAGCTTGCCTTGGCGAGGAGCCTCGAACTCCAGGCCCTCGTGGATTATCGCAAGGCCCTGGTCAGTCTCGATAGAGCTGAAGGAACCATCCTTGAGAGCCATAACATAGAGTTCGTCTCAGGTGAGTAACTTGAATGAGAACAATGGCAAAGGTCGTCCGCGTTTGGGACCATCATGAGGACGCCCGCGTTCGGTTCCTCGTCTCACGTGCGGGCGTTCTTCGCGGCCTATCCCGCGCGGAAGGTCGCTAAAGCCCAGCCGGTGGAGGCATTGCGCTGCATATGATAGTGGGAATCGGGGTTGACATAGTCGAGGTCGAACGCTTAGAGAAGACGGTAACCAGGTTTGGGAACCGTTTTCTCAACCGGGTCTTCACGGAACAGGAGATCGCTTACAGCATGTCAAAGACGCACTCCTGCCAGAAGCTCGCCTCGCGATTCGCGGCCAAGGAAGCGGCATTCAAGGCGCTCGGGACCGGTGTTACGAACTGGAGGGAGGCTGAGACAACCATTGAACCTTCCGGCAAGCCCAACCTGAAGCTTCACGGTCAGGCTGCCGATCATGCGCGTTCTTTGGGCGTAGTCCGGAGCCACATTTCGGCCTCCGATACCGAGCATCACGCAGTGGCCGTCGTCGTCCTGGAAGCGTGAGCCGCCTAAGTATCTGCCCTGCCGCGTGCCGACCAGGAATGCGCTGGAGCTTCCTAGAGAGGTGCCCCACCGCGAGTTAGCGTCCACTTTTTCCTTGACTTTTGACGGACTGTGTGCTATATTCTTTGAAAGTTCTGTGATACTAAAGAGTTGCAGTGCAAAAGGATAGGATGAGAGCCAGTGGTAGACCCAAAACTTGAGAAGAACATAGAATTGAGCCGGATCTTCATGGACCTGTGGGTAAAGTTCTACGACCTCCTGGTTTCCGCCAGAAAACAAGAGCAGACCGACCCCAAGGACGAGGCTGATTTTCTTGCCGTCAAGAGTGAGCTGGCCCGCAGGCATAAGGTGCTCCAACGAACGCTCGGCGAAGACTACGGGCTGGACGCAAACACGATGAACATCGTTTCCCAGGCCATATCTCTCGACTCCGTCCGAAGCAGCTCTGAAGTAGCCATGAAGAAACTCGAGAACGAGTGGCACAGAGCCTACATATCAATCAACGAAACCCTGGGAGGGCTTGAGAACAAGCGCGAGGAACTCGCAAAGGTGACCGCGGTCGGTGCCGCGCTTCAGAGATTTCAGAAAGACGTGCTCGGAAACAAGCAGGTGATGGCGCTGATAATTGTAATTGTAGTTGTCGTCGTGATTTACCTGCTATACAGATCCAATCCGAGCATGTTTGAAGGCATGGTAAACTGGTATAAGGGTCTTTTCAATTAGGGGTATGTTCGAGGTTGCTCCCGGAACTAGTCCGGGAAGTTGCCGCGGCGCAAAGATGGCCTTGAGTGAAAGGAGTTGGTTGTGACTAAGAGGGAATTGGTGATAGAGGTAGCCGAAAAGCTCGGGTTCACGCAAAACGAAGTCGGCAGGATCATTCAGTCCGCTTTGGACACTATCTCCCAATCGCTAGCCGCTGGCAAGAGACTCGAAATACGCAACTTTGGCGTTTTCGAGGTCAAGAAGAGAGATGCCAGGACGGGCAGGAATCCAAGGACGGGAGAGGAAGTTCCCATTCCGGAAAAGAAGGTGGCGACGTTCAAACCGGGCAAGCTCCTCAAAGAGCTGGTGGAAAAGTCCTAGCGGAAGCCGTTCTGAATCTCGAGCACAGTGCTTTGCCTTCGGGGTGTTCAGGTGACCCCGCATACCTGCCTGAGGAGACACGTTCTGTACCTTGTATCCGCGCTGAGCGTTGCACGATCAACCCGCGGCGGCGAATTTGACCACCCCTCGACACGAAACCTTGTTTTCTGTCAAAGGATCATGATCGACATCGGTTCCGCCGTATACTATTCGCCGAGAAATGGCCGGTAACCTGACCGGGCGCTCAGGCTGGTTTGCAGCGGCAAACGTATATTGGAGAAGGATGCGATGGAAGACGCTGATTCGCCAAGAATCTGTGCCCTGATTCCCGCGTATAACGCTGCAGACACTCTGGCGCCGGTGATTCAGAATGTCAAGAAGTACGTCGAAACCGTGATTGTTGTCGACGACGGTTCCGTCGACGATACCCTGCGCGTTGCACAGGGCCACGGAGCAAGAACGCTGAGACACCCCGTGAACAAGGGAAAAGGCGAGGCGTTAAAGCTCGGATTTGCGCAGGCAGCCAAATGGGGTTTTGAGGCCGTGGTGACGCTCGACGCTGACGGCCAGCATGACGCGCGAGAGATACCCCGCCTCATTGAGGCGTATCGTTCGGGCGGCTCGGCCACGGTCGTGCTGGGATCGCGCGTTGGGCAGATGCCGAAAATGCGAAAGGTCCGACAATTCTCCAACAGGTTTGGGTCAGCTCTGATCTCACTGCTTGCGGGCCATCCGATAGAGGACAGCCAGACGGGATTCAGGTTGATACCTGTTGAGGCGTGGGAAGATGTTGATGTGCGCGGGTCGCGGTTCGACGCGGAAGCGGAGTTTTTGGTGGAAGCTTGTCGTCGCGGATTCCCGCTACGCCAGGTGCGCGTTGCGTCAGAGGTCCCCGACGGTACCCCGACGAGTCACTACAAGGGCATAAGGGATACGCTTCGGATTGCCCGCCATGTGATCGCCGCGTGGTGCCGCTCGGTGCGGCGGAGCGTCAACTCCCACAGGAGTGTGGAGCAGAACGAAAGTGGGCGGAACGATTGACCTGCGACTTTGCGTGATAACTGACGCCGGAATGGCGGCGAACACGCCGATCGAGCAGATTGTTGTGAGCGCCATACGCGGCGGAACGACTTTGATACAGTACCGCGAGAAAGACGCTTGCGTGCGCGATAAGTACGAGCGGGCTGCCGCCCTGTGTCGCGTCGTGAAGCAAACCGGCGTTCCGTTCATCGTGAACGACCACGCCGATCTCGCTCTGGCCGTTGAGGCCGACGGCGTGCATCTAGGCCAGGACGATTTGCCGCCAGCGGTTGCCAGGCGCATTCTCGGCGACGGTTCGATCCTGGGCGTTTCGGTCGGCTCAGTCGCGGAAGCCCGCCGCGCGGAACAAGACGGCGCCGATTATCTGAGCGTTGGGCCTCTATTTCCGACGATGACTAAACTGGACGCGGGAGAGGCCATAAACCGGAAACTGGTCACGGAGATCGTGAAGACGGCGGCTCTCCCCGTGATCGCGATAGGTGGAATTGACGCCACTAACGCTTCGGAAGTCATGCGGCTGGGTGTGGACGGCGTAGCCGTAATCTCAGCCGTCATGACGGCTGACGATCCGATGTCGGCTGCGCGTCAGATTCTTGATAAAGTGGACTCGTCGCGCTCAACGAGCGCGTTGGCAGAGCAGATGGAGATGATGCAAGATGACGCAGATTGAGAGCGCCCGCGCGGGTGTCACAACTCCGCAGATGGCGTCCGTGGCCGCGGCGGAAAACCGGGAACCCGAGTATATCCGGCAGGGTGTCGCTGAGGGTACGATAGTCGTTCCGGCGAACCGGTTGCGCGAGGTCTCTTCGGCGTGCGGTATAGGCACCGGTCTGAGGACGAAGGTGAACGCCAACATCGGCTCCTCCCCGGATAGAGCCGTTGTGGACGAAGAGCTGGCAAAACTCCACGTAGCGTGCGATGCCGGCGCTGACGCCGTCATGGACTTGAGCATCGGCGGAGATACCGACCTGATTCGCAGGAGTATTCTCGACTCCAGTAACGTGCCCGTCGGAAGCGTGCCGCTGTACGATGCCGCCGTTAAGGCTGTGGAGGCCGGCAAGTCCGTAGTCGACATGACTCCAGGCGAAATGATCGCCGCGTTCGAGACACACGCACGCGACGGGATGGATTTCTTCGTTGTCCATTGCGGCGTGACACGCGAGTCCGTCGATAGGTTGAGAACCGAGGGACGCCTTGCCAAGATCGTCAGCAGAGGCGGCGCGTTTGCCGCGGAGTGGATGGTGCATAATGAGGCCGAAAACCCTCTCTACGAAAGATTTGACGAAATCCTGGACATTGCAAAGGAGTACGACGTCACGCTCAGCCTGGGCGACGGGCTGCGGCCGGGCTGCCTCGCCGATGCCACCGACAGGTGCCAGGTCCAGGAGCTGATCATCCAGGGTGAACTCGCCGACAGGGCGCGGTCCGCCGGCGTGCAGGTCATGATTGAAGGCCCCGGGCACATGCCCCTTGACCAGATCGCGATGAACGTCCAACTCCAGAAGCGCATCTGCAGAGGCGCGCCGTTCTACGTACTCGGACCGCTGGTGACCGATGTAGCCCTGGGATATGACCATATCAGCGCTGCGATAGGCGGCGCCGTGGCGGCGGCGGCCGGCGCCGATTTTCTCTGCTACGTTACCCCGGCGGAACATCTTGCCCTGCCCTCGGTACAGGACGTCAAGGAGGGCGTGATAGCGGCGCGGATCGCCGCTCACGCAGGCGACGTGGCAAAGGGAATACCGGGCGCGAGAGAGTGGGACGACTCGCTCGCGGCGCACCGGCGAGCAAGACGATGGGACGAGCAGATAAACCTCGCCATCGACCCGGAGACTGCCCGGCAGTACCGCTCGGGAAACATGCCCGTGTTGGACGACGTGTGCACGATGTGCGGCAAGTACTGCTCCATGAAGGGAATCGAGGAGTTTCTGTAGGAAGGCGAGACCATGCCGGTTGGATTCATGAGCAAACCCGACGTCAAGATGACGTTCACCGAGCACCTCGGCGAGCTCCGTACGAGGATAATTAGAAGTGTAATAGCTGTCGGCGTGTGCGGGGCGGGAGGATACGCGTTTCACGGTCAGATCTTCCGACTCCTGAAGAGACCGCTCCCGCCGGACGTGCCGATACAGTATCTATCCCTGCCCGAACCGTTCATGACGAGGTTGAGCATCGCGTTTTATGTCGGGGTTTTCCTCGCTCTTCCCGTGATCTTGTACCAAGCGGTGATGTTCGTGATGCCGGCGCTCAAACCGCGCGAGAGAAGCGTCGTGCTCGGAGGTCTTCTGGCGAGCAGCGTGCTGACCGTTGCGGGGCTGACCGTGGCGTACCTCGGGGTTCTCCCGTTAGTCTTTCCCGTCTTGCAGAGGTTTGCGCCTGAAGGCGTCGAAGCGCACTTGCGTTATGAATCGTATGTGAATGTGGTTTTCAAATTTCTGATCGCGTTCGCAGTCGGTTTCCAGTTCCCGATCATCATGGTCTCCCTGGTACATCTGGGACTAGTCCCGGTACGGTTCTTTGTCAAGAACGCCAAGTATGTTCTCGTGATCATTCTGATTGTCAGCGCACTTTTTACACCGCCGGATCCGATTTCTCAGATCATGATGGCGGTTCCCCTGTTCTGTCTGTATGTATTGAGCTTAGGTGTGTCGTACTTGTTCCGTAAACGTGAGAGTTGAACCATGTTCTCGATGGGTCCAGGTGAGTTGTTGCTCATAGCTCTGGTGGTTCTGGTGTTGGTCGGACCGGAGAAGCTGCCCGAGTTCGCGCGCACAATAGCGCGCACTATACGCGACCTCAAAAAGTATGGACAGGACGTCCGTAATGAGTTTGAGAAGGACCTGCTGACGGACGATATCAAGCAGGATTGGAAGGACATAACGACTGACCGGCCGACCGATTACTCGTATACCAGACCGTCAGACACGTACGAGGAGGAATCACAGCCCTACGAGGGTGAGGAGCCGCCCGAGGGTCACGCCGACGAAAGCACAAGCGATACCGAAGGAGATGAAGTTGCGGAGAGCGATAAGGAGAAATCCGACTCCGTGGGAGAACCTTCGGAGGACGATCGTCCCACTGACTAACTGACAGGAACGCGCTATGGGAGAAGATGTGCCATGAGAACGATGACGAGAAGGGGATTTCTCAGAGAGGGAACACTGGCAAGCGCGGGAGGCGCCGCGTTCGCGCTCGGTCTCTGTTCTCAGTGCGGCCAACAGCCCGAGCTCAAGCTCAAGCTGCCCAAAGAGAACAGTCTGAGCCGGGACTTGGCAGTTGCGCATGGGGCAGATCCGGCGCAGATCACAAAGGCCGCTATAGACGCATTGGGTGGTCTTGGCAAGCTCATAACGCCCGGCGACGTGGTCATGGTGAAGCCGAATATATCGTGGGACATGCCGCCGGCGCTGGCGGCAACCACGAATCCGGATGTGGTGGCTACTGTGGTGGAACTGGCAGTGGAAGCCGGCGCTCGTGAGGTGCACGTGCTCGACCACACGCTCAATGAAGCCCGGTTGACCTACAAGCGCAGCGGCATAGCGGAAGCGGCGGAACGTGCCGGGGCCACAGTCAGCTTCGTGCGCGGCAAGAACGATCGCCACTTCAAGGAGTTGCCCATTGAGGGAGGCGTGTCCATGACCAGTTGGCCGCTGCACGATATCCTCACTAAGGCCAACGTGCTGATAAACGTGCCTATAGCCAAGCATCACGAACTGACAAGATTGACGCTCGGAATGAAGAACCTGATGGGATTGGCCGGCGGTGAAAGAGGCGCGTGGCACCCCGACATAGCTCAGCGACTTGCCGACGTCAACAGCGCCGTGAAAGTCGACCTGACCATTATGGACGCGTTCCGTATACTGGTCGACGACGGACCGAGAGGAGGCAGTCCCGACGATGTTAAGGAGACGCACCAGATGATCGCCGGTGTCGATCCCGTCGCGGTTGACTCTTACGCTGCTACTCTCTTCGGGCTCAAGGGCGAGGATATCAACTACGTAAAGGCCGGTCACGAACGCAACCTGGGCGAGATTGACATCAACAAGGTCAAAATTCGGGAGGTGACAGCTTGAATAAGGGGAAAAGCCGGCTGAGAACCACCAGAAGGGTGGTTCAGGCGGCGTTTCTTCTCCTTTTTCTTTATCTGATCCTGCGCACCGCCGAACCGCTTCCAGCCAGCGCGCCCGTGAGCATCTTCCTCCGGTCAAGCCCGCTGCTTGCATTAACCGCCATGCTTTCCAGCCGCGCCTGGATAGCGGCATTCGTGCCCGCGATCGTAGTGGTCGTTCTGACTGTCGCGCTCGCTCGCGTTTTCTGTGGCTGGATATGCCCGTTTGGAACGACTCTCGATATTACCGACAGGTTTCTGTCGAGATTCCGTCAGAAAAGGAAGCCCGACGCTGCCACTCAACAACGATACCACCCGGTAAAATACGTGGTTCTGACCATCGTGGTTCTCCTGGCCGTATTCGGCGTGCAGGTCGCCGGCTGGTTCGACCCGATCTGCATTGCGACACGCACGTACGGGACGGTCGCGTACCCATACTTCAACTTCGTGGCAGAGAAAACGCTGCAGACAGCGGTACGTTCGAACTTTCTCCCCGGGTTCGTCGCATGGCTCGACCAGGCTGCCCACCAGTCCGTGCTGGCTTTCACACAGCCGGTGTACAGGGCCCACTTGGTGTTCCTTGCCGTGTTCGTGGGCATTGTCCTGCTTGGGTTGCTCGAACGCCGGTTCTGGTGCAGGCATCTCTGCCCGCTCGGGGCGATTTTCGATCTGATCTCGCGCGTCTCGTTTCTCCGCAGATACGTTCGCGATGGTTGCACCAACTGTATGCGCTGTCAGCGGGAGTGCAAGATGGGAGCGATAACCGGCAAGGGCGAGATGACCGCGCCGGGCGAGTGCATCGAGTGTTTCGCCTGCGACGCAGTCTGCCCGGAAGGAGTCTCGACATTCAGCTTCTCTACAGGCAAAGCCCAGCGCGCAAAATCAGTCGGTCTGAGCAGGCGAGGGTTCGTCGGGGCGGTGGCCGGCGGAATCGCGGCAGTGCCCGCACTGAGAACGAACTTCGCAAGAAGCGAGGGGCTCTTCAGATTCGTGCGACCTCCCGGCGGTGATGAAGAGGAGAAGTTCCTCGCCGAATGCGTTCGGTGCGGGCAGTGCATGAGAGTATGCATCACCGGCGGGCTTCAGCCGGCTCTCCTGGAAGCCGGACTCGAAGCCATGTGGACGCCGAAACTAGTGCCTCGCGTAGGGTACTGCGAGTACAACTGCACCCTTTGCGGGCAAGTATGTCCAACTGGCGCGCTGCCTATCCTGACGGAAGAGGAAAAACATGAGACGGTTATCGGCACGGCGTTCTTTGACAGAAACCGCTGTATTCCGTGGGCTGAAAACAGGAACTGCGCCGTGTGCGAGGAATGTTGCCCGACGCCAACGAAGTCCATCGAGCTTCGCGACACGGGGCTCGTGGATGAAGTAACCGGCGAGCCGCTTCGGAGGCCTTACATCCTCCCGGAGGTCTGCATCGGGTGTGGTCTCTGCGAGTACAAATGCCCCCTGCCGGCACAAGCTGGTGTGCTCGTTGGGCCGATACGCGATCCCGACGACCCGCGACTCCGACAAATGCGAGCAAGGCGACGAAGGAGGCGGCGACGCGGTCGAGGCGGGGGACGTGGTGGTGATGGAGGAGGGGACTGATCGGCCCGCTGAAACACGCGGTCATCGCTTATCCCTCTCTCTGCGTTTACTTTAACGATGGGCTCGTGTGGCTGTCAGGCGATCGGTGCGGATGTTGACTTTTGAAGGGTTGTAGTGTATGATACGTGACAGGAAGAGGTTGGGGCGTGCGGAAGGAGAACCCCCTGTGGGTTCCCATGATGGGGCCGGTGATAGCGTTGTACCCTCCGGCAACCATTACGACTTTTTTTGGGGCGAACGCTGGTCGAACACGCTGATTCGACGGGCGCTGGTGGTGTCGGCGTGCCTTCACGTCGTTGTGATAGCGTTCTTCCCATCGGAACGGTATAAGCCGAGAATACTTGAGTTTCCGCCGCTATACGAGGTCCAGCTGGTTCGGATTGAGCCGGAGCGACGAGCGACGCCCAAGAAACCAGCACCGAAAAAGCCGGAGAAGAAGCCGGTCGTCCAACCCAAGAAGGAGGAGCCGAAGGTTGTCACGCCTCCGGTGAAACAAGAGAAGAAACCGGAGCCGGAACGGCCAAAGGTCGCCGAGAAACCGCCAAAGGAGGAGAAGAAGGAGGAGGTCAAACCAAGCCCCCCCCCGCCGAAGGCGGAGGTGGAAACTACGATTAAGGCCGACATACCTTCGTGGTACTACTCGACCATCAAGGAGACTGTGGACCGCCACTGGGAAGCGCCAACCGTGTCCGCGGGCGTGCTCATGGAGGCAATTGTCTATTTCGAGATATTGAAGTCGGGCGAGGTCGCCTCGGCTCGAATTGTAAAAGCCTCCGGCGACAGGCGATGGGACCTGGCGGCGCTGCGTGCCGTTGTCGAGTCGCGGTTCCCTCCGTGGCCGTCGGAGATTAAGGAAGCCGTTGAAGTCAACTCTGTGTTCAAGAATGAAGAATAACCGACCAGCCGGCAGCATAGCGACGACCCTTGCGGCCCTGATCTTGCTGGTAGCGATGGCGACAGCTGCTGCGGTCGAGGTCCGCATCGACCTGTTCCGCCCTGGTGAGAAACGCGTCAGGATCGCGGTGCCGCATTTTGTTTCGCGTTCGCCCTACACAAAAGATAACCTCGGACGGCAGGTCGCCGAGATAGTAGCGTACGATCTGGACTTCTCCGGGTACTTTCAGGTGTTGGACAGCGCCCAATATCCGCCGGATTTCCTGATGCTGGACCCGAAACCGCGCCGGATAAACTTCCCGCGGTGGAGGCAGGTGAAGGCGCGCGATCTCGTACACGGCCTGTACACAACGCGCAACGGCAACGTGGATATCGAATGCCGGCTTTTCGACGTGCCCGAAGGGCGCCAGATAATCGGAAAAGCCTATAGAGGTGAACGAAACCTCGTGCGCCGGATCGCACACCGTTTCGCCGATGAGATAGTGCTCGCTCATACAGGACGGTTGGGTATCGCCCACACAAAGATCGCCTTCACGTCCACTTCGACCGGCGCAAAAGAGATTTTCGTCTGCGATTACGACGGAGAGAACATGCGGCAACTGACGCGTGACAGAAACATAGCTTTGTCGCCGAACTGGTCGCCGGATTCCACGCGGATTTCCTACACGTCTTACAAGGACGGTAATCCCGACCTTTACATCATGACCGCAGACGGTTCGTCGTCAGCCATGGTCTCCGGCGTACACGGGCTTAACACCGCGGCATGCTGGTCGCCGAACGGCGACACGTTGGCGCTCACTCTCAGCAAGGACGGTAACGCAGAGATTTACATCAAGGAGATCAACAGCGGACGTATAAGGCGCCTTACGCACGGTCGCGCAATCGATACGGCACCGTCATTCTCGCCGGACGGGAGTCACCTGGCTTTCGTCTCGGACAGATCGGGCTCGCCGCAGATTTGGGTCATGGGTCTTGACGGACGCAACCTCCGTCGCATATCATATCAGGGTGGGCGCAGTTTTACGCCGGACTGGTCGCCGCTGGGAGATAAGATCGCCTACGTTGTCGACGTTCCGGGCGAAGGTATGCAGATATTCGTTATGGATGCGGACGGAAGCAATCCGAAACAGCTCACGAGAGAGCCCGGATGGAACCAGGAGCCGACGTGGTCGCCCAACGGGACGCACATCGTGTTCGGTTCAACGCGTGCGGGACGTTCGAACATATACACGATGCGCGCGGACGATTCCGAGAAGCCCAGGAGGGTAACGTTCCTTGGCGGGGAGAACGGGTTGCCTGCGTGGTCGAACTAGATGTAATGTAAGGATGGTCGAGGTCTGGGGGAGCAGTAAGAAGTTGGTGTGTATCGGTGGGGCAAGCGATGCGGTGTCGGCATCGCGCGAGGAACAACGAAGAGGAGGAGGGAAGAAGCTATGAGAAAGAGGCAGCTGTTCTGGGTACCCATGGTGATGCTTCTCGTGGCGGTATTGGCCGTGACGGGTTGTCGCAGAGGTACCGTGTCAACGAAATTCCCTGGCGGCGATGAACCGCGGGTAGTGGTAGAGCCACCTCCGCCGCCACCTCGGACGACTGGGCGTATAGATACAGCAACAATCCCGGAACCCGACGTCAGGCCGCTCGATTGGTCGCCCGAAACTGATCTGGAGACGGTCTACTTCGAGTTCGACAAGTCGAGCATAACCGAGGAATCGCGCGCAATACTCGAGCAAAACGCTGAGATTATAAAAGAGAATCCCGGTGTGATAGTCCAGATCGAAGGGCATTGCGACGAGCGGGGCACAAACGAGTACAACATCGCGCTGGGTCAGAGACGTGCCAGCGCGACGCGCGACTACCTCATCGAGCTCGGAGTCAACGCGGGCCGGTTGGCGACTATCAGCTACGGCGAGGAGAGGCCGATCGACGCGGCACACAACGATGAAGCCTGGGCTAAGAACAGACGCGCGCAGTTCCGTGAGGCCGAATAACCATTGAGATGAGTTGCTGCGCGATTTTTTTGGCCCGCTAGCTACGGAGAATGGTTCAAGGTGAAGTTGAACAGAACAGTATTGTGGTTAGTCGTGTTGTCGATGTGTATCTCCGGCTGTTTCACTTTGAGCGAGCCGGAGATACGACAGATCCAGAGGAGTGTGCTCGATACGCATAGGCGCGTTGCGAAACTCGAGGATTCCACGTCAGTGTCTGTCCGGGAAATGCAGAACGAGACGAGAGCCACGCGTGCTGACGTGGGTGAGAACCTGAAGGAGTTGCAGGACGAGCTGCGCAGAACCGGCGAGAAGGTTGAGGAGAACACCTATCAAGTCAGGCAGCTCACCGCCAAGCTTGACGAGATACTCTACTCGCTGCAGGCCGCACAAGAGACTATCCCGCAGGAAAGAGTAGTGAAACCGGCTGATATCGAGGTCGAAGAACCGGAAGAAACCCCCACGGAGGCGCCGACCGACACAGAAAAACCCGAGGCTGCCGTCCCTCCACCTCTTCTGAAACCTGTCAGCCCGGAGGAGGACTACAGACGCGCCAAGCGGGATTACGACAGAGGAAACCTCGAGATCGCCAAGCTGGAGTTCGATGAATACCTGCGGAATTACCCGGATTCTGAACTCGCGCCTAACGCGCAATTCTGGCTCGCTGAGTGCCATTTCAAGAGCGGCGACTTCCGTACTGCCGTGACCGAATTCAAGAAGGTCTACACCGAGTTCCCGCAAAACAACAAGGTGCCCGACGCCATGCTTAACGAAGCGTACGCTCACGATAGGCTTGGTGAGAGAGAAGAAGCTGTCAGACTATTGAGAAAGATCATTTCGCAATACGGCGACTCTCCCGGGCATGTGGCAGAGAGTGCCAAGATAAAACTGGAATCTCTCGGTGAGTCCGTGGACGAATGACAGCCGGATCGCCGCATCGGCCGCGTTCTCCTGCAGCCGCCGATTCCTTACTGCGGGAGTGGTTTCTTCCTCCGGTGCCGCGACGATAGTCGACGCAAGAAGCCTTTATTCAGGCTGACAAACCATGGAAACCTTACGATCCACCGTCCTTGATACGATAAGAGAACACGCTATGTTCCGGCACGGTGACTCGGTCGTCGTGGCGGTCTCAGGCGGGCCGGATTCGGTCTGTCTACTGCATCTTCTGAACGAGCTGCGGGACGAGTTTTCCCTGCATCTCAGGGTGGCGCACCTGGACCATTCCACAAGAAACGGCGAGTCAACCGAGGATGCTCTTTTCGTCGAATCGCTCGCCAAGCGCATGGACCTCGAATGTCACGTCGAGACCGTCGACGTGGCCCGGATGAAGCCGCCCGGCGGCTCGTTCGAGGCAGCGGCGCGGGATCTCAGGTACGAGTTCCTCGCCCGCGTCGCGAACCAGACAGGTTCCAGCAAGATAGCCCTTGGACATACGGCGAATGATCAGGCGGAGACAATGTTGATGCGCCTGATTTCGGGAACGGGACGACGAGGGCTGGCCGGGATTCGACCCGTCAGAGATCTGGACGACATCACCTGTGTTCGTCCCCTGATCGACGTCAAACGGAACGAGATCCTGAGCTACCTGGAGTCCAACAATGTACCGTACCGCATCGACAAGACCAACCTCGATCCGGCCTATTTCCGCAACAAGGTTAGGCTCGAACTCATCCCTCTATTGGAGAAAGCGTACAATCCGCAGGTCCTCGACGCGCTGTTGCGAAGCGCGACCGTTCTCCAGGAGGAGGAGCAGTATCTGAGCGGGCTCGCACGCGAACTCGCCGAGCAGGCCGTGATGCGGCAAAACGGTTCCGTCATCGAATTGTCCCGCGACGTGTACGTTTCCGCTAACCTCGTCCTGCGACGGCGATTGATCATGGATGTAGCGCAGAGACTTTCCGAGAAAACGCTCCGGCTGACCGCCGCGTCAATTGAGGCTGCCGACGCACTTTGCGTTTCCGGCCAAACGGGAAACAGGGTGTGCATCTCGGACGACGTGGAGATCTCCGTTGAACGGGACCGGATCCTCGCAAAAAAGGTTCTCCCCCACCCTGCCACGGTCTCTCCGGGCCAGACGTTCAGTGTACCTTTGCCCGGGCGTGTCTCGCTCGAGACGTTCGGGATCGAGATCGAGACCAGCGTTTTCGAGCGCTCTCAGAGCATCGAGGAGCTAATCGCGGAATGCGGTCCACAACTGCAGTTCTTCGACGCCGAGAAGCTCGGCGGCGACTTGTACGTCCGCACGCGCTTGCCCGGCGACCGGTTCTACCCTCTCGGACTCGGCGGAAAAAAGAAGCTCAGCGACTATTTCATAGACACGAAACGCCCGCGCTACGAGCGAGCGGAAACGCCCCTGTTGCTCTCCGGCGAGGACATCATGTGGGTGGTGGGCGGGGCGGTTGACGACCGGTTCAAGCTTACCGATGACACCCGAAAGGTCCTGAAGGTGCAATGTGCACAAGTTGACCAGACTGTTTGACCAAAAACAGATCGACGCGCGAGTCAAGGAGCTTGCCGGCGAAATATCACGGGATTTCAGCGGCGAGCAGGTCGTGCTGGTGGCTGCGCTGAAGGGCGCGGCGTTTTTCCTCGCGGACCTCGCTCGCCAGATGACCGTGCCGGTCGAGCTCGACTTCGTGAGCGCGCACAGCTATGCCGGGGACACGTCAACCGGCGAGATTCGGCTCGAAAAACCGCCCTCGCTCGATCTCAAAGGCAGAAAAGTCGTGCTTATCGAGGACATAATCGACACCGGCCGAACATGCGCGTTTCTCCTGGATCTCATCGCGAAACAGGAACCTGAAACGCTCAAGATCTGTACACTTCTCGACAAACCCGCCAGAAGAGCCGTTGAGGTTCATCTGGACTACATTGGGTTCACCATCGAGGACCGGTTCGTCGTCGGATACGGCCTGGACTACGACGAGAAATACAGGAACCTGCCCGATATCCACTACATCGAGCAAGGCCCAAGAACGTGACCGGGAATTCGCATCTACCTATATGTCTCGGGGAGGGTCAAGGAGTACCTGCCAAAGATACTCGGCATTATGAAGAGCTTGAGCAAGGAGATCACAACGATCTTCCAGTTCAGCAACAAGGTGGTCGAAACGTCCTTCGAAACACTGCTCAAAGGCAACATCCAGACCACGTTCGGGACAGACTTCAACTGCATCGCGCAATCCATTCTGGAGCGAGGCGTTGACAGAGCCGTCATCATCACCGACGGCTATGCGTCAATGTCGGATGACCTGAAACAACAGCTCAGGAAGCATGGCCTGGTGACACTGACCATTCTATTCGATGACGCCCAGACCTGTGAGGATTTCGCGCAGTTCGGTGAGGTTGTGCAGTTGGAAGATATCTGCGACTGACGGGATAGAGGACAAGCGGTTCCAGCAAGAAAATATCTTTCCTCTCAGTCTGCCAGTTCGATATCCTGGCGTACGGTCTCTCCTTCGCCCGCTTCTACAGTAACGGCCGATTCCTCGCCGCTACTCATATAGTAGACCTTGTAGGCGCCCGGTAAAAGCCCGTCAATGCTGTAGAAGCCATCCTCGTCAAGATTCGTGTGACACCACGCACCATCCGACACGGGTTTCACGCAAATGCTTGTGAATCTGTCAAGAGGCAACGGCTGGCCGTCGGACGTTACGTAGCCTTCAATGGTACAGTTCCCCGTCGTGAACTCGAGGTCGACCTGAGTGACGCGACCAGGTTGCACGTCGACTGTTACCGACCGGCGACGCGTAATATCGCCAGGTTCAAAGGACCCCACTTTGTCTCCCGCGTCCACTTCATAGATCCCCGCAGGAAGCTGCTTAAGTTCGTAACGCCCGTCGTCGTGAGTGCGGGTGACATCATATGGCCTGCGGAAGCCAGGTCGCATAGATGACATCGATGTTAGCAGCCCTATAGGAGCCTCTGCAATGGGTACGCCATCGCAGGTGACATAGCCTTCCACGATACCCGCCTGCTGCAACCGAATGGTGATCTCGACTTCCTTACCCTGCGCGTCGACCTTGACCCGTTCTGGCGCGAAATCCGAATGCAGCACTCCCAGCTCATGCGGACCGGTAGAAAGACCTTCCAGAACAAAAACACCGTCCGCGTCCGTTACTGCCGCAACTTGCTGTCTCTTTTGAAGAGAGCGAGGAACATCACCGAGGTAAATGTTCGCCCCGCCGAGTGGACGCGAATCCAAGTCGGCAACTACAACACCGCGAAGAGTAGTACCCAAAGAGAGCTCAACGAGAATGCCGCCTGTCGTCTTACCGCTTTCCACGGCAATACCGGAAACCTCCTGACGAGCGTACCCCTCTGCCCACACTTCGAACGTGACCGTGCCCGGCTCCACATTGGGGAAAACAAACGCGCCGCTTTCTGAATGATATGCCTTTTGCTCCACGGAGCCGCGGCCTCGCGAAATGATGAAATCATTGACAGGACTTCCCGTATCCGCATCAACGACCTTGCCTGCGATGCTGCCTCGAGGGTCCATCACAACCTTGAGATCGGCTGTTCCCACCGCTACCGCCCGGAGCTGCATGGTGGCGTACTCATGATGGCGGAATCTGATTCCAACCTCTCCCTCAGGGAGCCCCTCCATTACAAAATGGCCAGAATCATCCGTTTCGACCAGCTGGTGGTGCTCCTTCTTCAGACCAGATGTTTGTATCGAGACGCCCGGTATGCCCAAGCCTGCGGCGTTGCGAACAAAACCCTGTATGAATCCCTCGTATTCCCGCTTTGCTTCAACGAGAACTTCAACGCCTTGAACCCGTTGACCAGCCCGAACCGTGACCGGTTCGCTGATGGCTGGTCTCCAGACATTCTCGTATTTGACGGAGAAGTACTGCGGGCCCGACGGAACTCCTCTGATCTCAAACTTACCTTGATGGTCCGTCGCCCCTTGCGGAAGCCAATGCGGCTGGTGGTGTCTTCTGTAATAGCGCTCCGTGTTGACATGCACAGCGGAGTTGGCTACCGGAAGACCATCGCTGTTCACAGCGTATCCAGATATGACGGCCTCAGGTTCCAACGCGAAATCCACCCCGATCACGTGCTCTACAACCGGAATCTCAATGACGTCGGAGATGATGCTGCCGTAACCCTGCTTTGAGACCGCAACATGGAACGACGCGTTCTGCTTTACCAGGAACACATATCTGCCCTCGCTATCCGTCTCGGTCTCGCTGGAAACCCAGGGAAAGCTGCTTCGCGACTCAGCTTTGAGCTGCGCCCCTTCGATCGGCTCCATCGCTTTGTCTGCGACGCGTCCCGACAGCTCGATACCCCGTTCAAAGGAGAAATCCACGTTCTCGACCCACTTCCCATCAGCCAAAGATACATTCTTCGACAACCACGTACGCACAACGCCCTCAGGCGCCCAGCAAGTAAGGGTGTAGTCGCCTGGTTCCAGTGCTTCAAGGATATATGTCCCGTCTCCCCCAGAAAGGAGCTCAATCTGTTCTGGCCCGTGCGCAATTAGTCTCGCACCGGATAGTGCCTCCCCTGTCTCGGAAACGAAAACGCGACCGGAGATGGCAGCAAGCCTGGGTGATGCCGGCTCAATTCCCAAGAGTCCTTGTGAAGATGGGTTCTCATTTAGAGGAGCCGCTTCTTCGACAGGAGGCTGGGTATGGCCCACAGTCGTGTCTTCCTCCCCAACAGGCTCAGGTTCCACGACAACTGTGCCGGTGACCTGGCGCGCGTGCTGCTTTTGCTTCATGACCCACGTACCAACGCCGCCCACCAAGATGACTGCCGTGACGATGGCAACGGCCTTCGTTACCGAGAGCCCCCCTAACAGCTTTGCAGCGCCGGCCGCAGTCAGCACGGCTCCTGCGACGGACGCCCCTGACCCCGCCGTTCCTGCAACCGCGAGCTTCCCAAGGGCGGCGACAAGGGAAGCGGGCGCTGCGTGGCTCGTGTTCGCGGCCATCAAAGCAGCCAGGCCCGCTGCTGAGATGGGTATGCCCCGCTTCTTAAGCGACTTCCGAACCATCTCCAGGCCCTTCTGCACTCGGCTCGCGGCTGTCGAACGAGGAATGCCAAGCGTTTTGGCTAGCTCGTCGTAAGTCTGACCCTCCAGAAAATGTTTGATTACGGGCTCACGGATCTTCTCGGGCAGCGCTGCGATGGCCTCATCCACATGACTCTGGATGTCGTCCCAGCTGGCTTCACCAGCCGCGGCCGCGTTTTCAACAAACCTGCGCTCTCGCACCTGTCGCCGCTTATCCGACATTGCACGGTTGATAGACCGGTCGGTCGCCAACTTATGCAGCCATCCTCCCAGGGAAGACCTGATCACCGTGCTCCCTGTAGCAAGCTTGAGGAAGCACTCTTGCGCCACTTCCTCCGCTTCCGAGCCGTTTCGGAGGATTCTCAGACACGTTGCGTAGACCATGCGGGAATAGCGCGAGACGATTTCGGCAAAGGCGTCGGCGTCGCGGCGGGTTGTCCACTTCTCTATCAGGGCTCTGTCCGAAGAGTTCATCGGGGATATCTCCTCTATGAAACAGCTCCGCTTCATCCATTCTACTCATATGACAGCGCCGATGCCAGAATATACGAAAATAAACTGAGCGCGCCTGCGAGAGTGGTACGTTGCGCCTGACTATATCGGATTCACCATAGAGGACCAGTTCGTTGTCGGATACGGCCTGGACTACGACGAGAAATACAGGAACCTGCCCGATATCCACTACATCGAGCAAGGTCCAAGGTCGGGGATCTGAATCCTGCCGGGCGCCTTATTCTGCCTCGACAACGTGCCCCTGCTCGCGCAAACGTCGCAGTTTGTAAATCAGGGCGCGTCGGCTGATGCCAAGGGCACGGGCGGTCTGGGTCCGGTTGTAGTTGTTCTCGCGCAGTGTCTGAAGGATGACAGCACGTTCGACGTCCTCCATACGCTTGCCCGACGACGGTTCTCCGGACTCCGCGTCCGTTGCGACCGCAGCTTTCTGGACCCGCTTTGGCAGATGTTCGGGAAGGATCAGTTCGCCGCGAGCCATGAGGCAGGCCCGCTCCATCGCGTTACGCAGTTCCCGCACGTTGCCGGGCCATTCGTAAAGCTCCAGGCAGGTGATAACCGAAGCCGACAGCCTGGGTCGTGCTCCGGAAAACTCCGCAGCGAAAAGACTGGCGAGTGGAACAATGTCCGCCCGGCGTTCGCGTAACGGCGGGACAAATATTTCGATCACGTTCAGGCGAAAGAAAAGGTCCTGTCGAAAACGCCCTTTCTCGACCTCCATTTCAAGGTTGCTGTTGGTGGACGCCAGAACTCGCGCGTCCGTCCGGCGCTCACCGCTCGAGCCAAGCCTCTGGAACGTACCATCCTCCATAACCCGCAGGAGCTTTGCCTGCAGGCCGTGTGACATTTCCGCAATCTCGTCAAGAAGGATGGTTCCTCCATCGGCCTGTTCAAAGCGCCCGACGCGGTTCGTTGTCGCGCCGGTGAACGCGCCTTTGACGTAACCGAACAGCTCGCTTTCCAGGAGAGGTTCGGGAATCGCCGCGCAGTTGACTTTCACCAACGTGCCGGCAGCACGGGGGCTCCAGCCGTGAATCAGATCGGCGACCACTTCTTTGCCGGCACCGCTCTCGCCGGTGATCAGGATCCGCGTCTCAGAAGGAGCCACGAGTGCAGCCTCGCGGAAGACCCCGCGTATCTGCGGACTTTGGGAGACAACGTGTTCGGGCAGTTCGAACTCATCTGAAACGCGTGCCTGAACACCGTCATCCAGTCCTATTGATCGGCGAACCCATGAGAGCAGTTCGTCAAGATCGATCGGCTTTTCCAGGTAGTTCACCGCGCCATCGCGCATGGCACCGACCGCGTCGCGGACATCCGCATAGGCCGTCACCAGCAATACCGGTAGGATGGAATTCTTCTGTCTTGCCTGACGCAACGTCTCCAGGCCGGATATGCCCGGCATGCGCACGTCCGAGATCATCATCGCGATCTCTTCTGAATTGAGAGTCGCCAGCGCCTGCTCTCCCGACGCGGCGGTGACGACTGCAAATCCCTGGCTGGTGAGGAATGACTCCAGGAGACTTCGCTGGCTCGAGTCGTCATCGACCACGAGAATGCTCGCGCGGTCAGCAACGTCGTCAGGTGTATTCGTCGGCATGTCGATGCAACCGTCCTCCATCTATGCCACTTTCATGCGACTTACACGGAATGTTGAACCTCCGTCCTCGCCGGGAACGTAAGCGATTTCCCACTGGTGCGCCGATACGATTTGACGGACCACCGCGAGTCCCAGCCCCGCTCCCTCCTCCGAGGTCGTGTAGTATGGGCGGAATATCTCCTCCCTTGCGTTGTAGGGAACGCCCGAACCGTTGTCGCGGATCTCGACGGCGGCCTCGTCTCGGCTGTCTCTTTCGATAACCACCTCAATCCTGCCATCATTTTCCACAGCTTGAATAGAATTGAGCAGCAGGTTGAAAACCACTTGCCTTAACAGCGACTCGTCCGCCTCAACTAACAATTCCGGGCCATTCGCATCGAACTGAATCGTCTTGTCCTCTATGTCGCTTTCCAGGGTACGTGCAACGTCATCGATCACCGCTCTCAAGTTGGTGGGTGCCGGTCTGACTTCAGGTGGCTTCGAGTAGTCAATGAATTGATTGAGCCGGCCGGTTACCCGGTCGACTTCCTCGGTGATTTCGTGTGACTTGTCGTGGATCTCGCCGGATGCCCCGGGATGTTTGGAGATCATCTGAGCCAGGCCCCGGATGATGTTGAGCGGGTTCCGCGTCTCGTGGGCGAGTCCGGCCGCCGCAACATTCATCTCACGCAAGTGCAGGTTCATCTCGCTGGCGCGCAGCAGACGCATCTGCAGCACGGCGGACCGTTCCAGATTGTGCCAGCCTATACCCAGCCCGGCAGCGGCCACCAGCGCAATCCCTGCCAAGGTGAAACGGAGCCAAAGGTCCCGGGCGCATTCGGCCCGGAACGCACCGGTCGACATGGACAGCACAAAAGCATGCACGCCCTGTTTCTCGGCCAGTTCCTGGTAGCGCGCCTCGTCCAGCCAGGGTGGTCGCCGCCCGAAAAACCGTCCCCTGCGCCGGCCTCGTCTGGGTCTGAAGAGCCTGTTGACGGCTCTCATCCTCTCCTCATCCAATTCGTCGTCCTCTAAGAGAGCGCGGAGATCCCCGAGGCTGTCTTCACCAAACGGACCGCCTGGCACCAAGAAGCGGATGGCCTCGACCTTCTCCTCATCCGAGCCATCGCCCTGCACAATAGTGCGGATGGTATCTATGGTCTCTTTATCCAACGGTGGAGGACGCATCTGTCCGGGAGGGGGACCTTCTCCGGCCCCGGGCGGCTCGGGTGGTTGCACTACGATGGTGGTCGAAGATGCCCTGTCTTCAGCTTCCTCTCCCGGGCCAAGGTCGACCAGGTTGGCGACGGTTACGGTGTCGCTGCCCCATCGCTCCCCTCTCTCAATGAGATCTTCCATGTCGAGCGTAATCGGCTCTCCAGCCGAAACCGTCACCTCGCCGGCAGAATTGAGGAGCGCGACAGATACCAGTTCGCTCGATTGAGTCAACTCCGCGAGGGCAGCCTCGAGTCGCGGCTGTGGAACCAAGAAACCGCGCCGACGCTGCGAGCGAATTACCACGCCAACCGAGTTCGAGATGTCACGGGCACGCGTGCGCAGCGCCGCGCGCGCCGAGTCCTTGATTCGGCTGTGCTCGAAGATCTGCCAGGTGCCGATCAGCACCCACGCGGCCGCCAACAGCCCATATACGGTTAGTGTTCGTTTCGTCACCATAAATAGAAATCTCTTCTCGAGGAAAGTGTATCAGACAGCCGTCGGGTTTTCAACAAGGCAGATCCTACTCATCCATATCGCCTATATACTTGTTCATGTCCTTTTTCGAGAACACTTCCGGAACCAGCTCCGCGGTGTTCTTTTCCGCCAGTGACATATCTTCCAGTTGCGCCGTTCCCTCCACCACGTGGGGGGTCAAGAAGATGAGCAGTTCTGTCTTGCTCTTCGACGTGATCGTCCGACGAAACGGGATGCCCAAAAACGGTATGTCGCCCAAGATCGGAACCTTGCGGATCGTCTGAGTCTCGTTGTCCTCCATCAGACCGCCAATCACCACGGTCTTGCCGTCCGGCACCACGACACGTGTCTGCGCCGAGCGCTTCGCGAACACGGGCGCCTCAATGCTGGCGGAAATTGGCACCGTCTCGCCCGTGAGCGTTGATATTTCGGGCATAACGTCCATTTCGACCAGCCTGTCGGCAGTAATATGCGGTGTGACCTGCAGAATGATGCCGATATCCTCGTATTCCACCGTGTTGATGATCTGACCGGTCTCGGTGACGCGGCTGTTGCGGATGAACGGCACTTCCTTGCCGATGGTGATGATCGCGGTCTGGTTGTTGCGCGCGAGGATCGACGGTCGGGATAGCACTTCGAGCTCAGCCACTTCGGCGATCGCCCGTATTGTCACCTCCAGATCAGCCTCGATGATACGGTAGAAACCGCCGCTCGTTTCGGCCGCCACGCCAAATACGGTCTCAACGATGTCCCTATCATCAGCGTTCTTGCTGTCGAAGCCGAACAAGCCTTCCACGCCCAGATCCAGACCTTTGCTATGCGTGACCTCCAGGAATAGCACCTTGATCAACACCTGTGGCACAGGCTGGTCCAGGGCTTTGACTACCCTCTCGATATGTGCGTTCGTCTCCTCATCGGTGATGACAATGAGGGAACCGGTCTCGGGATCGAACTCGAACACGACGTCCTCAGCCACGGTCGCACCGTAGGGGTCCCGACCCGACCCCGGTCCGGGACCGGTCTGTCGGCCGCTCGGCTGGGCCGACAGGTCGGAAGTCGCAAGGATCCCCAGGCCAAAACACATCATCACCAGAACTGTAATCCGCGTATGTTGTCTCATCTTCAACACCTGACCTTTCCCGCTGCAACCCATTAGAGTAAGGTTCATCCTCTACCCGCCGCCCGTCGTACCAGGCCTTCTCCCACTGGTCGTTCCTGATTGAGGGGAGGAAGTCGGCCGTTGCGTGGCGCCGGTCTGTCTTGTAGTAGTACTTCGGTTCGTAGTCGACCTTCTTGTGCCGCTCTGTCCCTGGAACATGTTCTGCAGAATCTCCTGCACGCTCTGGGCATCGGCGTTCTCGATCGGGTAAATGAACACCTTGCGATCCTTTGCGGGATCCGAGTCGAGACCCTCTATCATCTTCTCGATGACTTTCATCTTCTCGGTCACTGCAGTGACAACCACCGAGTTGGTGCGGATATCCGCCACAGCTATCACCATATCCTCCTCCATTTGCCGTTGGCTCTGCGTCATCCCTCGGAATCCGCCTCGTCTTCCACCACCACCGCCACGTTGCCTCGAGGAACCGTATACATCAAACGCATCAGTGATGATCTGGGCCATTTCGGTGGCGTCTCCGTACCGCAACGGGAACACGCGCACCTCAGTATTGTCCGCGGCCGCGCCGTCGATCTGAGCGATCACATCCTCGATAAGCGGCATGAGCTCTTCGGGCGCGCTGACCACAAGCGAATTGGTGCGCTGGTCGGCGACGGCCACAACGCGTGATGCCGCCTGGCGCGCGTCGCTCTGGGATGCGTCACCTCTGCCACGACGGCCCATCTCACGGCCCATCTGTGCTAAAGCAACGCGATTTCCGAAAACGATGGTCACCGCGGCGATGACTGACAGTGCAAGTAACAATTTCTTCATGGTCTCTCTACCTCCTGTCCTAAGATCGATAGTGAACCGTGGACTTCATCGAGTAATCCTTCCCGTAGCTCATCTGCCGCCTGGACCTCCTCGACCTCGCATACCGGAGAAGAACTCCCGCATCCTGCGTCGGCTGTCGGCGGCCGATGAACCGCCAGTGCCATCTGATTGGAAAACAGTGTTGATCAGGGTCGCGATTTCGGTTGCGTCAGCATCCTTCAACGTGAAGACCTTGACGGTTGAAACCTCCGAGATCGAAGTATCCAACGCCTTGACGATCTCAGCGACCCGCCGAATGCTGGTTTGCGTGTCGGTCAGGACGATGGCGTTGCTGCTCTGGTTGGCCGTCATGGTCGCATACGAGGGGAGCAGCGGCGTGATATTCGCGACCAGTTGCACAGCGTCCGCGTACCGAACGGGAATGATGTGCGTGACCATCTCGTCGCTCTTCGGGATCTGTGCCGGCTCATTACCTTTTCTGACCGGTATGTCCCGCGTTATGGCCTCTTCTCGACTGACTATGGTCAACGTTCGTCCGTTGCGGATCGCCGCGTATCCTTTATGGTGGAGGATCGTGTTGAGCAGGTCGACCGCCTCGTCCTTGCTGACAGGCTGATGGCTCCGGACATCCACGCTGCCGATGATCTCCGTCTCGCGGATGATGACGAACCCCGCTTCCTTGCTCAGGTAGTCCAGAACTGTGTCGAGCGGTACACCCTGGAAATTGAAGCGCAACCCTTCTCCCGGCGGCGTATTCGCCTCGACCGAGGCTGTCGTCTCGGTCGGGGATTCGCTTATCTTCTCGCCGATTAATTTGTCAATAAGGACCTCCTTTGTGGCCGCATCCTGCGCGTATGCTGAGTGCGCGCTCGCCGTGAGCATGACACCCGCGGCGGCACAAAGTAGCAGTCGATAGTACGTTCTGTTTCTCATTGGTCAAGCTCCTCTTGTCGTCGTGCCTTCATTCTTTCAAGCAGATCATTGGATGAGCCGCTCGCTGATTCCTCATTGTCGGGGTCCCGTGAAGAAGTCTGAGTTGAAGAGGTAGCGGTCCAGTCCTCTGAAGAAGACCTTGAGGGCAGGTCGACGGACGCGAGTTCCCACTCGCCCTCGCCGAGCCTGCTCAGACCTGAGCCGACGGGAAGCTCAATCTGCCGACCTTCGTTTTCCAGCGTCAGCCGATCGGTCCGAATCTCGGCAATTCGAAGTCCGGCAATCGTCTCTCCCAATTTCACATCCACGCTATATTCCGCCCTCGATCCCTCGAAAAAGGCGACCGCTCCTTCGTCGTTAACCAACGCGCCAATCAGGGCAAGCTGGTCAGGTGGAGGAGACTCCTCCGGCGTGGACAATTGTTCCGGCTGCGACGGACGGCGATTGGGATCGAAAATGTTGCGATCCGCCACGATCCGGTATAACTCGAAAGTCGGCTCCGTGGAGGACCGAGCCTCTTGCGCATGCCCAACTGCCGGCACTGACGCGAGCACGAGTACCACCACCGCCACAAGCACGCGCCTTACCGTGCCTCTTGAAATGCAGC
>CBFDCQ010000007.1:0-83046 GCA_965603355.1 uncultured bacterium
CCGGGCGCGGGAAACCGGTGTGGCGATTCCCGCATTCAACATAGCGTACATACCTATGGTGGGGCCCATCGTTCGAGCGGTCGTTGACACGGACTCAACAGCGTTCATAGAGGTAGCGCGGCCGGAGTGGGTCAAATTCGATGCGAAGAGCCCCGCGGCGGTCATTGACGAGTTCCGCAAACATGAAGATCCGGCGCATGTGATGATCCACCTCGATCACGTCCCGGTGGTCGACGAGGATCACCTTCGTGTCGACTACCTGCCTATTATCAAGGACAGCATTGAGAAGGGATACGGCTCGGTGACGATAGACGGTTCACGGCTGGCGCTCGATGAAAACATTGAAGTGACCCGGCTGGTGGCTGAACTAGCCCATGAAGCCGGCGTCGCGTGCGAAGCTGAGTTAGGAGCTGTGATCGGTCATGAGGCGGGACCGGCGCCGCCATACGAGGAACTATATGAGTCAGGTCTCGGGTTCACCGACGTCGATGAGGCGAGACGTTTTGTAAGCGAAACCGGTTGCGACTGGCTGGCGGTGGCTTTCGGGAACATACACGGGGCCGTATCCGGTACGTCGAAAGACAAAAAGAAGCAGGAGGCGCGGCTGAATCTGGAGCATCTCGAGAGGCTCAGTGAAGCAACCGGTATTCCGCTTGTTCTTCACGGCGGCTCGAGTGTCAAACGCGAGTATGTGCTCGCGGCCATGAAGATGGGCATAGCCAAAGTGAACGTGGGGACTGAGATCCGCCAGGCCTATGAGCAGCCGATACGAGAATCAGGGAGCGTAGTCAAGGCACAGGAGTCGCTCTACGAGCGAACCGCATGGCTTATCCGAGAGTACTTCGATGTGGCGGGACTTAGGTCGCGGATAAGCGGAGAGGAGAAGGCAACGTGAGCCTTCTCGGCATTGATGTCGGCACCACAGGATGCAAGACGCTCGCGTTCTCAGAAGAGGGCGACGTTATCGCTTCGGCATACGAAGAATACGATGTTCAGCGGCTGCAGCCGGGATGGTCGGAACTGGACGCCAACGACGTGTGGGAGAAGGTCAAGGGTACCATCCGGAAGGTAGCGCAGGCGTCGGCTCACGACCCGGTACGCGCGCTGGCTGTATCGTCCCTGGGGGAAGCAGTGGTTCCGGTGACAGACGACCGGCGAATCCTGGGCTCGTCGATACTGAACGAGGACGTGCGCGGCGAGGAGCATCTCGAACGGCTCGGCAGCGTACTGGACACTGAGTATCTCTATCGCGTAAACGGGAACACCCTTGGTAACAATTACGGTCTGACCAAACTGTTATGGATTCGGGACCGGCGGCCTGACCTTTTCGAGCAGGCCGATAAGTTCCTGCTTTGGGGCAGCTTCGTGCCATACATGCTTGGTGCGGAACCTTCCGTTGATTTCTCATTGGCCAACCGCACGTTACTCTTCGACATTGACAAGGAAGCATGGTCATCAGACATCTTGAATCGTGTCGGTCTCGACGAGTCGAAATTGCCTGGCACCGTAATGTCAGGCACCAACATCGGCACCATCTCACGGAAGATGGCGAGTGAGATGAACCTTCCGGAGGACGTTTCATTGATCGTGGGAGCGCACGACCAGTGCGCCAACGCTCTGGGCTGCGGTGCGATTGAGAAGCATATCGCCATGCTCGGGATGGGAACCTTTCTCTGTATGGTGCCGGTTTTCACACGTCGACCGGAAGCAGCCCTGATGATCGAGCGCGGGTTGAACACGGAACATCACGCCGTGCCGGGTCATTTCGTTAGCTTCATCTATAATCAGGGAGGCAGCCTGCTGAAATGGTATCGTGACACGTTTGCGGCTTCCGATCACGCGGCTGCACAGAGCGAAGGAACCGACATCTACGAATCGCTCATCTCAGAGATCCCGCCGGGTCCCAGCAGCGTCGTGGTTCTGCCTCATTTCACCGCCACCGGCCCACCCGAATTCGTCACGGACTCGTGCGGTGTCATTGCGGGTCCGCGCTTGTCCACATCGCGGGGCGACATACTCAAAGGTATTCTGGAAGGAACGGTGTTCTACCTGCGGGAATGTGCCGAGTCGCTTCCCGAAGCGGGAATTGAGATGTCCGACATACGTGCCGTGGGCGGCGGAAGCAAGTCGGACGCATGGATACAGATCTGTGCCGACATTCTCAATCGCAGCTTCAGCAGGCCGCGACTGACCGAAGCCGGGGCGCTGGGTGCTGCCATACTCGCAGGTGTGGGGTCAGGAGCGTACTCTTCGGTGGCGGAAGGTGTCGAGGCTGCTGTGAAGATAGAAAGACAATTCGAACCGGATCCGGACATGACAAAACCGTACGCCGCGCGGTTCGACCAGTACCGCCGTATGTGGCCCCTCATGAAAGACTACCTGCGTGACATCTGCACTATTAGAGAGGAGCTACAGTCTCCAAACGAGTGAGAAGTGCCGTCCCTACACTCAAACCGCAGCGATTCGCAGGGTCACTCTCTCCATTCCAGAACCGTTTTTCCTTCGGGCGTTTTACCTTTGGCAAAGGCTCGGACAGCATCTTCGCTCAGCGGCTCGTCATAGAACAGAACGTGTGAGATGTCACCGCTGAAGTTGCCGCCATGTTCTTCCGTGCCCGCACCGATCTTGAACACGTGACCCGGTATGTCGTCACTGATATGGCCTTGCTGTCTCAGCTTCAATTCGCCATCGACATAGAGAAACAGCTCCTTGCCACGATACACCACAGCGGCGGTGTGCCAGCGGTTGTCGGCATAGTTGCCCCTGATAATCGGGTCCTCCCAGGATACATCGTAGACCAGCTGGCGGCCTCTGAAGAACAGCATCTTGGCGCCCATCGCATACTCACCTATTCGCGGGCATTTTGAGAATATCGTACCGGCACCGCCGGTCCGGAAGCGTGTAAGTATCGAGACGTCGCCCTTACCGATGTTCAGATCCTTCTCTGACGTGTACCGCGGCTTCGGAGCCAGGTCGCCCATATTCGGGTGGTCGCCAACGTCTTTCGGGTCGTCTCCCAGTTCCGTCTGGAGACGCTTCAGTTCCCGCTTCAGATCCGCAATGATCTCTTGTTGCGAAGGATCGTTATAGAGATTGTTCATTTCCGCAGGGTCTTTTCTGAGGTCGTAGAACTCCCACTGATCAATCCGGTCGAAGTAAATCAGTTTGTGCGTATACGTACGGACGCCGTAGTGCGGCTCCGTCTCGAAATGGGAGTAGTAGTACCGATAGTACATTGACTTACGCCAGTCGGCGGGTATCTTCCCCTCGAGAAGCGACACGAAGCTGCGCCCCTGCATCTCGGGATGCGGTTGCTCTCCAGCAGCTTCCAGCATTGTCGGCGCAAAATCGACGTTGAGGATCATGCCTTCGCTTCTCGAGCCCGGCTTCACCTGCCCCGGCCACCGCACGAGAAACGGCATGCGCAGCGCCTCCTCGTACATGATGCGTTTGTCGTAGAGGCCGTGTTCGCCAAGGAAAAAGCCCTGGTCGCCCGTATACATCACAATGGTGTTCTCGGCTAGACCGGACTCATCAAGATAGTCCAGTATACGCCCCACGTTGTCATCAACGCCTTTGACGCAACGGAGGTATTTCTTCATGTAGAGCTGATACTGCATTTTCTTCTTCGCTTTTCCTTCGAGATGTGCCGTTTCCTCCTCAAAGTTCGTGTGGTCTCCCCACTCGCTGCCGATGTACTGAAGCTGCTTCCTCAACATGTCCGAGCGGCCCTCATAATCATCGAACAGGTTTGGCGGTTCGGGAATCTCGACATCTTCGAGAAAACCCCGGTACCGCTCCGCAAATTCCCAGGTATCGTGCGGGGCTTTGAAATGGCAGAAAAACATGAACGGCTTGTCCTTGGCCCGCCGGTTCTTTAGGTAGTCCAACGCCTTGTTCGCAATGACGTCGGACGAATGGCCATCATATTCCGTTCGCTTCCCGTTCCGGACCCATCCGGTCGCGCTTTCGCTGCCCATCTCGATGAATTCCGGGTCGTGGTATTGCCCCTGGCCAGGCAGGATTGACCAGTAATCGAGTCCGACAGGGTTCGAGTGGAGATGGTACTTGCCGACAAAACCTGTGTGGTATCCGGCACTCTGCATCATCTTGGGCAACGTCGGCTGGCTCTGGTCGAGCGCCGTGAACTTGTATACGCCGTTCTTGTGCGCGTACGTTCCAGTGAATATTGCGGAACGGCTGGGAGTGCAGATCGAGTTTGTCACAAAGCAGTTCTCGAAGAGCATTCCTTCGTTGGCAATCCGATCGATATTGGGTGTCGGGCAAACGCCCGCGAGGATCCCGCCATATGCGCTGATAGCCTGGGACGTATGATCGTCGCTCATGATGAACAGGATGTTCGGCCTGCCCTGCTTCTCGCCGCCAGCCCACACAAGGCCGGGCAAAGTTGCCGCAGCTGTGCCAACACCAACCGTCCGCAAGAAATCTCGTCTGCTATACATTCTTAGTCCCCTTTCCGAGTGTTTTTCACGCTAGTACGGCGCAGGTCCAACCTGGAATTCCCACTGATTAGCTTCTCTTCTACTCAGATGGATATCGAACGTGTGAACTTTGTCATCACCTGTCCGAAGGGTAACCCTATAATCACCGTAAAATCCGCGGAAATCAACTGAACCATCTTCGGCTGTTGTGGCTGAAGTCTTGGTCATCCATTCTTCTCTTATCATTTGCCGGAGTTTCGTATACACCGGCTTCGGCCTGTAGTTCTCGTCAATCAGCCCTCCTGCGGGCCGTTCATTCCATATGTAACGATCCGAAAGGCCCCACCAGTTTATGGATTCCACGGAAGGATGACCGAAGGTCAGCCGATAGATCTGTTCTGCATACTCGGCCTGGGCTTCTCTGGTCCATGTTCCGGTCCGATAGCCTCCGATTATCTCCTCACCGGAGGATTCAGCAACGAACTCTGTGACATGGAGTGGGAGCCCCAACTCCGCATAGTAATTGAGCGTTTCCCAGAACTTCTGAGGAGAATACCATTCGCTCCTTGGCTCGTGCGCCTGGACCCCAAGGCCGTCGAGAGGAGTTTCCCGTTTCAGGAGCTCCTTAGCCAATTCGTAGAACCGCTCCCGGGTGTCGAGGATGAACGTCGAGGAGATCTGTTCATAGTCATTCAGGACAAGCTCAGCTTCCGGACTGCCCTGGCGCGCCCATCGGAAACATGGTTCAACCCAATCCGCAATGTCCTTGATGGGGATAGACGTGTAGCGTTCGCCATACGGATCTTTCATCACCGCGGACCAGGTAATGGTATGTGTCGGTTCATTCACCACATCCCAGACATCGATTTCTCCTGCAAAGCCCTTCACTGTCCTGATTATCCGGGCCTTCAAGAGCTCTTCCGTCAGCTCTACCGGCATACCGTACAGCCATCTGGGAGTACCGCCTGATTCGACCCACGCCAGGGGATGCCCCTTAGGGGTGACGCCGTTCTGTTTACACCATTCAAGAGCGGGGAGTATCCTTTGCCACTGCGTTTGCCCGGCAGTTTGTTCGTATAGAGCCCAGTAATAAGGAAATATCGCCATGTTGAATAGGCCTTTGAATCTTCTCTTGAATACCTCCGGTTGATAGACATCGATATCCCGAAACTTTGGCAAGACGCCTACCAGCGGAAAAATGATGTTGCCCCAAAGGAAGTCATGGCTCTGCTGCTCGATCACTACCTCGGCATTCTGTATTGGCTTGCCTCCCTCAGCACGAAAACCGATTGTCGCATCCCCTTTCCGGTGTTTCTCTATATTCCGGGCGGCCTCCTCCATTATCTGAGAGGCGTCCTGAGCCTGCGCGTAGCAGGGGAAGACAGGAGCGAGGACCATCAGAGCAAGAGCTACCGTTAAGATGGTCCGTTTGCGGGATTCTTGGCGTGAGAGCCTCCTTGAAGTAGATGCACTGAGATGATTCTCCATTGAAAACCCCCCTCTATTCTTGCCTATTTGGCCCTGGAGTGATTACCCGAGGAAGCCGGGCGAGGCATGCCTCGCCCCTACCTTTTCTCGATACGATACAAGTTTGTTTTGGTGCGCAGCAGCAGCGACTTGCCGGCCACCGCAGGCGAGGCAAAAAAGCTGCCGTCCAGCTCGTTGACAGCCAATACTTGAAACGCTCGACCCGGCTTTATGACTCTGATCTTGCCCTTCTCGCTCGAGAGATAAATCCGTTCGTCGGCATACAGAGGGGAAGCGCTGTGCCTTTCGCGAAGACGTTCCGACCAGACCGGTTTGCCGGTCTTTGCCTCCAGGCATGTTACAATCCCCTCGTCGTTGACCATATAGAGCAGGTCACCAACAAGTACCGGTGACGATCTGAACGGAACGTTTTCATCGAGTTTCCACACGACGTGCGAATCGGTCACATCGCCGGTTCCTCCCTCGCGCACCGCCCAGAGCCGGAAGTCCATTCCACCGCAGTTGACGAACAAAAGTCCGTGGCCCGCAACTATCCGAGAGATGGTGTTATCGTCCCCGTAAACAACGCGCCAAATCTCCTTGCCGGTAAGCGGGTCATAGCCCATGACGGCCTGGGAACCGTTACTGACCAGCTGTGCCTTGCCGTCAATTTCAAGGATCACCGGGGTGTGATATGCTTTGCGGACTACACGACTGACATCGCCGTAGAGCTCCTCCGGCCGGTCGGTTCGCCAGACCGTATCGCCTGTCTTCTTATCCAGGGCAGCGATGAACTGGACATCCGTGCCCTCCAGGTGCACGATCAGAAGGTCGCCGAAGAGAACTGGCGATGAAGCCGGGCCCTGCATGTGTTCGCAGTTCAGATTGGTCCGCCGCCATAGAACATCGCCGGTTTTCGAATCGAGACAGGCCGTACCGTGCGTGCCATAATGCACGTATACACGACCCTCCTCCACGACGGCAGAAGGAGTCGCGTAGGAATTCAGGTCGTTAATCCGCTGCGGCTCCTCCGGCTCGAAAACCTTGATGTCATGGATGATTTTTCCGGTATTGAAATCGACGCACACGGCGTACATGGTCTGACCGTCCTCGTCGGCTTCGTCGGCTGTGGTGAACCAGATCTGATCGTCCCACACGACCGGAGTGGAGTGGCCGAGACCGTGTATTGGGATTTTCCATACAACGTTTTCAGTTTCCGACCAGGTGAGCGGCAGGCCGGTTACGTCGCTTCGGCCGTCGGCGGTCGGACCGCGCCAGTCCGGCCAATCGGCATAGGCCAAGCAAGAAAATACGAACAGAACGATAACGGATATTGTGATACGTCCACGCATGAATTGACCCTCCCACGAAACCCACCTGTTGACAACGCCCACTCAGTTGATGAGACTAGCATATTGAACTTGCGCGATAAGTGCAAGTTCTAAGTTCCAAGTTATTGCGCGTAAAGGGCTTCAGCGGCAGGACGGCTATCGGTCAGGCGTCAGATACTGTGAGGACAGTTCGGGTGGCGGAGGGTCTTCAGCTTGAAAGGGGGAATTCGGGGACACCACACCGCAGACGTTGTCAAATCAGTGTGATGTCCCCGAGACTCACATGTAAGCTGGTGCTACTGGCCTGCGCCTCCGCCGCGTCGGCCGCCGCTACGCCCACGCCGCGCATTAGCTTCAGTCCACTTGGTCATCTGCTCTTCCGACAAGACTTTTCCCATAGCCTCGTTGAGCTTGGTGCGCTGCTCCTGAAAAAGGCCGCGCATGCTCTCTCTGTCGCCGCTGGCTCTGGCCTTGGCCAGGGCAGCCGTCGACTCGACAGTGTAAGCGCTGACAATATCGAGCGCTTTGGCTTGCTTCGCCTTGTCCAGCTTGAGACCGGCGACAACGTTGACCATTCTGTCCAACGAGCCGCTGAACGTGCCGAGCTGTTTGACAGCCTTCCCTGTCTTTTCCTTGTCCAGGATCGCGCCCACAGCTTTCGCGAACTTTTCAGTCTCCGCCTTGGTGACCTTCTGCTGAGCTTCGCGCATGGCCTGGCGCATAGCTTGTCGATCTTCGGTGTCAGCGTTTGCCCGCGCCTCTTCCCGTGCCTTAGTCATGGCCTCACTGCAACTTGCGCGGGCCTTCTTGTACGCATCGACCAGCTTGGTGGTCTGCTCTTTGGAGATTTCCAGCTTGCCGGCAACATGGCTTGCCTGCAATGTCCAGGCGGCCTGAGCCTGTTCCGGAGTCATCCGCGGACCCCTCTGCCTCTGCGGAGCCTGTCCCGACGCGGTGGTGCACAGCGTCGCCACCAGAGCGAGAACCAGGATAGAGCTTGCCAATAGTCTCATAATCTTTTCCCTCCTTTGTTGAAGCCCCGACACAAGTTGTGAATATCCATCCCCCATTGGATATTCCCCACGACCCCTATAGTATAACACAAGGGACCCGAAAATGTTCCCGCGAGCGTGCAGGGGGATTCGGGGGAGACCACACCGAAGACGGGGCAAGCCCTGACCCCATAACCGGTGCCGTTCTGGGGAGCAGAGCAGAGTAGCACGACAAATTGGCCGTTGACAGCAACCACCACTGAAGGCTAGAATCACGACAAACCTTCCCGCGGCGGTCGCTGCGCCCAACGGAAGGGTTGTCAGGATGCGGAGGAAAACACAACTCAAGAGAGGGGAATAGCCGATGAAAGAGCAACTGCGGGCCGTATGCGCGCTGGTGATGTGCCTGTGTATTGCTCCTGCCGCTCTTGCGCAGCAAGACCAGGAAGAGGAAGACGAATCGTGGTCGAACTTCGTGGTCAACGAGGATGAAGTCGACGTGCGGTGGGACGTGACCTTCCTGGAAGTTGACGGTATGGAGATCAAGTGCGATATATACTTGCCGAAAGAGCCTATCGCGAAACCCACGCCGTGCATCGTCATGATCCACGGCGGCGGATGGGTGGGCGGTATCAAGGAGCTTCTGAAACCGCAGAGCGCGTACTTCGCGGAACGCGGTCTCGCGGCCGTCAGCATCAACTACCGGCTGCTCGGCGACGCGCCGTTCCCGGCATGCATCGAGGACTGTAAGGCCGGCGTACGATGGGTGCGCGCCAACGCGAAGAAGTACGGTTTCGACCCGGACCGGCTCGGCGTCCTGGGCGGTTCCGCGGGCGGTCACCTCTCCGCGATGGTGGCGGCATCGTTCAAGGAGAAGAGACTGACGGTCGGCGACCATCGAGACGTGTCCAGCCGTGTGCAAGCCGCGGTCATCATGGCGCCGGTGGTCAGTTGCTACACGTCTATGCAACATCAGCGGGTTACTGATATCGAGATGGCGGACTTGATCTCGCCCATCCGGTACGTTGACAAGGATACGCCCCCTACCCTGTTGTTCCACAGCGAGGACGACCCGGTCGTACCGTACCGCCAGGCCAGGTTGTGGAACTACCTGTGCAAGGAAAAGGGTGTCGATATCGAGTTCATAACATATGAGGGTGACGCGCACGCATTCTGGGAACTGCTCTTTGAATATGTAGACGTTGTCAGACGGTCTTATGAGTTCTTCTGCAAGAATCTTGGCGTCAAACCGCGGCCGGAAAAGACGACCGCTGCGCAATTGCAGGAGGAGTGGAGGAAAAGAACTTCTGAGAACTGAGAATCTCTACTTGTAGATTCTTGAGTTCGTTTTGCAGCAGTTCCAAAGTAGTTGTTAGAAATCCTCGTTCCAACACTAAGGAGGGAGCAACAAATGAAACTAATACGCATTGCTATCGCGGGACTACTGCTTGTCTGTGCTGCAATTGGGCAAGTTGACAATGCCTCGGCCGGGGAGAAACCGCGTATCATAGCAACGACCGACGGCGAGATCGATGACCGGTGCTCGATGGTGCGGTTTCTCCTGTACGCCAACGAGTGGGACATCGAGGGGATTGTCATCAGCAGTTCCCGTTTCCATTGGAAGGGCCACAACTGGGCCGGTGAGAAATGGATCGACGAGGATATCCATCTGTACGCGCAGTCGTACGACAACCTGATACAGCACGCCCCTGATTTGCCGACTCCGGAGGATCTGAAGAAGCTGATCTACGTCGGCAACATCGACGATGAAGGCGAGATGGGCAAGGACACGCCCGGCTCGGACCGGATCGTCGAAGTCCTGCTTGACGACGAGCCCGGACCGGTCTATCTGCAGGCGTGGGGTGGCACGAACACCATTGCGCGGGCACTATGGAAGATACAACATGAGTATCCCCATCAGATGGAGAAGGTCTCAGAGAAAGCTGTCATCTATATCATTCTAGATCAGGACGAGACGTTCCGGAAGTACATCCAACCGAACTGGCCGGACGTCCAGGTGCTGGGCAGCTTCCGGCAGTTCGCGACCGTCGCGTACAGTTGGGACGACAACATCCCGGAATCCGAGCACAAGTTCTATGACGGGAAATGGATGAAGGAGAATATCCTCAACGGGCACGGGCCGTTGTGCGCGAGCTACGAAGCGCATGACGATGGTCGGTTCCGCTCCGAAGGCGATACGCCGGCGTTCTGGCACCAGATCGTGGTCGGGCTGGGCAGTCTCGAAGATCCGAGCTACGGCGGGTGGGGCGGCCGGTTCCTCAAGGAGAAAGGCACGAAAAACGTCTGGCGCGGCGCTAGGGACGACGACAGTTGGAGCAAACCGTTGTGGCGCTGGTCCGAAGCGTTCCAGAACGATTGGGCGGCGCGAGCCGACTGGTGTGTCAAGAGCTATGAGGAAGCCAACCACAACCCGACCGCGATGGTCAACGGCTTGTCCGGCAAGGACATCTTACGCATTCAGGCCGAACCGGGATCAACCGTCAAGCTGAGCGCCGCCGGCAGCTCTGATCCCGACGGAGACAGCCTCTCATACGAATGGTGGTACTACAAAGAGCCGGGTACCTTTGCGGATGAGGTGAAGATAGATAACGCCGACACGGACAAGGTGACTTTTGTGGTTCCATACGACAGTAAGGAAAACGAATTCCACATCATCCTCACGGTGCGGGACAGCGGCAGTCCCAACCTGTTCGCGTACCGGCGCGTGATCGTGCAGAGCGTCGCGGTCGTGGACGACACGCCGCCTTCCTCACCGGAAGGACTGGACGCCGCTGCGGTCAACGAGACACACGTCGCCTTGACGTGGCAGCCGGCGAAGGATGATGAAAGCGGCATACGTCGATACGTCATTTACCGCGGCGGGACGCGCGTTGCCGAATCCGAACCGACCCGCTTCGCCGATACCGGCGTGAGCGAAGCCACGGAATATGCGTATCAGGTCTCGGCCGTGAACGGGTGTTCGATGGAGAGCCCGAAGTCACCTTCAGTACGGATCGTCACTCCCCCGGACCAAACACCTCCAAGTATCAAGTCCGTGCTGGGCGCGGGTAGGAGTATACGGGTGGTTTTCGATGAGCCGGTTGACGGTGCGTCCTCGGAGAACGTCGGCAATTATGTCATCGACGGCGGTGCGAGCTTGAACGCGGCTTCTCTGGCTGCCGACCGGCGGACCGTCGCACTGACAGCCTCCTCAATGAGCGATCGGGTACAATACACGCTTACGGTGAAAGACATCAAGGACCGGGCCAAGGCGCCGAATACAATCGTCCCGGATACGAGAACATCCTTCATCTATCGCGTCTTGACACCCCTCGTTTATGTCGGCGTCACTGACGGCGAGACCCCCCTGACGCTCCACGGCAGTGTCAAGCGCGAGAAGGACGGTTCGCTGTCCTTTAACGATGGAGAGCCGTGGGGATGGGTTGCCGTGGAGCCGGACGAGAAACCTCTGGCTGCCCTTGAGGAGCTGCGATCGTTCACTATTCTTGGCTGGGCCAAAGCCACAAGCCTCGATACGGGCAACGGCGGCAACCGGCTTGTTTTCAACCTGAACCGCAATCGTTCGGGGATGGATCTGGTCCACCACGAGGACGGCCGGATGCGGCTGGCAGTGAATGAATGGCCCGACCGTATTCGCAACGACAGCTCCTCCGGCAAGATCCAGGTCGGCAAGTGGGTCTTTTTTGCGGTTACCTACGACAGTTCAAGCGAAGAGGATAGCGTGCACTGGTATTTCGGCGACGAAGGCACGCCTGCCGAGCTTGACCGCACAACGAGCTATAACAACGGTCCGGTCGATGAAGGCAGCGGCGGGTTGGTCATCGGGAACTTCAACAAGACCTTACGGAGCGCAGGATTGGATCGACAGTTCCGAGGATGGCTCCGGAGCATCACGATCTTCGGCAGCCGTACCGATTCGAGCGGCGCACGGTCGCTGGAGGAGATCAGAGAGTATCAACGAGGCAGTTGAATAGACAGCAGTTCTGTTTGCGTTCTCAGGGCTTCAGAAGTCTCGTAACACTCGAAGAATGGTGGCTGTCCGCGTTCCTGCGGGATGTCAAAGGGAAGTCAACATGAAAAGGAAGAAGCGGGTGGACCCGGTGTTCGCTGTCCTGTTCTCCGGGGCGCTAGTTTGTAGTGTCGCGATCATCGTAAATCGAGACTTCCTCCCGGAACCACATCGCTGGATAGAGGTCGTAGCTATTGTCGGCCTGTTCCTTTTCGTGGTCCCTGTCTGTCTGTTAGGGGGAGTGCTGCAAGTCGTGGCCATCTGCCGGCTGATCACTCAGAAAATCATAGAGCGGCGCCGTGGATCTCGAGACCATCCGCATCAATGAGAGCAACCGTAGATGGTGGAGAAACGAGACTACAGGTCATGAGCCCGAGGAACTTGTAGCCGATCAAGCGTGCTCTCGCTGCCTACAGGGGGAATGGACATGTCACCTACCAGAAGAGAGTTCTTGAACGCTGTCGCTCTGGGCGCAGGAGCCATGGCGGTGTCCTGCAGGACCACGAGGCACGCAGCCCGGCAGCGCAAGCCGAACATCATATACATCCTGGCGGATGATTTAGGATACGGCGATCTCGGCTGTTACGGGCAGAAAAAGGTCAAGACACCGAACCTGGACCGCCTCGCGGCGGAAGGTATGCGGTTTACCGATCACTATTCCGGCAGCACCGTGTGTGCGCCGTCGCGCAACTGCCTCATGACGGGCGAGCATACGGGCCACGCCTGGCTGCGAGGAAACCAAAGGCATCCTCTCCGCAAGGAAGATGTGACGGTGGCGGAACTGCTGAAACGAGCGGGATACGCCACGGGCTGTGTCGGCAAGTGGGGGCTCGGTATGAACGGTACCACCGGAGCACCCAACAGGCAGGGTTTCGATCTCTTCTTCGGCTTCGTCAATCAGTCTAGAGCGCATTTCTACTATCCGCCGCACGTATGGCGCAACGAGGAGAAGGTCAGCCTGGAAGGCAACGATGTCAAGCGGCAGAGCGGCCAGTACGTCCATGACCTGTTCACCGGCGAGGCGCTCGAATTCGTGCGAGACAACCGGACCGGCCCGTTCTTCCTGTACCTGCCCTACACGATCCCGCACGCCGAACTGACCGTCCCTGAAGACTCGATGGCGCCGTACAACGGGAAGTTTCCGGAGAAACGCTGGCCCAAAGACCACTATGGAGGCCAGGACACGCCGCACGCCGCGTTCGCCGGAATGGTATCGCGCCTGGACCGCGACGTGGGCCGGATCATGGAGCTGCTGCGGGAAATGGGCCTGGATGAAAACACGATCGTCATGTTTTCCAGCGACAACGGTCCGCACAAAGAGGGCGGCGCCGATCCGGACTTCTTCGAGAGCAACGGGCCGTTGGTTGGTATAAAGCGCGACCTGTACGAGGGAGGTGTTCGTGTGCCAATGATCGCGCGATGGCCGGGAAGGATCTCACCCGGCAGCGTCACCAACCACGTCTCCGCGTTCTGGGACGTTCTGCCGACCTGTGCTGAGCTGGCGGGTCTAGCTGCACCGGAAGGTATCGATGGCATCTCCTTTGTCCCGACGCTGCGTGGTAGGAGCAGGCAGAGGCGGCACAATTACCTTTACTGGGAGTTCTACGAGCAGGGCGGCAAACAGGCTGTGCGTAGGGGGGACTGGAAAGCCGTACGGCTCAATGTAAGGCGCGATCCTGAAAACCCTCTCGAGCTCTACAATCTCGCGCGAGACATCGGCGAGACGACAAACGTGGCGGACGAGTACCCGGATATTGTTGCCGAAATAGCCGCGATAATGAACACCGCACACACCGAATCCGAGCACTATAAGCTCACAACAACCGGCTGAAACGACGGGAATTCGGTGTCTGTTGGCCTGTTGAAAGCGCCGCGACAGACGTCCCGACAGACCACCCGACAGACCACCCGACGTCATTCTGAGCGAAGCGAAGAATCTCGATTTTCCGGCCTTATGAGACACAAGATCCTTCGTCCGCCGTGGCATGCGACGCTAGTCGTATTCAACCCCATCTAGGAGCTCAGCGCTCGGTCTCTTGGCTGGTGGTTTGCGAGCCTCGTCGGGCACGGGTGGCAGTTCATCGGCTTGGAAGCATGGCCCCTTTACTATAGCTCGCAGGAGATCGGCCTGCTCCGGATAGCCCGCGACGGTGGCCTCAAGCACCCACAGCAGTTCAAGTAGTTCGGTGGTGAACTGTCCCGTCCACCGGTCCGGCCGGATTTCGTCGAGAGGTGACGACTTCTTGCCAGCGCCCTTCTTCATCCGGTACTTGAGCCACGACTGAACAACCTTCAGCCCCGATACGTCGAACTCGTAGACTTCGCGCTGAACCGACCCGAACTCACCATCGCCGACGTGAAGGCTCTTGGTGGCGTCGTTGTACTCGAACGTCTCGGGATAGCGGTCCGGATCTGCGGGTACGGCCTTCACGCAGCGGGCCCTACCTTGCGGTACTTGTCCTTGGGGTTTGCCCTTCGGCACGAACCGTTCGCCGTACGTGTGCAGCCAGAGCAGCCGCCGACCCGCGTCCCGGGCCCTGCGGAACAGGCTTTTGTCCTTCGTGATCGGGACGCGAAGCTCGCGGGTCACGAGTTCTTGAGTGAAGCGTTCGGTGAAGGCGGGTTGCGCCAGCACACCGTAGACGTATGCCACGAAGTCCTCCGGGGTAACCCTGCACTTGTATACCTTGCCGAGCAGGTCCAGAAGTTCGGGAAGGATATTTACCTCCGTCGCGTCGGCGGTACGGTAAAGCGGCATTATGCCTTTGTCGCCATCAGACCCCTTGAAACTGTCAAAATCCGGGATATGACAGGAAACAGTAAGAGCGGGGCCTGCGCCCAAGGTTTTCCATAATCGACCCGTTATATATAGTTGCGAACCCCCTTGCGTTTTCCACAGTTCCGTTCGCGGACGCGCAATCAAACGCGTATCTGCAATTAGATACTGACGATCGAACGATCTGTACGCATACGGCACTTTCGGTGGGGTCGGCGTGTCACTTGGCAGATTCGCGATGGGTCTTGTGTCCGCATCTGGTGTTAGGCGAACGCGATAGCAACCATCAATCTCGCGATCTCCGGAACCACGGAACGCCTTCGAACGATCAGTCGCTGAAAGCAGTGCGCGCCATCGAGTCTCCAAAAGGTCCCTATCGGGCGCTATTGGCCATGTTCTTTTCAGCATCAGGCCCGAATGCTGCCACGGGAACAGGTCCCTGATGATGGGCCAGTTGAAATAGCGACCCTCTCCAACAGGAAGGAATGATGCCTGCCATTCTTCAGGGCAATCCCGCCATTTCAGCGAGGCGAAATCGGCAATAGCGTCGAGCGTTGCGAGCTTCGCGTCGTGGTCGCCTTCGATGCGGGCATAGTGGACGCCGGCAGGCTTGTCCTTCTTCGCCTTGCCGTATCGTACGGCAACAGCAACAGCTACGGGCGTCTGGATGGCGAAGACGTTGTCGTCCTTGCGAGCGCCGCGTCCCTCGCCGCCAAGGTCTAGAATCCAGATCTCGTCGCAGAGGCGTCGCATGTGCTCGCGCATCCCGCAGAACGCGTCGCCAAACAGATAGCTCGACGCGCTGATGAAACTGACGACACCCGGCCCAGCGGCCGTCTCGTGCTCGAAGACCTTCCAGAGCGCCCAGCGCCAGAAATAGACGTACACATTGTACAGCCATTTGATGTGGAGCCCGTGCCCGGCAGCAATGGCGGGTTCAACGAAGTCCCTAAAAACAGAGTGCTTTCCCCTCTCCGCCATCCGTGCCTTCGCGCTCGTCAGCTTCTTCCGCTTTCCTTTCTTGTCCTTCCTGGTGCTGCCAGGCAGTGGATCGCCAAAACGAACCCAACCCCCGTATCGAGACAGATTGTCCTCGTTGTCCGTGTCGACGGCCTGGTGCCGGTCGTAAGGCGGATTGCCGAGGCAGACAATCACGGGCACCTTGTCCTTGACCTCGAGCGCGCGCCTGTGCTGCTCCGCGATGGGCTCGAGGAATAGCGGAAGCTGCGGAGGTGTAGCATGGGGGCTTTCCAGGGTGTCTGTGAGGTAGACCTGGGTTCCGCCTTTTGGCAGCTTTGCGCCCTTGTCCTCTAGGGCGCGGCTTACTCGAAGCTCTGAGACGGCGAACGGGCCGACCATGTTCTCGAAGCCATACAGGTTTCCCGCGAGGGCGGTCGCCTGGCCCGGCACGGCTCCCGAACCCTGCAGGGCTTCCACTCTACCCAGTGCATGCTCGATGACGCCGAGCAGATAAGTTCCGGTTCCTACGGCCGGGTCCAAGGTCACGACCTGTGGATCAGCGAAGCCCAAAGGCTTACCCAGTTTGTTCGTCAGCAGATCATCAATCAAGCGTACCTGAGCGTGCACGACTTCCACGGGAGTGTAATACGCCCCGGCGTCTTTCCGCAGCTTCGGGTTATAGGCGGCAAGGAACGGCTCGTAGAAGTAGAGCCAGGGGTCCTTCGGGCCGGTCAGCGCAGTCGTAGGCACTTCCCCTATTACGCGAACGAGCAAGTTCAAGGAAGCGGAGATTTCCTCTTGCGCGCCAGGATCCGTCAACACCTGAAGCGCCCGCGAGAGCAGGCTGTGTTCGGCAGCTAAGGCTTTCTCTGCGTTGTCCAGAGCTAGCGGATCAGCCCCCTCGCTTCGCGCAAGCAGAAGGGCGAAGGTGACGGTTTGGGCGTAAGCGTCGGCGAACTGCTCATCGCTTGCGTCCGGGAACAACAGTTGCCGCCAGTCTTTCTCGAGTCGCCTCAAGGGGGATTGAGACTCCTTCAGCGCGTCGCTCACCTCGTCACGCAGCATCCCGCACAATGGCGCCAGCATGTCTGCGAAACCTTCTAGATCGATCTTATTGCCGCTCTTAACAGGTATGGTCGGCTCCCATTGAAGGAAGTCGGTCAGGAGCCCGACAACCGCGTGCGCGTCCTTGCGTGTGACGGCTTTCTTCCCTTCGGTCGCCACGTCGCCCGACAGGCGAACCACGCGGCGGGCGGCCTTGCCGTCGCGGTACAGACCCCACTCGTTTCCATCGCAGTACAGAATGTTCGGCACGGCCTTGAATCTCTTCCACTGAGCCTTGTTGTGCCCTGTGAAGCGGCTCGGGGTCGCGCCGACACCCGGAGCCTTCAACTCGACGTAACCAGCCAGCAATCCGTTCAGATGCACCGCGTAGTCCGGTTTCCCCACGCGGCCCCCGAGCCTGGTTTCACCGGTACAGACGATTTTCCAGGAGAGTGCGCCCCCGAATTCGTGCATGAGCGTTTCGAAGGGAGCGCGCAGTTGGTCTTCCGGCTCGCCGGCAGTCAGTTGCGACATCTTGGCTGTCACGGCTTCCGCGAACTTTCGCAGGGCGCCAAGAAGAGCTTCCTCGCTGCTCATGCTCCTTCTCTTGTGGGGCGTGTTCGTCATGATTGCGTTGGCGCGTTTTCCTCGGCTGGCCATTCAAGCACATACTCTACAAACCGGACGCCCAGCGGTGTCAGCCAGAAAATATAGTTAGCGTATGGCTTACGTGCTTGCCGCGCTCCCGAGAACCCCGGAAAGTGTATGAGGTTGGCTGCGTTAAGGTCGCTGAGAAGTCCCATAAAGAGTTCCTCACTCACTCCAGACATGCTGCCTCGAAGCTTGCTGTACACTTCGTCGAACTGAAATTCCGTTCCTAAGGCTCCCGTGCGGAATTTCCTTTGCCCTCCCGTCAGTTTGTATAGTGACGCGGTAACATGGAGCGCGCCGGTTGAGAGGGAATCTAGGACTTTCGCAAAGTGCTCCAAATCGCGGTAGCTCAACTTGTCTGGGTCGTTATCGCGCAAGACAACGTTACATATGAGGGCCGCCGCCGCGCTGATCTTCTCTAGGCGAGTAGTCTGTATGACGGTGAAATAGCACGATGTGAATAATTCGAAGAATTCCTCCGGCTTGACTGTTTCGTTGTCCAAGCGGTCTTCGAGAAATTGCTGCCTTCGCTGTAATTCAGCTCCGAGCATTTGCAGAGATCTTGTGGCAGACCGAGGGCCATACTCCTCCAAGGACGTCGCCAGTGCAGGGAAGGGAGCCGGCAAGGCGGACAAGGCAATTTTGGCTCCGCTTATTACATGATCGATGATCGTTCTCTCTGACATGACAAAACCCTCCCACCGCAGCCACAACCTCAATTCCGTCCGCTCCCCGCAATGACAGGATACCTTGCTGATAGACTGAAATCAAGAAGAAATCCGCTCGGTGTCGCCCGAATTCTCAATTACCGCGAGATGGGTTCACTTTTCTCGAACGAGATCTTTCAGCTCGCCGCTGTAAATCGCTAGCCGGATGTCGCAATCTTTGGCGTCGAAATGGTTCCTCGGACCGTAGTACATGACGTACAGGTCATCGGCAAGTTTCAGCACTTCGCCGTCGTGACCTTTGACGAGCCGTTTGTTACGCGAAGTCCACTGCAGGCCGTCTGATGATGTCGCGAGCCGCACCCAGCTCTCCGGACAATGCGGCCGGAGAAAATCCCCGTAAAACATGTACCAGTTGTCGCCCTCGCGAATCACGTGCGTGAACTTGTACATCTCCTCCTCTTCATCGCCGTCAATCTTGATGGGTTTGGCGTTGTCGAAATCGAAATCCCTCTCATCGGGCGACTCGGCGCGGAACAGGCCTTGTGGCTCATGCCGCCGGTCCCAATAGTACATGTAGTACCTGCCCGCCTCCTCGTCGTGGACCACGTGGCAGTCCTCGACGTGGCCTATTTGGCTGATCCGGCCCTCCTTGACGAAATGCCAGCCGTCCTCGGATTCGGCGTAGGCCCACTCGCAGGGCTCGTTCCCACCGCCGCCGCCGTACCACATCTTGAATATGCCGTTCTCGTGGATGACGTAGGGGTCCCACGTGCCGGTGCGGTCCCACTCGCCCTCGGCGCCTCTCGGCACAACCGGATTCGCTGAATCTTTGAGCCAGTGCACACCGTCGAGCGAGACTGCGTGGCCAATCTGGAGCGACTCGTACTCCGACGCATCCCAATCCTTCTCGCTGCGCACGCCCCAGGCCTCATAGTACATGTGCAGCACGTCGTCGACTTTCAGAACGGTCATCGACCCGAGCGCCCCGGCATCCCACGTGCCCGTCTCTCCGGTCCTCAGGACAGGATTCCCGCCATACTCCCTCCACTCGTTCTCCCCTGCGAGCGCCTTGATAATCTGCTGGTCGAAGGAGGTGTCCTTCAAGGCTTCGAGACGCTCGCCCAGCGGAGCGGCGCTCTTCTGTCCCGAGGTCCTACAGCTGCACAGGACAAAGGAAGTGCAGACTGCAGGTATCATTAACATCAATGCCACCTTCCTCATCGTTCCTCCTCCCTCCGGATTACACTGGTTCTTGACACGGCAGCAGCAGTCATCTTTCGTCTTGCGCAATTTCGGACACGGCCGCGTTGAAGTTGTCTACAAGCGCCCGCACTTTGTCGGGATCTTTCTTCCCTTTCGACGCCTCGACGCCGCTGGCAAGGTCTATGCCGTACGGACGCACCTCGAGGACGGCACTACGAACGTTGTCCGGATCGATTCCCCCGGCGAGGAATACAGGTATGGGAACCCGATCGACGATCCCTGCAGCAGCGTCCCAGTCGGCGACTTTGCCGGTACCGCCGAGCCGCAAAAACCCCTCGCTGGCGTCAACGCTGTCCACAAGAAACGCGTCAGCACCGGCATCGACGTACTCCTCCGGCGACGCCTCGCCCGGAACGGGCGGAACGTGGATCGTCTTCCAGACATCGCATCCCAATCGAGACTTCAGCTTCTTCACGAGTTCCGGCGATTCCCTGCAGACAAGCTGCACGGCGGACGGGCCTATCTCTCGCACAACTTCTTCCGCTTCTTCAACAGTCGGCTCGCACATCAATATGACTACCGGAATCTCCGATGCGGCAGCAACCGCACAAGCCCGCTCGAGCGAGAGGCTTCTCTCCGAAACGCTCACGTTGACGAGGATGCCGCAGTAGTCGGCCCCGGAACTCCCGACGAGTTTGGCGTCCTCGACGTTCGCGACGCCGCAGATCTTCAGTCGCGGTCGGTATGACATCTCATTCCTCCTTGCCAGCCACGCGCGCGCCAATCAGTCCATCGGTTTATACCATGATCCGCGCAAAGCAATGTTACTACAACGTGTTACGGTTTTCAAGAATCACCATGCGAACGGGTTGCCGGGAAGTGCCATATTGTGGTAATATCGGGCGGTTTGCGGACCAGCAAGGTTGGCGTCGATCCCGGGCCGAGTAAGATCTGGATCGGCAGTTCGACTCTCCGGAGAGGAGATGTCGTAGAGACCATAACGATCGAGCGAAGTTGAAGGCTGTCACCCATGGAAAGTTCCCGCGCCAAAGAGAGACTCCTGGTAGCGTCGCGTTGGCTGAGACTTGTCCTGTTCCTGTTCCTGTTCCTCTTAAGCATCGACCTGATGGGCGTGGCGTTGAAGATGCTCGGAAAGGACGTGGCTGAAAGAATCCTGGGCCTGACCAGCAACCCGGTCGCCGGTCTGTTCATCGGCATTCTCGCGACAAGCCTTGTGCAGAGTTCCTCGGCCACTACATCGACCGTGGTCACCATGACTGCTGCCGGCGTGCTGAGCGTGCGCAACGCGATTCCCATTGTGATGGGCGCAAACATCGGGACTACGGTTACAAACATACTCGTGTCACTCGTGCACGTTACTCGAAAGGACGAGTTCAATCGCGCTTTTGGCGGCGCGATAGTCCATGACGTCTTCAACCTCCTTGCCGTGGCGGTGTTTCTGCCTCTGGAAATGGCCACGCATTTCATCCAACACAGTGCTGAAAAGTTGACAGCGGTCCTGGATAGCGCCGGCGGGCTCAAGGTAGCGAGCCCCGTCAAGCTCGTCGTCCGCCCTATCAGTGACGCCCTCAAACACTTCCTCACGGACGTGGCGGGGTTGGCTCAGCGGGTTGGCGGTGTGCTGTTGCTGGTGCTTGCGGCGGTGCTTCTGTTCCTGTCACTTTACCTCATTGTGAAACTGATCCGATCGTTGGTGCTCGGGACTCTGGAGAGCTTCTTCAACAAGCGGTTGTTCGTGAACGCCGGTTTCTTCTTTGTTATCGGACTGGTTATCACCGCGATCGTTCAGAGCAGCTCCGTGACAACGTCGTTGGTTGTTCCGCTCATCGGTGCCGGCGTGTTGACGGTGGAACGAGTTTATCCGTACATGCTCGGCGCGAACATAGGAACCACCGTCACCGGGTTTCTCGCGTCGCTCGCAGCCGTGGCTACCGGGGGCGCGTCCACCGGCGTGACGGTGGCGCTGAGCCATCTGTTTTTCAACATATGCGGCGCGGGCGTTTTCTATCCGTTGCGGTTCATCCCGATATCGCTCGCAAAAGCGTTTGGCGAACGCGCCGCGAACTCCAAGCTGTTCGCGCTGTCATACCTTCTCATCGTTTTCTTTATGGTGCCGTTTGTGATACTATTACTCCAAAAGTACGCCCTAGCGAGGTGATACATCATGTTGGCTGAGATACTGGCGGTTCTGAGAGCTCACGACACACTGGGCGAGGCGTTGGAACTGTACAACTCGATGGTCGAGAACGTCAGGCAGATGTACGCACTGGTAATGGCCGCGCTGCGCGGTGAGAGTTCGGCGGATGCCGTGCAGGACAAGGTCTACGAGATCGACAAAACGGTCAACGAACAGGAACGCAGCGTCCGGCGCATGCTCGTCAACCATCTCTCGCTCAGGACGCGGCACGATGCGCCGGCCTGCCTGGTGCTGATGAGCGTGGTAAAGGACACCGAGCGGTTGGGGGACTACTGCAAGAACCTGTTCGAGGTGGCGGAGATGTTCGGTCAGCCTCTTGCGCAGGGTCGGTACATGACGCCGTTGGTAGATATCAGCAAGAAGGTCGAGTCTCTGCTTGCGAGGGTCGGTGAGGCGTTTGTTAAATCCGAACGCGAGATCGCCATCGCAGTCTGTCACGACAGCCATACGGTAGCCTCGGAATGTGACATGATCCTGAAACAGCTCATTCAGGACAAGATTCCGACGAACAAGGCGGTGGCTTACTCGCTGCTTTCACGCTATTTCAAACGTCTGGCGCGTCATCTGGGCAACATCGCATCGAGCGTGATCGTAGGCGTTGAGCAGATTGATTTCGAGCACCGTTCGTCGCGCGGTTAGGGCTTCGGTCCGCATCAGATACTCGCTTCTCTCCGCATTCTCGAACTTCCCATTGCAGGATGCGCCGTCGTCCACCCCGCGTGACAGGTATCGAGACGGAGAACGTGCGCGTTGCTTACTCCCAGCGATATCGGAATCATATTGAGCTACCGCTGTCTCACGCGTTGCAAACACTGCCTGTACGCCTGCGGTTTGCAGTGGAAAGACTGGTTCGACCCGGACGAGCTGCGTGAGGCGGTGGCCGCGATGCACGTCTGGAAACACGGGTTCCAGGTTCATCTTACCGGCGGCGAACCTTTCCTGAACCTGCCTCTACTGGAGGAAGCAGTCAGCATAGTCGCGGAAGGAGGCATCCCTCAGTACGTCGAGACGAACGCGTCCTGGTGCTCGGACGAGGAAACGGCACGCGAACAGCTCACTCGGCTGCATGACCGCGGTCTACGTGCAATCCTGATAAGCTGTTCGCCGTTTCAGTGCGAGACAATCCCGCTCGCACGCGTGCTACTCTGCGCGGAAGTCTCAGCCGAGCTGTTTGGAAACGATAACGTCACACTCTACCTGCCGCACTGGGCCGGCGTCATTGCCCGGTTCGGTGTCGAGGAACCCGTACCGCTGCAGGCTTACCTCGATAGATACGGTGAGGAGAAAGCCGGCGAACTTTTCTGGGAAGGTTATGGTCTAATAGGCGGCGGACGGTCGAGCTACCGGCTCGGACACCTGACGAACCGGTATCCCGCATCAGCATTTTCCGGGGACGACTGTCGCCGCGAACTGCTTTTTCCCCACCACTCGCACTTCGATCTGTACGGCAACCACATATCGTGGTTCTGCGGCGGTCTCAACGTCGGCCGCTGGCGCGACTTGGCGCAGACGATTCGCGACTTCGAACAGGGACGATACCCGCAGATCATTGAAATGCTGGTCACGGGCGGCGCTTCCGCCCTTTTCGAGTTCGCCGGCCGGAACCATGATTATGAGGAACTTCCGGACGGTTACACGAGCAAATGCCACCTTTGCGTGGATGTCCGCAAACACCTCTCAACGCGGGACGAGTTCCCGGAACTCCAGCCGCAACAGTTCTACACCGAGCTGTGACCAGAATGCAGCTGAAACAGCTTTTTCCCCTCGTCCCGGGCAAGAGAGGAGCCTGGAATAGCCGTAGGGGCGCTGCTTGCCGCGCCCGCATCTTCACGAGAGGCTGGCCGATGATGGGCGAGATGCCCGCCCTACCTGAGTCTGAGCGAGTCCCCTACTCCACCGTGACACTCTTGGCCAGGTTTCGCGGCTGGTCAACGTCGCAGCCGCGCTTCACGGCGATATGGTACGCCAGAAGCTGCAGCGGGACAGCAACCAGCAGCGGCGAGAACTCTTCCGGGCAGTCAGGCACGTAAACGACCTCGTCGGAATACTCCTTAATCTCCTCGTCACCCTCGGTTGCCACGGATATGATAATACCGCTCCGCGCTTTGATCTCCTGAATGTTACTTACCATCTTGTCGTACACGTGGCCTTTCGGCACAATGCATACTACCGGGAAGGTATCATCCACCAGCGCGATTGGACCATGTTTCATCTCCCCGGCACTGCACCCCTCGGCGTGGATGTAGGATATCTCCTTGAGTTTGAGCGCACCTTCAAGCGCGTTGGGGAAATTGTAGCTCCGGCCGAGGAACAGGAAGCTTGACGCCTTGTGATACTTGTCAGCACACCGGAGTATCGTACTCTGGTCGTCGAGCACGCGCTGGATCCTGTCCGGTATGGCGCGCAGTTCCGCGACCATCGCCTGCGCATCATCCTCGCTGATAGCGCCCTTCAGCCGACCGAGATACACGGTGAACAGCCAGAACGACATCATCTGCGCCGTGTACGCTTTGGTGGAGGCCACTCCTATCTCAGGTCCCGCATGCGTGTAAATCACGCCGTCCGACTCGCGCGCAACACTCGACCCGACAACGTTGACTATCGACACGATCTTCGCGCCTTTGGCTTTCGCCTCCCTGATGCCCGCGAGCGTGTCAGCGGTCTCGCCCGATTGAGATACCGCTATGATAATGCTGTCAGGCCCCACGAGCGGGTCGCGATACCTGAACTCCGAAGAGAGTTCGACCTCAACCGGCGTTCGGGTGAACCGCTCTATGAGATACCTTCCGGTCAGGCCCGCGTGCCACGCAGTGCCGCAACAAGTCACGACGAACTTCCGGGCGGTTCTGAGTTCCTCCTCCGTGAGGTTCATCCCCTCAAGACTCACCTCGGCGGACCCCTCCGAAACGCGACCGCGCAGCGTGTTGCGGAGCGCCTCCGGCTGTTCGTGAATCTCTTTCAACATGAAATGCTCGTACCCGCCTTTTTCCGCTGCACTGACATCCCACTCTATTGTTGACACAGGCATTTCTACCGGGTTGCCGTCCAAGTCCGTGACGAGGTACCCGTCACGGCCTACCTCGATCACCTGCTCGTCGCGCAGATATATCACCTTGCGCGTGTACTCCAGGATGGCGGGCACGTCCGACGCGATCAGGTTCTCCCCCTGTCCGACCCCAAATATGAGCGGGCTGCCGGACCGCGCAGCAACCAGGACGTCGGGCGCTCGCGCGCACACCACACCTATCGCATACGCTCCTTCCACCTCTTTGAGCGCGTCGCGGACCGCTTGCGCGAGTCCGTCTCTGTAATGTTTTTCTATCAGGTGGGCGATGACCTCGGTATCCGTATCCGACTTGAACGCGTGACCCTCGCTTCCCAGCCGTTCGCGCAGATCATGGTAATTCTCAATGATCCCGTTGTGCACGAGCGCAATTTCACCGGAACAGTCAAAATGGGGATGCGAGTTGCCCTCGCTCGGAACGCCGTGTGTCGCCCATCTTGTGTGTCCGATCCCAACGGTTCCTTGCAGAACGTTTTCAGCAAGAGCGGCATCGAGCACTTTCAGTTTCCCGGAACGTTTGATGCAGGTTAGCTCGCCGTCATGTATGACCGCGATCCCCGCAGAATCATACCCGCGATATTCCAGGCGGTGCAAACCGTCCATTATCGCCGGAGTCGCCTGTTTGCCCCCTATGTAACCTACAATTCCGCACATATCTCCTCCACTATGGTTTCCAAAAGGCACACAGCGTTTGGGCAGCGCGTCAGCACCCCCTCCGCCACCAACTTCCTTCGATGTAATGCCATATTATATCAAAACGCGCGCCGTTTGCCCAACAGTGCAGCAATAGCACCCCACTGATCCCCGGTTTCTGAGACGGTTTGCAGGAGAAATCGGGATGATTGCGGTCATGAATCAGATCCGCCCTTGCGAAAACGCGCTCTTATGGTATAATAGCGCGAACTTCATCGGGGCGGTCCGTAGCGGAAGCGGACTCTAAATGCTGCTCATGAAGGGAGAGACCTCTTGAAACACTTGCGCTTGTGGATAGGTTTGGCCATCGGAGCATTCTTCATATGGCTGCTTTTTCGGCGGGTCGATTTTCAGGCGCTCGCATACTCATTGCGGGAGACAAGATACTTTTTGCTGGTGCCGTCGCTGGCGTTGGTGTTCGTGAGCTTCGTCATGCGAACGTACCGGTGGCGGTTCTTCTTCGTCGGCGATGGGCACATTCCTTTTAGAAAGCTCTTCACCGCCACAATGATAGGGTATATGGGAAACGTGGTGTTGCCGGCGCGTGCCGGCGAGTTCATACGCGCTTACGTCATCAGTAAAACCGGGAGCGGGGTCGCGGCAACCAAGGCGTTCGCGACTATCGTTGCCGAAAGGGTCCTCGACGGGATTTGTCTTGTAGCACTTCTCTGTCTCAGTATGCTCGTCTTACCTTCCAACAAGCCAGTGACGATCCCGAGTGGGACGTTGTTCGAGCGGTCCGTGACGATCCATATTGAGGGGCTGGTCGCCACTGCTCTCGGCGTGCTCGCAGTGGCGGTGGCACTCACCGCTCTAGTCTATCTTAGAGAAAATGTCGTTTCGAGAATAGTCGGCAAGGTTTTCTCGCTCTTCTCAGACCGTGCGGCGGAGCACGCGACGCACTTGGTCGCCTCGTTCGCGAGCGGCCTCCATGTCGTGCGACACGGGAAGCGGCTCGCATCTGTCAGTTTCCTGTCGCTGCTTGTGTGGTTGCCGGCCGGGCTGGCAATATATCCTGTGCTCCGCGCGTTTCCGACGGAGGTCCAATGGCCCTGGTACACGTCACTTGTCGTGCTGGCAGTAGTGTGCGTCGGGGTAATGATCCCAGCCGCGCCGGGTTTCGTGGGAACGTTTCACGCTGCGTGCGTCGCCGGTCTGCTGCTGTGCGCCCCGGTCGATTTCGACACTGCGCTGGCGTTCTCGGTGGTTTACCACGGGGCAAACATGGTTGTTCTGATCATTGCCGGTCTGATATGCTTGGGAGTGGAAAACGTCTCCTTCCTCGATGTAGTGCGAAGGGCAGAAAGCGGCACGGCCGAGGACGCACCCGCCAACTGAGAAGGTGGAAAACCTAACGTGAAATGGTGATGCCAACATGCTTGTAAGTCCTCACGAGGTGATGGTGGTTGTCGGCTCTGCAGCGCTCCTGTTGCTGTTTGCCACCAAGTTCGGCCTCCTGAAGCGGAGTTTCAACAGATTCGTGTCCGAGTTTCGTCAGGCATTGCACGGGACGGATGAGGAAGCGCACGACGGCAAGGACCGCGCACAACATCATGTCGAAGGGAACGATATATGCTATCAACTTCTTGGCATCACGCCGTCCGCCACGCCGGAGGAAATAAGAGAAGCTTATCGAAGAAAGGCAAAACAGTATCACCCCGATAAAGGGGGCGACCCTGATATGATGCGCGCCATTACGGAAGCATATCGAAAACTCTCGAAGCGCCGGTGATGCGATGACTAGCGCGCGGCCGACGGTATGCCGTGTTCCTCCAACATGGCTACGTGCCGCTGCTGAAGGTCTTCCGCCAGGGCCGCGAACCCTCCTGACAAATCGGGCAAGCCCGTTTTGAGCACCTCGGCAAGCTCGCGGGAAATACTTGCCGCCACATCGTAGGCGCCGCAGCTCTCTCCAAGAAACGCGATCAACTCGCGGTACGTTTGGGCGCCGGCCTCCAGCTGTACTGGGTCTTTTACGCTGGCGAGATGCGCCGGCGGCTGCACGTTTATCAGCGCGGCGGCGGCGGTTCTTCTGCCTTCCTGCTGTTCATGAACGAAGGCAGCAAGCTTCTCGGCCGCGCGTTTTATCACATCGTCGAACGCCTTCACTGAGAGATCAAAGTACTTTTGCTTCCCCGGCTCGTCCCTGAGAAGGGCGTTTCTCATAAGCCAAAAAGAATGTTCGAAGGCGACTCCGATCGTCTCCATGATGTGCCCACCGTCGAGGTAGGCGTCCATGGCAGCATTGTAGAACCCGGTGAAAATGGTCGTTCTGCCGGAATCTCTTTCCGACTCGCACTGCATCCTGTACAGATCACCCGATATCTTGAAGTACAGGCTGCGGGTCACGCTCTTGGAACTGTGTTTCTCTGCGACCTTCGCGGCCGCGACGCCGGCCCGATTGAGATCGTAGTTATCCTCACAATGCTCGACGATAGTCTTAAGAGTCGCGTCGTAGGTCTCGTTATTCAGGCGCTCCTTCAGCAGCTCGGTGATCTTCGCGATGAAGGCTTCGGTATGCGACAACCCGCTCGTCACAGGCTCACTTGGTTCTTCGCGCGGCTTCCTCTTCATCCGGACCCTTTCTGCTTCGTCAATCAGTTGTGGGCTTTCATCAGCCCTTGCCCGACAGCTTGGCAAGCAGGAGATGAAAATCAATACTGTGCCTCACGCCGTCAGCGAACCTGACCGCGACCCTTCTCCTTTTCGGCTCATGGTTGCCGGTACCCTGATCCATCCTTACAACCGCACCTCTCATCCCGAAGTCGCCCCCAGGTGCCTGAGGGGCGGTAACCTCTATCTCAACGGCGGTATTGGCCTCGAGGTAATGCTCGCTCTTCAAACATGCGCCGCCGGCGCTAACGTTGAGCATCGACGTTTCCTCTTCAAAAGGTTCGCCGAGTAGATCCTTCCCTCTGATAATGACCGGCGTGTTCATGTTGAACCGTTCATCTTCACGCCGGTCGTCCAAGGTACTTGCATCGTAAGGATCTTTCCAGTCGGCGACCTGTCTGTTGTACTCGGATCTGCCCACTCTCACACGTCGCGCTGCGGACTTGACTTGGTCAATAAGTTCAGAATTGTCGAACACCTCCACGAGCACGTCGTCCACATCTTTTAGGACGTCCCGGTCAAGACATGCCCTCTGCAACTGGGCACGGTTCCTGGAAAAAAGGATGAGCACCGTCTCTGCAAATCGGGGGTCGCGCCTGATTTCCCCGACGATCCCGCTGGTTCTCTCTTGACCGAATGCCACATCAAGCACCATGATGTCAATCCCGCTCTCTGGAAGGTCGCCGGCGATTTGCGGCTCGCGCACTACCGGTATTACCGCAAACCCCTGGCGTTCGAGCGTAAACTTGGTGGGACGGAGCAGTTCCGGCTCCCTTGATACGAGCATAACTGTCATGTGTCGTGCCATTTTCATGCCTATCCGCGGCACACTGGAACTTGCTGAAAGCGTATCGTACGGGTCGGTGTATGCGCCGCTACCGATTCACGTTGCGGGCTTTGTGGTCGCACTTCGCGGACATGGCGCACATCCCCGCAAGACGCAGCCTGTGCGCTTCCGATCCCTCCCCCGGAACACGGATACTACAGATCTGCTTTTCCTGTAGTAATTTAATCATAATGTGAGGGTCTTTGTCAAGCAAAATCCGCAAGACTGATTTGCGGCCGGACTGGTACCCTCCGGTCCGAACCGCCAGTGCAACTGGCAAAAGCGCAACAAGAGCTTGATGAACTGAAGAAAATCTGCTAAAATCCGTAGGTTATCCGGTATCAGCTACTGGAAGATGCGGTTCATTTCTGTTCCATTGGACGAACTCCCGGGCTTGATCGTGATGGAAACAAAAGATAAGAAGACTGTGGCGGCCACCGCGCTCTCCGAGCATGCGTCGAAGAAGCTGCTGGCGCGATACGGTATACCGGTCGCAAGAGAGGAACTGGCGGCGTCTCTCGACGATGTGCTCGAGGCGGCTCGCCGAATAGGTTTCCCGGTGGTCCTGAAAGCTTGCGGGCCGGGTTTGGCCCATAAGACGGAACTGGGCGTCGTCGAGCTGAATGTCGGGGACGGGGACGCTGCGCGAGAAGCGTATCAACGCATAGCCGACCGAGCGCCCGGTAAGCTCGATGGTATTCTCGTCCAGGAGATGGTGCACGGAACTCGTGAACTCATCTGCGGTCTCACTCGTGACGAGCAGTTCGGACCGTGCGTGATGTTCGGTCTTGGCGGCATATTTGTGGAGGCTGTCCGTGATGTTGTGTTTCGCGTTGCCCCGATAGAGATGCGCGACGCCCTCGAAATGATGGATGAGCTGAAAGGGCGCAAGCTGCTCGGCGACTTTCGCGGCGAAAAGGCCGTCGATAGGGACGCGCTTGGACAGATACTGATCGATCTCGGTCGTATCGGGATCGAGGAGGCTGAAGTGCTGAGCGTCGACATCAACCCTCTGATAGTGCGGGACGGAAGGCCGGTAGCGGTGGACGCGCTCGTCGTGAAAGGCTGACCTAATCCGACTTGATGCAGTACGTGCTCGGCGCCGGTGACGTTGGGCACGAGCAACTTGAAATGGGGTTCAATCCAATAATGTCAGATGTTCTGGAAAAGTTCAAACCGGTTTTCGAGCCGAGGTCTGTGGCGTTCGTAGGCGCGTCAAACACCCCCATGAAATGGGGGTTCCAGGTGCCGTTCAACCTCGTGAAGTTCGGTTACGACGGCAAAGTATATCCCGTAAATCCCCACGAGTCCGAGATCCTCGGACTAAAAGTGTACAGGACTATTGCCGAAGTTCCGGAGAAACCGGTAGATCTTGCGGTGGTGACCGTGCCGGCCCGGGGAGTGCTCGATGTGCTAAAGGAATGCGCCGCGGCAGGCGTGAGGGCGGCGCTGGTGGTCGCTGGGGGATTCGGCGAGTTGGGAGCTGAGGGGGCACGGATCGAAGCGGAGCTGGCCCGAGTCGCGCGCGAGAGCGGCATGCTCCTTGTCGGGCCGAACTGCATGGGCGTCGTCAGTCCGCACCCTAGAAATCTGTACTGCGAGATGCCTGCCGTAAAGCCTGAGGCCGGCAACATAGCGATGGCGTCGCAGAGCGGAAATGTGGCTGCCACGCTTATGGGTCTCGTGGTGAAACACCGGCTTGGAATGAGCCGGTTTGTCAGCACCGGAAATGAAGCAGTCCTGCACATGGAGGACTATATCGAGTATTTCGGTGCGGACCCGCTCACGAGTGTCATAGCGACCTACATTGAGGGCCTGGAAGACGGACGGGGATTCCTAAATGTCACACGTGATGTCAACAAGGAGAAACCGGTAGTAGTTCTGAAGGTTGGCGGCACCGAGGCCGGAAAACGCGCTGCCAAGTCACACACGGGAGCGTTGGGCGGCTCACGGCAGATCTTCCACGGCGCGTGCAGACAGGCAGGGCTCACAGAAGTTGTCGATATAGAAGAGATGATGGATGTTGTGGGAGCGTTTGCACGACAACCGCTGCCGCGAGGCAGACGCGTCGGAATTGTCACTGTTGGCGGAGGTAGCGGTGTCCTGGGCGCCGACGCGTGCGCCGACTCCGGACTCGATGTGGTTTCTTTCTCCGACAACGTGCTGAAAGAGCTCGACTCGTTTCTGCCTCCGTTCTGGAGCAGAGGCAATCCGGTCGACCTGATTGGCGCCTTTGTTGAGCGCAGCATGGTGAGGTCAACGGAGATATTGCTCCGGTCCGACAAGATCGACGGAGTCATAGTGCTCGGTGTGGGATTCGGCGCGCGATGGGCCGCAATGTACAGGAACAGGGGGCTCATCGAGAACGAGTTTCACGAGCAACTTGCCACGATAGCCGTGGAGCAAGATGTGGATACTTCAAGAACGCTGGCGAAGCTGATAGATGAGTATCGGAAACCGGTAATCGTAGCGTCTAGTGTGCTTGCAACAGCGCATGAGGATCAAAACGAGGCCATTTTCGCTCTGTTCGACGAGGGTGTGATAGTCTATCCGACCCCGCGGCGTGCCGCGAGGGCGTTTGCCCATCTTGCAGCGCGGCACGACTATCTGGCTTCCGTGGGCGCTTCAGTGAAGGCGGAGTAACCGGATAATCTCAGAAGAGAGAATCGGAGGAGACAGCAAATGGATTTACGCGGATTCGGCGCAGAAACCCTTCCGGACGAAGCGGCGGAACAGTTTGCGGATATCGCCAGAGCGGCCCGAGGCGACATCCTCAAGATGACCACCCTGGTAGCCAGCGGTCATCCCGGCGGGTCAATGTCCAGTATTGACATCTATATAGTGCTCTATTCCTGCGCAAATGTCGACCCGGGTCAGCCTCGAATGAAGGAGAGAGACAGAATAGTCATCAGCCACGGTCATACGTCTCCCGGAGTCTACGCGGCGCTCGGTCGGACGGGGTTCTTCGACATTAATGAGGCTATATGCACGTTCCGCACGGCCGGAAGCCGGTACGAGGGGCACGTCGAAAGGTGCGTTCCAGGAGTCGAGTGGAGCACCGGCAACCTCGGACAAGGGCTGTCGGCCGGATGCGGTTTCGCCCTGGCGGGAAGACTCAACCAGCTCGACTACCAGGTGTTCGTCGTCATGGGCGACGGTGAACAGCAGAAGGGACAGATCACCGAAGCGCGAAGGTTTGCAAAGAAGTACGGACTTAACAATATCACCGTGGTTGTGGACCTGAACGGTCTTCAGATAAGCGGTAAGACGAACTCGGTGATGCCGCAGAACATCAAGGAGAACTTCCTGTCAGACGGGTGGCAGGTCGTCGAGATTGACGGGCACGACCATCGGCAGATCTACAGTGCCTTGAAGAAAGCTGTCGAGAACAAGGACTGTCCGGTGGCGATAATTGCTCGCACGGTAATGAGCAAGGGCGTATCCTTCATGGAGAACGACGAACAGTATCACGGTGCGGCACTGAAAGAGGACCAATGTCGTGCCGCGCTGAAAGAGCTCGGCCTCGAAGATGACCTGGATAAGTACAAGGAGATGAAGGCTCGCATCAAACCTAGTCCTCCTGATGAGTTAACACCCTGCGTCGTCACCGTCGACGTGGGAGAACCCCATACCTATTCGCCAGAGGACAAGGTAGACAACAGAAGCGCATACGGGCGGGTAATGAAAGAACTCGCCGAGCTTAACTCCGCGCGTAAGGGCAGCGCGCCGATCGCCGTGCTCGACTGTGACCTTGCTGCTTCGGTCAAGACGGGGGATTTCGCCGCCGTCTGGGAGGACCACTTTTTCCAGGGAGGAATACAGGAACACAATACGGCTACGATTGCCGGCGTGCTTTCCATAGAGGGCATCCTGACGTTCTTCTCGGATTTTGGAGTGTTCGGCGTTGATGAAACGTACAACCAGGAACGCTTGAATGCTATCAACGGTGCCTCCCTCAAGCTCGTGTGCACGCACAACGGTCTCGATGTCGGGGAAGACGGTAGGACGCATCAGTGTATTGACTACATCGCGCTCATCAACAACCTGTTCGGGTTCAAGATCATAGTTCCCGCCGACCCCAACCAGACGGATAGGGCGGTGCGGTACATTGCCGGCGAGCCCGGATCTTTCTTCATACCCATGGGGCGGTCAAAGCTTCCCGTGATCACGGGTCAAGATGGAACCCCGATATTCGGGGACGGATACGTTTTTCGATACGGGAAAGCCGATGTCGTCCGCGAGGGCAACGACGCCACCATCATTTCCACAGGAACAATGATGTACCGCGCAGTGAATGCTTCCGATGTCCTGGCGGAGAAGGGGTACAAGGTCCGTGTACTCAATATTTCTTGCCTGACGGATCCGGACGTTGAAGCCTTGCGAGCTGCGGCGGAAACGGGAGCGATCGTAACCTACGAGGACCATAACGTGCGGACCGGTCTCGGGAGCATCGTAGCGAACGTGCTGGCGGAAAACGGTCTCACCGTCAAGTTCCGTAAGATGGGCGTCAGCGCGTACGGGAGTTCGGGCAAATCCGATGCTTTGTTCGATGAACAGGGGCTTGGCGTCGACTCGCTCGTGAGCACCGTCGAATCGCTTGTCGAATCGAGCTGAGGCACGCACGACCCTCGGGGGAAGCGGCGTCTTACACATCATTCAGTCGTCGCCTCGTTAAGTGGCAGCCCTTACGCGTGCGGCTTATTGCCGTCAGAAACTCGAACCCTTCTTGAACACGCCAGCGCCTGACCAGCACGTTTCCGCCGACTCCGTTTGACATTCCGGCACACGTTCAGTAACATGAGATTGTTGGGATATGAGGCGGCCCGCGCGTGCGGGGTGCGGCGTGTCGATCGTATTGAAAAGGGTCAATATTGAATAGGAGGTGGAGAATGAAAAAGTCAGCGAAGGTGACAAGAAGGAATCCGAAACGGTTGACTGGACTAGTCTGCCTTCTCCTGTTTGGCTTGCATCTGACGTCGGGTCTGTGTCAGAGCGCACAGGTAGATATCACAGCGCTAACTCAAGAGACACAGAAGCTGTCCCAGAAAGCGGATGAGATGACTATGGTATGGTGGATCCCTGAAGAGTTCTGGGCAGTCTCCGCTGCACAGAATCCCGCCGCGACGGAAGCTGACGTACAGGAACTCTTGAAAACGCTTCGCCCCTACACGGTGGTGGTGGCTGTGGACGGCCAGATCGGGTCGTTTGGCGGAATCACATACACCAGCGAGGCCGCGATGCGAGCCTCGATGCAGCTTGTGGATGATCAGGGAAACACGTATCGGCCGCTGAATGCTCAGGATATCGATCCGGACACGCAGAGCTTTCTCTCAATGATGAGACCGGTCCTCTCCAACATGCTCGGTCCGGTCGGGCAGAACATGCATTTCTTCGTCTTCCCGGGCAAGGCCAAGAGCGGCAAGCAGATCGCGGATGCCAAGAAAGAGGGCGCCTTCTCCTTGAGAATGGAGGGCAAAGAGTTCAAATGGCGGTTGCCGCTGGGCTCGCTCCTCCCGCCAAAGACGTGCCCGGTTGATGGAGAGAAGCTCAACGGCGCCTGGAAGTTCTGCCCGTGGCATGGAGCGAAACTGGAGTGATCCCGCAACCAATTAACTGGCAACAGGATGTATTGGAACGCCGCGCAAAGCCCCTCACTGTATCTCGATGGTCGGTGCAAGCGCCAGAGGTCGCGGCGTCGCGAGGTCCCGCAACAGCTGTTCCGAAATGTGGCCGCCGGGGAATAAGCGGGCGAGTTGCGCCGGGTCCAAGCCTTTTACCGCCGCAACGGGCATCCCTTGCGCGAAAAACCTCTCAAGCAATGTTCTCGGCTTCGGGTATACGTCGAGTTCGACCTCCTCGGACTGCGGTATCCCGGCAAGCCGTTTTGCCTCGCTGATCGCCATCTCAATCCCGCCGAGTCCGTCGATCAGTTTGTGTTCAAGCGCCTGCTTGCCGCTCCATACGCGCCCTTTTGCGATGTTCTCGACTGTGTCCAGGCTAAGGTCCCTTCCCGTGGCCACCTTCTGCTTGAACTGCTCGTAAACAACCTCCATCCACGAGATCAGCGTGGCGCGCTGTTCTTCGGACAGGTTCTCAAACGCGCTGAACATGCCGGCGTTATCGGCGAGCGTCACGTCATCAACGTTGGCTCCCAGAAGCTCGTAGAATCCGCGTAAATTGAACATGAGCGAGACAACACCTATTGAGCCGGTAATGGTCTGCGGCTGCGCAATTATCTTATCCGCTCCCATGGCGATCCAGTATCCGCCGGATCCTGCCACGTCCGACATTGATGCTACGATCGGTTTGCGCGCGTTCTTAACCGCTCGCCAGATCTGGTCCGAACCGGTCGCGGAGCCGCCCCCGCTGTTGATGCGGAACACAATGGCTTTGACATCTTTGTCTTTCGCAGCCGACTCTATGGCTGCTGCAATCCGAGGGCCGCTGAGTATCGGACGTGGAAACAGTCCCTGATCCATCCCGCCGGCAACAATGAGTCCTTCCGCGAACACCACAGCCAGCCTGGGCCTGCGCGACGGTCTCTGTCCCGCGCGCCACAGATAGTCGGCGTGGCTAACCCGCTTGTACTTCTGTATACCCGTTGCCGTTTGGATCTTCGCTTCAAGCTCATCATCGTATCCCACCGCGTCAATCCAGCCGGCGGCTTTCGCCTCATCGGCGGTCAGCAGCCCCTTGTTGATCTGCGCTCGCACCGCCTGAGCGTCCGTCGACCGTCGGCTCGCAACGGATTCCACGAACCAGTCCTGAGTGTCCTGGAGCAAGCTCGTTAGCGATTCACGGAAAGGCCCGCTCATCTCCGTTCGTTCAAACATCTCGCCAGCGGACTTATACTCCTTCAGTGCAAGCACATCCGGGACTATCTTCAACTTGTCAAGCGTCCCGCGCCAGAACACAGCCTCCGCCCGAAGACCGTCAATGAACATGGCGCTGCCGGGCGGAACCAGGATCTTGTCGGCGCCCAAGGCCGCGGCGTACTCTTTTTCCCCGACGTAGTCCCCGCCGAGATAGGCGTAGATGGGCTTCCCGGACGAGCGAAACGCGTCGAGGTACGACTGCAGCTCGGCAACTGATGCCCACCCGGCACGAAGCGGCAGCACGGTGAGTTTCACCGCGACGATCTTATCGTCGTTCTTCGCGCGCTCAAGCGCACGGCGGACATCCCAAAGTGAGCTCCCCGCAGTCTTACCCAACTGTTCCATCACACTCATAGAGGGCTTCTCTGCAAGCACACCGCCCAGACTGATTTCCATGACCGTTCCCCGTTCGACCGGTTCCGGCACGGGCGCCCCGATGCTCGACACGATGGCCGCCACGATTAGGATGATGAAGAGGAAACCAAGAAACACCGTACATACGGCTCCAAGCAGGAACCATGGCCATCTGCGGACTTTTTTCGGTCGGTTCATTATAGATTGTTGCTCTTCCGTTTGATTCAGCATCTATTGGGTCTCCTTTGACCGATGATTGTGGAGGTGGCAGGCCACGAAATGCAGGCCACCACCCATCCTCTCAAGAACCGGTTCGATCTCGCTGCATTGCAGCATAACCCTGGGGCAGCGTGTATGAAACCTGCAGCCGGATGGCGGATCGATCGGGCTCGGAATATCGCCCTCGAGCGGAACATGTTCTGATCTCACGGCCGGGTCGGGCACCGGAACCGCAGACAGTAACGCAACGGTGTACGGGTGCAGCGGGTTCGCGAACAGCTCGTCCACCGGAGCCCGTTCCACTATCCTGCCCAAGTACATCACCGCGACTTCGTCGCTGATATGTCGCACAACGCTAAGGTCGTGCGCGATAAACAGATAAGTCAAACCGAGCTTCTGCTGCAGATCCTCCAGCAGATTGAGTATCTGCGCCTGGATAGACACGTCAAGCGACGCTACCGGTTCATCCGCGACGATGAGTTCAGGCTCCACAGCCAGTGCACGCGCTATACCTATGCGTTGACGCTGGCCTCCGCTGAACTCGTGCGGATACCGGCCCATGTGCTCCGCCTCGAGCCCCACAAGCTCGAGAATCTCCACAATTCTGTCCCGTCGCCGGCTTTTCGGAACGAGCCCGTGTATGACGAGCGGCTCGCCCACCATCGCACCGACCGTCATCCTCGGGTTGAGCGAACCGTACGGGTCCTGGAAGATAATCTGCATCCGTCGTCGCAACGCCCGCAACTCTCTGCCCCGTAACCCGAGAACGTCAGTACCGTCGAAATGGACCGTGCCCTCGGTAGGTTCCATCAATCTCAGAATAGTCCTGCCCGTGGTGGTCTTGCCGCTGCCGCTCTCGCCCACGAGGCTCAACGTCTCGCGTGCGCGTACCTCGAACGAGATGTCGTCCACGGCGCGAACGTAACCGGTCACGCGCGAGAAGACGCCGTGCCTCACGGGAAAATACTTCTTCAGGTTCTCCACTCGGAGCAGCATCCGATCGTTTTCTGCCATGTACTTCCAACTCCCGATACAGCGTGCACTCAGCCAAACTGTCATTCTGAGCGCAGCGAAGAATCTGTGATGTCGCAGGAGGAGACCCTTCGCTTCGCTCAGGGTGACTTCGCTGCTGTCCTCTCAGCGCATCCTACAGTTTCTCCTTGCCGGCGAACCAGCACGCAGCACGCCGGCCATCAACGATGTCTTGAAGTTCCGGCTCATCCGTCGTGCACCTGTCCTCGGCGATAGGGCACCGTGGATGAAACTTGCAGCCGGACGGGAAATCCAGCGGGCTGGGGACTGTACCCGGTATAACGTGCAGCCGTTTTCTCTCGCCCTGAAGCGCAGGGAGCGACCGGAACAACCCGACCGTGTACGGATGAAGCGGGTCGCGGAACAGTCCGGTGCAAGAACCCCATTCCACGATCTTGCTCGCGTACATCACCGCGACGTAATCCGCCGTCTCAGCTACGATACCGAGATCGTGCGTGATCAGCAGAACGGACATCTGGAATTCCTTCTGCAACTGGCGCAACAGCGCCAATATCTGAGCCTGGATAGTCACATCGAGAGCGGTCGTAGGTTCGTCGGCGATTAGCAGCGACGGATTGCACGACAACGCCATCGCGATCATCACGCGCTGGCACATGCCGCCGCTCATCTGGTGCGGGTACTCGTCCACGCGTTTCTCCGGCGCCGGTATTCCGACCTTGACAAAGAGCTCGATGGTACGCTCACGAGCCTCCTTCCTACCGACCTTCTGATGCAGCAGAATCGCCTCCGCAACCTGATCGCCCACGCGAAACACCGGGTTAAGGGATGACATCGGCTCCTGGAAGATCATGGCGATCTCTTTCCCGCGAACCTTACGCATTTCCCTTTCGGACAACGTCAGCAGGTCACGACCGTCAAAGATCGCCTTTCCCGCGACAATTCTCCCCGGCGGGTCCGGCACGAGCCGCATTATGGAAAGCGCCGTTACGGTTTTGCCGCACCCGCTCTCGCCTACAAGCGCGACGGTCTGCCCGCGCGACACGTCGACGTTGACCCCATCAACCGCCCGCGCCACACCTCGGTCGGTGAAAAAATGCGTACGGAGGTCCTTGACATGCAACAGGCCGTCATTATTGGCGAGGGTCATTGCGACCAGTTTCTCCGAGTAGATGCTCACCCGTGTTCGGCAGATACAACACCAGTTACACCGCGCACATAGACCCCTGCTGAAACGGTCTATCTGCCAAGCCCATGCGACGTTGCAATCCTAACACAGCCCCCGAACCATGTCAAACGCAGGGCCGGCTCACGAACCGCCCTGACAGGCACCTCCCGCCGGGTGAAATTCGTTTGATCGGTTTCGCTCGTTTCGGCCATTGTTACTATAGGAAATGGACCTCGGGGCAGTCGGAAACCTGCGTGGGAGGAGTACACCGTGAAAGCGCGCTGGCTAGTTGTTGTTGCTGCCGTGACTGTAGGCCTTGTCGTGACCGGTCTCCTCCCTCCAGCGGTAAAAATGCCGGCGGATTATGACCCTTCCTTCATCGAGCCCAGGATAGGCTGGCGCGACGTAGTATCCTCCCTCCCGACCGAACCGGGCAACGCGGCGGAACAGTATGTCGAGATTCTCCGCGAGTACTACCCGCCCGGTGGTCGCGGGGTGCGTTGGCCTGAGGGCGAGGTGCTGCCGCCGCTGCTCGAGCTGGCTAAGGAAGGTGCGCGGCGGAAAGAGTGCGACTTCGGTACGGAAGTCTTCATGCTGGAGCTGACTGGCAAGCAACAAAGGCTGCTTCCTTTAACCGCGTACGACGACGAGCTCGGCCATCTCAGCCCTTTCCGCAACGTTGGTCGTGCCCTAAGGGCTGAAGGTGACAGGCTTTACGCTGAAGGAAAGGTTGAGGAGGCCGTTCGGGCTTATGAAGCGGCAGTGATTCTCGGTGCGCGAATGGCGGAGGGCCGCGAGTCTACGTTGCAAGCACTCGTAGGACACGCGATACAGAGCGGCTACGAGAGTCGAGACAAACGGTTTCTTGAGAGGGCCATCACTTCGCTATATCTCGCGGAAGATGATGATAGGAAGTACCGGCGATGGGTAGACTACTACGTTTCATTGGAGGAATTCGTGGATAAGTTCGGGGATAAGTTGAGGAGAATTGATGCTGTGGTCGAGGAAACGTGGCCGGGCAGGGTTTCGGACGACAAGAAGGCCAAACCTGAGGATATCGAATTCGCACTTGCCGTGGCGCTCCACGACGAGGACCCGTTGATGAGACGCGAGGCCATCCTCGGTTTAGCTACTCTCAAAGAGCCGTCACGACGCGTCAAAGCCGTCATCCGCCGCGCCGAGAAGAAAGACACAGACCCCTACGTCCGGGAGGCAGCGAGTAACGCCCTGAAGCGGCTCGAATCCGCCTCCTGATACCTCCCCATACATACCCCCGCCCCGTCTCCGGGGCGGGGGCCCCCGTTTCATGGCAGCGAGCTTACAAACGCGCTTCGTCGAATCATTAGACACCGCCTCCTTGAAGCCCGCTCAACCTAATCTTCGCCCAGCAACGCTCTTACCGCTTCCCCCACCGCTTCCAGCGGGATGTCCTGGTACCTTACCCTGCCTTCGGCGTCCATAACATACAATGAGGGAATTCTCTTCACCTTGTACTTCTCGAACGTCGCACCTCTGTATCTCTCCACAGGCTTGTCGAGCGCCACACGGTACTTGACGGACCGGTCGAAGACGAACCGCCTTAGCGCATCCGCTTCCGCGTCAGAAGCGAGTACCACGATAATCTCCACCTCTGATTCTGAGTACTCGTCTATCAGCTTGTTGAGTGAAGATACCAGATGGGCATGCTTCTCACGTGCGCCTTCGCAAAATGCCAGCACAACTATCCTGCCTCGCAACGGCGCCAGACTAACTGGCTCACCTCTCACCCAATGCGCTACGTCAAGTTCGGGTGCCTGTTTCCCGACGAGCCGTCTCGCTTCGCGCTCTTCATCGCTGAGACCGCTGACCATTTCCTCGAGAACAGTGTCCAAGTGTTGCTCTCCCGCCCTCGCTGTTACATGACGAGCACCGCGATAGCCGTCCAGACTGTTGTAGTGAAAGTACACCTCAAGCTGCTCATCCGCCAGCTCCTCCAACCTGTAGCGTCCCGCCTTGTCTGCCGTTGTCGAGCGGTATCCGGTCGCCGGGCCGCTGCAACTGACGCGTGCGCCGACTGCGGGCTGTCCGTCTGTCTCTGTGACCTTCCCCTCAATAGAGGAATCGGCGAGGCCTGCCAGCGCGTTCTGGGCGTCCTCTCCTTCGTCGCGGACTGGTCCCTCGACCGTAAAGCTGGTACCCAGGATACGATCGAGCACGCGAGCACCTCGTGGGAATTCGATCTCGAAGTTGTCGTCAGTAAGCACACAGTTCAGTTCAAGGGTCTCCGGGTCTATCACGACAGTCCATACCGTGAAGAGCGTCTCGGGAACCTTTGTGAACTGCTGCACACGCATCTCAAGGGCATCAATCTCTCCCGCTTTCAACTGCTCTACCAGACGAGCCATCATCGCGGGAGCAGGGCCGTGCGCGGTGCTATATGTCCTGCTGACCGCCTTCAACGGGAAATCGATGCCGCCCATGTTCCTGTAGTTACTCAACTCCAGCGTTTTGTAAACGTCATACAAGTCGAGGATATCACCGTCTCGGCGCGTCAGGTACTGCTGCATGATTTCACGGGAGGGCAGTACCCCCTTATCCATGCGCGTAATCCTGTACTGGCTATCCAGGTACAGGTCCATCCGTTCGCCCCTATCCAGGTCAACGTGGCACAGCACCTTCTGCCCATTGCGTTCCCGCAAGTAGACGGCGCCGGAAGATAGTCTTTCTGACAACGGTATCCCCCTGTAGTAACCCAAGACATGCAAGGGATGGAACTCACCATCAGCAACAAGCAGCTGCTCCTGGAAGCCCATAATACCTCCTGAGAGCCGATCAGGTGCGTCGCCGCCCTCAAGGGCGGTGACGACTCCGTTGAGGAACGCCACCGCGTGCAGCCGATGCTCATTGTTGTCCAGTTCCGAGTCCTGGAAGAAATAACAGTTGCGATCAGAGAACCGAAAGTCGCATGCGTGATCGTTCTTCGGACCCCTTAGCGTGTATTGGAGCCTCAGACTGTTGATCTGCTCTGTCCGGACTATGAGGGTATCTCGCACCTGCTCTGCGTCATCGGAGGGTTCCGCGAACACCGGTGACAATAAGAGAATTCCCCACACACAGTAGCTGGCAACACCGCGAAGTACTCTGCTTTTCATCTTAGTTCTCCTATGCGCCTTGCACGATTGCGCTTGACTGAAGAATCACCCTAACCTATCGGTCTGTCCCCTGTGCCACAGCGCTATTCTAGTGGAGTCAGCCACCGGAAAGGTGCCCGCCCGGAGCATCAGGAGCGACAGGATAACCAACGGCGTTTCCTTCATCTTTCTGGCTTCCACCGTCTCAGCCTAACGTTATCGAGCTCACCAGCGGGCATCAGTCCGTCTGGTGCAGCGAGCGGTTAGGCGTTCGCTTGTCCTCCCGCCCGACGACAAATCCTATCTGCCGTATATCGTCCCAAACCGCGCAACCAGGCGGATATTGCACGGTGAATACAGCATCATCAATGTCAGGAGGCGTGCGCCATTTCCTTACACTAATCCGCTGATGCGCTATAACTCCAATTTGAGGTTCATCAGAAGTATCATCTTTATCTATCCGGCCGTACCACTTCTGTTCGGCCGCAACCGGGAGCCAAACACCATTGATATGTTCCAGCTTATTCTCAATCACAGAGTGCAGTTTTTCTGCTTTGTCGTCTCGATATTGCTCGATTCGTAGCGGGCGGTATTGGCGGTCCGGGTCGAGCCACAGTTTGACAGGAAGACGAAGGGACTCCTGACTGCCTATAATGCCTACCGGAGCTTTCCCCGCCACTTGCACGCACCAGTGACCGTCGATTTCTCTATCCCGTTTGACAACTGCCACATCGTCCAAGATTTCAATCACCTCGGGCAATGTGTATGAGCCTTCGGTGATTACCGAACGACCGAGGAGGGCGTGCGGACTGAGGTCAGCAGCGATTGAAGTGCCCACTTCCCGCTGAATAGTCCCCGACAGACGATCGGTGTCCCCGTCGCGCATGAGAGTGCGATAGATTTCGCCGTCAAACGCCTTCTTACTCCACCATGATGTCGGCTTTCTATCATCCGTCATAGCATACGAATCGCCTTCGAACACGGCCTTTCCATCTTCAAAACGATAGGTTCCCTCGTAACTCGTCATGCCGACGGTGTCGTTGTGGTTGAGCTCATAGACCCAAGTGACAACAAAATCGGCCTCTACTGTAGAGACCAACTTAGCGTTGTCGCTGATTTTGGCGAGTTCTGCCGATATGAGATCAGCGTTGCTCTTGTCCTCAATGACTTTGGCCTTATCCCCTACCGGCGCACAGCCCAAGGGAATCAGAAGCATACAGACGAGTGTCCAACATAACCCTGTCATCCGCATGATCACACGTCCTGTGGGTGCCGCCAACTCTCCGTCTCCCGTGGTGCCCGTATGCGCGTTTACATACAAGCGCGCGCTCTCCTTGGCTTCCAGCCTAACGATCAAAGCTCAGCGGCGTTAGTCCGCTGGAGCGCTTGGTTAGGCGTTCGCCTTTCCTCTGTCTGTAACTAATCTGCTTCTTCGTCAGGGTGCATCCCTTCATCTCGTCAGGGTGCTGAGCATGCGCCTCCACAAGCTGCGCCGCGGTGATATCCTGTTGTCGACTTTTGTACCTTCGGGAAACTCGATATCGACGTCAGCTTCAAGTATATCGGTATTGACGTGTTCAAGTATATCGGTATTGACGTGCATTTCGTCCACCACGTACCGACTGAATTCCCCTTCCCCCCAGCCCGAAGGGCCAGGAGGGCCATTGGAACGCAGCTCTTTGGTAAACCTGAAAGGCAGCCAGATACCATCCGTAATCTCACGGAGATCACTGCACTTCACGGCGCCGAGGAGCCTCCCATCCGTGTGGGTCACACGGCTCTCGATTGGAATGTATCCTCTCGTGGGATCAACGGTAAACGTCAACACAGTATCCGGGGCTTCGCGAGGCGTGTTCTTGAGAATGTAGTACCCACGGTCGTCTCGGGTGATTGTGGCTGTCTCCTGGAGCACCCATCCGCGGTACATGTTCTTGTCTCCATAGAGGGCCGTAACCGGCGTTGTCGCCGGACCGCTTGGTTCCGCTTTGATGATCGCGTGAGGCCGATGGCTGGGATCAGCGCACAGCCACTTGGACCATTTGGGGGAGTCTACATAAGCCCTATCTGTGACAGATTCGTCAAGTACCTTGTCGCCAACTTTCCTGTTGTATTCTGTCCTGACACTTCGCACGTAGACGCGATCCCCTGCCATTCGGGCCGTTCTCTGCACCCGTACCGAAGGCTCGGGCTCTGGCGCACCATTGATGATCTTGAAGCTAGTGATATTGATTCTGGCCTCAAACGTCTTGATTCGTTCCTCACTCGCGTCAATGAGCGCCATCAACTCCTCGGGTGTGGGTAAATTCATCTCACTTCCCGACTCAGCCGCCCAAGCTCTCGCGGAGTCCCCGATGCCTGCCGTGCACAAAGAAGCGCCAAGAATAGTGAGCGCTGCGAAAAGCACTGCAACTAGAAACTGTGCCCTCGTCCATTCCTGTCGCCGGAGCAAACAACGGTATAGAAACAACTCTATGATAACTCGTCTCTTTCTCATCTGTCGATCCTCCTGGACCACCGGCCATATCTAGAAACACCCTCTTATAGAGGTATATGACGGCTAATGCAGAAATCGATCAGTTTGAACTGCTTTTGCTTTGGCTTGCGCTTGCCAAAATGCCCTTTAGGTCGCAATGTATCTAGCTAAGAGGATGGAATTAGGTGGGCCAGAGTCGCGCAAAGCGGTGCGGAAGGGTCAGGCCGTCAGCCTATAATCCCATCGTGCACGCGTTGGAGTTCGGCTTCGGTTTCCTGCACGAGTTCCTCTATGATGTCCTTGATGGGCATAACTCTGTCGACCAGCCCGACGGACTGGCCCGCCATGAGGGAACCTGCCGATATGTCGCCGTCGATAACGGCGCTGCGCAACGCGCCTATCCAGAACTCCTCGACCTGCTGCTGCGCATCGGGGCGGTGGATGGTTCCCTCGTCGAGTTGCTTGATGAGTTCGAGCTGAAGTCGGCCGAACTCGTCAATGCCCTTGTTGCGTAAGGCGCGAACCGCCACCACCGGCAGTCGGCTATCGAACGCCGGGGTGGATACCGCGTCGCGGGCTTTGGCGCGAAGAAACGCCTTCTTGAAATCGGGATGCGCACAGCTTTCCTCGGCGACGGCGAACAGAGTGCCCATCTGCACTCCCGCAGCGCCCATGAGGAACAGGTGCGCGCACATCCTTCCTGCGGCGATACCGCCGGCAACGAATACCGGCACGTCGGGGATCTCGAACAGCACCTGCTGAAGGAGCACGATGAGGCTGACGTGGCCGACGTGCCCGCCGGCTTCCATACCCTCGAGAATCAGCGCGTCCACGCCGTAGCGCAACATACGCTTCGCGATAGAATAGGTCGATGCGAAACAGAGGACTTTTGCCCCCGCCTCCTTGGCGACCTTTATCTCCCTTTCGCGAGCTATGCTGCCTGCAAAAATCACGAACGGCGGAGTCACCTTCTTGACAAGCTCGACCTGCTGTTTATATGCGGGTGCAATTGTGATGAGGTTCACGCCGAACGGTTTGTCCGTGAGACCGCGTGTCTCAGCGATCTGCTGCTCCAGAATATCCACGGGCATGTTGCCGCCGGCGAGACAGCCGAACCCGCCCGCGTTACCCACCGCTGCAACAAGCGTCGGGTCGCTGACCCACGTCATCGCACCGCACATGAACGGGTATCGGACACCGAGAAACTCCCGGCCGCGCGCAAAGAACCTGTCAGATAAACACATCTCAGTACCCATATCGGTATCCCTGTTCGTGCCGCTGCTGGAACATCCTCTCTCCGCAAGGGGATGGTATCAGGGTGTGGATGCACGGATCAAGGCGCACGTGCCGCTGGTGCAGTATTCTTGATGGCACAGGATTGGCCCTGCGTCTGCACGGCTGTCACGAATAGTACGTGTGGGATGCGGGAAAGACGCGGCCTATCGCCGTCCGCCTACTGTTCACTCTCCTCGAGCTCTGCCGCCCTTCTCTCAAGCTCTTCAGCCCGCTCGGAAAGATGCCTCTCCATCTCATTGAGCTGTTCAGCGCGCATCTCCATCTCTCTCATGCGCTCCTCGAGATGTGCCTCCTGCTCACCGGGGAACTCCCCTTCATGCATTTCAAGCTCTTCGAAACCCTCGTGCTGATCCTCAAACGGGCAGGAATATTGCTTTGTGCCAAGAGCTACCACGCATCCGGAAAGCACCAACCCGCACAACATCACACATACCAACGTTTGCCACTTCATGCGTCACCCTCCTTCAACCATTATGGAACCGTCCCCAACAGACTACCACACAGCGCTGCTTCGGTCAACACTGAGCAGGCCACAAAACGCCCCGTTTCACATGGAACCACCACCTACACTATCGCCACGAGAGCGCAAGAGGTTCCATCACGACATCCGCCGTCGGCTCTCATACCTATGTCTATTGGGCCGCTTTCCTGGCCGATACCTCCTCCAACCTCTCCATAAACCGCACGGTCATGGGGAACTCGCCGGGATACCTGACGAACTCGACGTGACCGTCCATGTACAGCACGTTCGCGCCGCCCGGCAAATGGTGTCCGGGCCGGTCCCACATGATAGGAATACTGCTCTGCATCACTGCGGAACCTGCCGGGTTGTTAATGTCCGTTATGAAGAACCGTTCTATCCCCTCGCGCAACCGGAAGATCACGTCGCCGCCAACGCTGCCTTTCCCAGCGGCCACCTCGATATCCTCGTCGCGCTGCGTGAGGTCGAGAGACTCGTACGCGTCCAGCAGCGCCAACCCTTCTTCCTCCGTCGTGACTACCCAACCGAGGTAGAAGTAGCTCTCGTCGTTGATCTCGTCCGGTGTCTGAGGCCTTCTGATAGGCTGAGACTCAGGGTCGGAAGGACAACGCAGGACATTGAGATCGGTCAGATATTCCGGGAAGATCGCGTCACCTTCCGGCGCGAGATTACCTCGCTTGTCGTCTATCACCGGGAACTTCTCGCCTTTGCTCTCGTTGGCGTACATCTTGAACACGAGCCCCATCTGTTTGAGGTTGTTTTGGCAGGAGGCGCGTTGCGCAGCCTCTCTCGCCCTGCCTAGTGCAGGCAGCATGATAGCTGCGCCAACGCCCGCCGCGGCGGGGCCAGTCGGACCAACGCCAAGCAACGACGCTCCGCCGAACGGACCGTATGAGGTGCTCCGAATTCCCTCGGCGTCAACTGTCGTGCTCGATACCGCCGGGAAAAGGTGCCTGCTGATATCCTGTGCCGGCGGGAGCTCAGCCAAGTTTATCGGTATCTTCTCCTGCGCCGCGTGCAACAGCGGCATAAATCCCATATACATTGTCGTGAAACCGGTCGCGATATCCGAGTAGCTGAACGCGGTATCCGGTCTCGGGACGTGCCCGAGAGCCTCTTTCACACTGCGGTTGTCGGCGGCCGACCGCGACTGCGACGTGAGCTGTGACAACGTTGACTGGAGGACCTGTGGGCTGATCGAGACCAGCAGACAATCCTGGTAGACCGTGTAACTCGGCATGATAGGAGCTCCGGGCATAGATATGGAGAATATCCGGTGTCCCGAGTATTCCGTCTCCGTGGGAGGTGGCGCTCCCGAGAGGCTCAGCAGTTTCCCGATCATCTCCTCGGCCCGAGCGCCCTCACGCACCTTCGCGGCAACGAGAATCTGTGGGAGTGGTATTGGTGCACCGGACATCCCGACCGCGATCGGTCCGCTGAACATGCCGAAAATGTCTCTCTCGACGCTCAACTCCAACTCGCGCTCGAATTCGGCGACGACTTCCGCAATATCCTCGGCCCCAGCCGGATCCATCTGTCTTACGGTAGACAGGAATTCCTGCCACAATCCTGCGAAATCGAGCGTGAATGAGCTTACCGAAGAAACGTTTTCCGGGAAGTATCGCAGCATTTCCGTCACGTTCGATCGGGTCCCGAAGAGTTTCATCACCCCTCGACGCTCGCCCGGCACGTGAATGTACATGACGTCCCTGAACCCCTTATCGACAATTGCCGAGCTTAACCCAGCTGATTTCAGGCCCATCAGACCCAGCGCGTTGATTATCTGCGGCACATCCTCATTCGGTGAAGACTTGATGATGAGATCCATCAACTTCTCTAGATTGAAGAAACTGAAACTCTCGCTCCCCGCGCCTATCTTTGCAGAGATAGCGCGAAACTCAGGCGAAGTCGCGAGAGAGGCGCGCGGCGGACTGGCCAGGTTGTCCAATAACGACTGCATTGCCTCGCGTCCGGAAGTGCCGGCGCTCAGCACGAACTTGTCTCTCGGGAAGCAATAGCAGACCTGCATGCCGTCGACGGCATACATCGTGATCTCCAGCCCGCTATAGGTGCTGGTTTGCTTCTCGCTCAGCGGCATTTGCCCACGGAGCCTCACCTCGATTGCGGGCAGCAGCTTCTTCAGCGTTTCCGCTTTGTCCGGTTCAATATCCGCAACTAGGACAGCGCCAATCTTCTCCGCTTCGATGTCCAGTTGCGTGAGGGCAAATACTATTTGGCCGGAGAAGATGCTGCCGATCTTCTCCAGGGACAGCCCGAGTTCCTGCTCGGCTCTCTCCCTCCCCTGTTCCTTGATACCGTCAATTACCCGCCTGACAGACGGCTCCTGCCCAATGTCGTACAGAGCTGTCCCCTCGAACTTCTGACGGTACGACGGCAGATCGTTAGCGGAAATGTACACGAACGTATCTTCCGGCAAGTATTGTTCCAGACCGCCGCGCGCGGAAGCATCAGCGGCACCGAGAAGACACGTTGTCGCTACCAAAAACCACGCAACACACCGGACACCTCGTCTTGTCTTGCTCATCTTTCGCTTCTCCTCTCTCAACTCCGTCCCACCTCACAAAACGAACATTACCCGTAGCCTGTCAGGCTCTCACCGAGACTTCTGCCCTTCTATGATCTGGAGCGCCCTCCGCGACGTTGCAGATGTGGCGGGCTCTCCACTCGAACAATGGCACTGTCCATAGATGGAAGACTCAACTGCGTGGACCTGACACTCGTTATACATACACCGAATTCGTGCATTTTATTCGGAAAAGCAACCAATCAACATCTTCTTCAGCCGTGCGATATTGCTTGCTCAGGTCTGGCAAGAGAAGGCGATTGCCCCAAATCCGTTGGCAGTATATCACATTGTACTCTGGACCCGCTAGAACAAAGTGTGGTCTTGCACGATTGCGATACTGATGCGCTTGTAATGTTCGAGCATCGATTCACTCCACAACAAGTTGTCGACAAGGAACGCCGCGCGGCAACTTCCTGGTCTTCTAGGATTTGACATCACTTCTGTCTTGGTGTTAGAATGAGTCTCGAAACGGTTGAGCCGTATCCCGTTGTAAACACGGCGGTTCCCGCGAATTCCGTGGGTTGTGGTGAGGAACGGTATTCAGGTCGCCGTTCTTACGGACGCTTTTTCAGGTGGGGTCGTGCATTACTTCCAGTATTCTAACAGCATGCTATTCTGCGAAGATGCCCCGGTCACAAGGATAGCTGACGAGGTAGGCACCCCGCTCTATCTCTACAGTCAGGGCACATTCCTGCGGCACTACCGTCGTCTGGACGAAGCGTTGAGCGAAATCGAACATATCATCTGTTTCGCGCTGAAGGCCAATCCCAACGTGGCCGTGAGCCGAGTCCTGGCGCGCGAGGGCGCAGGCGCAGAGGTGGTTTCGGGAGGTGAACTGTACCGCGCTCTCACGGCGGGCGTTCCCGGCGACAAAATAGTGTTCAATGGAAACGGGAAGACCGAGGCTGAACTCGACTACGCTCTCGACAGCGACATTCTCATGTTCTGCGTGGATTCCGAGCAGGAACTCGATCTGCTCAACGCGGTCGCACAACGCGCCGGGCGAAAAGCGCCAATAGCGGTAAGGCTGAACCCGGACATACCGGTCGAGACGCACCCGTATGTGGCAACGGGCTTGAAGGAGAGCAAATTCGGCCTTCAGATAGACCGTGCGATGGCGTGTTACGAGTTTGCCGCACGCGCGGACAACCTCGAGGTGGTCGGAATTCACGCGCATCTGGGCTCGCAGCTGCTGGATGTTGCCCCGTTTGAGGAGTGCGTCTCGAGGCTCGCCGGAGCGGTTAGAGAACTGAAAGAACGGAGTATTGATATTCGCTACATTGATCTGGGCGGCGGGCTCGGCATCAGGTACAACGACGAGGAACCCCTCTCTTACGAGAAGTATGCTGACACCGTAGCCCCCTATGCACGGGATGCAGGCTGCACCATACTGTTGGAGCCCGGCAGATCCATTGTCGGGAACGCAGGCATTCTGCTGACCCGCGTGCTCTACGTCAAACAAAGCTATGAGAAAACGTTCGTGGTGGTAGATGCCGCGATGAACGATCTCGTAAGGCCGGCCATGTACGGCTCGTACCACGAGATTGTTCCCGTCGCCGAACCGAATCATGGGCATGAGAAAACGCGGGCCGACGTCGTCGGCGGAATATGCGAATCGGGCGATTTTCTTGCGCGCGACAGAGATATCGCCCCGGTCAAAGCGGGCGATCTGCTCGCCGTGATGAGTGCCGGGGCGTACGGTGCCGCTATGAGTTCGACGTACAATTCGCGGCCGCTTGTTCCGGAGGTGCTCGTTTCTGGCGACACGTTCAAGGTTATCAGAAGGCGCCAGTCTTACGAGGAGATGATCTCGCTCGAAGTCGAGGACGAGGTCGATGACTGACCGCGTGCGGAGGAGACTCAATGAAACTTGAAGTCCGAGTCGGACTGCTTGTGGCGGTTGCGCTGGCCGTCGCCATGACGATGGTACTCCTCATAGGGCAGTTCTCATGGTTCCAACGGTTCTATACGATATACGCCGATTTCACGGATATTGAGACCCTCAACGCGGATTCGCCCGTTCGGCTGGCGGGCCTGAAAGTCGGGCGGGTACGCGACGTACAGCTGAGCGGCGATAAGGTGCGTGTGGCGATGCTGATTAAGGAAGGCGTTCCCATACGAGCGGACTCTCCAATAACGATAACTACCGGTTTGATACTCGGCGAAACCTACGTGCGGATAAGTATTGGGTCCCCGACAGCTCTGCTCCTTGAAGATGGAGCGATTGTGCAGGGAACGGATCCCGTCTCCACGGACAGATTGGTCGAAACGGTGCAGGGCGTCGCGGAGCGAATAGATACCTTGACGACGTCGGTCAGCGAGGTCCTCGGCGAAAGCGAGAAAGCCGACCTTAGAGAAGTAGTTGCCGCGATGCGCAGGATAACGGATAATCTGGACAGAATAACCGGCGACAATGAAGACGATGTGCGCGAAACCATACTCGCCTACAAGCAGGTTGCGTCGGATCTATCGGAGAATCTCAACAGGCTGTCGGAGAATACTCTCGAGCTCGTCGATAAACTCAACGATGTGGTGGACGAGAACAGATCTGATGTCAGGGAGGCGACCGACGCGCTGAGTCGCGTCGGACCGCAGCTCGACGAGACGATCGGCAAGCTGGACGGAATCGTAGACAAGATCCAGGCGGGGGAAGGCACCATTGGCAAGCTCGTTGCCGAGGAGACAATATACGACGATGCCAGACTCGCCCTGGGAGACGCACGCGACGCGTTTGTCTCAGTTGAGCAGGCTGCCAAGGGGGCGGAAGAGTTTCTCGCTCCAGTTGCGGGAGCCGCCCGTAAGGCTGAGGAGATCAGATTGCTGTGGCTTGTCGGGCTTGACAGAGACGTCACTCAATCTTTCGGACGAGCTGACGGCGGTATCAAGATACAAACCTCGGACAAGAAATACTACGTGCTCGGAGGTAATCATCTCAACGCCGACGACGAGGAGGACGAGGATAAGGACGACGAGAGAGATCAGATAAGCTATGACGGATACATGGGGTACAGTTTCGGATTGCCCAACACCTATTTCCGGTTCGGCATGATGGAAGGCGGCGGGGGCATCGGTGTTGAGCATTACCTGGCCTCAGATAAACTCAGATTGACCCTGGACGGTTTTGTCAACGAGGGTGGTACTCAGGCCAAGATGGGGGCCGAATACTGGTTTAACGACAATCTGGCGATGCGAGTGGGGCTGCATAGAGTGCCGGATGAGCCGGCGGTCAGGCTGGGATTGCGTGTCGAGTTCCAGGACGACGACCTGAAGAATCTGCTCAGGACGTTCAGGTAGCAGAAGACCGGTCACCACGCGTGCGCCGGCCAGACGCCTTTGGCGGAAGCTGAGTTATCGACCGGAAGGCAGGACATGAAAGTCAGCTACGTGTGTCAGGAGTGCGGGTTCACGGCGCCGAAATGGCTGGGCAAGTGTCCGGACTGCAGCGCGTGGAACACCATGGTGGAGGAGGTGACGCAGGCACGCGCAGGATTTGATCGGTCGCGGTCGGCGACAGTAAACAAGCCGTTAGCCTTGACACACGATTCTGGCCGGACGGACGCGCGCATCTTCACAGGCATTGGAGAACTCGACAGGGTCCTTGGCGGCGGCATAGTGCCCGGCTCTGTTGTTCTGGTGGGAGGCGACCCCGGTATCGGAAAGTCTACCTTGATGCTTCAAACTTGCCACCGTGCTGAGAAGAACGGTGCGCCCGTGCTGTACGTGTCCGGGGAGGAATCCTTCGATCAGACAAGAATGCGGGCCAGAAGGCTCGGGACGATGACGGACGAGCTGATGATCCTCACGGAAACGCAGGTTGACGCCATCCGAGATGAGATAGAGCGAGGTCAATATGTCCTTGTCGTGATAGATTCGATCCAGTCGCTGTACACTCCCAGGCTGCCCAGCACCCCGGGAAGTGTCGCGCAGGTGCGCGAGTGCGCCAACGAACTTATCAGCACCGTGAAGGCCCTCAACGTGGCGGCCTTTTTCGTGGGTCATGTCACGAAACAGGGAGCCATTGCGGGACCGCGCGTGCTCGAGCATATGGTCGATACGGTGCTCTATTTCGAAGGGGAAGGGCACAAGGACTTGCGGATATTGCGCGCCGTCAAGAACCGGTTCGGGTCGACAAACGAGATCGGCGTGTTCGAGATGACCGATCACGGTCTTGAGGAGATACGCAACGCCAGTCGCGCGCTCCTTGACGAACGGCCACGCGGGACGTCCGGGTCGGTCGTAGCGTCAGTAATGGAAGGCACCAGATCGCTTCTGGTAGAGTTACAGGCGCTCGTTAGCAAGTCCGCGCTGGCGGTTCCGAGAAGAACCGTAACCGGGGTTAATGTCAACAGAGTCAACCTGATCCTGGCCATCCTCGAGAAACGGGCGGGGTTGAACCTCTCGGACAAAGACGTCTTCATAAACGTGGCGGGCGGCATTCGAGTCAACGAGCCTGCCGCGGATCTGGCAATAGCTGTCGCCGTCGCGTCAAGTTTCTTCGACGTTCCCGTCGATCCGGACCTGACAGTGTTCGGCGAGATAGGTCTCGCGGGAGAGGTCAGGTCGGTCAGTCATGCTGGAAAACGCGTGGCGGAAGCTGGTAAACTGGGATTCAAGAGGTGCGCTCTACCGAGGAGCGGCACGCCGAAAGAGGTCTCGAACGGAATCAAGACGCTGCCGGTGTCACGCCTGCGCGACGCTCTCGAGGTAGCGCTGGAGAGGTGAAAATGGCAAAGAAAAGCGATGAGCAGCGAATCCGGGAAAAGTACAACGCAGCGCTTAAGCTAGTAGCGCCTGGCTCCCCGTTGCGCGAAGGCCTTTCATACATACTGCAAAGCGGCACGGGAGGACTGCTCGTGCTGGACGATTCCAGAAAGGCGGAAAGGCTGTGCGAAGGAGGAGTGAACATCGACAGGCCGTTCAGTCCTACATTGCTCTACGAGCTGTCCAAAATGGATGGCGCAATTGTACTGAACGTTGATGCGACACGAATCGATTCCGCAAACGTATTCCTTGCGCCGAGCAGGTCGGTCTCCAGCATGGAGACCGGAACAAGGCACAGAGCTGCTGAACGATTGGCAAAACAGGCGGTTGCGGCGGTGATTGCCATATCGCAGAGGAGAAACTCTGTGACGCTGTACGTAGGTACCATGAAACATGTGCTTGAGAGCATACCGACTTTGCTGAACAAGGCCAGCCAGGCGTTACAGACCCTCGAGAAGTACTGTAACACCTTACAGGAGCAGCTCGAGGAACTCAGCATTCGCGAGTTTCAGGATATGGTCACTGTCTTCGACGTATGCGAAGCCATACAGAGAGCCGAGAGGATCAGACGCATCGGCGAGGAGATAAAACCGTACATCATGGAGCTGGGCATCGAGGGCCGGTTAGTCGATCTGCAGCTCAGGGAGCTGATAGGCGTGTACGAGCAAGGCTTCCTGGTGATTCAGGATTTCCACAAGGAACGCGACTCAAATACCGCTGAAAAGGTCCAGGACACGATAGCTGAGATGGCCGACAAGGAGTTGCTCAACCTCAATAACATATGTAACGCGCTCGGATACGGTCCGAACATGCGCGTCGTGGATACGTACCTGGGCTCGCGTGGTTACCGAATTCTGACTCAGACCCACCGGTTGTCACAAAGAAATATCGAGAACCTCGTACGGGCTTTCGGCAGCCTTCAGGAAATCCTGCGTGCGCCGCGCGAGCAGCTCGTCGCTGTGGAGGGAGTCGGTGAGATTCTGGCGGAACGCATCCGCGTTAGTCTCGACCTTCTGAGAAACCAGCTTGCCCTCGAAGTGCGGTGACAAAGCCTGCCTGGCGGTCACCCAAATCATTGCAGAGGCTCATAGGCAATTCCGGGAGGGGTGCCGGTGCACGGAGCTTGACATCACACGCCCAATATGTTACAATCCCGATTGATTTAGTCGACAAGGAGCTCGCCCTGTTGGTGGCGCAGATATAGTCCGTCAATGTCCGGAGTTCCGTCTGAACCGGCCCAGGGCTGTGATGAAGGCCTGATGAAGTCCCGTTGCGTGCAGGACGCAAGCCAGCAAAGCAGATTATCCTCGTCTGAGCAGCTGAGTTGACTTTGCCGTGCGTCCATATTATCATTCTTTCGGGACGCGAAAGGGTACCGCCTCGGTGGCGGGGTCTCAAAGATGAGAAGACACGTCATTCTGTCCGTGTTGAGCTTGGCAGGAACGCTTGTTATCGGCTGCGCATCTCTTGAAGAGCGCAAGGCTTTCGAGGAGCATGCCGCAGCAGCGCGAACCTCGTACGTTTCCGCTGACCGCTCATACGGCCGCCAGGACTTACCTGTTCTCAACGAGGAATCCGCGCTTTCAGACTACCTGGCGTACGCCGCCTTGAACAACCCGGGGTTGGAGGCGACGTTCAATCGCTGGAAAGCGGCCCTCGAGAGGATTCCTCAAGCGCGTTCCTTGCCGGACCCCAGGTTCAACTACGCGTACTTCATCCGTGAGGTGGAAACCCGCGTCGGTCCGCAAGAGCAGAAGGTTGGTATCGCGCAGATGTTCCCCTGGTTCGGTAAGCTGGAGTTACGCGGGGATATCGCCCTTGAGGCCGCGAACGCCGAAAGACAACGATACGAGGCGGCTAAACTCAAGCTGTTCCACAGGGTGAAGAAAGCTTATTACGAGTACTACTACTTTGGCCGCGCTATGTCAATCACTGAAGAGAACGTGCAGTTGTTGAGCGATCTCGAGGCGGTCGCGCGTACCAAGTATACAGCCGGCGCGCCGACGTATGCTGCGATGATAAAGGCACAGGTGGAGCTCGGCAAGTTGGAGGACCGGCTGCTGACGCTCCGCGACATCGTAAGCCCGGTAGTCGCCGAGTTGAACGCTGCGATGAACAGACGCTCGAACGCTCCCATACCTGTCCCTCAAGCCATTCCCGAAGACGATGTTGCTTTCTCGAACGAGCAACTCTTTGCCTCGCTCAAGGAAGGCAATCCAGAACTGAGGGCGGCGGACTTCATGGCGGCAAAGGATAAGGCTGCGATTGACCTGGCGAAGAAGGACCGCTTCCCGGACATCACCGTCGGGTTGGAGTACATAGATACCGACAGTGCGCTGATGCCGGATACGAGAGACAGCAGCAAGGACCCTGTCGTCGGCATGCTCTCGATCAACTTACCCATCTGGCGCGACAAGTACCGTGCGGCAGAGAGAGAAGCCAGAGCGCGCTACGAAGCAGCGTTGACAGAGCGGGAAGATCGGGAGAATAACCTTGTCGCCAAGCTGCAAATGGCGCTGTACGGTTTCCGGGAGGCCGAGAGGAAGATCGATCTGTATAGAGACGCTCTGATCCCAAAAGCTAACCAGTCTTTCGAAGTAACCCAACAAGCGTACGAGACGGGCAAGGCGGATTTCCTCGACCTGATTGACGCCCAGAGAGTTCTGCTGGAATTCAAGCTATCACACGAAAGGGCTCTCTCCAATCGGGCTCAGAAACTGGCTGAGATAGAGATGCTGGTTGGAAGAGAGGTTCCAAGGATTGTGGAGGCAGATTCAGCCACCGACGGATAGAAAAGACAACCGTGAGATTAAAGTCTATCTTATTGGCATTCAGCGCTGCCATCGTATTGATCAGTATCGTTCCGGCAGTACCGGCCCAGGAAGAGATTGAGCAGGAGGCAACAGGATCGGCAGACGTACTGCCAAAGCCGCGCTTTGCGTGGTACAGGCTGACAATCCCGTTTGGAATCACAACGTTTTCACTTCTGGTTCTGACCTTGCTCGCGGGCTGGTTCATGCGGTTAAAGAGAAAACTCCTGTTCAAATGGCACAGACGTCTCGCCATTACGACACTTATCGCGGCATTATGCCATCTACTCGTGGTGATTCTATCCCGCTCATAAATCGAAAACCGAATTCTGGCAAGAGGGGTGTCTAGTGATGAAAGCGTTTCGGAAGAGATTTCAGCAGCCCCGCTACAAGACGGGGCTGGTTGTCGTTCTTGTAGCCGCTGCCTTTGTGTTGGGCCGCTCGTGCAGCGGCAGAGCGCCGCAGGTGCCCGCAGGAGGCGGCGAGGAGCCATCCGTTCAAGCAGAGGCGCAGGTCTGGACGTGCGCGATGCACCCGCATTATACCCAGGAGAAACCGGGCACGTGCCCTTTCTGCGGGATGGAGCTGATACCGGCAACCAGCGGAGAGTTGGACGGAGAGGGTCTCGGTCCGCGTGAGCTCAAATTGAGCCCCGCAGCTATCGCTTTGGCAAATATCGAGGTCGCGCCGGTGGAACGGAAGCCGGTGTCAGCGGAAATCAGGATGGTCGGCAAGATCGATTACGATGAGACACGCCTCGCCTACATTACAGCACGGTTTCCGGGTCGCCTCGATCGGCTCTACGTGGATTACACGGGAATACCGGTCACGAAAGGCGACCACATGGCGGAGGTTTACAGCCCGGAACTTCTGACTGCCCAGGAGGAGCTTTTGCAGGCTTTGCGGACCGTCAAGGAGCTTGAGCGGAGCAAGCTCACGAGTATGAAGGAAACCGCACTACGAACCGTGGAAGCCGCACGCGAGAAGCTCCGCCTGTGGGAACTGACAGGGGAACAGGTCGACGCGATCGAGAAACGCGGCGTGACGATTGACCGCATGACCATCTACGCGTCGATGGGCGGCATCGTCATCCACAAGTACGCGCTCGAGGGGACGTACGTCAATACCGGTGACCGCATCTACACTATAGCCGACCTCACCCAGGTCTGGGCAAAACTTGATGCGTACGAGTCGGACATCACTTGGCTGACGATTGGGCAGGAGGTGGAGTTTGAATCGGAATCGTACCCGGGCGTCGTTTTCAGAGGTAAGATAGCCTTCATCGACCCGGTTCTCGACGCGAAGACCCACACGGTCAAGGTGCGCGTCAACGTGCCAAACGCAGATGGCAGGCTCAAGCCGGAGATGTTCGTTCGCGCAGTGGTTCGCTCCAAGGTTGCGGCAGGCGGCAAGGTGGTGGCGCCGTACATGATCGGGAAGTGGATGTGTCCGATGCACCCGGAGATCGTCAAGGACGGCGCCGGCAGCTGCGATATCTGTGGAATGCCGTTGAAGACGACGGAATCGCTCGGGTATGTCTCGGCTGACGCCGCCGCCCAGGACGTACCGCTTGTCATTCCCGCATCCGCGCCGCTCATCACGGGCAAGCGCGCGGTGGTTTATGTCAAGGTTCCAGACAAAGAGGGCGTGTTCGAGGGGCGCGAGGTCGTGCTCGGTCCGCGCGCAGGTGACTACTACCTCGTGAAAGAGGGTCTGCAGGAGGGCGAGTTGGTCGTCGTTAACGGAAACTTCAAGATCGACAGCGCGCTGCAGATTATGGCCAAACCGAGCATGATGAGTCCCGAAGGAGGCGCGCCTGCTCCGGGACATCAGCACGGCGCTATGCCGGCAGCGGCCGTTGCGGAAAAGATCGAAGTGCCGGAAGCGTTCCAGACCCAGTTGCACAACCTGTACCAGGCGTATCTCAAGATTCAGGACGCGCTCGCAAGCGACGATAATGACAACGCGGTCAGCGCTGTCAAAGCGGCCGGCGACGCGCTCGATGCAGTGGACATGAAGCTTCTCGAGGGCGAAGCTCATATGAAATGGATGAAACACCAGGCGAACCTAGGCAAAGCGATCAAGGACATGACTGACGCGGGCAATATCGAAGGAATTCGCGCTGGGTTTGCACTAATATCGGAGGAACTCCCCAGAGCGATCCGCGCCTTCGGTTTAGGCGTTGACGAACCGATCTATATTCTCAAGTGCCCGATGGCGTTCGACGGGCGCGGCGCGACGTGGCTGCAAGCTGCTCGCGATACGCGCAACCCGTATTTCGGAGCGGTAATGCTTAAGTGCGGCGAGGTGATTGAGACCCTGCCCCCAAGCGCCTCTCACGGGACCGGAGAAGATCAGCATGAGTGACGATCGGGCAGGTTCTTCCAGCGGCGGCACCACGAACATGTCTTTCCTCGACAAAATCATACGGTTCTGTCTCGAGAACAAGCTAATTGTCGTGCTGGCGGCGCTTGCCATCTTTGCAGCAGGCGTGATGGTCGCGCCATTTGATTGGGAAGTAGGCGGTCTGCCGCGCAGCCCCGTCCCTGTGGACGCCATACCCGACATCGGCGAGAACCAGCAGATCGTGTTCACCGAATGGATGGGACGGTCGCCGCAGGACGTCCAGGATCAGATAACTTATCCTCTCACCAACTCGTTGCTGGGGATTCCGCGCATCAAGACAGTACGGGCCATTTCGATGTTCGGTTTCTCAACGATCTACATTATCTTCCAGGATAACGCTGAGTTCTACTGGTCGCGCAGCCGCGTGCTTGAGAAGCTAAACAGCTTGCCTGCGGGGACGCTGCCGGAAGGCGTCCAGCCGGCTCTAGGACCTGACGCGACAGCGCTCGGACAGGTATTCTGGTACACGCTCGAGGGCCTTGATGAGGACGGAAATCCGACAGGCGGCTGGGATTTGCACGAGCTGCGCTCGACCCAGGACTGGTACGTCCGATACCAGCTTCTGTCCGCAGGCGGGATCAGTGAGGTCGCGTCCGTCGGCGGCTTTGTCCGGGAGTACCAGGTCGATGTTGATCCCGACGCGATGCGCGCTTACCGCGTGACGCTTGACGAGGTGTTCATGGCGGTCAGAATGTCGAACGTTGACGTCGGCGCTCGGACCATCGAGGTCAACAAGGTCGAGTATGTGATCCGGGGCCTGGGTTTCATCGAGAGCGTAAGCGATATCGAGAACAGCGTCATCAAGGTAAACGAGAACGTGCCGATTTTCGTCAAGAACGTGGCGAAAGTAACCCTCGGACCGGGGCTCAGGCGCGGTGCACTCGACAAAGGTGGCGCGGAGGCTGTCGGCGGCGTGGTAGTCGTGCGTTACGGCGAAAACCCGCTTGCCGCCATACAAAACGTGAAGGATAAGATCGCTGATATTGCTCCCGGCCTTCCGGCAAAAGCCGTCATCGACTTCGAGAAGGTCTCCAAAGCCGACGTGGAAAGGTTCGCGGAAGAGCAGGGGTTCGAGGCGTTCACGAGCACCCGCGTTAACCAGGACGCCTGGTTGAAATGGCTGCAGTCGACTCCACGCGAAGAACGCCCGGACTGGGCCACGTTGAGCCGGGTCACCATCGTGCCGTTTTACGACCGCACCGGCTTGATACACGAGACCCTAGGAACGCTCAACAAGGCGCTCGTCGAGGAGATTCTCGTCACGATTATCGTCGTGATCGTTATGCTCATACACTTACGCAGCTCGATACTCGTGAGCGGTCTTCTACCCCTTGCGGTGCTCATGTGTTTCATCGCGATGAGACTTTTCCACGTTGACGCCAACATCGTCGCGCTGTCGGGTATCGCCATCGCGATAGGAACCATGGTGGATATGGGCATCATCGTCTGCGAGAACATCCTCAAGCGTTTGGATGAAGCCGGTCCCGACGAGAAAAACACGCTCGAGATCGTGTTTCGCGCAACCAGCGAAGTCGGCGGCGCCGTCCTCACCGCAATCGCTACAACGGTGGTGAGCTTTCTACCCGTGTTCACGATGACAGCCGCTGAGGGCAAACTGTTCAAGCCGCTGGCGTTCACGAAAACATTCGCGCTGCTTGCCTCAGTGATCATCGCGTTGACGATAATCCCTGCCCTCGCACACGTCCTGTTCACCTGGAAGCTCCCGCGGCGCAAACTGAAGAATGTGCTCATGGGACTCCTGGTCGTGGTTGGCGTGGTGAGTTTGGTCGCCGGCTGGCGGATGATCGGCATTATCCTGGCTGCATTCGGTCTTTACCACCTTTTCGCGGAACGCATACCGGAAAAGCTGCGCAGGTTTGGGCCGTGGACCGCGAGCATCGTGGCGGTCCTTTGGGTCGCCATTCTACTAACGAACCACTGGCAACCGTTAGGTCCCGCTACGGGATTCGTGCGCAATTTCATCGTTGTCATCGCTCCCATTGGAGGCCTACTGGGGCTCTTCCGGCTGTTCCAACACTTCTACGGGCCGATACTGCGGTGGTGTCTGGCGCACAAGCTGCTATTCCTCTCCATTCCTGTTGTACTCGTATTGATGGGCGGTACTGTCTGGATGGGATTCGACCGGATCTTCGGATGGGTGCCCCGCCCGATCCGCGTGAGCCGACCGGTTTCGTACGTGGCGCACAAGTTTCCCGGGCTGGGCAAGGAGTTCATGCCCCCGTTGGACGAGGGTTCGTTCCTGTACATGCCGACGACGATGACGCACGCCTCGATCGGCGAAGCGTTGGACGTGCTGCAGAAGATGGATATGGCGTTCAACACCATCCCTGAGATAGAGTCGGTTGTGGGCAAGATCGGCCGTGCGGACACGCCGCTTGATCCGGCGCCGGTCTCGATGATAGAGACCGTCATCAATTACAAATCCGAGTATATCATCGACAGGCACGGGCACCGCATCAGCTTTGCGTATGACCGAGAAGGCCGCGAGTTCGTCAGGGATGGAAACGGCGAACTGATCGCCGATCGGCGCGGGCGGCCATTCCGGCAGTGGCGCGACCACATCAGGAGCCCGGACGACATATGGGATGAGATTACGAAGGCCGCACAGATACCGGGTACAACCGGCGCACCGCCACTTCAGCCCATAATGGCCCGAATCGTCATGCTGCAAAGCGGTATGCGCGCGCCGATGGGTGTGAAAGTCAAAGGTCCTGACCTGGATACCATCGAGCAAGTTGGCCTGCAAATTGAGCGGCTGCTTAAGGAGGTGCCCAGCGTTGAGCCATCCATGGTCTTCGCCGACCGCATCGTCGGTAAACCGTATCTCGAGATCGACATTGACCGTGACGCAATAGCCCGCTACGGCATAAAGATACGGCACGTGCAGGACGTCATCGAGGTAGCAATTGGCGGACGCAGAATCACCACCACCGTGGAGGGACGCGAGCGGTACCCCGTTCGCGTGCGATACATGCGCGAACTTCGCGACCAGATTGAAACGCTCCCTAGAGTGCTGGTGCCTGCTCCTGACGGAACGCAAATCCCTCTCGAACAGTTGTCGGAAATAAGGTACGTGCGCGGGCCGCAGGCTATTAAGAGCGAGGATACCTTCTTACTCGGATACGTCTTGTTCGACAAGAAACCCGGCCGCGCAGAGGTGGACGTGGTCGAGGATTGCCAGCGCTACCTGCAAGCAAAGATCGACAGCGGCGAGCTTGTCCTGCCCACGGGGGTGAGCTACACGTTCGCCGGCAGCTATGAAAACCAGGTCCGGTCGCAGAAAACGCTGTCGATCGTCTTGCCGCTCGCGCTGTTCATCATATTCATGATACTCTACTTACAATTCCGGTCGGTTCCGACCTCACTTCTGGTTTTTTCCGGCATCATCGTAGCGTGGGCGGGCGGGTTCATCCTGATTTGGCTTTACGCACAGCCATGGTTCATGAACTTCAGCCTTTTCGGGACCAGCATGCGCGACCTGTTCCAGGTGCACACGATACACATGAGCGTTGCGATCTGGGTAGGGTTCCTGGCGCTGTTCGGTATAGCCTCGGATGACGGCGTAGTGATGGCTACGTATCTGAGACAGAGCCTTGCGTCACGTCAGACCAAGACGGTTGCGGACGTCCGCGAGGCCGTTCTCGCTGCCGGTCTTCGCCGCATCCGACCCTGCCTGATGACAACAGCGACCACCATCTTGGCCCTGACACCGGTGCTGACATCCACTGGTCGGGGCTCTGATATCATGGTGCCGATGGCTATTCCTTCCTTTGGGGGAATGCTGATCGAACTCGTAACTCTGTTCGTCGTGCCCGTGCTATACTGTGTCATCGAGGAGTTCAGGTTGAAGATTAGGCCTGAGCCTGGGAATGTCAACGATGGAGAATAGCGGCGCGTCTGACAGACGCAGCCCAGGATGTGAAAGGAGGTGAACAACTATGAAGAAGATGCTGACTATTGCCGTTCTGGTAGCGCTGGTTGCGGTGACAATCTTTGCCATTTCCGGCTGCGGAAAGAGCCAAGAGACCACAACCGTCGAGAAGCCGGCGGAACAGTCCGCCGCGCAGTATGCGTGTTCCATGAAATGGGAGGGCGAGAAAACGTATGCGAGCCCCGGCAAATGTCCCAAGTGCGGGATGGCATTGACGAAAACGGAGTAAGCCACGACTTGCTTGCCATGGCGTAATTCTGGTTGGCACCCTCGCCGACAAGAGGTCGCGGCCACAGCCGCAGTGCCATAGTCCGGCGCGTTCGTCTGGCACTCCTTTCCTCCAGACACGCTTGACCGGAACAGCCTTTTCAGGTACAATAGACTATGGTGGTCCAATTGCATATGGAAGGGCTGTTGAAGTGGGGAAGAAAACCAAAGAGCGCCGAAAACATCCAAGAGCTCTCAGGCACGTTGAACTCTCGCTCGTTGGCGAGGAACCGGGCATACTTAACCACGTAGACAACATAAGTTGCTCGGGCGTTCTGTGTCATACGGCCAAGAAGCTGCCGATGATGAGCAAGGTGGCTATGGAGGTCGCCCTCGACACCCCTCGCGGCTCCTCACACGAGATCGAGCATTTAGAGTGTCAAGGTGTCGTGGTCAGATGCGAGCCGCATCTTGACGAGGAAACGGGCGGGTACGGAATCGCGATCTTCTTCACCAGGATGTCCGAGGAAGACCGGGCAAGACTGACGAGTTTCGTTGATCGGCACATCGCGAAAGAGGTCGCCGACGCATAATTCTCGTACCTGGCCGGCTTGATCTCAGCCGATATCCATCACGGGGCGCTTTAGAGCGCGCCGCCAAACGGCACACGTGCCTGACTCCGCTATGAGTCACTGCTGGTCGGGACCTGTCAAGTGGTATACTGTTTCCCCATCCTTGACGAGGCCGATCTTCTGTCGCGCAGCCTTCTCGAAGTGAAGTGGGTTATCGGCGGGAGTTGAGAGTACGCGGATTCTCGCCCCTAGCTCGTCGTTCTCAGCCTCAATCCGCTCGACGCTTGAGCGCTTGCTTTCGACTTGCCGGTCTATTTCCCGAAGCCTCTGATAGCCCGGGTAGTAAAAGCAATATAGTCCGGCTATGAGGGCGAGGCAACAGACGAGCCCGAACAGCGTTACAGCCAGTCTACGCAATATTGTAAAAGACTTCCGGTCCCCTGAAGATCGCATCCCTGCCAAGTTCCTCCTCAATCCGCAACAGTTGGTTGTACTTCGCCACACGTTCGCTCCTTGATATGGAGCCGGTTTTGATCTGTCCGGTGTTCATCGCAACTGCGAGATCGGCGATAGTTGTATCCTCGGTCTCGCCGCTTCGATGCGAGATAACCGCAGTGTACCCGGCGCTTTTCGCCATCTCGATCGCGTCCAGGGTCTCGGTCAGCGTACCGATCTGGTTCAACTTGATGAGAATCGAGTTCGCGACACCTTCCTTGATCCCTCTTGCCAGCCTGTCCGTGTTGGTGACGAACAGGTCGTCGCCGACAATCTGTATTCTGTCCCCAAGGCGCACCGTCAGCTCGGACCAACCGTCCCAGTCGTCCTCCGCGAGCCCGTCCTCTATCGAGACTATCGGGTACTTGTCAACCCAGTTCGCGTAAAATTCCACCATCTCCTCGACGGATTTGAGCGGTTGGGCTTCGGCGGACAGATTGTACTTCCCATTCTCGTAGAACGAGCTTGCCGCCGGATCAAGCGCTAAGGAGATATCTTTCCCCGCCTCGTAACCGGCCTCCGTAATCGCCTTGAGTATCACCTCAATAGCTTCCTCGTTAGAGCCGAGGTTGGGAGCGAACCCGCCCTCGTCTCCGACGGCCGTGTTCAACCCTTTCGACTTGAGCACCTTCTTGAGGCTGTGAAACACCTCCGCGCCCATCTGGACCGCACGCTTCAAGGAGCCGGCCCCGAGAGGCATTATCATGAACTCCTGAAGATCCACGTTGTTGTCCGCATGCAGACCGCCATTTACTATGTTCATCATCGGCACGGGCAACTCGACGGCGCGCGTGCCGCCGATGTAACGGTACAGCGGGAGTCCCGTGGCCGCTGCGGCCGCCTTGGCGGTAGCAAGGGATACGCCCAACACGGCGTTGGCCCCAAGATGCCCCTTGTTCTTCGTGCCGTCCAGACGTATCATCGTACGGTCTATGCCGACTTGATCGAGCGCGTCCATCCCAACGAGCGCCGACGATATGGTGCCGCTAACGTTCTCAACCGCCCGCGATACCCCTTTACCGCAGTAGCGCGACTCGTCACCGTCCCTCAGCTCCACAGCTTCGTGTTCGCCGGTCGAGGCTCCGGACGGAACAGCCGCCCGTCCCATGGCGCCGCATTCGAGGTAGACGTCAACCTCGACGGTCGGATTACCTCTAGAATCCACGATCTCCCTTGCAATCAACTCGCTGATCTTCGTTGTCATAGTCGCGTCTCCCACCTCTTAATTGGAAAACCAAGCCCACCTTGCTCCGATAAGTTTACCACTAATCGTCACACAATATCCAGAAGAATCTTCCGAACCTCATCCGCTCAGGATGTCCCTCCAGCGAAAGTATTGCTGGACCTGCGCATTTTCACGAAGGTTGTCGAGCCAATCGTTGAACTTTTCCTGTTCGCGCATCCGCCTCAGTCCCGACTCGATCTGAGCGCGCACATCTGATATCGGCGGAGCTGCCTGCGACGCGGCGCGTACAACCTTGGCTATGTAGAAGCCCTCGTCCGACCCCACTACGTCGGTCACCTGTCCCTCGCGCATGGAGAACACCGCCTGCTCAACTTCGGAAGGAAGCTCCCCTAGACCTACCTCCACGGGTGCCCACGCGTCGCCATCGGATAGCCTTTCCGCAACTTGCTCAAAGTCGACACCCCCCTTGATCTCGGCCAACGCCTCTTCGAGCAGGGTTTTCTTCTCGGACCGCTCTGTCGGGGACATGTCCTTGTCGGCAGCCACAAGTATCTTCATCAGGGAGACTTTCAGCCCGGGCCCAAGCTCCTTCCCATGCTTCTCATAATAGTCCTGGATATCCTGCTCGGCGATGGTCACTTGCTGCCGAAACCCGCGGCGTTTGAGCGCGGTGGTCTTCCTCACAAGAAGGCTTTCCTTCTGCCTTTCGCGCCAGGTAACCACTGTCTCCCCTCTTTCCGCAAGGGCGCTATGGAACTCCTCCTCGGAGCCAAACTTCGCTTGGTCCTCCTTCATAGCTTCATCCACCCGCGACTCCTCGATCTCGACACTCGTCTTCCTCGCCTCCTGAAGAATGAGCTTGCCCGCAATAACTTCTTCCACGAGCATTCTCGCTTGTGCCAGGAAGGCGCCGTCCGTGAGCCGGCGCCCGGATTCGCTCAGATAAACTTTCTTGAACGGTTCGATGAGTCCGATCAGTTCGCTCCGCAGTATGACGTCGTCGTTCACTACCACGGCGACCTCGTCAATGATCTCCGACCGGGCACTCCCGGGAAACAACACCAGCAATGGGAGAAAAAACCCAACGAAAAGCAGTCTGTAGCGCGAAATCATGAAGAAAACCCTCCTTTGATGTCCTTGGCTGACGAGGCGCGTCTCCTCAACTTGCGGCACCAATTTCCTCAAGCACGTCTCGTGCAGTTGACAACATCCCCTCTTCTTGATTATCTGTCAGTTTGACTGTGAATCGCAGACCGCGATCAGAGTCCAGCTCGGCTCTCCGTCCGTATCTGCCCAAGAGCCGGCGCAAAACGCTTCCGTCCGGCTCAATCCCGCTCCGGAACCTGAACAGCAGCGTGCTTTTGACGCGACCTACAAGCTCGATACCTGTGTCAGCTCCCATCAGCCTCAGCGACATCGTGGCCATCAGCATCTTCGTCTGCTGCGGCAAAGGTCCGTACCTGTCAGCAAGCTCCCGGCCGATCTCGCCCAGCTGCGCCTCGGTTTGCGCTCCGCTGATCCGTTTGTAAAAGGCTATCTTTTGTGCCGGCGATGGGACATATTCGTCGGGAAGGTGTGCATCAATGCCGAGATCCACGACCGGGAGGATCCGGCGTTTGACCTTCTCGCCTCTAAACTCCCTGGCTGCTTCCTCAACGAGCTCGGAGTACAGCTCGAACCCCACGGCTGCAACATGCCCGTGTTGTTCAACACCGAGTATGTTGCCCGCACCGCGTATTTCGAGATCTCGAAGCGCTATCTTGTATCCTGAGCCGAGGTCCGAGAAATCCTGCAGAGTCTTCAGCCGTTTTCTGGCAATCTCGGTCAGCGCCCGCTCTTCCGGAACGAGCAGGTATGCATACGCTCTATGTTTGTACCGGCCGACCCTGCCTCGCAGCTGGTAAAGGTCTGCAAGCCCGAAACAGTCCGCTCGGTTGATCAGTATTGTGTTTACGTTCGGTATGTCAAGTCCGGACTCGATGATCGTCGTCGACACAAGGACATCGATTCGCCTGTTGACGAAATCGACCATGCCCCGCTCCAGATCGCGTTCCGGCATCCTTCCATGAGCGACCGCAATCTGCGCTTTCGGCACCAGCTTCTGCAGTCGCGCCGCCTCAGAGTATATCGTATCGATCCGGTTGTGGACGAAGAACACCTGCCCGTCGCGGGCAAGCTCGCGCAAGATGGCTTCCCTGATAATGTTTTCGTCGTAGCCGATCACAGTGGTATGGATGGGAATTCGGTCTTCCGGCGCGGTGTTGATCACGCTCATGTCGCGAATACCCATCAGCGACAGATGAAGCGTACGAGGTATTGGCGTGGCGCTCAGGGTGATCACGTCAACCTGCTTGCGCAGTTGTTTCAATCGCTCCTTATGAGCCACTCCGAACCGCTGTTCCTCGTCTATGACCACGAGTCCGAGGTCACGGAACCGCACATCTTTCGACAACAACCTGTGTGTGCCGATGACTATGTCGACCGTCCCCTTTTCGAGCCGAGCCAGTATCTCCCGCTGTTCCGCGCGGCTCCTGAACCTGCTGAGCATCTCGATTATGACGGGGTAATCGGCAAACCGTTCCTTGAACGTATTGTAGTGTTGCTGAGCCAGTATGGTCGTCGGGGCCAGCACGACGGCCTGTTTGTCTTCCATTGTTACCTTGAACGCAGCCCTCATGGCAACCTCTGTCTTGCCATATCCGACGTCGCCGCAGATCAGTCGATCCATAGGTCTGGCCTGCCCCATGTCGTTCTTCACATCCTGAATGGCCTTCTCCTGGTCGGGGGTTTCCTGGTACGGGAAGGCATCTTCAAACTCCTTCTGCCAGACAGTGTCTGCAGAAAAGAGGAATCCTTCCAACGCCTGCCGTGCGGCGTACAGCTCCAGCAGATCCGCCGTCATATCCCTTACGGCGCGGCTGACCTTGTCCTTTGTTCTCCCCCACGCAGTGCCGCCGATCTTGTCAAGCGGCGGCGTGCCACTGTCCGCTCCCACATACTTCTGCACCAGGCTGATCTGCGTTATGGGCACGTACAACTTGTCACCCCGCCGGTATCCAATGCTGAGAAAATCGCCTTTCTTGTCCTCCAACCTTGTCAGACCGAGGTATTTTCCTATCCCATGCTCAAGGTGCACGACATAATCGCCTGTCCGCAAGTCCTCCAGGGCGTAAATGGGTGCTCCAGAACTGAATCGCCGTCTCGGGCGACGCCAGTAGTGCCTGCCGAAGAGTTCCTTGCCGCTGAGTATGGCGAGCCGCTGGTCCGGAACCGAGAACCCACCTCGAAGCCGTCCTATCGTCGTTGTCAGCCGCGACTCCGCCTCGTCAACCTCGTAACCTTTGTCGGCCAGCAGTTCCTTGAGTCTCCTTCGTTCCCCATCGTTGTTGCAGACAAATACGACCTCATACCCGTCATCCCACCAGTGGCGCAACTGGTCCCAGAAAAGCTCGAGATTACCCTCCCAGCCCGCCATGGACCGCGTTTCGGTAAACACTCTCTCTCCGCGTGGCTCGCCCTGGGCTACATGGCCGACGACGAGCTGGCGGAACCCGCCGAGCCTTTCGGTCAGGCTGGACCACGAGAGCGTTCCGGGATCGTCCGCGAACTCGCGGTCCACCTCCTGCGCCTCGGTTGCCACTGAGACCGGCTCGTCGATTACCACGAGAGTGTCAGCCGGAAGGTAGTCGCTGATCGCGGTGGACAGCTTCTTGTCACGCAGCAGGGTTTCGTTCAGTTGTTTCTCCGACCGGGGTAAGACCCGTACGCTTTCCACGCGTTCCACGGATCTCTGCGTCGCGGGATCGAATGTGCGTATGGAATCGATTTCGTCACCCAGAAACTCGAGCCTGTAAGGCATCTCGCCGGATATTGTATAAATGTCGAATATGCCGCCGCGCACACTCATCTCACCGGGCCTGTCCACCATCGTCGTCCTGTCATAGCCCAGCTCAGACAGGCGGCGGTTGAGCTCCGAGATGGATAGCTCGTCGCCTCGATTGACGAGAACCGTGCGGCTGGCGAGCAAATCCTTCGGCACTACGAGCTGCATCACCGACCGTACAGTAGCTATAACGTGGGCGGGCGCCGTCTCGGCGGGAGGAAAGACCAGCCGTTCAAGCGCCGCCAGCCGTTCCGCCATTATCTCGTCGGAAGGGCCAACGTCGTCGCCGGGAAGAACTTGCCATGAAGGGAAAAACACCGCGCACGACGGATCGGCGAACGTGCAGATATCGTCGTGAATATCCTCGGATTCGCTCCTGCCGGCGGCAACGATGAGAAGATTACAGCCAAGCCTCTTGGCAACGCCCACGGCCAGATGCGCCCTTGCGGACGCCCACAGACCGTATACCTCGATACAGGTACGCCGGGACGCCTCAAGCGCCTCTACAACCCTGTCCTCTACTTGGTTTCCTTGAACCGTGGTAATCATCCGTTCATGCCGGGTAGTGCGCCCGGCGCGCCTGCGCACGTTCAGAGAACCGCACACGACATTTCCCGCAATGCGCACTCTAATCGTGCCGCGCTCAGGCAGGGCGCTGGATAAGAGACCTGACTTGCTCCGCGATCGCCGCCGCGGTGAGCCCGCACAAGTCGAGTAATTTGGAACGCGCACCGTGCTCCACGAAGGCCGACGGCAGCCCCAACCCGCGTAGCACCACTTTCTGCAGGCACCCTTCCCTTTCAGCAAACTCCATTACCGCACTTCCGAAACCACCGTCAAGAACGTGTTCCTCAACCGTGACCATGCACGGAACGTCCGAGAAGAGCCGTCTGAGCAGCTCGGCGTCCAGCGGCTTAGCAAAACGCGCGTCCGCGACGGCGACGTTCATACCCTCGTTTTCAAGCATTCTTGCGGCTTCCAGAGAAGGATGGACCATGCTGCCCAGCGCCACTATGGCCGCGTCCTTCCCTTCCCTGAGAAGTTCTCCGACGCCGCGACGGATGGGTTCCCCGGCTTCGCAAACGGGGGCAGGAGCAGCGTCGCGAGGATACCGGATAGCCACCGGTCCCCGCGCGATTCCATCATCGCTCATCGCCCACGAAAGCATCAGCCTGAGCTGTTCCGCGTCACGCGGCGCCGCAACGGTCATGTTGGGTATCGCGCGCAGATAAGCTATGTCGAACAGCCCGTGATGAGTCGGACCGTCCCGACCAACCAAACCGGCCCTGTCCAAGGCGAACAGAACAGGCAGGTTCTGTATGCAAACGTCGTGGACAATCTGATCGTATGCTCGCTGCAAGAACGTCGAGTAGATCGCTACCACAGGCAATACGCCCTGGACGGCAAGTCCCGCCGCGAAGGTCACCGCATGCTGCTCAGCTATACCCACGTCGAAGAACCGTTCCGGAAGCGCTTCCGCAAACTTGTCCAGACCGGTCCCCGGGGCCATAGCGGCGGTAATTGCGACGATCCGATCGTCCTTTTCCGCTAAAGACAGGATTGTCTCGGCAAACACGTCGGTGTACGCCTTCGATACGATGCCATTTGGCCCCTCATCCTTCTCTAGAACCTTCTTGCCTTTCGCGTTGCCGGTTTCCACGTCGAATGGGCTGGCACCGTGGAATCCCGCAGGGTCTTGTTCCGCCGGACCGTACCCGCTGCCCTTCTTCGTCACGGCGTGCAACAGGATCGGCCCTTTGAGGTGACGTATGTTCTCGAGAGTGCGGGTCAGAACTGCCAGATTATGCCCATCAACCGGGCCGACATATCTGAACCCCAACTCCTCAAAAATCGCTCCGGGGGTAACGAAATTCTTTATTGTCTCCTCAAGTCGCCTCGCTGCCTTGAACACTTTTGTGCCGATGCCGGGGATCTTTTTCAGAATCAGCTCAATATCGGTCTTGGCCCGGTTGTAAACCGTAGCGGTGATTATCCTGGTCAGATACGCCGAGAGAGCGCCGACGCTCGGCGATATTGCCATCTCATTATCGTTGAGCACGACGATGATGTCGAGACCCGCATGACCGGCGTGATTAAGAGCCTCAAACGCCATGCCAGCCGTCAAAGCGCCGTCACCAATGAATGCTACCGCCTTGTAATCCTCTCCCCGCAGCTCCCTGGCGTACGCCATGCCGAGCGCCGCCGACACGCTCGTCGAACTGTGGCCAGCGCCAAAACAGTCGTACGGACTTTCCGCGCGGCTCGGAAAACCGCTCAGACCGCCGTGGTCACGAAGCGTCGAGAACCTGTCGCGCCTGCCCGTGATGAGCTTGTGCGCGTAAGCCTGGTGTCCGACGTCCCAGACGATCTTGTCGCGCGGCGTATCGAACACCTTATGCAGCGCTAGAATGAGCTCCACCGCGCCAAGATTCGAAGCGAGGTGTCCTCCCTTGGCCGAGACAACCTCGATGATCTTCTCCCGGATCTCGCCGGCCAGCTGTTCCAGCTCCTCCAGCGTCATATCCCGAATGTCCGCAGGGCTATTCACCCTGTCTAGTAATCGCTCCACGTTTCCTCCCTCTTGATTAGCAGCGTGTCTGACCATCACGATTCCCTGTTGACCACGAGGTCAGCTAAGTTCTCCAACATCAGTGCCTTATCGCCAAACGGCTCCAAGGCGCGTTTCGCTTCTCCTATGTATTGCGCGGCGCGTTCACGAGCACCATCCAGACCCAGCGCACGCACCAGCGAGTTCTTCTCGCTCTCCTCGTCCTTTCGCAGACGTTTGCCCATCTTTGATTCATCGCCGACCGCGTCAAGCACGTCGTCACTTATCTGAAACGCCGTCCCGAGACACTGACCGTACCTCGTCATACTGTCAACGTCAGTCTTCGACGCTCCTGCGAGTATGGCGCCGATCCTCGCCGAGACGCCTATAAGGGCGCCGGTTTTCAGCCGGTCGAGGGTCTCTATTTGCTCCGAATCCAGCTCGACGCCGGTGCCCTCGATATCTATCGCCTGTCCGCCAACCATTCCCGCCGCACCGCACGCGCCCGCTACATCGGAAACCACGTCAAGGACCTGCGAGTCCGTCACGCCCGGCACCTCGCGGTTGCGCGCCAGCAGGTCGAACGCCGCAGTCAGCAACGCGTCTCCAGCCAATATGGCTATCGCCTCACCGAACACCTTGTGCGATGTCGGCTTACCGCGCCTGAAATCGTCGTCGTCCATACTCGGCAGGTCGTCGTGTACCAGCGAGTACGTGTGAATCAACTCGAGCGCGCAAGCCGCAGGCATCACGGTCTCCATACCCTTGTCGAAAACCTCCGCAGCAGCTATCGCAAGTGTCGGGCGAAAACGTTTCCCGCCGCTGAACAGCGTGTGCTTCATGGCCTTATGAAGCGTGTCGTTGCCTATCTCGCTGCGCTCCATATAATCCGCGAGATAACTCTCGACCGCCGCCCTTCTTGTCGCGAAATACTCCTTGAACTCCATTGTCACCCGCCTGCACCGTGCTCAGAAAAGCAGGTCTTCTTCTTCTTCTTCCTCCGCTCCCGGCTGCTCGGGTCGCTCCGCGTCGAAAGGTTTGGCCTCCAACTTACCCTCGGTGGTCTTGGCCAGCGTCTCGATCTTCTTTTCCGCTTCTTTCAGCTTCTTGGAGCAGAACCGCGAGAGCTTTACTCCCTCCTCGAACTTCTTGAGCGAGTCCTCCAGCGGTAGTCCCCCTTCCTCGAGCTCTTCGACGATCTTTTCGAGTTCCTCCATCGCTTTTTCGAATTTCATTTCAGCCATTGCTCTTATCTCCGGTCCGCCGCGGCGGATCTTCGACTTTCTCCGACGCGTCCTCGGCAGGCTGCACCTCATCCACGCTCAGCTTAGCGCTCCCCCTGTGTAGCTGTAAACGTACCGCATCGCCGGGCGACAACGCGCCCGCATCTCTGAGCAGGAGGTTCTCCGGCAGTTTCCACGCCAACGCGTATCCGCGAGAGAGGACTGCCAGCGGGCTCAGCGAATCGAGTTTACCCACAACCGTTTCCAGCTGCCCCCGCAACATCTCCATCCGATGTATGCAACCGACCCTCAGCCTCGAGACCGCGTCCTGAAGAAGCTCACACCCACGCGCCACCTGCACTCCAGGGCTTAAGAGCATGACGGCGGTGCCTGCCCTCTCGACGCGCGACCGCACCTGCTGCACAGCCGTTCGCGCGGTCTGTTCCGCTCGCATCGTCAGCTCGTCCACACGCTGGGCAAGCTGCCTGAGCGGCTCGGTCGGCCGCTGAAACACATATGATTCCGTGCAAAGCTCCAGTCTGTGACGCAGCGAGTCCAGATGCTGCCGCAACCGCCCCTCGAGCTGCTTCTCGAGCGCCTCGACGTGCCCAATCAACGTCTCGCGCTCCTGCACGACGAGTTCCGCCGCCGCAGAAGGTGTCGGCGCGCGCACGTCGCTCACGAAATCCGCTATTGTGAAATCTATCTCATGTCCGACGGCGGATATGACCGGCGTCTCGCACTCGTAGATCGCCCGCGCGACAACCTCCTCATTGAACGCCCAGAGGTCCTCGAGCGACCCGCCGCCTCTGCTGACGATGATCACGTCCACGTTGGCGAGCCGGTCAACATCCCTTATCGCATCGGCGATCTGGCCCGCCGCCGCGTCGCCCTGAACCAGCACCGGCCGAATCAGTATATGCACGTTCGAGAACCGCCGCTCGATTACGTTCAGTATATCACGTATCGCCGCGCCGGTAGGCGACGTCACGACACCTATCCGCTGCGGCAACATCGGCAGCGGTTTCTTATGTTCCGGGTCGAACAGCCCCTCCTTCTCGAGTTTCTCCTTGAGCTGCTCGAAAGCGAGCTGTAACGCGCCGACGCCCCTAGGTTCGAGCTGTTCGGCGATTAGCTGGTAGTTGCCCCGGCGCTCGTAAACACTCACCAGCCCGCCGGCTATCACCTCCATACCGTCCTCGAGCCGGAACTTGAGCCGTGCGTTCCTGCCCTTGAACATCACGATTGCCAACTGGCTGTCCGCATCTTTCAGAGTGAAATACCAATGCCCCGAGGTGGGGCGGCGAAGGTTGGAAACCTCGCCGACGACCCAGACGAAACCTACCGCATCTTCCAGCAGCGACTTTATCCGCCGGGTCAGCTCCGTTACGGTGAGCACCAGTTTCGTGCTCTCGACCTCGTCGCGGGTTTCAGGTAAGTTCACGGCGTCCATTTCCGGCACTCACGCACAAAATAAAAAACGCCCCCCTTCCGCCCAGGCAAAAAGGGGCAGGCCTATAATAACACTCTCTTATCTGCGCAAATTATAGCAAGATCACGGACTTAAGACAAGAATAAACTCGCAGCAAGGGTCTGGCGAGATTGGATTCTCATCAGGTAGGGTGGGCGTCTTGTCGAAGATCCGCCGTGGCGGGCCCGCCAATGTAGGGGCGCCGCTTGCTGCGCCCACGTAGGGCAGCCCCTCGCGGGCTCCCCTTCGGTGTCGGCGCCGTTATCGCCCGTGTCATCGTTCGGGTCGAGACCGTTGTCCACCTCCCATCCGTCGGGCAGGGTACCGTCGTCGCTATCCGGATCGTCCGGATCTGTCCCAGTATCCGTCTCGTCTACATGGATGCCTCTATTAGCCTCCACCTCGTTCCAGCTTCGACACGAAGATGTCAGCACTACCGGCTGAAGTGAGGTTGTAGGTCCCCGTCCCGAGGTCGAAATCTATCGTCTCCCAGAAATACCCCGTGGTATGGACGTTGGCGGCACTGTCCACCGCGATGCCATACCCCCTGTCGCTGCCCGTCCCGCCCATGCTCTTCGCCCAGACGAAGTTGCCGCTGGAATCCAGCTTCGACACGAAGATGTCCCAGCGACCGGCTGAAGTGAGGTTGTAAGTGCCCGCCCCTGGATCGAAATCCATCGCGCCCCGGAACTCCCCCGTGGTGTAGACGTTGTCAGCGCTATCCACGGCGAGCGTACCGCAGGAATGTCCGCCCCACCAACACCGGATGCACGGCGGGCGAGACGCCCGCCCCACCTATCGGAAGATGATCCTGCCACCGGTTGAGTTTTCGCGAGTTTGATGGTAAAATTGCGTGCGTTTGGGCTATGAACCGACAGCAATACACGTGGGAGAACTGAATATGGCGAAATATCGTATAGCTGCGTTACCGGGAGACGGTACGGGACCTGAAGTGCTGGTCGAAGGGCTGAAGGTGCTCGAAGCCGCCGCGAAGAAGACCGCTTTCACTTACGACCTCGAGACGTACGATCTCGGCGGCGACAGGTACCTGCGAACCGGCGAGACGCTGCCGGATTCCGTGCTGGAAGAGCTGCGTTCGTTCGACGCGATATACCTCGCGGCAATAGGTCATCCGGACGTCCAGCCGGGCATCCTCGAACGCGGCATACTGTTGAAGATCAGGTTCGAGTTCGACCAGTACATCAACCTGAGACCTGTCAAGCTCTACCCGAACGTGTACACGCCTATCAAGGACAAGACGGAAGCCGATATAGACTTCGTCGTTGTGAGAGAGAACTGCGGCGGACTGTACCGGGGCAAAGGCGCCGCGCACGACAAGGGTACTCATGACGAGGTCGCGACGCAGGAGATGATATATTCTCGCGGCGAGGTCGACAGATGTCTCAGTTACGCCTTCGAGTACACGAAACGGCGCAACAAGACCAACACGTTGACGCTGTGCGGCAAGACCAACGTGCTCACGCACGTGTACGAGCTGTGGGAACGCGCGTTCCACGAGATGGGCGACCGCCGCTACCGCGACATCAAACGCGAGTACGCTCACGTTGACGCGATATGCATGTGGATGGTGAAGAATCCCGAGTGGTTCGACGTGATAGTCACCGGCAACATGTTCGGCGATATCATAACGGACCTGGGCGCGATGGTTCAGGGCGGGATGGGCCTGGCGGCCGGCGCCAATATCAACCCGAAAAGCACCTCCATGTTCGAGCCGATAGGCGGATCGGCGCCGAAGTACACCGGTCAGGGTACTATCAACCCGATAGCCTGCATTGCCGCCGGCCAGATGATGCTCGACCACCTGGGCGAGGAGGTGGCTGCCGAGTTGGTCGAGGATGCGATCATAAAGTTCCTCGCTTCGGGCAAGCTGAAAGGTATGTCGCCCGCCGAGATCAAGGCGAGCGGATTCAGTACCGCCAAGATAGGCGATGCGGTTGCCGAAATTGTCGCGTCAGCGTAAGCTTGCTTTTCCCCGCCGCCTCAAGGCGGGATCTGCTTCAGGATCACAGCCAGCACCCTGAACTTGTCCGTGACGAACTGGCTGAACGTCAGGTAGTCGCCCCGTGGAATCGTGCCCGCATAGTACTGTATCAAGAAGAGTTCGTTCCATATTATGGGCACGACAGTTATCATCACGAGGTAGCGAAACGGGATGCGCTCTTTCGCTTTCGCCAGTAGCGCGGCGAGGCCCAGAGCGAACATCGCGGAACAGTTCAAGCACCTGCGCATGCCGAACGACCAGCCCACGTACACCGCCACGCTGTTCACGTAAAGCTGCAGCACAAGCGGCACGACCAGCATGTATCCGAGGCGGCGCTTGCCTGCCGGAAACATGAACAGCCCGATAATGGCCGGTAGGATGACCGGCGTCCAGCTGATAAGCCCGTGACGCGTCGAGAAAAGCGTGTCAAACAGCGCTGGTTTGAACCAGCTAAGGAATCCTGAGCCCTGCGGTACCGTCACGAACCCGCCGTACAGGACTTTCCAGACGATCAGCTGCGGCGAGAACACAGCCAGAAAAGCTGCGCCCGACAGGAACATGCGCATCGCGGTCTGGCGCAATTCCTGTTGGCCGGGACGATCGCGTCGCAGCGCCTCGACAATATCGACCGCGGGCAGCACGAGGAAAAGCGCATTCTGCCATCTGACCAGCGCGGCGAGCCCGCCCAATGCGCCCAGCGCGACGTAGCCTCGGAGGTCCTTCTTCTCGCGCCACACGAGCCACGCCGTAATGAACAGCGCCACGGCGAACATCGACGGCATGTGCGACATCGGCCGAAGCGGGAAAAGGTAGTACAGTACGCCCGACGCAAACCAGATCAGCACCGTCGCCAGAAACGCGACGTCCCGCTCGAACAACCGTTCCACCAGCCGGTAGATCACCACGATACCGGCAAAACCATAAAACGCATTCGCCACGTATATGGCAATGTGGTACGGCGCGGAGAAACCGTCGGTGGCGAAGTCCGTCATCAGCGCGGCAACGTGCCCCAGGAGGAAGAACGGCAACCACAGTATGGCGACGCCGACCGAGAACGGGTTGGGCATCTTGCCGGTAACCGTGCGCGGGCGGTCCGGGCTGACGTCGCCCCTCCCGCGCAGCCGCTCATACTCATCCGCAAAGTCCAGGTCCCGGTCGAACATCAGCGACGGCAGGTAGGAATAGTAGCCGACCGGGTCAACTCCTACAACACGCATGTCCTTGAAGCGCAACGCCCCCACCCATCCCAGCCATAGCACTTGAAACACAAGCAGCGCGACGAGCAGAATGTAGACCCAATGGCGTTTCATAACCGGCGGCGGCTCTTTGCGCTTCTCGTTTCCCTTCATTCGGGACCAGTCTCCAGCCTACCCGGGCGGCCAGGTCATCTGGCGTCCGCCGAGCACGTGCAAGTGGACGTGGAACACCGCCTGCCCACCATGCTCGTTGCAGTTGAGCACGTACCTGAACCCATTCTCGACCAGCCCTTCGGATTCGGCTATCTTATTGGCGGCAAGAATCATCCTGCCCATCAGTCCAGCATCCTGCTCGGTGAAATCCACGATTAGCTCGATATGCTTGCGCGGCACGATGAGCACGTGCACCGGCGCCTGCGGATTGACGTCCCTAAACGCAAACAGCTCGTCGTCCGAGTAGACCTCATCCGATGGAATCTCGCCGCTGATTATCTTGCAGAAGATACAGTCTGGCATCTCTTCACCTCCTTTGATGTTGATGAGCGCTACCGGTAGCGCTCACCTACCACACTTGTCATTCTGAGCGAAGCGAAGAATCTCGAAACCGAGTCACACAGGAGACCCTTCGCTGCGCTCAGGGTGACACCGTGGCCTGTCTTACGCGAACATCTCAGGGCGAGGCATGCCTCGCCCCTACTTGCACCGTTCCTGTTGCCTTTGCTCCGGCCACATCGTCAACAGCCACCTCAGCAATCGTATTGACAATATCGGCGGTAGCGTCACGCACCGCCACGCGCACGTAATTCGATGCGAACCCGCTCAGCCACCCCGTCTGCGGATCGCGTTTGCTCTCTATCAGAACCTCCAGCGTCTTCCCGACGAACCGTTTCGCGAACTGCCCCGACAACCGCGCACCGAGCTCTATCATGCGGTCGCTGCGGCGCTTGGCAACATTCGGCGGGATGCCCCCCTCGAGTTTCGCCGCGGCGGTCCCCGGACGCGGCGAGTACTTGAACACATGCAGCCGGCTGAAATCCAGATCTTCGACGAGACGCAACGTCGTCTCGAATGCTTCCTCCGTCTCTGTCGGAAATCCTACCATGACATCCGTAGAGATTCCCGTGTCGGCATCAACTTGTCTGATTCGCCGGATAAAATCCCGGAAATTGTCCGCGGTATAGTGCCGGTTCATGCTGCGGAGCACCGCGTCGTCCCCGCTCTGCAGCGGTACGTGAAAATGACGCTGCATCCGGGTCGTCGAACCGAACAGAGCAAGCAGTTCGTCCGTAACCTCGTTTACCTCGATCGAGCTCAACCGCAGTCGGGCGATATCCGTCCTTTCAAGCAGCGTTTGAACGAGAGTCGCGAGATTGACGTCGGATGAGATGTCCTTTCCGTAAAGTCCGAGATGAATACCCGTCAGCACGACCTCTTTCGCACCGATCTCGACAAGCCTGGCAACCTTGTCGCACACCTGTTCAAGCGGCACGCTTCGCGGTTTGCCGCGTATGGGCGGAAGAACGCAGTACGAGCAGAACGAGTCGCATCCGTCCTGTACCTTGACAAAAGCGCGCGTTCGCCCTGTCGGGTGAGGCGTTTCGGTCGCGGCGGGCGCCGGTACCCCGTTAACCATGCCCCTTTCCGTGAGAAAACTCAGCCAACCGTCCGCATCCTCGATGTCGAGCACCTCGTCCACGCACGCGGTTGACAGGATCTTGTCGCGATCGCGCCGCGCAAGGCATCCCGTCACAGCGATAATCGCGTCGGGATTGGCTCTTCTGGTCGCACGTATAGCTTTCAAGCCTTTGCTGTCGCTCACAGCTGTTACGGTACACGTGCTCACTATGCAGAGTGATGCAACGCGCGGATCATCCGTCGGAGCCATACCCCACGATTCGAGACGCGACGCAAGACCTTCAGAATCGCACTGGTTAACCTTGCACCCGTGAGTCTTTATGTAGAATCCCGGCATTTCCTTCAACCAAGCTCCCCGAATTCATATAAGATCAGAGACGCGCCCACTATTCCCGCAAGCTCCGACCGTAGGATCAGTTTCCCGAGTGAGCAGACCTTCGCACCACGCTCCTCAGCGAGGCTAACCTCCCGCTCCTCGAACCCTCCCTCAGGACCGACTATCAGCGCAACACGCTCGACGTTACCGGCACCCTTCAAGACCTCGCGGAGACGCGTACCTTCTGCATCCTCCCAGGCCATAACGACCAGGTCATGGTTTTCGCAGTGATCGAGGACCTCCTCGAGACCCTCGAACAGACCGACTTCCGGCAAGGTCGCTCGCCGACACTGTTTCGCCGCCTCCGTGACAACACGTTGCCAACGCGTCAGCTTCTCCTCGCTCCGTTTCGGTCCGCGTATCATTGGCACGGACCGCGCCGAACTGAAAAACCCTATCCCGCTAAGACCTACTTCCGTACCTCGCCGCAGCACGAAGTTCACTTTCTCCGCCCCCTTCGGCAGCGCCTGGTACAACGCGATCTGCACCTTCACGTCCTGCTTGCACTTGCGACTGGCCACGATTTTGCCTTTCACCGCGCGACGTGAGACCTCCTCCAACATCACGTCATACTCCATCCCACTGCCGTCCAGGACCAGGATCGTGTCGCCGGCTTTCAGACGAAGGCTCTCGCGAATATGCACGGCGTCCTGCCCCGATACCGACACCTGACCGCCCGATACATCGTCCTTATTCACAAAAAAGCGTCTGATATGCATTGAAGAATCCCGAATACGGTGTCCGGCGCTCGTGAATGGCGGGCGAGACGCCCGCCCTACCTCAGGTTAATTCCGCCGTGTCAAAGCCGTCTTTGGTAGTAGAGTATCACGGCATAGAAGGAGTGGTCAACGGCGCGATGTATCGTTAAGGAGGCCCCTCTGTGTCAGCTTCACTAATTCGGCCGATCGGAAGGTCGGCCCTCCCGGCACGGCACAACAACAACCATTTCCACGCAGTCCGTCGGTGGCCTGTATCCGCCGATTATCATTCCTCTTCCTTTGTCAGTTCCGGTCTGCCGATGAGCCGAGGCGTTGTCTGAATCGGCTCAACCTCAGGTATCTCACTGCCTGACACAACCCCCAGATCCTGGAAGCGACGGGCTGCAGGAAAAATCTTGGCTTCTATTGACCCGACTGCCTTGTTGTACGCTGTATTGGCTCTTTCCAGGCCTTTGCCCACGTCTTTCAGATGGTCGGCCAAAACTCTCATCCGATCGAACAGCTGCTTGCCCAGATTGCTGATTTTCCTTGCCTCCTTGGCGATCTGTTCCTGCCGCCAGCCGTAGGCGATAGCACGCAACAGAGCGATGAAGGTGGTTGGCGTAGCCGGTACAACCCCTTTCTCTATACCATCTTCTATGAGAGCGTGGTCGCGATCAACCGCTGCTGCGAAGAACGACTCGCCCGGAATGAACATTACAACGAATTCCGGTGCAGTGTCGAATTGGTTCCCGTACGATTTTGCTGCAAGACCCTTCATGTGTGTCCGAAGCTGGCGCGCGTGGTCCTTGAGCAAGCTTTCGCGCTCCTGATCTGTTTCCGCGGATAGCGCCTTCAGGTAGGCATCGAGCGACACCTTTGCATCAACGACGATCTGGCGGCCTGCCGGTAGATGGACAACAAGGTCCGGACGAAGACGGCCCTCGTCGGATTCAACAGTGACCTGTTCTGTGAAATCGCAGTGTTCCGACATACCGGCCAGTTCCGCAACTCGTTTCAACGTCATTTCCCCCCAGCGGCCACGAACCTGTGGTGTGCGTAATGCGGTGACGAGGTTCCCTGTTTCCTTCCGGAGTTCTTGGTGGGTTGTAGCAAGGTTTTTCACCTGCTCCTCAATGCTCGTGTAGGCTTTTTGGCGGCTCGTCTCAAGAGCGCTGACATGCGCTTCATATTGCTTCAGTGTTTCTGCGAGCGGTTTTACGAGACCGTCTATGGCTTCCTGACGCTTGCCTAGATCGCCCTTTGCTTCTGCTAAAACTGTCTCGAGCGATTTCTTCGCCAATGTCAAGAAAGCCTCATTGCTGCTTTTCAGCGCATCACTAGAAAGCGCCTTAAACGCGTCGGTGAGCTTGTTCTTCGCGTCCTCCAGTAACTTCTTCTCTTCCTCCAGGCGCTGTACGGATTCCTTCCGCTCCGTCTCCGCTCTGACTTTAGCCTCCCGTTCCTCGTTCAAGGTCTCTCTAAGCGTCTCGAAATCCGCAGCAGCTTTCTCCACCTGAGCGTGGAGCTCAACAATAGAACCCTCCGCGGTGTTCGCCCGACGTTCGGCTTCAGACAGCTTCGACGAGTAAACGCTCCTATAGCGGCCAGATGCTATCAACCAGGCCACTATACATCCGACAGCTATCCCCGCTATTGCCCAGATTGCATATATCATTTGCCCTCACTCCTCACACACTCGCGCGGGCTAGGTCAATATCGTCCACCGCAGCCAGCCGCTTGGGTTCTGTGAGCACTGTCATGTTGTAGTCTTCCTTACCGGTTCGCCCGCGACGTAACAAACAGCACCTACGCCTTTGAATTCCTTTTGTTCAAGCCGCGTATCAACGAGTTGAAGCAGGCCAGCTTGTGGCATTATGTTGAGCCACGATTCGAGCTCCCTTTTGAAATATGGTTTTTCATCCTCAATAGCTCCAAGCATGAACCAGTGGGCACTCCTGGATTCTGATGCATCTTCAGATGGCCGGGTGCACTGAAGGCGCTTGCTGGCGTTTACACAGTTGCCGTAGAATGTCCATTCGGTGAATCCAGAGCAACCGACTTGGTCGAGGATTAGGTGTCCTAGCGCAAACGAAGCTGAGAACCGTAACTGTCTTGCGGTGCTGTCGAGCGCATCGATGAGATCCACAACGAATCTTTCGAGCGCAGTTACCCAGCAGTCCCAAGTGGGAAGATCTACATCCGCAAGTTGGACATCAATTCCCACGAAGGGCATCACAATCATCACCTCATCGCCGATGGTCTTATCGATGAACCATTGATGTTTGCGTGCCACACCTATTACCGACTCGATGAAGGGCGCAGCAAGATTTCGCACTTCCCTTGGCCGTTTGCCTTTCACCAGATTGCTGAATCCTTGCATATCAACGAAACCGACAAGAGCTGAAAACTCCTTCTTGCCGAACGTGGATATTATCTCATTTGCCCTGTCATCTAATTTGACCGCTTCTCTTAAACGGATCCTGCCAGGTTTTGGATGGAGTTGTTGTTCGCCGGATATATGCAATAACCATTTCAACATTGCGTCTGAGGTCGGAATCATGCGCCACCTCCGTAGGGTGGCTGAGCTTCTCTCACTTGCATCGGTTGTCTCACTGCGTTCACCGACAGGTAATAATGTTCGACTTTCTTGACTTCGTGCCATTTCAGACGCGCTGGATGCTTAAGCAGCTCCTGGAGCTGCGCAGTCGTGTTACAGTTTGTGACCAACGTACAGCCAGTAGCCGTCGCGTCGGTCCTCGGCCACGCGCCTCTCATTCGGCGTGAGGAGAATTGTGCCGGTTCCTTCTCCAACCCCCTCGGGAATTGAGAGCAGGCACCCATTTCCTCGTTGGGCACTGACCCCGCCACCCTCGATCGGACATTGTCGTACGTGAACCGCACTACCATTATATACCAAATCCCGGTAGATTATTCAATGATTCTCGGCAGAAGTTGTCAGAAAAGGTCTTTAATCTTGCCGAAAAACTTCTTCCTGATGGGATGGGAGTTGTCGCCGGTAACCTCATCGAACTCTTTGAGGAGGTTCTTCTGCTTATCGTTGAGGCGGGTCGGCGTTTCGACGATGACGCGG
>CBFDCQ010000008.1:0-69448 GCA_965603355.1 uncultured bacterium
GACTTGTTTCCATCGTCGAATGTCAGCACGACAAGCTTGTCGGGTATGGGCGCACCTTCGAATTTGTCCGCGGCAGCGGCCCAGGGCAATCCGATTATCAAAGTTGCTAAAAATACCGTCATGAGCTTCGTCATCTTAATTTCCTTTTTCATTGTTATTTCCTTTGCAGTGTGCGGGTTCTGTTGAGTAGAAAGTTCGGCAGCCGCCTCAGGCCCGCTCGATGCGAGTCCGAGTTCACCTAGCAACATCTATCCTTACAGCCAGCTTGTCGTGTTTGATCTTCAGCAGGAGCAGGCCGTCGGCGCTGACTTTCCATCCCTCGTCGGCGGCCTCGAGGTCGTCGGTCCGGGCGATGACGCGACCGTCCTTCTTGACCTTGACATCCGGCTCCAAACCGGCAACGACCGCATAGCTGGTCTCGCCAGCGGGATATTCGAGTTCGAAGGAAACGCCGCGGGCGGTCTTGGTCAGCTCGGCAGATTTCAGCACGCCGCCCGTGCTCACATGCACGCGCCGGTCGCCCGCGTGCAGGACTTTGGTGTCCACTTCTACGCCTTGTCCTTGGGAGAGAAAGATGGCCTTCATGTAGCCTTCCGGTTCCCAGGCAGAGCCTCCGCTGATGTAGGGGCCTACAAACTGTATCCAATCCGCATATAATCCGGGTTTTTCGTTCACAACGAACAACATCTGCTGAATGGCGCCGTCCATAATTCCCTCGCCGAGAATTTTCCAGGGGAAGCTCTGGTCGTATTCGGCCAGTTTTATCATAAAGTATCCCAGAGGCAAGCCGCACCACTGCACGGGCCGGGCAAACCAGTCGATGTAATCATACCAGCTGGCGCCGTAAACGGGGATGGTGGAGTACTTCATCACGTTAAGGCCGGGCTGTTCCCAATGATAGATAAAGGGCACACCTGTTTTGGCCCAGTACTTGGCTTTTTCGATATATTTTTGATCACCGGTGATCTCGTAGGCTTCCAAATTACCCCAAACGGATAAACCTGCGGCTTGTATGTCAGGAGTGTACTTGGAGACTTCCCAGGTATTCTGCCCTCGAGGCACGATAAAACTGTTCATCACTTCCAAGCCCTTCATGCCGGCATCAAAGGCCTCTTTGTCGCCTGTGATTCGCGCATACTTCAGTAGGCCGCCCACCAGTTCCGCTATGGTTCCGCTGACAATATCATCGCCCTGCCTGACTCTAATTTGCGGATCGCCGGCGTATTCCCAGGTTCCGTCCAGGCGTTGGGTATTGATAAGTTCTTCATAGACCCGGGTTTTCCAAGCTGCGATTCCATCCTCCAAATAACCGATGTAAAAAGGCAACATGTGAGTTCGCAGCAGGCAGCCCGCGGGAAATTTTGTGTCAAAGGGAAAATGCCGGCCGTCTAGCCAATCCGTAAGCCCCCTTATGCCTTCATTGCTCAAGGCTCTGTTTACCATCACATCGATGCGGTCTCGTATCAATTTCTTTTTGGCCGGGTCGGTGATGTCCAGCGATAACCTGAACAAAGTCGCGATGGCTCCAGGTGCCGGATAAGCAGGAGACTGTTCCCAAAGTCTGATTCCATTGGTGACGGGATCATATATGGTTTCCATGTAACCTACGCGCCCCCATTCCAAGGCCTCCTCATAGGTAATAGACATATCATCGATCTTTTCCGGCATGCCGAAGATTGCGTAATACTGGTCCAACATATCGAGTACTTCTCCAGGAGCTTGTGCTACTATATAGGCCTCAAGCGTGACTTGGCTATTTGCCGTTAGCGGATAGGGACTTGAAGCTGCATCATCGTTTTCCGGGACAAAGTCCGGAACGGAGGGTAAGAACAATCCCATCAAATGGTTTTCCTGTTCTTCGATGTAATTGGGAGAAGCAAATCTCGCAGCAGGTCTGGTATAATCACCGCCCCATTTTTGCAGGGGGTCCCACATCAGTCCGATGAGTCCATTGTTCTGCTCAAGGCCCATGAGCGGCAGAGTTATTTTATGGGGATGGGGTACATAACGATTGCCCACTGCATTGTTATGAAAGGTAACGAAATTTGCCATGTCACGGGTGGAGGAGGATTGTTCTTCGGCTTCAAGGTATTCCAGGCCGGGAAAGATCGCCAAGTCCTTGCTGGAACCGAAACTTCCCTCACCAGCATATAAATCGGGTCCCTGAAAATAAAGCAGTTGTCTGTTGTTGTTGGCGGAGGCCTGGTAGTTGGTCTTGATGTTACTCTTATCTGCTTCAAGTTCGAATGTATAGGCAAAACTCCAAGTGACATTATCATCATCCACCAATTGAGAGGTGAAACGTACCCGCGCCACAGCTCCGCTGGGATTTAGAATCTCGTATTGAGTTGGTATAATAACGGTCTCCACTGCGGATCCCGCATTCGCGCGGTAGGAAATTTTTCCAATGGGCTGACTGACTGCCATCTGCCGCCAACTGTTTCCGTCGTAAGCGGAGACAACGGCGGCCGTGTAGCCGTGAAGGTTCTTCACGAAGACCATGCGCAGATTCTGGTTTTCGAGGATGACATTGTCCTGGGCATCGATCCGCGCTGCAGCTGGCTGGGCCGATATGACCGGCAAGGCGGGGTTGACCACATAGTCGACGGGTATCGTCTTGGCAACCGGTAGACCGTCATAAGTGACAGCGATCTGCATCCGGCCCGCAACGGCTTCAGTCGTCTTGACCTTCCAAGAAAACCAGCGGTCGGCGCCGATCTTCAAGGTCGAGCTGGACAGCGTGGGGCTGCCCTGCACAAGTTCCAGGCCTGGCGGTAAGGACAGCGTGGCCTGCATATTCGCTGCCGACTTCCAGCCGGTATTTTGGACGTGGACTTTGACGTCGAAGGACTGGCCCGTAGTGATCATCCGCGGTGAGGCGAAAGGCTTGATCACAAGTCTAGGCTGCAGGGGCCCGGGGGTGGAGATGCGGATGTTGTCCACCTGAAGATGTTCGGAGCCAGAGCATCGAAACCCGAAGCGTCCATCCTTATACGGCTCTTTTCCTTCCCACTGACCGACCAGTTCCATACGGTCAGGACTCCGGCTATCACCAAGAAAAATCCTAAATCTGTTCCCCCTCACCTCAAACTTGATATGGAACCATTCTCTCAACGGGACACGGCGTGTCAGCGGCAGTTTGACATCGGAGTATTCGCCGTTTTTTTTGGTGTGGGGATAAAACGAATCGGTCAGAGTAGGCAACTTACGCCGGTCCCAGGGTTCGTTGTCGGAGACAAGCCGCAGCATATAGAGGTTATCGGCGTCCCGGGCTCGAAACAGAAACCCGCCCGCTTGTTTGAGTACTTTCACATCAGCTTCGTAGTCGAAATCCGCCAAACCCCCTCGGACACTCAGGCCTTCGTTACCACCTTTTATATCAAGGACTTTGGTCTTGCGACCGTCGATCTGGCCCTCCATCAGCGACCAGCCGGACGTTGCTTGCCATCTTTTCTGATAGTCCTCCGGCGATTCAAAGTCTTCCTCAAAGACAACCTTGGCCGAGAGGTTCGTCTTGAGCGCATCGGCGTGTACGGCAGTAGTGACAGCTAGTAGTAGAAGTGCGGTGAGTATGATGATCGAATGTTTCATAGTTTTCCCTTTGCAGTGTGCGGGTTCTGTTGATAGGTTTCGGCTTGCAGTGATTCTTACTTACTTTCCATTGCCTTTTTGAAGGCGGCGAGGTCGGATTCGCGAATCGCCGTGTCTTCGGCCTTGAGAACGCCCCTTTTCGGTTTCGTTCTGTCTCCTTGGGTTTCATCGTTTTCCTTTCAGTTCGAAGCGGTAGATTCCGGAACCGACGTCGAAGGTGACCCAGTCGGCGTCCGGACTGGCGCCGGTGACCCCCGCGACACCATCGATATAGAAGTCGTTTTTCCAAATGGCCTTGTTGCCCTCGGTAATTGCCAACTCCTTCAGGCCGAGCGTGGGCACACTCACTCTGGCCGTCGAGCCCACGGGAATCTCGACCTCCAGCACGAACGAATCATTCGTCCTCTTCCAACTCGAAGAGATGATCCCCCTGACGGTCTTGATTGAGGCCTCGGCGTGCTTCAGGTCTCCGAGTGCATGGGGTCTGATATGGAAATGGCCATACCCTGGCCCAAATTCGCGGGTTCCATAGAACGGCGGTTCCTGAATACCGGCGATACTCTCGTAAAAGAGCCGGCCGACGCCGGCCAGCATGGTCATGCTCTCTTCCGCATGATACCCGCCTTTGAGCATGCCCCAGGATTCCCACACAGTGGTCGCGCCCTGGTCAATCATGTAGCCCCAGCCGGGAAACTCGGTATGATTGACGGCGTCGTATACGATCTCACCCAGACCGTTGGCGACCAGCGACTCCATGAAGCCGGGCAGACCCACATGCCCCACGCGCAATTTTCCGCCATCGGCCTCCGTGATTGTTTTAGCAATGTTCTCGATGAGTTGCTTCTTGTTCTCTCGGGGCACAACATCGAGAGCAAGCGCCAAAATCTCGGACGTTTGCGACTTGGTTGCATAGTGCCCCGTCTTGGAGTCAAGCCAATTCCTGTTGATCACGGCCTGTATCCCTTGGGCCAGGTTCGCGTAGTGTTTCTCTTGCTGTTTCTTTCCAAGCACACGGTACATGCTCGCCAGCGTCCGCACGTTGTGGTAATAGTAGCAGGTCCATATGAAATCCTTGGGAGTTTCGGCGCTGATAAATTCCCAGTGCCCGACTTCTCGGCCGGGCAACATGTGTTCACCGAGCCAACCCTTGGTAACAATGTGATCGTCGTTAGCCAAATCCCGTCCTATGAAGTCCACCCAGGCCTTCACACTGCTGACATGTTGTTCGAGCAGACGCCGGTCGCCGTGGCATTGGTACAGATACCATACTAGCATCGGATAAGCGGCATTCTGGGATACATCACTGTCTCGATTCATACCCGGCAGCCGGGGCACGATATCTGAAAGGTCGCCGTTTTCGGACCCGGCCAGCGGAATACTGCGCGCAACGTCGGTCCACAAGTTGGGCATGCACTTACGCGCAGACAGGCTTCCGAAGTAGCTTGCAGGTTCGTTGTAGAATATCGGCTCGCGGTGCAGGCAATCGAGAACGAACCCCTTCAGCGCCACCTTCATTGAACGTTGAATGTTCCCGTGAATCTGGTTGAGAATCTTGTTGGAACAGGTGAACCGGCCGTACATGTCAACATCGCTGTAGACCTCCCGTCCTAGCACGGTGTCGAACGTCGGTTTTCCTTCGAGCCCTTCCACTCGCACGTATCGAACAGGGTGAAACGTGAAACGCGGTTCATACGTTTCGCCGTTCGGATCGCCTTTGAGGATGTAGGTATCCTTCTCGCTCAACTCATAGTGGATTGTGATTTGAGTACCGGCTTTGCCCCTGGTTTTCAGAAGTACCCAGCCGCTGAAAAACCGGTCGAATTCAAACAGCCAGCCGCCGCTTTCGTGTGGGGTCATCTTGATCGGTCGGAAAGTGTCCTGGACCTTCATAGGCGGGACGGTTTGGCACCTCAATCGGCCCTTGGGCGCTGGGAGAATCGCGGCATCGTTCCACGAGTTGTCGTTATAGCCGACCTTGTTCCAATGCGGCTTTTCGAGCCTGGCGTCGTACTCTTCCCCCGGTTTTATCTGGTTTGGTCCAATCGCTCCGCTAGACGTTTTCCACGAGTCGTCCGTCACGAAGTGTTGCTCTGTACCGTCCTCATAGGTAACCGTCATCTGCAAGACGGCTCGGGGCCAATATCCCCAAGGTCCGCCATGTTCCCATGACAAAATGTTCTGAGCGCTATACCAGCCGTTGCCCAGCATCATACCCATTGCGTTCTCGCCCGGCTTTAGCAAACTCGTGACGTCGTAGCTGCGATATAAGACCTCTTTCGAATAATCCGTCAGACCGGGTGAAAGCACTTCATCTGAAACCTTCTTGCCGTTGATGTACAGTTCGCTCCAGCCTAGCCCGGAGAAGTGGACCCGCGCTTGCCGGATGTCCTTGGTCACGGCGAACTCCTTCCGCAGCAATGGCGCGGGGGCGCTGGCAGCAGCGGCCATTGCGAAGAAGCGGTTGACCTTGACAACGGGAGGGAACTTCGGCGACTTCCCGGCGTCATAGACCTTGAATTCGATAATGCCGGTCGATGCTGTCTCTGTCGAGTCGAATTCCAGCTTTAGTTTTGACGTGGTAATCTCTTCGAAAGTTGTCGTGTTATACTTATCTCCTTCAACGCCGAGGCCGACGGGATTTTTGACGGGTACAAATGCCTTGCCGTCCCAGTAGAGAACTCGCGATGCCTTGGGAAGCCGCACGCCGCCGCGATCGTCGAACCAGTACACGTCGATACAGTCGACATTGACTGGCTTGGGCCATTCGTATTGAACCCAGTGGACGCCTCGATGAGCCCAGTTGCCGTAGGCTCCGTACTGTTTGTCGTTGGAATTAGCCGGTTTGAAGCCGTCATTGACTGCGTCAAGCGTCTCATGGCCAGATACAAATGATGTTGACGGCTTTGCAAACAGTGCGACATTGCGCCGGCCCGGCTTTGCGTCAGCCTCCTGCTGCTCGGCAGGCGGGCTGGGTGGCGCGACCCCGATCCATTGGCCCTTCCAGTCGCTTTGTTCCATGAGCCCCATTTCAAAGCGGGCCGGCCGGCTCCACGTCGATGGGCGGCCCTGGTGGTCCCAGACACGAACCTTCCAATAGCACTGCTCATCGCTTGAGAGTGGCTTTCCTCGATATTCGACGTTTACCGAGCGGTCGGAATTAACCTTGCCGCTATCCCATTTGTCGCCGACGTTTGCCTGGAGTTGTTTCTCGCTGGTGGCAACCAGGACGCGATACGCCGACTGACTCCGCCCGCGACGCAACGATTCGAGTATCCAACCGAATCTTGGTTTGAGCGTATCGATACCCAGCGGATTGACGGCGTATTCGCATGTCAATTTCACTGCCGACATGAGCTTCTGTCCGGGGAAAGCGCCGCCGGACTCATCGGCACAGGCGCTTCCAAGGACACATACCATCAAAGCAGCTGCTAATCTTCTCACGGTCGCTTTCCCTTACGTTTGGTCAATCACTGAACATCTAACACCAGATCTTCCATATTGCGGGGTAACGGGACAGGATAAGGCCTTTGCACGAGTCAGGAGGATCGTGACCGCGAAAACTCGGCCAAGACATCCGTTATTCAATTACCACTTCCTGGATACCGGCCGCCCACTTGTCCTGCAGCAACACCTCGAGTTTGAGCGCCGAGGTGTGTACAGGCTCGAAAGAAACCTCGTTGAACGAGTCTTTCTCCGTCCCATATGACCCGCCATTACTCACGGGCCTGAACTCGCCGCCGTCCCGGTAAAGGATCCGCCACGATTTCGGTACGCGGCATGCCCCGCGCCCGGTGTCGTCAAACCAATACACATTGACGCTCGATACCTCGTGCTCCTTATCCCATTCGAACATCACCCACTCCGTCGTGCCTTCGTGCGGCCAGAAATCAAGCTGCAACCCGGAAGCGTCGGCCGAGTCGACAGGCAGAATCTGATCCTTGATCGCATCAAGAGACACGTGCACAAACGATGCCGTGGTCTTGCTCAAGTATGCGAGCGTGTCCGCGGGCTTGGGGCGGGCGGCCTCGGGAACGCTGGCCAGCCAGACAGTCATATGCGCTGTTCCGCGATGGGCCCATGCATAGTAGGGGATCGCCTTGAATGGCCTGCTCGAATCAGGAATGACACGGCCATCCGTCGTCCGCTTTGCCGTCCCGGCACGACCGGCGATTGTGACCACCCCACCAAGAAGATCGTCCTCGAACTGAGCCGTCAGCCTGGCATCGTCGGGAACCACAAGATCCGACACCTGCCCGTCATTGTCGGGACCCTCCATACAGTACACGATTGGACCGCGTTGCAGCGCGACTTTCCCTGCATTTGACGCAATGTTCGGATGCGAGACGACGCGCCTGATCGGCATGGGAAGGTCGACTTCAATCGTGTCGCCCTTCCGCCATGTGCGCGCGATCCGCGCGTAGCCTTTCTCGATCCGCAGCGGCACCTGTTCGCCATTGACCCGGATGGATACTTCATCGCCCATCTCCTTAACGAACGTATAAAGTTCACTGGGAACCGGCTGGCTCCGCGCCCAACCGGGGACCCGGACGTTGACAACGAAGTCCCCTTCATTCTCCGGGTCAACTGTGATCTTGACGTTACCTTTCCAGGGATACGCGGTTTCTTGCCTGAGTGTCACCTTATTGTCCGCCGTATCCACGGTGACGGTGCCGCCGATAAACAGATTGACGTAGAGATCCCTGTCTTTGTGCGCGTACGCGAAGCCGGGAACCGACGGTACGAAACGGGCCACGTTGGAGGGGCAGCACGCACATCCGAACCAGGGACTCCGGGCATGCTGGCCAATCGATTCGAGCACGTTCGGATAGAAGAACGTGTCGCCCTCCATTGAAATACCCGACAGCGCGGCGTTGTAGAGCGTGCGCTCGAGCACGTCGACGTACATGGCATCACCATGCATCAGAAACATCCGGTGGTTCCACAGGATATTGGCGATCGAGGCACAGGTCTCGCAATACGCCGTCATGTTTGGGAGTTCGTAAGGCCCCCCGAAACCCTCGTGTCCCCCTGCCGCTCCAATGCCGCCCGTAACATACAGTTTCTTTGTGACCACGTCCTCCCAAATCGTATCGATGGCATTGACATAGCCCATGTCGCCTGTCAGCGCGGCCACGTCCGCCATCCCCGTGTATAGATAAGCGGCGCGAACACTGTGCCCGACGGCCCGCGTCTGTTCGACCACAGGGATATGGTCCTGGCCATACGTTCCGTAGAGGTCGCCGTCCCCGTCCGGCCCGCGCCGGCCTGTACGCCCTCGCTGATCCAGAAAAAACTTCGCCTGGTCGAGATACTTCTCGTCGCCCGTCACACGGTACAGCTTGCACAATCCAATCTCGATCTCCTGATGCCCCGGAGGGTCGGTCCGCCCGTCCGCGTTGAACACGCGGCAGATCAGGTCAGCATTCTTGCGGGCAATGTCAAGGAACGCCGTGTCGCCCGTAACCTGATAATGGGCGACGGCCGCCTCGTACATGTGACCCGCGCAGTACTGCTCGTGATTCCATGAAATATTCGTCCAGAGTTCCTCCGGTTTACGGTCCGGTAACGAGTAGAACGTGAAGAGGTAGCCGTCCTCCCACTGGGCGGCGGCCATGATCCGGATGAGCTGGTCCAAATGCAGCCGCATTAGCCTGTCCGGATTGACTTGCAGGGAGTAGGCGGCCCCTTCCATGACCTTGTAGACATCCGAGTCATTAAAGACAAGTCCTTCGTGTTCCCCCTGCTGAAGGCCGGCCACCTTCTCAAAATTACTGATGCGGTCCGTCTCTTCGCACTTCTCAAACGCGTAAGGGATGGTCACCCGGCTACTCGTCTCGAGCCTCGGGGACCAGAATCCATCGTCCACATGAACCTTGTTAAAGCTCACTGGCGTGATGTTGTAATCCCGCGGCAAAATAACCGGCCCCTGATCCCCGGAACAGTAGGCCGAACAAAACAAATGGATCACAAAACTCCATGCCAAAAACGCTTTTCCTGCGTGCATCGCTTGACTCCTTTGCCCAGCACCCTGGAAACTTCCACTTAAGAACTCATAACACATTCATTGTATAAAATCGAGATTTCCCATATGGACCTGCCTGCGTCAATCACTGGCAGGTCTTCATCATAGTATATGATAGAACTCGAGTTTTCAAATCCAATACTTTCTATCATAGTCCCTCTTGAAGCCATTTATGGTCCAATCGCAGCCATCGGAGGCGACCGATAGTGCTGTGCGTGCGAATTCCGGCAGACATTCCCTGTGGGACGCTCGCCGTGTTGAAAACTCGCCGTGGCGAGGAGAGTCTGTCCTCCGCAGGAGACCTTGGGGCTAATAACTCAACAAATGACTCGTCTCGCGAATGACCGACAAAGAAGTCGAATAATCTCCCCGGACTTGGTGTATAATATCACGAGGGGAAGGAGCGGCGCGTTCGAGCTTTGCCGGTCGGTAGACCGAGGAAAGGGAGAAGAAAACGGGAATTGGGATGAAGAATAGGTGACTGTCCCCTATTTTCTACTCCGATTAAGAACATGAGAAGACGAATACGACTGCGGCTTTGGTTTGTCGGCGCAACGGTGGTCATAGCCACCTTAGTCGTGGCACTTTTTGCCGTTCAGACACTGCGTGAGTTCCGACGGGTATACCATGATCTATCGTATACCGAGCAACTAGACATAGATGCAAGGTTCATCAACGGACTCCAGGTGCAAGTTCTGGATTCTTTCTTCGAGCGCACCCTATCCAGGGACGACCTGCCAACGGACCAAAGAGAATGGTTGGATCAGCATGCGGACCAACGTGGTGACCTGTACTTGGTAACTAGGGTGGCGGCCCGACCCGGGTTCCAAGGGAGGTACCGCGCCGTGAGTGACCTGATAATTGAGATCGTTGAGCCAGAGACACTTAGGGGAGAACGTTACCGCATTGTCCCCGCGCGTGGATGGGTTCAGTTGCCCGGAGAGGTGTGCTACGGCCTGTTCATGGTTCAGAATTCGCGGCGGCTTGGTGTCACCTTTGACGTGACAACTCCCGTGGAACTTAGGGTTGTTGATGTAATCACTGAATAGCACCTAGTGAGCATAGTAAGTAGGGGGAAATGAGGGAACATCCATGATAAGTGATTGTCGAGGACAGAGAAGGAGGTCTCCCGTAGATTGTTCCTGCCCGATGTTGCTGTCACGGACTCACTCAGCCGCCGTAAATAGGGGAAATAGGGGGACACCACACCTATTTCTTTTACATGTAGCCACATGCAGCGATAACGTGCCGAGTCGAGACTGTTCTCCCCGCGTTCTAACGCTGGGACTCCTCCGGACAAGTGAAATCGTGCTTTCGCGAGTCGGTCATCGCCGGGGAGTGCGGTGATGCTCGCCCTAAAGGTGTCATTCTGAGCGGAGCGAAGAATCTCATTGCTTGCAGTAGATCGAGATGAAGCAGTATTACGTTTACATAATGACCAACAAGTCTGGCACTCTATACACGGGAGTAACAAACGACCTTGAGCGGCGTGTGTATCAGCACAAGCACAAACTTGTGCCCGGCTTCACCGCCAAGTATAACATCAGCCAGCTTGTTTACTGTGAGTCAGCCCCAGATGTGCGATCTGCAATCGCGCGCGAGAAGCAGATCAAGGGATGGCTGCGGGCAAAGAAGATCACGTTGATTGAGTCCATGAATCCGACGTGGGAGGACTTGAGTGCCGAGTGGTATGATAACGGAGATTCTTCGCTCCGCTCAGAATGACGTCGGGGCAGCAGACGCGAAAAAGAAGCGCCGGAGGTCAGCCCATGCCAGGTTACTTAGGTGTCGACACGTTGCGGGATTCAAATGCCGCCTCAAGTGGCCTTTCTGCGCCATGAGGCTCGGAACGCCACCTATGAGGAGCGATGAGTGAGAAAAATGCTTTATCTGACGGACTGCGAGGGGCCTATAAGCAAAAACGACAACGCGTTTGAGCTCGCGGAACATTTTGTCCCGGAGGGCGGCAAGTTAGCTATTGTGGGGAAACTGGCGATCAGTGAGGGAAATCCTCAGCCGGTTGAGGTCAGTTCGGCTATGGATTCGGGATACGGCGGATAAATCACGCCCTTTTCCGTGACGAAGGCGGTTATCAACTTTGCGGGCGTCACGTCGAACGCTGGGCAGTACGCTTTGACCCCCTCGGGGGCGATAGGCTTGCCAAGCACTTGCGTGACCTCACGAGCCGCGCGTTGCTCGATAGGTATCTGGTCTCCCCTTGACAAAGAGACGTCGAACGTCGAGAGGGGAGCCGCGACGTAGAACGGTATGTCGTGAGCGTTAGCGAGAATCGCCAGCCCGTATGTGCCGATCTTGTTGGCGGTATCGCCATTAGCGGCTATTCGGTCCGCACCGACGATAACGAGGGTCACCTTGTCTTCGCGCATCACGACTGCAGCCATGTTGTCGCAGATGAGCGTCACGTCGACTCCGGCATGCATCAACTCCCAAGTTGTCAACCGGGCTCCCTGAAGCAACGGTCTCGTCTCGCCGGCGTAAACCTTAACGTGCTTGCCTCGTTCTTGAGCGGCAAAGATCACGCCGAGCGCCGTACCGTAGTCGGCCGTGGCGAGACCGCCGGCGTTGCAGTGCGTGAGAATGCCGTCACCGTCCTCGATGAGCGCGGCGCCAAACTTGCCTATCGCGCGACACGCGACCTTGTCCTCCTCCAGGATTGCAACCGCTTCCTTCTCGAGGAGGTCTGTGACGACGCCCGGCGGTTTGTCCCTGGTCGTCGCCAAGATACCCTTCATTCTCTCCAGAGCCCAGAAAAGGTTCACGGCGGTCGGACGAGAAGAGGCAAGATAGTCGGCGATCTCGTGCACCTTGACCTCGAGCTCGTCGGCGGTCTCGCACGCCGTGTTGCGTGCTCCCACGACCACCCCGAGGGCCGCCGCTATGCCTATGGCGGGGGCGCCGCGCACCCTCAGATTCCTAATCGCCTCCCAAACCTCCTCGACCGTATCGAGGAACAGATATTTGAGTTCACCGGGCAGCAGCGTCTGGTCAACAATCCGCATCCTGCCCTCTTCCCAAGCAACCGTTGCTATCGGCATATTCCAGCACCTTTCCGCGTCATGCTCAGGCTCTGGGATGGTATCGAGCGTGAACCTGTTTCAGCCGGTCGTGACCGACATGTGTGTATATTTGCGTTGTTGAAATGTCGGCGTGTCCGAGCATTTCCTGCACGGCACGAAGGTCGGCGCCGCCTTCGAGCAGGTGGGTCGCAAACGAGTGACGCAACGTGTGAGGGGTTACGTTCTTCTCAATCGCCGCTCTTCCTGCGAGCTGTCTGACCAGCTTCCAAAGCCCGCGTCGCGTGAATCCACGCCCCAGCCTCGTCAGGAAAAGCACGTCGCTCTCCGCGCCTTTTGCGCTCGCTCGTTCGTCAAGGTAGCGGAGGAGTTTCGTCTCCGCGGCGCCGCCAACAGGGACGAGGCGTTCTTTGCCCCCTTTACCGAGACAGCGCACGTATCCCTCCCTTAGATTGAGATTGCCTATACTAAGAGCGATGATTTCCGATACACGCAGTCCGGCGGAGTACATGAGTTCGAGCATGGCGGCATCGCGAACGCCGCGAAATGAGTCCGGGCGCGGAACCGCGATCAGCCGGTCGACCTCCGCAGGGGAGAGGACGCCGGGCAGCCGTCTCCACGTTTTCGGTGAGTCTAGATCCGCGGTCGGATCGCGTGTCGCAACCGCTTCCGACAGAAGATGCCTGTGAAAGAGCTTTATGGTGGAGAGATGTCTTGCGATAGAACGTGAGGATAATCCGCTGTCCTTCAGGTGCAGAAGGTAGTCAACGACGTCCTCCGCCATGATGTCGTTCGGCTCGTCCGCTCCGATTTGCTCGGTTACGAAGCGCAGATACCTGGAAACGTCGGAACCATAAGCCTTTGCCGTGCGGGGCGACAGACCGCGCTCAACCGTTATGAAATCGAGGAACAATCTGCGGTATTCGCGCACGGCAGCGCACCTCTATTGAATCAGTTTCATACGGGCGAATGCAGCGGAGCCCACACCGCCCTCTTCAACCATCCTTGCGCACCATCGTCATCGTTTCCGAGGGGAGCCTTTCCCCGTCGGTCGTTTGCTGGAGAGACACTTTTCTCAGGTATGAGGCGGCATCTTCCGGGGCGGTGGGATTTACATAGAATCCGGCACCCCACTCGAACCCGGTGACCTCGACAAGCCTCGGCGTTATCTCAATATGCCAGTGGTAGTACTCGTTGTCGCGTTCGCGGCAGGGCGAAGTGTGAATCATATAGTTATAAGGAGGTTCAGCGAGCGCTCTGTCGAGCCTGAGAAGCGTCTCACGCATGACGCCCGCCAAGTCGTCCACCTCTTCCCTGGTTATCTGATCGTAAGAGCTTCTGTGTTTGCGCGGCATCAGCCACACCTCGAAAGGGAACCGAGGTGCGAACGGAACGAACGCAACAAAACGGTCGCTCATGGCGACTGTTCTGACGCCATAATTGATCTCCTCCCTGACGATATCGCAGAAGACGCACCGTTCCTTAAGGCGGAAGTAGGTTCTGGCGCCGCGCAACTCCTCAACCACACGTTTTGGGACTATGGGTGTCGCGATAAGTTGGGAATGCGGGTGGCTGAGCGATGCGCCGGCAACCGATCCACGGTTCTTGAATATCAGGATGTAGCGGAACCGGTCGTCGCCTCTCAGGTCGAGGGACCGTTCTTTATACACCCACAGCACTTCGGCCAACTGCCTGGCGTCCATCGCCTCGGTTCGGTCGTCGTGGGACGGCGTGTCTATGATCACCTCATGTGCGCCGATGCCGTTCATCACGTCGTAGATGCCTTGACCGGCTCTATCGAGTTCGCCCTCGATCTGCAGCGCGGGGAACTTGTTTGGCACAACGCGCGTCCACCATCCTGTGGTGTTGGGCTTGCTGCCGGGTGGGCGGTACGCGGCGATTTCCGGAGGAGTCTTGTCTTCGTTGCCGGGACAGAACGGGCACGGGCCGGTCTGGCGGTCCTGCGGGCTCGCTACCATTCTGAGCCGGCGCGCTCGTTCGGACGCGATGATGATCCATCTGTCAACGACCGGGTCTTTTCTCAGTTGGAGCATGCGTGGTCCACCTACTGTTCACCGACGGGCCCTCTTCTCTCGATCAACTGTACGATATGGTACCCGTACATCGTCTCGACTACGTCGCTTACGTCGCCTTCCTCCAGGAACGCCACGGCCTCGCCGTACTGCTTGTCAAAGTCGTCGGTCTCGAGAAAGCCCAGGTCGCCGCCCAGCCGGGCGGTCATAGCGTCCTCTGAGTACTGCTTGGCAAGTGCGGCGAAGTCCTCTCCCGCTACAATGCGATCGTGAATTTCCTTTATCCTCTGGAGCGCTTGCGCAGTCTTGACCGGATCGTTGCGGTCGGTCATGATGAGGATGTGGCGCGTCCGGACCTCGGGACGCCGCTGCTGGCGGACCGCTTGCCGGTGACTCATGTAGATGGATACCGCAAAGATGAGGATTACTATTCCTGCAATTATCAGATTCCTTTTCATAATCGCGTCCCGTTCCTCCTCATTAAGTGAAGTTGTCCAAGAATTCCCGTCATACGCCCAGATCGTCGAGCATTGTGCCGTAGAAGTTAACCCAAAAGCCGATGACAAAGAAGGCGACACGAATAGCAACGGCTAAAATTACGAGCACATAGAGTACTACAACAAGATTGTTCGCTGCCTGCATAGCTTCCGCTTCATGAATGTCCGCCACTTTCTGCAGATGTTGGTCAAGTTTGCCGGACTCCTCTCCGGTATGGATCATCTCGCGCGCCATGTCGCTAAGGTAGCGACATGGCGACAAGGCGATGCTAAGAGACTCACCAGCTTGTATATCGGGTATGCACCTGACCAGGCTGCGTTCTATATACGGATTGTTGGCTGTGGCGGCGGCTTTGTGTACGGCCTCCGTTATTGGGACGCCACTCTTAATGAGCAGGCCCAAGGACCTGGCGAACCGCGAGATCGCCAGTTTACGCGTTATTGAGGCCAGCGGCCACATGAACGTGGTGATAAGGCCGGATACCCATCCCAGGAGTCCCAACCTTGCCAGCACGACCGCAACCAGCAGCACTACTCCTATAAACAGCAGAAGCTGTGCAATATTCTGGAGGAAAAGCTGCATGAGCAGGTTGAAGTCCAGACCGTCCGTGGAAGCCTTTCCGAGAGCACCCATGAAGCATATTGTGATGAAGAGGAACAGCAGAAGGCAGATTGGATAGATCAATTTGCCGATGATTTTTCTGACGAGCGCGGCCATTCGCTCGTAATAGTCCGCGAGGTTCTCGAATATCTCGGCCAGTCTTCCTCCGATCTCCCCCGCGCCGACGAGCTCGATAAAGAATTTCGGGAGGTACCGTGACTGTTCGCGTGAAGCTTGCTCGAGCGTCGAACCTCCCTTGATGGAGTCGGACATTTGTGACACGACGTTCCTGAGCCGCCAGTTGTGGGTGTTGTTCGTGATGATATCAAGACTTCTCAAGATGGGTATGCCTGCACCGTGAGAGGTGGCAAGCTGCCGACAGAACACCATCATAGTGCGGAGGTTAAGTTTGGACGAGAAGATCATTTGGATACTATTTCGATTCCGCTAATTCTCCGGTTTCTGGGACTCTTTAACGATCCGGTACGTTGGATAAGCGAAGTTTATGTTCCCGTTCGCCTCAAAATTTTCAAGTATACCGCGCGAGAGATTGTCCTGCATAGTCCTTCGCTCTCTGGCGCCGGTCAAGTATCTGAGCGTGAGTTTAACCCCGTTGTCGGCTATTGTGACGTAGACAGCGGGGGTGAGCGTGCTGTACTTGATGGCGTACTTCTTCCTGAGCTCCTTGAGTCCCGACTTGGCGTGCAGCTGCGCCTCCTGAGCTCCTTCCACGGCGCGGTCGAGCATAATCTGTCTTGCCTTGCGCCAATCGCTCTCGAAGGTCACCGTCACGCCCAACTCGTCCCATATGAACGGGAATCCGCTCGTGTAGTTCCATACGGGCTGGCGAAACAGCGTGTTGTTCGGGCAATGCGCGAGCCGGAACGTGCTCTGTTCGCCGGACACCCACTCGCCGACCTCGAGGAGGGTGGTCTGAAACAACCTGATGTCTATTACGTCCCCGACGAGATCTCCGATACGTATTCGGTCACCGACACTGAACGGGCGACGGACCAGGATGAAAAGCCACCCCGCCACCGACAGTATCGCGTCGGCAAGGGCTATGATAAGACCGGCTGCCGTCACACTCACGATGACCGTCAGATCGATATCCGGTAAGGCTTCGATCCAAATCAGGACAACGGCCAGTAGTGCGACGACCGTGGCGGCATACGTCGCGGCCTTGCGAGCCCTGTGCCTCCTGTTAACATCCTCGACCTTTCTGCTAATGATGCGAAACGCTATGAGCATGCCCAGGTAGGTGAGGATAAGCGCTGCCACGGTACACAGCACTTTCGTCAAGACCACGGCATCAATGCGATCTGCCATATCAGCTAGAAAAGGCATATTATCCTACCCCTCGGTTCGAGCAGTAAACACGCACACCACCTTGCGCTCGCGGCGATTATATCACTAGCTTGCGACGTTTTCAAGCGGGAAGGGCTCGTGCGTGGGCTCACTGGTCCGCACTCTCACGACAATGCCTCATTTGTCGCCGAAAACGTTCTTACAGTCTACGGCTCCGCTCTTGTCGTCGTGCCGGCGAAAGAGGGAATCCACGCTCTTGGATGAGCCCTCGGCACGTTTCCTGGATTCCCGCCTGCGCGGGAATGACGCTTGGAAGGGAAACTGGGAGCATAAATGACTATCCAGTGCGGGGTCGCGGCGCAGTATCTGTGAGCAAAGCGCGAGAATTGCAGAAGAAAGGGCTTGACAAATCCACGCAATTGTGTTACTGTATTAATACAATCGGTGCGTTCGGGCAATTAGCAGTGATAGGAGAGGGCACGAATGCGGTTGCACATCTCGTTGGACGACGGCGTGCCGATCTATCTTCAAATCGTGAACCAGATCAAGTACCTGGTGGCTTCCGGACGTCTGGGCCCGGGCGATGAGCTGCCTCCTATTCGTGTGCTTGCCGAACAGCTTCTTATCAATCCGAACACGGTGGCGCGCGCTTACAGGGAGCTTGAGACGGCCGGTATACTGACCAAGCGGCGCGGCGCCGGCACGTATGTCTCGGACAAGGGGTCTCCGCTGACTCGGCGGGAGCGTGCCCGCATCCTCGAGGGCCGCGCGGACGCGCTGCTGGTTGAGGCGCAGCAGTTGAATTTCGATCTTGAAGAGCTCACCCAGCTCATCCGGAAACGCGCTCAGCAGTTCACGAAGGAGGACCGGAAACGATGAGCAGCAGCGATAAGTCAGAGCATCCTGTGCAGGTTGAGGGACTCACTCGGCGTTTTGGGAAGACCGTTGCGCTGGACAATGTAGATCTCGCAGTGCGGCGTGGGTTGGTCTTCGGGCTCGTGGGCGAGAACGGTGCCGGCAAGACGACGCTTATCAAACACCTTCTGGGTCTGCTGAAGCCGCAGACGGGCAAAGTGCGCGTGTTCGGTCTCGACCCGATAGAGAAGCCTGAGGAGGTGCTCGGCGAGATAGGCTACCTGTCGGAGAACCGCGATCTGCCGACCTGGATGCGTGTGCGCGAGTTGATGCTTTACACGCAGGCTTTCTACCCCAAGTGGGACGAGGCGTTCGCTGAGGATCTGCGGGAGACTTTCGAGCTTGACCCGTCGGCAAGGATCAGGAGCCTGAGCCGTGGTCAGCGCGCGAAGGCGGGACTGTTGGTTGCGCTGGCGCACCGGCCGGCCTTGCTTCTGCTCGACGAGCCGTCTTCCGGCCTTGATCCGGTGGTACGCCGCGATATCCTGACAGCGATCATACGCACCGTAGCGGAGGAGGGACGGACGGTGCTGTTCTCGTCGCACCTGCTCGACGAGGTGGAACGCGTTGCCGATCACGTGGCGATGATTCACAAGGGCAAGATAACCTTGTCGGCGCCGCTGGATGAGATTAAGGAACGGCACTGCCGAATCACGCTTCGATTCTCGGAGTCGCGGACTGCGCCGCCCGAGTTGGCGGGCGCGCTGTGGTGGGAAGGCCGGGGGCAGGAGTGGACGGCGGTATGCGACGGTCGCTTGGACGCTCTCAAGCAGCAAGCGGCCGAGATGAGCGCCGAGGTGGTGGAGGAAGGCGTTCCGACACTTGAGGAGATCTTTGTGGGACGCGTCAAAACCGGGCGAGCCGCGTCGAGGGAGGTCTGACGGATGCGTTCACCTGTTCAGGCGCTGCTCTGGGAGCAGTGGCGGCGACTCCGCTGGCCGATGGTGTTCGCTCTTGTCCTCATGATGTCCGCTTTCATGCTGCATAACACCCCCAGCAAAAGGTTAGCGCTCATTGACGATCCGGACCTCGTGATGAGTTGCTTTATGATGATTCTGTGCATCGGTGTCTTTGTCGCATTTCTACTATGTTCGCACTCGGAGGCGAATGATTTACGACTCACGTTGCCGTCGCGTTTTTACACGCTGCCGGTGAAGACGCACGTGCTGGTGAACTGCGAGCTGCTTTTCCGGGTAGTTGCCGTAGGTTTGCTCAGTTTCACTATGGTTGGCACACGCTATTTGCTATTCCACGATTTGCTATTCTACGATGAGTTCTTCATGGACGCGAGTCTGGTGTGGAAAGTGCCTTTGTTTCTTATGTGTTTGTTGGCGTTCCTTCAGGGAGTCTGCTTGTGCCCGAAAGGGCCGTGGCTTCTGGCGGCGGTTGTGTCAGTCGCGCTGCTCCTGACACGGACCTGGCGGATCATTGCCGGGCCGCTCTTCGACGTGAACTGGGAAGCCACCAACTTATTTGCGATCGGGATACTGGCTTTGTTCGCGGGCGCGGGATACGTGATCGCGCTCGGCGGTGTCAGGCTTGACCGCTGCGGGGCTTGGATGGGTATCCGAAAACGTCTTGGGCAGATCCTGCGCGTGGGTACGGGGCGCCAGAAACGTTTCTCCTCGCCGGCACATGCCCAACTGTGGTTCGAGTGGAGGAGGAAAGCTAAGTATGTTCCCATGGTGGCGATAGCTTCTGCAACGCTATGGTTCCTTGTCTACAGGTACCTGCTGTTTCATGAGTTGTCGGCCGGGAGAATCGCTGCGTGGGAGAGTGCTAGGGAAGAGATGTTGATCCTGATCGTCGGTGGAGGTTTATTCGTATGCCCTCTGGTGGCGGCGTTCGTTGTGGGAATGCTCATTCCCGCTCAGGACCATCGCGATCACACCTCCGGTTTCTCGTGCTTCATCATGACCAGGCCGATGCGCACGAAAGAGTTGGCTACCGCCCGGTTGAAGATGGGTGCGCTCAGCCTGGGGTTGACATACGTGTTCGTCTCTCTGATTCTGATGGTGCTTCTTGGATTGCCGGCGTTCCTGCAGGCGCTGAAGTTCTCCTGGGATGAGCTCGTGCAGGCGGGCACTCCCGAGCAGCCCTTTCTGCCGATCGTTATGGTTTTGGGGAGCTTTGCGCTGGCGTGGACGCTGCTGTGGTTGAGTTTGCCCCTATTGGGCGCACTGTTACTGTATGGCGTGATTGTCTGGGTGGTATCCATGCTGCCCCCGATCGGTGGCGCGAGCGTCCTGTGGTGGGTACCGGCGATTCTTCTGGTTGGAGTAGCCGCGCTTGTCCGTATGGCCGGTCGGCGCACGCTGCTCACGGTGCGCGATCTCCCCGTCGTTGCGGTCCTGGGGCTCATCAGCGCCTGTGTCATGCTCGTGTTGTTGTGGGCTTCAGATTGGCCCTCCCATGAGCTGGGTCCTGCGGGCGTGGCATCGCGCGTAGCTGTCTCGTTGATTCCTGCTGTTGCATTCATCTGGGAGCCGCTGAAATTGCACTGGTTCCGCCACCGTTGAGCCGTACCGTCACATAGAAGCTCTATTTACTGGCCTGTCTTTTGCCTGTCCCAATACTCCTCAATGGCGAGACTCCACGTAAGGAGAAAGAGGAAATGCCTGAGCTGATCCTTAGGGTACAGTTTCTTGACAAAATTGGAGAGGCGATTTATACTCTTTCGAAAGGGTGGGGGGAAGATCCAGTACAATATCCTATTGCGGTCGGCCGGATATAGACGAATAATCCCGTAAAGGAGCAGGGTCTGTGGCGGGAGTCAAGCCGTTTAGAGGAGTAAGGTACAATCCTGAAGTCGTGAGCGACCTGTCGCTGGTGACGACGCCGCCTTTTGACGTCATTTCCCCTGACCAGAAACGCGCCTACCACGAGCGTCATCCGAAAAATGTCATACGGTTGAATCTCGGCGAGAGTGTGCCCGGGGATGACGAGAAGAACAACTGGTACAAGCGGGCATCGGACTATCTGAACGGGTGGCTCGAGGAAGGTACGCTGGTGCAGGATGAGGAAGAGTCGTTCTACCTGTTGAGGCGTGACTATGTCGGCAGGTGGGGGGGTGTGCATGTCAGGCACGGGTTCAGCGCGCTGGTGAGGATCGAGGACCCGGAAAAGCGCCTGATTTTGGGCCATGAGCTGACGTTCGATGACGTGATCGTGGACAGGCTGAGGCTGATCGAGGCCACGCGAGCGAACGTGTGTCCGATATTTGCTCTTTACTCGGACCCGGATGGCGAGGTTATCAGCGCGATCAAGTCGAGCGTCCGGGAACCGCTGGCGACCATGTCGCTGGAGGACGGTTCGCTGGATACGTTGTGGCGCTGCGCGGACGCGGAGATGTTCCGTTTCGTCGGCGAGAAGATTAAGGACAAGGTCATCTTCATCGCGGACGGGCACCATCGTTACGCCACGTCGCGGCTGTACCGCAACGAGATGCGTCGTGACGATGGAAAGAACACGGGTTCGGAACCGTACGATTATGTGTTGATGACACTGGTGGCGCTCGAGGACGAGGGGTTGGCGATATACCCGCCGCACCGTCTTATCAGCGGGTTGCGCAACTTCGACGGAGCGGCTTTCCTGGACGAGCTGGAGGAGTATTTCGACGTTGTCCCCGTGGTTCACCATGGAACGTTGTCGGAGCAGGTAGATAACCTGGTACGGCTGATGGATGGCAATGTGGGGAAGGAGCGGAGTTTCGGTGTGCTGCTGAAGGACACGGCACCGCGGCTTCTCATGCTGAAGCATGAAATAGACGCTCATCCTTGGTTCAGCTCGATCCGCGACAGCGTGCGGAACGAACTCGACGTTCCAATCCTTCACAGGCTGGTAATTGAGGGTATGCTCGACGTCAGCGCCACGTGCGACAGGCATGTGCGGTACAACCCGGACGAGCAGGACGCAGCCGAGCTTGTCCAGTCGGGTGAGGTACAGGTGGCTCTTCTTATTAACCCGCCGACACGTGAAGACGTACAACGGGTCTCTCATGGCGGCGAGCTTATGCCTCACAAATCGACCTACTTCTATCCCAAACTCCTGACCGGTCTCGTGATGAACAAGATGTACTGAGACTTCCGGTGAACTCCGCGCCGTCACGGCGAGAAAGGTTGGTGGAACGGCTTACGTGAGAGTATCGGTGGAGAGAGAAAGCAGGGAAACGGCAATACTCGTGGGGCTCGTGACGCCGCGGGAAAGCGCTTTCGACGTCGAGGACTCGCTTGACGAGCTGCAGGAGCTGGCGCGGACCGCAGGGGCCGTCACGGTGCATCGCGAGATACAGAATCGCCGTCCCGAACCCAGATACCTGATCGGCAAGGGTAAAGCCGAGCACGTAGCGGCGCTGGTTGAAGCGCTGGAAGCCGATCTCGTCGTATTCGATACGGACCTCACCGCCGCGCAGGTGCGCAATCTCGAGAAGTTGTTCGGCGTCAAGGTAATCGACCGCACCGAGCTAATCCTGGACATTTTTTCGCAACACGCCGAGTCCCGCGAGGGCAAGATTCAGATCGAGCTCGCCCAGTTGAACTATCTGCTCCCGCGACTGATCGGCAAGGGTGTGGAGATGTCGCGGTTAGGCGGCGGGATAGGCACGCGGGGTCCCGGCGAGAAACAGCTCGAGTATGACCGCAGACGCATACGCGGGCGCATCACAAGGCTGAACAAGGACCTGGCTGCGGTCAAACGCAGCCGGGCCGAGCAGAGGAAGAAGCGCAAGCGCGACGTTGCGGCTTCGATCGCGATAGTAGGGTACACTAATGCAGGCAAGTCGTCGCTGCTAAACGCGTTAGCGTCGGCGGACGCGCACGTCGAGGCGGCGCTTTTTGCCACGCTCGACCCGCGCACGCGGCGTGTCACTCTGCCGGACGGGCTCGAGGTGGTGTTCAGCGATACGGTGGGTTTCATAAAGAAGCTCCCGCACACGCTCGTCGCGGCGTTTCGGGCGACGTTGGAGGAGGTGGTCCAGGCGGATATCCTCCTTCTGGCCGCCGATGCCGGCCACCCGCTGATGGAGCAGCAGATCGGTACGGTCAAGGGTGTGCTGGCGGAGCTCGGGGCGGCTGAAAAACCTATCATCACGGTGTATAACAAACGTGACAAGATAGAAGATGCTGGTTTGCGCGAACGCCTCGAACGGAGGGGCCCGGACAGTGTGGTGATATCCGCGCTGCACGATACGGATTTTGGGAGGCTCCTCGAGCTGATTATGGCGAAGCTCAGACCGTTGCGGCGGGAGATGACGCTCGCCATTCCGCAGGACGAGACCCAGCTCATTGGCGAGATTCACCGCCACGGAGAGGTTCTCGAGCAGCAGTACAAGGATACCGTCGTGGTCATGAAGGCGCGCGTTGACCGTCACCTGGCGGCGAGACTGGAGGGATATAGCAAGCGATGAAGAAACCGGATGCGCGGGAGGTGAAATACCCAAGGCTTAGAGTTTCGGCCATCATAATCGAGGATGAGAGGATTCTGCTGGTGCGCCACGAGAAGTACGGCAGAAGTTACTGGGTTCTGCCGGGCGGTGGCATGGATTTCGGCGAGACTCTCGAGGAAGCCACCGTGCGCGAGCTGAAAGAGGAGACGAATCTCGACATAACGGTTGATAAACTGGTTTTCGTGGACGATATCCTTCCCAGAGATCTCCATCGTCATGTGGTCGACGTGTACTTCACCGGGAACGTGGTCGGCGGGGACCTGGAGGTAGGAGACGATTCACATATGCATGAAGTACGGTTCTTCCCGCTCGACGAATTCCGCGATCTGCAGTTCGAGCCGGACATCGTTGACCGAATCGTCGATGCGTACCGACAGGGTTTTCCCAATTCCGCCGACTATCTAGGGAACGTGTGGGAGTAGAACGGGGAGTCGGTTTGCCCCATCCAGGTAGGGCGGGCATCTTGCCCGCCATCGGCCCACCCGAAAGACAACAACGTAAGGGCGAGGCATGCCTCGCCCGCGTTGGCAGACAGGAATGTCTGCCCCACCGCCCCTCTGATGGGGCCGCAATCATCCGTGTGGGCGGTTCGCGAACCGCCCCTACGTCGCGGCTGGCGGAATCAGGAGCGGTTGATTGTGCGGTCTTCGGTGACGATGATGTCGACCGGGAGGTCGTGTGGTTCTGCGGGGATCGAGTCGTAAATCTGGACTTCGTAGGCGAGGGCGATCCTTTTTCCGCGAAATGCCGCGAGGAACCTGTCGTAGTACCCGCCGCCGTACCCTATTCTGTGGCACGCCGTGTCGAAAGCGATTCCAGGCACAATGGCGACGTCGGTTTCAGCAGGTTGGACCGGCCTTAGACACTGTTCTCTCGGCTCGAGTATGTCGAAGGTGGACGGTTCGAGCTCGTCAAGGCTCTTGAGTTCCGACCAGACCATCTCACGTGTTGACGGGACGGCCACGGGCACGGCCACCGTTTTGTTCTTTTCGAGCGCGCCGCGGATCAGAGGCATCGTATCAACCTCGTTGTCTTTCGAAGACACGTATGTCAGTATGGTGCGGGCAGACTCGAACTCGGAGAGCGATCTCAGTCGTTGGAGTATCGCATCGCTTTTGTGTGCAACATGTTCCGGCGTTAACGCGCGTCGTGTCGCGAGGGCGCTGGCCCGTATTGCGCGCTTGAGCTCTTTGACCGTGATATGCGCCCGGATGGTATCGCCCGGTTTGATCTCGCCGCCGGACAGCACCATGCCGAATATACCCTCGCGCGGCATGATGCAGTCGCCAACGAGCTTGCGTATCTCGCATGCGGCATGACACGCCTTGCCGATTTGCGATACCTGGAGCTCCACGGTGTTGATGGTAAGCCGCGTTCCGACGGGCAGTGTATACAGGCCTATGCCGCGCGTGGTGATGTTCTCGGCGAAGTCGCCGGGGGAAAGCTCAAAACCTGATGCGCGCATCTTGTCTATGCTCTCCTCCGCGAGCAGGCTGACTTGACGGTGCGCCATACCGGCGTGCGCGTCACCTTCAATACCGTGTTCCTGCAGGAGGGTGATGACCTCCACGGGATGCTTCCTGACACCTTTCTCGCTACTCACGCAGACCGCAACCACGGTCCCGCACAGATCAAGATTATCCCGCATATCACTTGCTTGAGTATGCATATCGTCCTTCATCCCTTTCAGCCTGCTTCAGCAGGCGGTTCTTTGCACCCCGCCGAGGCGGGCTAAACGTCACGGAACGTTTCAGCGATATCATTAAGTGAAGGCCGTCCAAGTTCGTCTTGCCTCTTCGCGGCGGCGCCCAATGCAGGTACTACCGCGGGCATTCTCGGTCAAGCGATATCACACGTTCGGTCCGCAGTTGGGCCCTCGCCGCCGTCGTCGTCGCGGGAACCGCTCGGGCGTATTATTCTGCGCGACGGTATTGTTTGCATCCGGCACTCTCTGGACATGCACGCAGCGCGCTATTAGCTCGTCCATAGCGAGTTGGGTCTCCCCGACGCGCACCACGAGCGACGGTTGGCGCTGGTGCATTGTGACGACGGCTCCCGGGACGAGACCGAAGGAGGCGATCTTGTCGAGCCGGTCGTGTTTCTTTGTCTCGACGTACATCACGCGCCCTTTCGCTCCCGGAGGAAGCTTGTCGAGGGTTAGCACTATAGGTTGCAGCTCACTCCTGTCACGTTTACAGCATTCGCCGGGGGGGATCGGCATACCGTGCGGGCATGTGGTGGGGTGGCCGAGCAGAGTACAGATACTCTCGGTGACTTCCGGGCTAAGAATATGCTCGAACTCGCACGCCTGAGCCTCGAGCACTTCGTCTCTAACCGAGAGCACGTCGGCGAGCAGCCGTTCGGCCAGCCTGTGGCAGCGAAGGAGCTCCCCCGCCTTCTGTTCCCCTTCGCCCGTGAACGCGACTGAGCCTTCGGCAATCGTTACGAGTCCTGCGCGTTCCATCTCTCGGAGGGTAGCCTCGAGTTCTTGTCCGCTTTCCTTGGACAGTGACTCGATTGTCACTTCATCGCCGCGTTCCCTCTGCATCCAGGCAAGTTCCAGGATTTCGTCGAAATTGGTTGCATCCATGGTGATCTCAGTTGCTCTCGTGAGCGATCTTCGGGTAATAGGTGCTGTAGCTAAATCGCGGACTGTTCTGCTCATCGTGACACCGCTTGCAGTCCGCGCGACTGGTTCTTCCGTAACGGGTTGTCGGGGTGTCCGTGTGGTTGCTTCCGACGCCGTGACACATCTCGCATCCCACGTTGGCCAACTCGGGCGTCTCGCTCAAGCTCTCAAAACCGTCGAAGTAACGGTAGCCTGTCACGTGACAGCGCAGACAGGCGGGATCGGATTGTCTGCCCTCGTTCTTGAGCGGCGCGAACGATTTCGCATGGCGGCTTTCCGACCAGATAGTGAACGCTTCGGCATGGCATCCGGCACACCAATCGCTGCCGACGTAATAGCCTCCCCTTTCGGGTGTCTTGATCGAGCGTTCCTTCAGAAAACCCTGGTTGACCATCATTGCCGTCGAACAGTCGAGTATCTGTCCCACGACCGGCGAATCGGAGACCTGATCCGACAGGATTAGAGTCTCATATTTGTGTGTAAATCTTCCCGGCCCGCCAAGAGCGATGTCGGTTCTGGCGAGGTACTGTCCGCCTTTGCCTGAATTCACCACTATCAGCCTATCGGTTGACCGTTCATGTTCTACAGGGCGCTCGGCCTCGTGAGAGTATACGGCCAGGTCTATCTCGGGAAACGCCTTGGTCAACGAGAGGACTTCCTTGGGGTCGGCGTGCGCGAGAAGAATCCGCAGGTCCGCTTTGCCCTTGAGTCTCGCGAGAGCGTTTCTCAGAGCTCGTTTGGCGTCCAGGACTTTCACGTCGAGACCTTCGAGTTTGGCGAGATAGTCGCTGACCTGGTTTGAGAGCACGCCTATCACTGCTATGCGTGTGTTCTTGCCGCCAACGATCCGGTCAACGACGGTGTATGCAGGAAAGAACGGTTGCCCGTCGGGTCCCGCAAGGTTGGCCGATATGAACGGGAACTTGGCTCGTTCAGCCATATTGACGAGGAAACGAGGGCCGAATGTGACATCAATCTCGCCGATGTTGAACGCGTCGTACGCCATTTCGTTCAGTGCGAGAATTGCGGTTTGGAACCGCAGCTCGTGCTCCGCGCCGGCGCCCTGGGTCAGATCGCCGTTCTCGAGCAGCAGGATGGGGTTCCCCTCAAACCCAATTGCCCTGACGAGCGTGTGTCTTCTGGCAAGCCCGCCACCGCACGTGGGGCAATCGGCCGGTTCCATCTCACCGGTGAGCTGGCCGCTGCAAATGACGGTCAGCTGTGCTGAAGGTTCGGCGGGATCCGTTTGCCCTATAGCGACCGCGCAAAGTAAAGCAGTAACGAGCCCTATACTTACGCCCAGAGCCGCGTGTTCGTACAGTTTCCTTCGACTCATCATTGTGTGTCGTCTTCCTCGAGGACCACGCCGGCGACCGGGACAACAATCTGCTCCGGACTGACCCGCGTGAGCTTCAGGGTTACTGAACCGATCCTTTCGCCGGGTTCCGCTCCCGGCTGGAGCGTGCCGACGATTCTATGCCTCTGCTGCAAGCCCAACGTTGTTCTTCTCCACGTTACACCTTCAATGTCGGACTCTATCCCGGCGAGCCCGAATGGTGCGTCGCCGTACACATCTATCGCGCCTAGACTTTCGGCCGGCGACCGCGCCGCAAAGAACAGGAGTTCAGGTGTGGTGTACAATCCACCTGTCACAAACGCCCTGACCGGCACGGCCACGGTTGGCAGACGCTTGATGTTAGTGTGCACAAGGACATTCGTGTTAAGAACACCGCCAGCCGCCTCCGGTTTGAGGCGCACCTCGATCTCGTACTGAGCGGCGCCGGGAACGGATTCATCTCCGGCGGACGGTGCGGCCTCTGAATAGGAGGCGGCGACACTGTCTGAAGAGCTTTCGACACCGGTTATCTCGACTGGTTCACGCCACGTCTGCTTCAAGCTAACGATCTGGCTGGCACCCTTGCCTTTCTCAATGGTGCCGAAATCTATCGTCTCCGGCTCTATCACGAACTCAGGTGTGATATCGGCCGACACAAGCAGAGTGGTGAGGAGTTTTTCCGGGTCGTTCGAGTAGATATACGCTCCAATTCTCGGCGATTTTCCGTGGAAATGCTGGGGATCGAGCGTCGCGATCAGGTCCGCGGCGGCTTCCGGCTCAATTTCCAAAGTGGACAGTTCCAGGCTAAGACAGCCGCACGACGTTTTGAACCCTTCAATGTTCAGCGTGGCCTCGCCGGTATTCTTTATCGAGAAAGTGTGATCGAGCACTTGGTCCGGCTCAATGGCGCCGAAATCGTGCCCCTCCTCCGAGACCTCTATACGCGGTTGAGGCCCTGCCGGCTTCGGTTGCACGCCGGTGGTTTGCCTAGGAGGTACAAATACGATTCCATCCTGCACCGGAGGTTTAGCCACGCGGTAGGCGTAACCCAGCAGGACCACAAGTCCGAGCAGGACAATCGCCACTATGATTTCGTTGCTGCGAATCTTCATTTCGATACGCCGACTCTTTCCTCAGACCAGCTTAAGTGTCCCGCATAAGATAGCATAATTGGAAGGATAGAAGCAAGGAACTGTTGACGGTTTCTTCCCGGTTGACAGCCGGTTCCGACCTTCCAGTGATCGTTCGATAGGCCGCACTCCGGGGAGCGGCAGGGTTGACGGTCTATGGTGTCGCGGACAGTACCGGGCTGAACGGTGGGGCCGTGCTCCAAAGCAGCCCATACAGGACTGTGATGAGGAGTGCGACGAGAATGCCTACATAGAGCCTCTTGACAACGGATTCTTGTCGGATACTCCCTCCGAGTAGAGTGATGATGCAAAAGATAATACTCAGAAGGAAGGCGGTCTTGATGTAGAAGGCTCCCATGCGCAGAGCGACTACCGCTGCAAGTCCTGCAAAGGGAATTGCTGCGCCACCTGTTGCGGCAACCTTGTTGAAGATGCGCGTTCTTGCGCGCCTGCGCGCCACGTCCCTCGCGCTCTTGCCGGTGGTGATGTCAGTTCCGCACGCGACACAGATTCTGTCACCGGGGCTGATTTCAGCGCGACATCGAGGGCACTGTTTTGCGCCGGCCGGTGTCGCGGGAGCCTCGATGCGCGTTTCCTGCACCATCGTAGGTTTTACGGCGCGCAGCTTTTCCCTGGATGCGGCCGCGCGAATCACGGTGGGCCGGATCATCGATAGAGCGGTGGCCGCTTGTTCCGCGCTCTTGTACCTATCTTTTGGATCTTTTGTAAGCATCCTCATCACAACCCGCGCCAACCCGTCCGGCACCGCCCTGTTCAGTTCCTTAATGTCTGTCGGCCCTTCGTACTGGTGTTTCTGTATAATCTCGAGCGCTGTTGCGCCTTCGAATGGAACGTTGCCCGCGAGCAATTCGTAGATGACTACTCCGAGGGAATAGACGTCTGAGGATTTGCCGACTGGCGTCCCTTTGCTCTGTTCGGGCGACATGTACTCGGGAGTGCCGACGATATCGCCGGTGCGCGTCATGCGAGTGGCATAAGTGAGCCTGGCCACGCCGAAGTCGGTCAGCTTCGGTTTGCCGTCCGTGCCGACTAGGATGTTGCCCGGCTTGATATCGCGGTGTATGATCCCGGCTTTGTGCGCGTGCGCGAGAGCGGCCGCTACACTTATGGCGAGGTCGAGCGTGCGCCCGACATCGAACCGCTCACCCTCGGCCAGCAGATCGTCCAGACTGCTGCCCTCGACAAAGTCCATCGCGTAGTAGTGAGTGCCTTGATCTTCGCCCACGGCGTGGATCTTGACTATGTTCGGATGGTCGAGCTTGGCGAGAGCTTCCGTCTCTCTCTTAAACCTCTTGACGAACACCGGGTCTATGGTAAACTCGCTCGAGAGGACTTTCAGGGCTACCGTGTGGCCGGCGTCGAGTTCAGTAGCACGGTACACGACACCCATTCCGCCGCGTCCCAGCTCGCCCTCGATCTTGTAGTTGCCCAACGTGTCACTGTTCATCGGGCACCGCCTGTTCGCCGGTCAAGTCCGATCTGTTATTGCTCATTGTCTCGAGGTATTCTGCCGCCGCCGCGGCCGTCTCGGTGTCCGGTCCGAGTTCTATCGTGCGCCTGAACTCTCGCTCGGCGCTGCCGAGGTCGCCCAAACGGTAGAATCTCTCACCGAGTGAGAAGTGTTCCATCTGCCATTCCTCGTACGGGATTGCGCCTTCGCCGGAACGTCTGGCGCTTTGCAGGCTCCATACCGCGCCTCCTGCGACAATGGCGACCGCTACGGCAATTACCGCTGCACGTCTGGCGCCGCGTGGCGCACGCTCGGTCGCAGACGTGGCACGGTCTCCGGTCGACACATTTGTACCGCATTGGATGCAGACGACTTGTCCGCTCTCAAGTTCGGCGTTGCACACGCTGCACAGCTCAACGTCAAGCTGAGCCCGCCGCGCCTCAATCCGTTGGATGACCTCGGCAACGTTCAGGGGTCGCTGTTCGGGCTCCTTCTCGATCATGTCCAGAACCAGCTTGTTCAGCCACTCGGGGACGGAGCTGTTCCATTCGCGGGGCGCTTCCGGTATAGAGTACCGGTGGCTTCTCAGCACTGCCGGAGGTGAGTCACTCTTGAACGGCACTCGCCCGGTGACCATTTCATACAGGAGTATTCCGAGCGAGTAGATATCGGTGCGGTGGTCGACCTCCTTGGCGGCGGCCTGTTCGGGCGACATGTACTCCACAGTGCCGATAACTTGACGTGTGGTCGTGACACCCTTCACGTCGCTGAGCTTGGCAATGCCAAAATCCACTATTTTCGCGCGGCCGTTCTCGTCGAAGATGACGTTAGCGGGCTTTATGTCGCGGTGGATTATCCCGCCGGCGTGCGCGTGTCCCAGGGCGGAGCAGACCGATGTGGCGATTTCCAGAGCTTCCACCAAGCGGAGCGCGCCGTGCTCCTTGATCTTATCAGCGAGGCTGCCGCCGGAAAGATACTCCATCACATAGAAATGCCGACCGGTCTCCTCGCCGACTTCGAGTATTTTGACTATGTTGGAGTGGTTCAGGTTCCTGAGCACTTCAATCTCTGTGCGAAATCGCGCGAGACGGGACGGGCTGTCACGCAGGCCGGTCGGCAAAAGCTTCAGCGCACCATGCAAACCGTCGGGATCAACTACAAGGTAGACGGTGCCGCTGGCTCCGCGACCGAGTTCGCGAACGGTTTCGTATATGCCTATCTTCACAGGGATCAGGTCTGCCTCAGGCGTTCCAGACACGCTCACGTGCGGCCGGTTTGGCCTGCCTGCCGCCCGTTTCTGACAGCAGCGCGAGAGTTGATACACCTACAGTCCAAGTTCCTCTCCAACGATTGAAGCTATGAAACGTTCAATGGATACCGGGAAGAACCGCACATCAGGCGAGTGCACAACTCCGGTCTCGATATCCTCTTTCCGCTCAAGCTCGTCAAGCACGGCATCTATGAGCTGGTCGGAGTTCATCTGCATCTCTCTCACTTTAAAATATTCCGACTCGAAGTTCACCGGCTTGCCTCCGAGCGCCAGAAAGCCGAACACGCGACCCACGAGCGCAGGTTCGATGTTCTCTTGGCCGAACAGCTCCTCGTACTTGAGCCCGTGGTAGTCCGGGTGCCAGACGAGACGCGGCGAGACGTTTATCTGTCCGCGAATCTCGAGGCTTCTATCGTGCCGTTCGCGCGATTCGCCCAGCAGAATGTACGGCAGTCGGTGATATCCCACCACTATTCCGTGAGTAGGCTTCTTGATGACGTGCGTTTCTCGGAAAACGTGTTGCAGGTAAGCGAAATCTTCGTGATCCTCTGTCACGGTAACGTCATCTCCTTAACAGCACGTGTCGGAATTCCATCTCGGATCTACTTCACCCCGAGCACTTCGTGGACGGAGACCGGTTTTTTCTTTCCCTTAAGGAGGATCGGGCCGAGCGGCCTTCCGGAAACCTTTTCTCCGAGCTTGTGGAACGTCTCGCCGCAAGCGAGTATCTGCCCCGGTTCAGCCTTTGAACAGAGTCGCCGCGCTACGTTGACTATATCGCCGATAGCCGTAAACTCCATGCGCCTCGGCGAGCCGATATATCCGGCTATCGCAGTGCCTGTGGCGACGCCTATTCCAACATCGAACGTGGGTCGTCCGCTCCTGCTCCATCTTTCGCGCATAGGGCACAACACGTGCTGCATCTCCAGCGCGACCTTCACTGCACGGACGGCGTGGTCGTGCGCCTGGACCGGGGCGCCGAAAACGGCCATGATCTCGTCGCCGACATACTTGTCCAGGGTCCCATCGTGCAGGAAGATTACCTCCGCCATTTCTGTGAAGTACTCATTCAACATCGAGACAACGTCGGTGGGCGACATCCTCTCAGCCAACCCGGTGAACCCGCGAATATCGCTGAACAAGGCGGCTATCTCCTGTTTTGTGCCGCCCAGTTCGATGCTTCCTTCCTTATTTATTACCTCATCCACTACACGAGGCGACAGGAACCGTTCCAGGTTGTTGCGTCGCCGCTCTTCCTCTATCATCCTTTCGGTCAACCGGACGTTCTCGATAGCTATCGCGGACTGGCTGGCGACTGCCTCGAACAGCTCGAGGTCCTCGGGAGCAAACTTGTGGTTTGGATCGCGACTGTCGACGTAGATGCTGCCGAGTATTCTGTCCTCGACTTTCAGCGGCACGCTCATTGCCGATCTGATCTGGCTCAGGATGACGCTTTGTCTCGAACTGAATCTGTCATCGTGCAGCGCATCTTCGGCGATCACGAGTTCGCCATCTATCGCGGAACGGCTTGCTATCCCCATGCTGGGCGAGCTGGTCGCCGCGTCCCTACCCATCTTGCGCGCGACCTCGGTGCTCAAGCTGCCGTCATCTTCGTTGACAAGGACTATGAACCCGCGGTCCGCGCCGGTCACCTTGATGGCGCTGTCGAGAATTGCCTCGAGCCGTTTCTTGAGATCAAGTTCGGAAACCGCGAGGCGTGACGCTTCGTACAGGGCCTCAAGACGACGGTACGCTTTGCCGATCGCCATGATGTTGGTCGGGTCCGCGAGCTCCTCGATAGAGCTGTCCTGGACGTCCGGTCTTCTCACCATCATGGTCAGTCGCTCGCCGACGGAACTCATCTGCTGCTTTATGCGGGCGACGTCTGCCGAAGCGTTCGCAGCGGTCGTAGCGGTGCCTGCAGCTTGTTGCCAAGGCCCGTCTACGAGGGTGAACACCAGGTCATAGTGACCTATGGTGATTTTGTCGCCTTCGGCCAACTCCTTTCTCTCGACAGGTTTCCCGTTGACCAGCGTACCGTTAGTGCTGCCCAGATCTATCAGCACGTGCTTGCGGTTTTCGAGCCGCAACTCAGCATGCTTCGTCGAGACAAATTCATCGCTCAGCACCAGCCCGCTGTCCTCTGCGCGACCTATAGTGAGAACAGTTTGCCGGAGAGCCACGCGACGACGTTTCCGGTTGCGGTAGGATACAAGCAATTGTGCCATGCCGACAATCCCACGATCCGCGCTAACCTCAAACAGCTAGCCAAGATATACAACACCACAATAACAAGGATACCACCGCAACGGCACCAAGTCAAGCGGAAAAGGGTAGAGGGTAAGCGGCGGGCAGCGGACGATAACGCCCTCTCGCGTGAGAGCCGACACTCCGGTCGGCTACCCCGAGTTCTCCGGGGGGCGAACATCACAAATGATGCAGTGGCGGGTCTACTCAACGCGTATGATGTTTGTTTTGTCCCGTACGGAGTCGAGTGCGTCAATCTGCTGCATAGCGCGCTGCACATCACCTTCGCTGCAGGTGTGCGTCATCAGAACGATCGGCACGGGGTTCTCCACGTGTTCCGCGACGGCTTTCTGGATCACTGACGCGATGCTGATGTTATTGCGGCCGAGTATGGTGCAGATCTCCCCGAGCACACCAGGTTTGTCGACCGTGGTGCAGCGCATATAGTACCGGTTCTCGACGGTCTCAATTTTCCTGACCGGCATCTTCGTGCCCCACACGAACGGTTTCATTCGCCCGACCGAGCCGAACTGGATGTCCTTGGCGACATCTATCAGGTCCGAGAGAACGGCGCTCGTGGTCGGGGCGCGCCCGGCTCCCTTGCCGTAGTACATCGTGGTTCCGGCTACGTCACCTTCGATGTAGACGGCGTTGTACTCGTTGCTGACGTCCGCGAGAAGAAACTGTTGCTGGACGAGAGTCGGGTGAACGCGCAGATCGAGTTCGCCGTCCAACCTTCTCGCTATGGCCAACAGCTTTATAACGTAACCGAGTTCTGATGCGTACCGGGCGTCCTCACTGGTAATGCCGGTGATTCCTTCAACATAGATCTCATCAAGGTCGATGTCCGTCGAGAACGCCAACGACGCGATAATCTTGAGCTTATGCGCGGAGTCGTAACCTTCGACGTCGAGACTGGGATCGGCTTCTGCGAACCCGTTTTCCTGCGCGTCTTTCAACGCCTCCTTGTAGCTCTTGTTGGCGTGCGTCATCTGGGTGAGGATGTAATTTGCCGTACCGTTGACGATGCCGAGCACACGGTCGATCCTGTTTGCCGCAAGACCCTCTCTCAACGCTTTCAGGATGGGAACACCGCCGCAGACGCTCGCCTCGAACCTCAGTTCCACACCGTGTTTTTCAGCGGCCTGGCACAGTTCCGACGTGTGCTTGGCAACGAGCAGCTTGTTGGCGGTGACGACATGTTTGCCCTTGCTGAGCGCGTATAGGATCAGGTCTTTGGCCGGCTGTTCTCCACCGATCAGCTCGACGACGATTTCGACTTCAGGGTTCTTGATGAGCGTTCTGGCATCGTTCGTGACGAGCGCGGGCTCTATTGCCAACCTGTCCGCTACCGTGGTGTCAATGTCGGCAACCTGTTTGAGGGAGAGCGTAACGCCAGTTCTGTCGACAAGGGAGGCGTGTCTGCCGAGTAACTCGCATACAACTCCCCCGCCGACGATCCCTGCGCCTATGACTCCAACGCCGAATTCTTGTCGCATCAACTTGTCTGGCCTTTCCGGAGCTTTCTCACGGCTTCCGCTATTCGGTTCATGCCTTCGTTAATAATCTCACGCGAGGTCGCGTAGGATAGCCTAACATGGTTGGGCGCACCGAACCCCTCTCCGGGTACGAGGGCAACCTTGGCCTCCTCCAGCAAGAATCCGGCGACATCCGACGCGGAACGAATCTCCGCGCCGTTGTAGTTGTTTCCGAACAATCCCGATACGTCCACGAACAGGTAGAACGCGCCGGAAGGTGGTTGGATCTCAGTTCCGAAAGCCTCGCCGGCCCGCGCGGCCATGATCTTGCGCCTCTGGTTGAACTCGGTTACCATGTGTTGCACGCAGCTCTGGTCGCCTCGCAACGCTGCGATGGCGGCTTTCTGCGAGATGGAAGTGGGGTTCGAGGTTGACTGACCCTGCAGACGCCCGATCGCCGTCATGATCTCCTTGGGTCCGGCGGCGTACCCGATCCGCCATCCTGTCATCGCGTAGGCCTTGGACACGGCGTTCACGACGACGGTCTGCGCTTTGATCTGTTCGTTGAGCGACGCTATGCTGACATGTTCCATCCCGTCGTAAATGAGCTTCTCGTAGACTTCGTCGGAGATTACTGCGATACCGGTGTCGAGCGCGATCTGGGCGATCGATTCGAGTTCTTGCTTCGAGTAGACGGCTCCCGTAGGATTCGACGGACTGTTGAGCACAAGCAGCTTCGTCTTGGGGGAGATCGCGGCCTTGAGCTTTTTCGGATCGAGCTTGAACGCCGCGTCCGTCTCGAGGATAACTGGTCGCGCGCCGGCGGCTTTCACCTGTTCAGGGTAGCTCACCCAGTATGGTGCGGGTATGATCGCCTCGTCACCGGGGTTGAGCGACGTAAGAAAGATGTTGAAAAGCGAGTGTTTCGCGCCGCAACTCGCCACAATCTGTTCCCTTTCATATTCGAGTCCGTTGTCATTCCTGAACTTTTCGAGGATAGCGTCTTTAAGTTCAGGTGAACCCGACGGCGGAACGACGTACTTCGTGTAACCTTCGTGAATCGCGGCAATCGCCGCCTCCTTGATGTGGTCGGGGGTATCGAAGTCCGGTTCCCCGACACCGAAGGCGACAACGTCAATTCCCTGCGCTTTGAGTTGTTTTGCTTTGGTGGCTATCGCCATAGTCGCCGAGGGCGACAGCGAACCTATTACGGACGAGACTTCCAACATTATCGATATCCTCTCTGCAGTCCAGCTGAACGCCGGACTTTACTCTGCCGGGGCATTCTGCAGCACCTTCTTCATGCCGCGAATGGCCTGCCGTATCCTGTTATCGTTTTCGACGAGAGCAAACCGTACATACCCTTCGCCAAGTTCCCCGAACCCAGCACCTGGTGAGGCAGCGACAAGCCCTTTTTCAAGAAGGAGCTCGCAGAACTTAAGCGAGCCCATATCGCGGAACGGTTCCGGTATGCGCGCCCAGACATACATCGTAGCTTTCGGCTTGGGCACGCTCCATCCGATTCTCTCGAGTCCGCGTATCATGGTATCGCGGCGCTGCCGGTACATTTCGACATTCTCGTGTATGCAATCGTCCGGTCCGCGCAACGCTGCTACCGCGGCCACCTGAATAGGTGTGAACACGCCGTAATCGTAGTAGCCCTTAAGCTTTGCTAAAGCGTCGATAACGTCGCTTCTGCCGACGGCAAAACCGACGCGCCATCCTGCCATATTGTACGTCTTCGATAGGGAGTAGAACTCGATTCCGACATCTTTGGCGCCGGGTGCCTGCAGAAAGCTGGGCGCCTTGTACCCGTCGAAACATATTTCCGAGTAAGCGAGGTCGTGCACGATGAGGAGGCTCTCGCGTTTAGCGAATTCAACCACCTCCTCGAAGAATCCGAGGTCAACGACGCGCGTCGTGGGATTGTTCGGGTAGCTCAGCACGAGCACTTTCGCTCGCGGGAAGACGTGCTTCGTGATCTCCGACAGATCCGGCAGAAAGTCCGTCTCCTCGGTCAGCGGGATGTCCATCAGGCGACCGCCTGCTATCGCCACACTGTAGAAGTGGCTCGGATAGGTCGGGCTCGGCACGAGCACAAGGTCGCCCTCGTTGAGAATCGCGAGCATCAGGTGGCTGATACCCTCTTTTGAGCCGATACAGGCTACCGCCTCGGTCTCCGGATCGATGCTCACGTTGAACCGTCGCTCGTACCACTCCGAGATAGCCCGTCTTATATGCACTATTCCTCTAGACGCTGAGTAACGGTGCGTTTTGGGGTTGCGGGCAACCTCGCACAATTTGTCGATCACATGCTGCGGTGGGGGCTTGTCGGGGTTGCCCATTCCCAGATCTATGACGTCGAGGCCGCTGCGTCTGGCGCGCATCCTGAGGTCGTTAATACGCCCGAACATGTACTCGGGCAGCTTTGCGAGCTTTTCAGCCTCTATGTGTTGAGTTTCCGTCATTGTACTAAGCGCTAGCCCTCCTCTATTACCGCCAGCACATCACCGACCTTTACGACGTCGCCCTCTTCGACGCGGATCTGCGATATCGTCCCTGAAACTGGTGCCGGTACGACGAACACGCCCTTATCGGTAGTCAGTTCGACGAGGTCGTCGTCCTTCTCGACGGTGTCGCCTTCCTCGACCTTCCAGTACGACACGTTCGCTTCGTCCGGGGCCTCCTCACCGATATTCGGCACTTTCACTTCGTACGCCATGTTTCAAATCTCCTCCCCCCGCAGACAAGAATACTGCGTCAGCCATGTAAGAGCTTCTCACGAGCGGGCCGGATGCGACATGCTTGAATCCGAGTTCTCCGCCGACTGTGGCGTACTTCTCGAAAACTGACGGCGGAACGAACTCGGCCACCTGATAGTGGTCTTTTGACGGGCTGAGGTACTGCCCGATTGTGAACACGTCGCACCGCACTGAACGCAAGTCCTTCATCACGCCGACAACTTCGTCCCAGCTTTCCCCCATGCCTACCATGATACCTGATTTGGTCAATATTTCAGAATTCCGCCTCCCGGCGACTTCCAGCACGGCCAGCGACCGGTCGTAATCGGCTCCCGGCCGCACGCCGCCGTGGAGTCGCGGCACGGTCTCGATGTTGTGCGCGAAAACGTCGGGACGCGAGTCGATGACCGATTCGATCGGATGCGCGTCGCCGCGAAAGTCCGGCACGAGAACCTCTATCGTGACGTACTTCCGCAGAGCCCCAATTGTTCTAATCGTCTCGGCGAACTGGTAGGCGCCGCCGTCGGGCAGATCGTCTCTCGTGACCGACGTGATGACGGCGTGACGCAGCCCGAGCTCATCGACCGCGCGCGCCACCCTTTCCGGCTCATCCGCGTCAGGCGGCTCCGCGTGGCCGTTCCGTACCGCGCAGAACCTGCACGACCGGGTGCAGACGTTGCCGAGTATAAGAAACGTGGCGGTCTTCCGCGAGAAACATTCGGCGATATTCGGACAGTGCGCGCTCTGGCATACCGTGTTCAATGAGAGCCGTTCGAGCGTGGCAAGAGTCGAGCGGACAGACGTCTCGCAGCTGAGCCTGCACCGTATCCACGGCGGAAACCCTCGTCTTTTAGAGTTTTTGTCCATAACCTGCACCAATTATGTGAACGGCAGTCTCCGGAAAAGTGGACTAATTATACGCCAGGCGCATGGAAATGTCAAAGAACGTGCCGTGGGAAAAGGTCGCATCCTGGTGCGCGGTTTTTGGGAATCAACAAGGGCGGATATGTCCTATTGGGCTGGGACTGAGAGAATGGTTGCAAACAGGTCTCTGCCCGGCGCCACGTTGCGCTTGTGTCAGTCGTGATTTGCCACGCTGCTGAAATAGGTTGACAAGGCGGGACGATATTGGCAAAATTGTGCTGTTTGTCGGGTCTTCATACATGGCAGGCTACTGTCAAACGGGGCGTATTGTCGCTGCGGAAGGAACAAGTGTGTGCGAAGGCGAATAGAGAAGGTGGCGGTTCTGGGATCTGGTGTCAGGGGCAGCGGTCTGTCTGCTTACGTTGCCGGTATAGGGCTGCCCTGCTATCTCCTTGACCTGGTTCCGGAAGAACTCGCGGACGAGGAGACGGCAAAAGGATTGACGCTTGACGATCCCGCCGTGAGGAATAGGTTGGGAAACCTGGGTGTGCAGCACGCGCTGAAAGCAGATCCTCCAGCCTTTTTCGATGTCGGCGATCCGGCGCTGATCCGTGTGGGCAACTTTGAGGACAACATGGACTGGCTCGGCGAGGCGGACTGGATAGTCGAGGCGGTCGCCGAAAACCTCGATGTCAAGAAGCGACTTCTCAAGAACGTCGAGAAGTTCCGCAGCGAGGGTTCCATAGTCAGTTCCGCGACTTCCGCACTTCCAATAAGCGAGATGGGTAAAGGGTTGTCGAAGGAGATGCGGCAACACTTTCTCGGCACACATTTCCTCAATCCCGTCCGGTACGTGAGATTGATTGAGATCGTGCCGGGACCGGACACGGATTCAGAGGTGCTGGAGTTCATGGCACACTTTGCCGAGAGAGTGCTCGGGAAAAGGGTGGCTATCGCCAAAGATGTGCCGTATTTCATTGCAGACCGTCTTGGCACGTTCGGTATCATGGCGGCCATGAAGGCGACGAAGAAGATGGGGCACAGGATCGAGGAGGTGGACAGGATATTGGGTCTCGCCACGGGCAGGGCGGCAAGCGGGGTGTTCGCGCGCGCGGATACCATGGGCGTGGACGCTCTCATGAACGTCGCGCAAGACCTGCACAAGAGGTTGCCGAACGATCCCGATCGTGATGTGTTCCGACCACCGCAGTTCCTCAGGAAGATGGTCGGGAAGAACGCGCTCGGGGACAAGGCGGCACGGCGGTTCTACAAGCGCGCGGAGTTTGGCGGCGCGCAGATGGTCCTTGCTCTAGATCTGGACAAGATGGAGTACCGGGAGCGGGAAGCGGTTGAAATAGATTCACTGGATAAAGTAGGGCGCATTGATGATCCCGGCGAGAGGGTGAAGGCGCTGGTGTATGCGGAGGATCGTGGCGGAAAGTCCGCGTGGCGCGCGATGTGTGACATGCTGCTTTACGCTGTGGAGCATGTGCCTGAAATTGCCGGCGAGATTGTCGACGTTGACAACGCGGTGAGGTGGGGACTCGACTGGGCGATCGGTCCGTTTGAGGCGTGGGACGCCATCGGCGTCAGGGAATCCGTCTCTCGCATGGAACAAGAGGGAAGAAAGATACCGGAGAAGGTGCGCAGGGTCCTCGGCGAAGGTGAAGGCTCCTTCTACGTCTCCGAGGAGGGCGGTACGAAGTACTTCGATTTTGCCACGGGCAAGTACGAGCCGCTTGCGGCCAATCCGAACGTTACCGTCCTGGACGGCAGTAAGGTGGTCAAGTCGAACAGGGGAGCCGGCCTGCTTGACATCGGCGACGGTGTCGCGTGCCTTGAGTTTCGCACTGCAGGCGGCGTGATTGACGCTGATATCGTGCAGATGCTGTTCGACAGCATCGAGGAGGTCAACCGGAACTTCGTCGGTCTTGTCATCGGGAACAGCGGGACGAACTTTTCCGCCGGGGCTGACCTGCGTCCGCTGTTGACTCAGATCAGGGCGAAGAACTGGGATGGCGTCGAGAGGATGTCCCGCCGTTTGCAGGAGGCGTGCACGTTGCTCAGGTGCTCCGGCAGGCCGGTTGTTGCGGCACCGTTTGGAATGACGGTGGGAGCCGGTGCGGAAATCGCGATGGCCGCGGACAGGATTTGCGGGCACACCGAACTCTACATCGGGTTGGCGGATGTCGCTGTCGGGCTCATACCGGGGGGCGGCGGCACGAAGGAATTGCTGCTGCGCTGCACTGAGAATGTGCCACCCGATCCTGACACGGATCTGTTGCCGTATGTGCGTCATACGTTTGAGCTTATAACCACCGGGAGAGTCTCGACCAGCGGGAAGGAAGCGCGCAGGATAGGTTTTCTCCGCCGAGCGGACCGGATCATCGCGAACAGGGATTACTTGATCAACGATGCGAAACGCGCTGTGTTGACCATGGCTCAGGACGGTTATGTCCGACGGCAGCCCCGTAGGGATATACGCATCGTCGGCGAACGCGGATATGCGACTCTGAAGTCGAGCTTGCTGGAGATGAAGTGGGGGCACCGTATCAGCGAGCATGACGCGGTAATCGCTGACAAGCTGGCTTACGTTCTCTGCGGCGGCACGTTGCCGGACAGGATGCTCGTTGACGAACAGTACCTGCTTGATCTCGAGCGCGAAGCGTTCGTGAGTCTTTGCGGGTGCGAGAAAACGCAGGAGAGAATGGAACGTATGCTCAAGTCGGGCGGACCTTTGCCGAACCGCGGCCGGATCGCTCACCACTTGAGCGTTTGATTCTGAAAGGACAGGGATCGCGAGATGAGAGAGGCGGTCATAGTGGCTGCGGCGAGAACACCGGTCGGACGTGCCAAGACGGGCAGCCTGCGCGATACGAGACCGGAAGATCTGCTCGCGACGGTTATCGCGGAGGTGTGCAATAGGACGCCGGATCTCAACAAGAAGGATGTTGATGACGTCGTGATCGGCTGTGCCGGCCCGGCCGGCGAGCACGGAGTGAATATGGCCAGGGTGACCGCGCTGCATGCCGGCATGCCGGACACCGTGCCGGGACACACGGTCAGCAGAGCCTGTTCTTCCGGCCTGCAGGCGATAGCTATCGGCGCTCAGTCCGTCATGTGCGGGTTTGCCGATGTGGTGATAGCCGGCGGGGTGGGGAGTATGAGCTGTATGCGGATCGGCGGCTCCAATCCGAGCGCGCACGCGGGTATTCTGGAGCAACGTCCTGAAGTATACACATCGATGGGAATAGCTGCCGAGAACGTCGCGGCGCGGTTCAACGTGGACCGGCGGGATATGGACGGGTTTGCGGTGGGCAGTCACCGGAAGGCCCTCGAGGCGATCGATGAGGGTAGGTTCAGGGACGAGATCGTTCCGGTGAAGGCCAGGGTTTACCCGCTCGACCCGACAGATCGGTCCGGTCCGGAGGAGATCCTGTTCGATACGGACGAATGTCCGGGAGCGAGCCTCGAGGAGCTTGCCGCGTTGGAGCCTGCGTTCGACCCGAGCGGTTCGGTGACGGCGAGGAATTCCTCGGCTCCGGGCGATGGTGCAGCGGCGGTAGTGCTCGCTTCGCGCGAGAGCGCGCAGAGGCTGGACATCAAACCTATGGCGACGTTCAGATGTTACGCGGCCGCGGGTGTGCCGCCGGAGGTTACGGGAACCGGTCCGACCGTTGCCGTGCCGAAGTTGACCAGGGTATCGGGTATGGATCTTGAGGATTTCGGGTTGGTCGAGCTGGACGAGGCGTCCGCCTGTCAGGCTGTACACTGCATCAGACAGCTCGGTTTGAACGAGGAGATGGTAAACGTCAACGGCGGCGCCATCGCGCTGGGTCGCCCGCTGGGCAGCACCGGCGCAATGCTCGCGGTCACGATCCTGCACGAGATGGCGCGTAGGAAAGTGCGCTACGGTCTGGTTACCATGTCGGCGGAAGGCGGTATGGGCCTCGCGGCTGCGTTCGAACTCGAGGATCACGAGGGTTAACGCGCCGACGGCGCACCTTCGGGCCGCCACGGCGAGCCTTCGACGAGACGCGCGCGCTACCTGAGTGAGACGTGGATGTTGCAGCTGAGCAGAATCCAAAGAAATCACCTGCTGAAATGGTTGGTTATCATTCTGATTGTGGAAGTGTTTCTCTTTTTCTTCCCATTCCTAGCTTGGAAGGCGTTCCTGGCTCTTGGCATAGCTTTCTGGGTCGGTTTCTTGTTGCGAGTCTTGGGCGTGTATCCCGGGAAATACGAGCCGCTGACACTTGATCTGCTTTCGGGCGCGTTAGCTCTTATCTGCGGAGTCGGGTGCTTTGTTGCAGGGAAGACCGACGGTATCGTACGCCTTTTCATATTGCTGGCACCCCCCTTTGCATTAGTTCCTCATTTTGTATATATTATCTGTAAGTTGGGGCGTGCCGCCGAAGAATCAGCACGTAATCAGTAAAGCGATTTTGGGAAAGCAGGAGGTTCCCGGTCACGTGATGGCATCATCGCACGCGGGGGGGAGGTGAACAGTATGATGAACACTCTGAACCGGATGTTCCAAGAGAGCGTGAGGAAGTACGCTTCCATGCCCGCGCTTTCAAGTAAGGCAGGAGGCGAGTACAAGTCTGTCACCTACAGTGAGATGGGGGCTAAGGTGCGCACGCTCGCGAGCGGTCTGGTGGATTTGGGCGTGCAGAAAGGTGACCGCATCGCGCTCATCTCGGAGAACCGTCCTGAGTGGGCGGTTGCTGACATGGCGATCGCGCATGTTGGTGCGATCAACGTTGCGGCTTTCCCAACGCTCCCACCGGGGCAGGTGGGATACATCGTTGGCGACTCGGGCTCAAAGCTGATACTCGTTTCAGACAAGAAGCAGTTGGCGAAAGCGCTCGAGGTGAAGAAGGTCCAGCCCGATCTGCGCATCATCACCATGGATTGTCCCGCCGACGCTGTCAACGACGTGATCACCTTGGATGACGTCATGAGGCGCGGCGAAGCTTCACCGCTTAACGACACGGACTACGAGGACCTGTGGCGCAGTGTTCAGCCGGATGACTGGGCGAGCATTATTTACACGTCCGGCACGACGGGCGACCCCAAGGGGGCGATTCTCTCGCACTACAATTTTGCCTCCAATGTAGAGGCTGCCCAGGATGCGTTGACCTTTGAGCCTGGAGACGTGCTGTTGTCTTTCGTTCCTCTCAACCACGTGATGGGGCGACTGGTGGACCTGTACTTGGCGCTGGGTTGCGGCGCAACGATTGCCTACGTTGAGGATCTGCGTCGGCTGCGGCAGAACATGGCGGAAGTAAGGCCGCACTACGTGACGCTCGTGCCTCGCGTCTTTGAGATGTTTCAGGAAGGTCTGCTTCGCAACGTCGCCAAAGAGTCTGATTTGAAGCAGAAGTTGTTCAACTGGGCGCTGTCGGTTGGCGAGCGCCGCACCGAGCGGATACAAGATAGACAGGCGGTGCCGTTTCTGCTTGCGTTCAAATGGCGGTTCGCCGATACACTGGTTTTCAGCAAGATCCGCGGGCGGCTGGGTTTGAACCGGCTCAAGTTGTTCCTCACGGGCAGTGCGCCGCTGCCGAAGGCTACGGCGGAGTTTTTCAGCGCGATGGGAGTGACGATTCTGCAAGGATACGGGCTGACCGAGACGTCGCCTCTTGTCTCTGTGAGCCGTCCCGCCTGGATCAAGTTCGGCACGGTCGGTCCGCCGGTCATAGATGTCGAGGTGAAAATCGCCGCTGACGGCGAGATCCTGGTGCGCGGCCCGAACATCATGCAAGGTTACTACAACATGCCCGAAAAGACCGCGGAGGTCATAGAATCTGATGGTTGGTTTCACACGGGCGACATAGGTGAGTTCGATGAAGACGGGTTTCTCAAGATCACCGATCGCAAGAAGGACCTCCTCGTTCTGGCCAACGGCAAGAAGGTTGCGCCTCAGCCGATTGAGAATCTTCTGAAAGAGAGTCCCTATATCTCCCAGGTCATCCTCTTTGGCGACAAGCAAAGCATTGTAACTGCTCTGGTTGTGCCGTTATTTGAGCGCGTGAAGGCATGGGTAAAGGAACGCGGCATAAGTGTCAGCTCGATAAAGGACAAAGAGCTTGCGCAGCTCGCTGCGGTGAAGAGCCTGATTCAAGAGGAGATCGAGCGGCTTTCGGGGCACCTCGCCAACTTCGAGAAGGTCCATCGTTTCTCGCTGATAGACCAGGAGTTCACCGTTGAAGGCGGTGAGATGACCCCAACGCTCAAAGTCAAGCGGCGTGTGGTACTGGAGAAGTACAGGGACGTGATCAAGTCAATGTATCGTTGATGGAATGGGACACGAAAGAGGCAAGAGGAACATGGGCGTTGGGTAACGACGATTGACACGAGGCTTTCGTGAAGACGAATCGTGACGGGGGAGATAAGAATGATAAGTAGACTCTCCGTGAAGAGGTCTCTTGGATATTTGGTGGCGGCATTGATACTATCCGCGTGCGGGTGCGCGGGTCTGCGAGGACGCGTTCCGGCGAGCGAGTACTCGATTCCAGACGTTTCGGCGGAGGTCGGTGGCGAGTTCACACAGGTTCGCGATGTGGTTAGAGACGTTCTTCGCGAGAGCCCTGTCGAGATCTATACGCGGGACAAAAGGGGGCTATTTGTCGTCTATGCAAACGTGAGACGCGCGTTTCTGACGCCGCGCAGGTTGCGGCTCGTCGTAACCCTCGAGCGGGTCTCAGAGAGCAGCACGCGCGTTGCCGTTCAGAGCTTCCCCGAAGCGTACACGGTCAGGCTTCTTACTTATCCCGCGTGGCGTCCCGCCGCGTTCGGCGACAATTCGCTTGCGGAAGAGATCGTGAGTTTAATCGAGGAGCGGTCGAGCGAAGCGGGCGAGTAGCTCCTTTCAGCAACCGATCTCCTGTGTGCGACGGGCGGGTCTGAGACCCGCCTCTACCTGCCGCATCTGCGAGGAGAAAGCCCCCCTTTTATGGTGTATCCGGTTGTGGATGGGCGAATTTTGAGCTTGACTCAGGATGAAAAGAGGTCTATCATACGAATAAAAGTCCGGGTTAGGGGTATCTAATAAGGCGGAGTGGTAGAAACTCAACGTTTAATCCAGGCAGTCAGAGGTTGTCATGAGAAGACGCCGGTTATGGTTGGCAGTGGCTCTATTGGCGGTTGGTTCGGCCATTGCAGGGTCGACGTTCCCGTCACGGGCGCAGGAGAACGCCGACGGCCTCGTGTATGTGATACCGATCAAGGGCATGATCGGTCCCGGACTGGCCAGCATGGTCGGGAGGAAGATTGACGAGGCGGAAGAAAAGGGTGCGCAAGCCATAATCTTCGAGATTGACACGCCCGGTGGGCGTGTGGATTCGGCGGCACAGGTTCGTGACGCGATATTCGAGACTCCTTTGCAGACCATCGGCTATATAAAGTACAGGGCGACTTCGGCCGGTGCGCTCGTCGCGTTGGCCTGCCAGTCCATCGTCGTGGCGCCGGGCAGCTCTATAGGCGCGGCAGCTCCAATAATGATCGCGCCCGGGGGATCGGGTCCCGTGCCGGGCACCGAGAAGGAGGTCTCTTACGTTCGGACGGAATTCGTCGCGACAGCCGAACGCAACAACCATAACACACTTCTCGCGAAGGCTATGGTGGACAAGGACGTCGAGGTATACGCGCGATTCACGGATTCGGGGGTGGAGATATTCGAGGGCCCTCTGGACGGCGAAAAGCCGCCGGACGTTGAGCTTGTTATCGCCAAGGAGAAGCTTCTCAGTCTGTCGGGGGAGGAGACTCTCAAGCTGGGGCTTGCGGAACACGAGGCCAGCAGCGTTGGCCAAGTGCTCAGACTTTATGACATGCGCGGAGCGCGTCTCGTGCGGGCTGAGCTGAGTTGGTCCGAGAGGTTGGCGCGGCATCTCACGCACCCCGCTGTCAGCGGGCTGCTGCTGACGTTTGGTTTCTTGGGCATCATATACGAACTGAAGATCCCGGGGTGGGGAATCAGCGGGACCATAGGGCTGACCTGCCTCGCTCTGTTCTTTGGCGCCCACCTTCTTGTTGGTCTTGCGGAATGGATGGAATTGCTGCTTTTCGGGGCGGGGATAGTGCTGATTATTGCGGAGATATTCTTCATTCCGGGGTTTGGCATAGCTGGAATATCGGGTACCGCATGTCTGATGGCCGCGATCTATCTTGCGCTCGTGAAATCGCCCATACCGAGGAGCCCGGATGAGATCGCACAGTTCCAGCGCGCAATGTACACACTGGTCTGGTTCGTGTTAGCGTCGCCGATCATCCTGGTATTGACGTGGAAACTGCTGCCGCGTACCCCGTTCTACGGGCGGATTGTACAGGTGGCGGAGGAACGTGCCGATCTGGGTTTCACGGCTGCTTCTACGGAGTCGTATATTGGCCAAGTTGGACGTACCGTCACGATTCTGAGACCTGCAGGTCGCGCGCGGTTCGAGGGCCGGCTTGTGGATGTCGTTGCTGAAGGTGAGTTTATCCCTCCCGGCACTCAGGTGAGGGTGGTTGACGTTAAGGGTAGCCGTGTGGTTGTCATCCCGGATGAGGAGGTTAAGGAAAGCTAGAGATGCTGAGCAAAAAGAAGAAGACGCTTCACAAGATGCTGAAAATGCTTTTGCGCGACTTGCGCGATCTGGAACATCGAGGTGCTGGTTATTACAGCGCCGTACCGTATGCGGAGCGGTACAATAAGCTGCTCGGTCAGATCAGATCGTCGTACCCGGACGATGCGGACCTGCTTGGCACGTTCGAGGATATGGTGCCGGAATCCTCTACCGATTCGGCGGTCAAGGCCAAGGCGGTCGAGAGGCTTATTGTGGAGATAGGTCAGCTCATGGCCTTCATTGAAGCCTCTTTCGAGGCGGAAGAGGAAAAAGGAGACGAGGACTCGTGATAGTCTTACTGCTGTTTCTGGCTGGAATGGCGCTGCTTTTCTGCGAGCTGTTTATTCCGGGCGGCGTTCTCGGTACGGTGGGTATTGTCTGCATCGGTGGAAGCATCTTCTTCGCATTCAGGGACTACCCCGACGCTGCGCTGGCGGTGCTCGCAGGTGAGGTTCTAGTTCTTGCTGTAGGAGTTGTGGTATGGCTGAGAGTATTTCCCCATACACCTATCGCTCGACGTCTCACCCTGGCGCGGGAGTTTGACGCCGAAGAAGGTTTCACGAGCGCATCCTCGGAGCTGGAAGAGTATGTCGGCAAGCAAGGCGTGGCCGTGACGATCTTGAGACCGGCCGGAATCGCTCTGATCGAGGGGAAACGAGTGAACGTTGTGACAGACGGGGAGTTCATTGAGAAGGACGAGCGGGTAAAGGTGTCGGAAGTGGAAGGAGGACGTATAGTCGTTCTGCCGGTGACCGATAGCGATGCGGGGGCGGACGCGGATACGTAGTAGGGTCTGGCAGCCCTTTAGAAAGGACAGGCGAAGGCGAGGCAGACTTGGACGCGACGCACTGTTAGGGTGCAGGAATGACGCATTGCTAGGGTGCGGGAATGACGCGTTGGTAGGGTGCGTGCGTGACGGGCAGTTGGAGTGTGGGAGTGGCGCATTTGGGAAAGAATGACGCCTTGGAGGCTCGGGCTCACAAGGAGCGGCACATCATAGAAACATTAACGGAACTGTAGGTTAGATTCAATGAAAGGAGACTGACAATGCCACACCCAGCTCTATTGGTAGGATTGTTCGTCGGCGGGATAGTGCTGCTCATCGCCTTCGCGGTGCTCGCGAGGTTCTTCGGCCTCTGGCTGAGGGCGGCGCTATCCGGAGCCAAGGTTACGTTCACGAACCTTATCGGCATGACCTTGCGTAACGTGTCGCCGAAGATAATTGTCGACAGCCGTATCATGGCGGTGAAGGCGGGACTCCCGCTCAGCGTGAACGATCTCGAGACACATTATCTCGCGCGCGGAAACGTCTTGAACGTGGTGAGAGCTTTAATTGCGGCAAGTAAGGCGGGCATCGAGCTGGAGTTCCCGCAGGCTGCCGCGATCGATCTCGCCGGCCGGGATGTGCTCGACGCCGTGAAAACATCTGTTAATCCCCGCGTCATTGACGCGCCCGACCCAGGGAGGGGTAAAGATACTGTTAGCGCCGTGGCGATGGACGGTATCCAGCTTAAGGCCAAGGCGAGGGTGACGGTCAGGGCCAACCTCGAACGGTTGGTCGGCGGTGCGACCGAGGAGACTATCATTGCGAGGGTCGGCGAAGGAATCGTGACCACGATAGGTTCCTCCGAGACTTACAAGAGCGTGCTTGAGAATCCCGACTCCATCTCGAAGAGGGTTCTGGATAGAGGTCTCGATTCCGGGACGGCGTTCGAGATTCTGTCCATTGATATTGCGGACGTTGACGTCGGCGAAAACATCGGCGCGCAACTTCAGGCGAGACAGGCGGAGAGCGACAAGCTTGTCGCTCAGGCGCGGGCGGAGGCGCGTCGCGCGACCGCCGTGGCGCGTGAGCAGGAGATGAAAGCGCTGGTTCAGGAAATGCGCGCGCGTGTGGTCGAGGCGGAAGCCGAGGTGCCTAAGGCCATGGCAGAGGCGTTCCGCGCGGGTAACCTGGGTATACTGGACTACTACAAGTTCAAGAATATCCAGGCGGACACGTCCATGCGCGATTCCATAGCTGGTGTGGGCGAAGGCGAAGAGAAACGTGAGGAAGAGAAACGTGAGGAAGACAAACGTTAGAGGTGATCAGAAATGAATCCCTTTCCGCTTATCATTCTGTTCATTGTCGGTGCCAACATCATCAAGGGCATTCGAGAACAGGCTAAGAAGCAGCAGGAGATGGGTGGACAGCAGCCAGGGGAGCAATCCCCAAAGCTCTTCGAGACCGAGGATGGAACACCGCCTGGCGCGGTCCAGCACCCTTCGCAGCAGCAACGGCCGGCGGCTGACACAGGGAAGATACCGCCGGTTTTTGGAACGGGACCCAGGGGCACCGTTTTCGACCAGTGGTTTGGAGAGAGCCAGCAGGAAAAGGGAGTTGCCTGGGAAGCTCAGCGGGACGAGATCGGCGAGTTTCTTGGGATTAAACCCAAACCGGTGCCTGTTGTTGCGCCGCCCATGCCTATAGTCGAAGAGGTGACGGCCGAGCCGATACTGGAGGAAGTGCGGCGGCCGACGATTCCCGTTGCGAGAAGGAAGCGCGGACCGATCCAAAAGAAAGCGGCGCGGATGCTGCCTCGTGGCGTGTTCGGCGACATGGGCGATGTGAGGCGCGGGATAATTATGTCGGAGATACTCGGGCCACCCAAGGGGCTGCAGTAAGTCTGACTCAGCGATGTGAGATGGTGGGGGCACACCACAGCGGTGTGCCCCCTTTTGCTATCTTACCCAATGCTGCCACTCTGAGTCCGCGGCGGCGGGCGAAGAATCTCAAATCCAGTAAATGGCGGGAAAAAGTACTTGACAAGGATTGATAATAGGTGTATAATACACATGTGAACTAAGGGAGAAAGGAGAACGAAGGTGGGACTGAAAGAGGAACTTGGATTGAAAATACCCTTTACCGTACCTGCGCACGAGGCGCTGCTGAGTATCTTCTTCACGGGATCTCTGATCAAGAAGAAGGCCCGAGAGTTCTTCAGCGCGTATGGCGTCACGGATGTGCAGTTCAACCTCATGATGCTGCTGATGTACCATTCAGGGGACGATGGGGGATTGACCCAGGCTGATTTGAGCCGCATGATGCTCGTGAATAGGGCCAACATAACGTCGCTCGTAGACAGGATGGAGAAGGCGAGTCTGGTTGTCCGGACCGCGGTGCCAGGCGACAGGAGGTACAACTCCGTTCGGCTGACGGCGCACGGCAAGAAGGTCCTGCTTGACGTCGAGGAGGAGTATGCTCACGAGGTCGCGAAGATCATGGGAGCGCTCGACGACTCCGAAGTGCGCGACCTTATAGGGGACCTGGAACGTATTCGGACAAGTCTTAAGGGGCGTTGACGGAGGATTGACATTCAGACGTGGTCAAGCGAGGGGGTTTTTGGATAAGGATAGTTTATATATGTATCGTATATATGCGGATTTATTCGGCTGCCATATATACTCACGATAACTCTGGTTTGGGTCCAGGGGCGGCATTCTAAAACAGGAGGTGGTTGAAATGAAGGGGTTTCCGAAACTAGGACGCCTGACGAGGGCTCGGAAGGTATCGCTCGTTCTGGTTGCGGTGAGCTGTGTTTCACTGATAGCGGCTTTTGTTGTTGGAGTCAGTGATAACTGGCCGGGGATAACGCTATGCTACATCGCGGCTACGACTTTCATTCTTGCTCTTGTGCATAGCGGGCGTCGGATAAGGAACTTCTTGATCCTCCTTGGCATGGGGCTGGTCGGGTTCCCTCTGTTTGCTGTGCTGCACAATGTCTTTTATGCGCTGGGGGAAATAGCGAAAGATATCGCCATAGTGCACCATTCCATGGGGCTCTTGCATGCGGCATTCTTTATCATTGCGATTATGTTCTGCCCGGCGGCTGTCGTGATTGGCGCTGTTGGCAGCGTGGTAGTTGCAGCGATGAATAGGCGAAGACAGATGTCCAATGAAGCGGCATAGCGAAGTGCGTGGGACAGGATAAGGGGCGTGCCTTTGCGGTAGTGGAGTGAGGGTGCTTGAGGTTGGGACAACCGAGACGTATCGGGAGGGATGAGAACCATGTTTAGACGAGCGATTACATGTTGCCTGGCGGTGTTGACGCTACTTAGCCTGGTCGGGTGCAGCACGGTGTATATGAAAGCGACACCGTTCTATACCGGCGAGTACGAGAAGACCGACGGGCCGGCCGAGAAGAGGGTAAACCTCTGGCCGCTGGCGTACTACCGGAAACCGGCGCTGTCCTTGCTGTGGCCGCTTGGGGAGGTCACGGACGACCATGTCGCCGCACGTCCACTCGTTGCGGTCTACAAGCTCGACAAGGAAGAGCGCCAGTGGCGTATTCTGTGGCCCTTGGCTCAGTTTGACTTCGAGACGGACAGCCATCATATCTTGCCGGTTTTTTGGGGCGAGGACTACTTCTTCATACCCCCGTTGGTTTTGTGGTCCGATGAGTACAAGGCGGTGTTCCCGTTGTGGCTGCATTCCAAGGATTCGGGTGGCCACGATACTTGGGCGCTATGGCCGTTCTTCCGACTCGAACGGGAGGAGGACGAGCGGGGCTTCCACGTCTGGCCGCTGGTTGGCTCTTACGAGCAAGAGGATAGCAGCTATACCTTCGCGATGTGGCCGCTGTGCCAGCGATGGCGTGACGGCGACGACTCTCTTCTGCTGACACCGCTGTGGTCCAGCAGAACCGAAGGCGATTCGCGGTGGAACTGCTTGTTCCCGCTCTATTACACCAGCACCAATCCGTCAAAGGACGAGGAGCGACTGATAACTCCGGTCATTGGCCGCGCACGTTCGGGCGACAAAACGCGGTGGATCCTTGTTCCGGCCGCTTCGTCCGTGTCATGGGGTGAGGATGAGAAGGATATTTGGGCGCTGGCACCTCTGGCACATTTCCGGTGGGGCGGCGACGACGTTCAGAGCCATGTCGCGCCGCTATATCTGTATGACCGAGACGAGAACCTGTTCGTCTCGCCCGTGTTCTCAAGGAGAAAGGGCGATGACGATGGCTTCGTCAATGTGCTCACGCTTCTTGGCCAATACACGTATCACAGCGATGGACAGAAGACGTTGAGGTTGCTTCCGCCACTGACGGCAGTCTCGCGGGGCGGGAAGTACAGGCGTCCGGGCGCATGGTTGTTCTCCTACTTCGCACCGGAAGCACGTGCTGAGCAAGAGAAGCCGTACTACCTCTGGATTGCGCCATCGATTTACTGGGAGCGGGATTTCGGCGAGAGGGAGTGGTCGGAGGATCCAGATGGTGCGGGATGGACGGGCGAGTGGCATCGGAAAGGACTCTTCCCCCTCTGGCACTACCAGAGCCACGAGGATCCTGAGAGGGAGCGCCGTTATCGCGACTTTTCGCTGCTGGGCTTCTTGTACGATTATCGTCTCCGTCAGGGCCGGCCCGCAAGAGATGATTCCGAGATAACCGAGGACTACGTGCGGAGGCGTATTCTCTGGCGATTGGCTCATTATGAGCGCATTGACGGAGATAAGACGCTTGATATCTTTCCTGCCATAACCTGGGACAGCAAGGCGGACGGTTATAGACAGTTCTCGTTCTTGTGGCGGCTGTTCCGAGTTGAACGCACTGAAGATGGCGGGCAGAATCTGGACTTCCTATTCGTCCCGCTGATGCGCAAGAGCGGCACGTCCGAAGGCGGAACCGGCCAGGGAGAGCTTTGAGAGGCGGTCTCTTTGAGGAAAGACCAAAGCGGAATGGAGAGGCATCCGATGGCTGAACAGGAATCTCTGCGGAGCAAGATCGAGAAGTGGGTGGCTGAAGGGTTGATCTCTGCGGAGCAGGGTGAGGCCTTGAAACGGCACGAAGAAGAGTGTGCAACGCCTGTACGGCGCGTGAAGGCCGATGAGGTCCTCGTTTATCTCGGCAGTCTGGTTGTCTTTCTGGCGATGGCGTTCGGAGTGGGCGTGAACTGGACGGCGCTGGGGAGCGCCGGCAGGATACTGTCTGTAGCAGTTCCCACAGTGGCCATGCTGGCATTGGGCTGGCGGCTGCGCGGGTCAGAGAACGCACGGCACAGACGGGGCGCGCAAGCGCTATGGCTGAGCGGCTGCCTACTGAGTGCGCTCTGTTTTGGAGTAACGTTCCATGAGCTGCATATCATCGACGACGAGGCGTTCCTAATCCTGATGAGCTGCCTGTTGGCGACGTGTGTCGCAGGCGTTCCCTTCGTGCTGCTCAGGAGCATCGCTCAGAGCATCGCGTTGCATCTTTGCGGTACCGCAACGCTGATTTCGCTCCTCATCTGGCTGGAAGATTCTGTGATCCCACCCACGTTCAACCAGTTCTATGAGTATCTGTTGCTCACGGCAGTCTGTCTGGTAGTTGGCGGTCTGTGGCTGGCGCTCTCGGAGTGGCTGCGAAGGAGGGAGAGGATAAGGCTTGCGGACGTATCCCGTATCTTCGGGACCTTCACGATCTTGATCTTCACTCTCGTCTTGGCCACGGAGGGGCAAGAATGCCCTGCACCTTGGCAGAAGCCGGCGATGGAAGCCATACCATTCTTGGCAAGCATCGGTTTCATCGCTGCAAGTGTGAGACGGCAGTCGCGAGTCTTCCTGTATGGTGGAGCGGCATTCCTTCTGTTCTGGATCATCTACATGAACTTCGAGCATTTCAGGGAGAAGATCGGGATGCCTATCGCACTGCTCATCATCGGCGCGGTGCTCATCGGGCTGGGGCTCGGAGCGGGCCGGTTAAGCAAACGGATACGCGGAAGTTAGCGAGGAGCAAGAGTGTAGCTGAGAAAGGAGGAGCAAAGCGAACAGGGGAAAAGGAGTCCGGTTCGCGTTGGTGGGGCGATGCCAGCCTGGATCCCGCCAGCCAGTGAAAGGAGAAGGAACGATGAGGATCAAGACTGAGTTCATGAGATGGATCTGCCTGGGTGTACTGCTTGCGGTGCCGCTTTCATGTGTGACGCCGGATGTCCGTGAGACACATGCGCCGGAAGTCAAGCAGGCGGGCCCGTTCGCCGAAGTGCCACCAGAGAAGGAGTGCGAAGAGATCGACGCCCGGGCGCAAGAATTCTTGAAGGAAGCCAAAACGAGCAAGCTGACGATCTACGCCGTATACGTGATGAACGAGCCTGCCCGGCATGATCCCGATGCGGCGCAACTACTGGCCAGGAAACTTGAGGATGCGGGATTTGAACGGGTAAGTGTGTTCGAAGACCCTGCCGATCTGCCCTTCGAGCCGGAGCCAAACGAGCTGAACATCTTTTGGAAGCGCGCTCGAGCGTTTGCTTCGCAGGTCCAGGCAAGACCTCTGGACACCGATTACGTGCTGGTGGTGGACGTGTTCGCCGATTTCGAGAAGGGCGCCATGGGACCCGTGCATGCCGCTACGACCAACGCCGAAGGCCAGTTCGCTTACCTCGCGCTGCGGAACAGCCACCATCCTTTATTCCAAGCGATTGCGCCCAAGTCGATGGACGACATGTGTCGGCTAGTGATTGAGGATATGAAGCGAAAAATGGAGGGCGAAGCGTCGCAGTCCGCACAGCGGGTATGGCAATAAACCTGTGACGGAGAAGTACGAGTCCGATAGAGGGGTGGTGCGAGCACTCAGTGTCAATCGCGGTCGCGTCGAATTTCGGCCATGAAAGTCGCGGCGTCATCCTCTTTGCCGATTTCCGCCGCGATCTTCGTCAAGTTGAGCGCAGTCTCTTCACAGTAGGGGTTGATTCTAAGCGCGCGTTCGAAGCTCTCGTACGCTTTCTCCTTCTGTCCGAGCTTCCAGAGCGCGACGCCGGTGCCGGCGTGAGCTGCTTCGTTTAGCGGGTTCTCTTTGAGCGCCTCGACGAACTTGCGTAGCGCCTCCATATGGTTGTTCTGTTCCAACAATCCCTGTCCCTGTTGGACGAGCTCTGACGCAGCGGCACGACGTTTATGTTCCTCTTCGTCCGGCACCCTCCACTTCTCTCTAAACAAGTTCTCGTTGTCTCGCAGCAGGTTCGTCCAGCGCTCTCCCTCAACGCCGAGCGCAAGAAAGGTGCGTTCCCCGAAGTGGAAGATGAAACAGTCAGTTGCAATCAGCAGCTTGAACCCGTTCTGCTGCGCGCGCACGCAGTAGTCGTCATCCTCGAAATTGCCTATCCCAAAGCGCTCGTCAAGGTATCCTATCTGCCGAATGACGTCCCTCTTGATAAGCATGCAGAATCCGACCAAGCCGATCGCAGCGTCCCACTGGCCCGCGTTACGTCTCGCGACGTCTCGGGCGTATTGTTCGAGCTCCTCGAGATGGCGGAGCTCTCTTGTTTCGATAAGTTGCGCACCCTTTGCGTGATTTGTCACGGGGCCGACGATGCCAACCCTCTCATCGCTTTCGGCGGCCTGAACGAGTGTGGTCAGCCATCCGTCAGTTACTATCGTATCGTTGTTGAGGAGAAGGACGTAGTCGCCGTCGGCGGCCTTGATGCCCGCGTTGGTGCCGCGCGGGAACCCGAGGTTTTCTTCTTCGCGAATAACGACTGCGCCTTCCAGGGAACGGAAATACTGTTCCGTGCCGTCGGTCGATCCGTTATCAACAAGTACCAGCTTGTACGGGTAGCGCGTGCATCTCGCCAGGCTTTCGACGCACATTCGCGTGTATTCGAGCTGGTTATGGGCGACGATCACTACAGAAGCGTGCGCCGCTGCGTTGGACATCGTTTTGCTCTACTTTCTTGTCACTGTGATAGTGACATCTTTGCCAGGCTCGATCGTCTGCAGTTGCATTGTAGCCACGGACTCGGCTCGGTTCAAGAAATAGGTTGCACCGCTGACATCGATCTCGTAATCCTCGAAACCGGGATACAGTTTCAACGTAAGATGTGTGATTCCGTCCGGAGCGCTGATCGTCCATCCGAAACCGGATTCCGATCTCGTGAACCTGCCTACCCGGGCAGCTTTCCTCTCAATCCACCACTTGGCCAACTTCGCGCCCGTGTCGTTGAACACCCATTTGCCGTCAAATCGTTTCAGGACGTCGCGGTAAGCCCCCAGACGGTCAACGCATCCGTCAGCGTCGCGCACATAAGTGCGCCAAAGCAAACTGAACAGGGCGTGCCGGCGGGATGTCTTTCTAACAATATTGGCTATGCGTGCGAGCGCGACTCGTACGTCGGGATCTTCTTCGAACAGCTTCTCGTCGGCGACGACGGCCGGGAGCTGCAGCGCCGATGAGGCTCGCCGCTCGCTGCGAATGTACGGGAAGTGAGGAAACGCCAGGCCTGCCCGGTAACCTACGTTATTAAGTCCGCCCGTGCTGCCGTATGCGAACGCGGCTTGCTCGTGTGAAAGATGGCTTCCGGGGATGTATGGGCCGACGGTGCGCTGATGCAACCCGCTGACCTCGCTTTGAAGCGTTTCCTCGAGCAGCTCTTTTTCAGACCGCACCTTCGCACAGGTGAGCGATGCCTCTTCACTGGCGCTCAACCCGATCTCGAACCCGCTGCGTCTGAGCTCTCCCAACGCGGCGGACATGCTCTCGTTGCTCACGCCGCGCAGGTCTGAGCCCGCGCCGCCGGTCGCGGGGAAATAGAACGAGGACGAGAAGCTGTGGTCGGTCTCCAGCCGCATGAGTTCCGAGAAGCCACGGAGCGGTTCTTTACGCATTTTGTTGAAACGCAATGCACTTGATATATGCGCGAGCGCCTTTCCCGGTCTCAGCCGCAACATCTCCATTGCGGCGCCGGCAACCTCTTCGCGGAACGATCGTCGCGGGACGAACTCAACGTCGTGCGAGAGGAATAGTGCCGACTCGTTGGACCGTGGCCAGTACCATTTTTGCAGCAACGCGGTCTTGCGTTCTCGAGCCACAATGATCAGCAGATTCAGCACGATTTCCATGTAGTTGTTCACTATCGGTTCGTCCAGGACGTCCGCGCGACGCAGCGGGCGACCGTTGGCAGGCCGGTCTTCTCCCGCGTCATAGGTTTCTACGCGTCGTTCCGCCTCGCCGGACAGCAGGTAGAAAGCCGAGGCGACCAGGTCGAACAGGATATCAATCCGAAAGGTTTGCGGGTGGAACGATACGAGCGGTTTCTCGTCGGATGCGTCGATAACCAGTGCGCGGCCATCCGGCCGGGGTGAGACGCATCCGGCAACCAGGATCGGTCCTGTGGGCATGCCTCGAACGCCGGAGACGTTGGCGGGGCTGATGTGCGAGTCTGCGCCGGACCAGACCGTACCGTAATCCTCGCATTGCACTCTCACCAGGAAACCGTCACCGCGCCGGCGGGGATCGTCATTGCGCCCGTAGTAGAAGACGACGTCGCACGCCGGGCGCTCGATCCTGCGTGACGGTGTGTCGGCGGGATAAATCGTGTACGATACGCCAAGGGTGTCGAGGAGAGTATTGAACACGTATTCGGCCTCGCGGTCGAATTGAGGCGAACAATCCAGAACGACTCCTATTTCCATCGGCACCACTCCCGGTGTTGGCATGGAGACCGCGGAAAAGCGTGACCACGTAACGAGCGTGCGCGCAGTTCCCGCATTAATCGGGTTCGTTCTACAGCATGCCGGCTCGCTTTGTCAACCTCGGCCACGCGTCTGAGACGAGCCACGGAGGTCACAGAGAACGTCTTCTGGGCCAAGGAGGTCTGCCTCAGCCGCGAGATGTGAGAAGTTAAACCGACACGTGGCGTTTGGTTGAAGAGAGTGGTCTGCGGACGGAGGTTGCATGACCCTCCGAACGCCCTAAAACGGTAATCTGACAAGATTGGACGGGATGCTCAGGATACCGTCGCAGTCGCGTCCGCCCTGTGTGTGGCTGCCGACGATCCGCAAATAATCACAGGCCCCTTTTCTGAGATGCTTGATTTATTAAAACCTGAACGTGAGGCCAACATACAATGCGGTATCGTCATTATCATCCGGGCCCGTGTGACCAAGTTCGAAGCACATACGCTGGTACCTCACCTCGGCACAATTCCTAACGAAGGGCCTCCATCCACGGAGGATACGCATCTTCTCCTACGCCGTTTGACGCGAAAAACTCACTGATCCTCTGCGGCAGCTTCCTTCCGGGAAACAGAAACCTCAAGGGGTTCTGGAATGCAATACGATCAAGCATCTCTGGTTCCGGTGCTAATTCGGCAATAAATGGTTTCACATATTCCTCCAGTGTCCAAGTATGACGAGTCATCGGCCAATCCGTGCCGAAAATGATCCGATCCTTTGTGCGATCCTGGCCCATGAGATGCTTAAGAATTGGGAAATAGCGCTTGGCGGTTGTCCTACTCAGAGCTCTGGAGTGATACGAGAGATCTGCGTAAACATTGTCATACTCTTTCATTAAGTCCAGTATCTGGGTGCACCACGTTTCTTCCTGCCTGTCTTTTCCCATCAACATTAACTCATCATTTCCTCCAAAATGGGCAAAGTTGAGATACAACGCCGGGTGTTTTTGTAGAACCCCTTTCCAACTTGAAGGACGGCAAAAGTCTCGAGCGCACTCCATACAACGCATCAACTCACTGCTATAACCGCCGTCTTTGGAACAATGCGTAGTAATGGGAACGGAGTTTTCCTCGCAGTAGCCGTACACGGTCTCCAACTCACGCTCGACGCCGTCAGCATTACAGAAAGAGGAAGGATCAGGATGATAACCCAGGGGCGGATACATTTTCACTCCCAAGAAACCCATCTTGTCAAGAGCCTCTATAGTGGCTTTTGAAGCGAATTTTCTGCGAGGGTCAAACATAATAAAGGGCATTATCCTCCCCGGGTGTTCAATAGCCATATCCGATGTCAACTTCACTTGGTATCGATATGGACATTCAGGTTTTACGTGAAAAGAGGCAATCTCGAGGTCCATCATGAGCGGAGTTGACAACACAATATTCGCCTCTTTCATTTCGCCGACAAGTATTCTGGCAACCTCATCGAAATCTCTCCTCATCATGTCGAGGACTTCATGAAGCTTATCGTACTTTGGGCCCGGCGTCACCACTGTTGCGACTCTTGCGAGCCACGCCGTTCCTTTGCGCCGCAGGAACCATTCTCGGGGAGCCGATCTAGTCTTGAAAAATCCATCAGAAACGAATCTAAAATTCAGCAAATGACTGTGGACATCTATGAATTGCTGCATTTGGCCATCCTCCTATGACATATGACACCGGATGCGTTCACGCCCCGTCAGAGTGTTGCCGGCGTGTGAGGGTGCTGCTCGCACGTTGGAGACCCCGCGCTTCAATCCCCTTTTCTCACTGAGCCTCCGCGGAATCACGCATGCAGTCTGGAGACCCCATCCAGGAGCGGAACAGCAGAGTGTGGTGACTTGGACTCGCTTCGGAACTGGGCATCTTTGTACCGCCCCCCAATATGTTCGGCCGAGTAACGAAATGCTGATTCTAAGTGTTGAGATACGCCTATGCTCGGTAATCACTCTGGTCAAATAGAGCGTGGTCGCCGCGCAATGCCACGCGGTTGTTACCCTCAGAGCCCCTGGAGCGTGTCGTAAAATGCGTAACTCAATCGTTGTGAGACAGTTACGGCATTAGAGTCCCGACGCACCTACCTGACGCTTCTACCCTCACCTATGATGACGGGAGCATGCCGCGTTTTCTTCCCACAAAAGTAAGAAGAGTCGCTTTGAGTGAAACGGGAATGCCGATGTGGTTCCTGCGCTCGATGGGAGTTGAGGCTAGGAAGGAGGCGACGAGAGCGGAGAAGGCTAGATCTAGGAGGATAGGGTTCCACGGCTTGGGGTTGTGTCTAAGTGCCTGTTTGGACTTCCTTTAGCGTTTCCTACTGTCCAGGAGAATCGTTACGGGGCCCGCGTTGACAAGCTCGACATCCATCATGGCGCCGAAAATGCCTGTTTGCACGGGCAGGCCTTCGGACCTGATCAGGTCGCAGGTTCTCATGAACAGCGGTTCCGCCGCATCGGGTTGAGCGGATTGAATAAAGGATGGTCTGTTGCCTTTGCGACAGTCGCCGAGCAGCGTGAACTGCGACACGAGCAGAACAGCGCCCTCAACATCACGAAGCGACCGGTTCATCTTGCCGGCTTTGCCCTGAAAAATGCGCATGTTAGCAATCTTCCTCGCGATGAACTCCGCATCCTGGTCGGTATCATCCTTCTCGACGCCCAAGAGCACGAGCAGGCCCGTGCCGATTCTCGCGCAGACCTCGTTGTCTACCGAAACATGTGCTCTTGTCACTCTCTGGATTACAGCGCGCAATTGTTCGTCCTTCTTCTTCCGTTCCTCCCGGCGGGCGGGACGCCCGCCCTACGTGGAGTGCGGGATCAAACTTTCCAACCTGGATTCTAAGTAGGTTTGAGCACCATCACCGATTCGGTCTCTTCGTCGGAGAAGCGCTCGGGGGTGCTATAGGACACGAGTCGGACGTACTCGCCGTTTTTCCAGAGCTCGAACAGGTCCGCATAGTGCCTGCTCGATCCATCCTCCGACTGACCGCCGGGATAGGCTGCGAGCAGCTCGTCGCGTTTGTCGAAACTGGCGATTAGCCTGAGCGTTGCGCCGGCATTCACTTCATTCAAGTCGCCGCCGGGGTTCAAGGTGTAGCTGGTTCCGCCAACCGGCACGTTCTTTCTGGACAAGTTTTCGACGCGTGCCAGAGACTCGAACCGTGCGCTGTTGAACCGTCCCCATTTCCATCCGCGCATATCCTCGCCCGCTTTGAGGATGAGCTGGTTCACGGCCTTACGCAGACTTTCTCGTAAGATCGCGTCGAGGGCTTCGCCTTCCGGCATTTCTACTATTCCCGTCTTCATATGTTCAGGTTGCTCCCTGATAATCTGCTCCAACAGCTCTGCGGGCGGCTCCCACGACTTTTGCCGGGGGAGATCCCATCGGTCCTCGGGAGCCAGCGTTGCGCCGCGCCACAGGCGGTTCCAGACAGCATCCCGCACAAACATGAACCAGCTAATCCATATAGTCGTCGCCACGCTGTCCGGGGCGGCTTTGAAATCCCAGATCTTGAGCAGACCGAGCACCCTTGCCATGTGCTGCTCGGGTTTTTCGTCTTGAAATGCCGAGAAGAGCGCGGGAAGGAAGGCTTCGGCAGCACAGTCGTGCACGTCGAGCTGAAACCTTTTCATGTCCTCGACGCTTACAATCTGGTTGGCAGAAAGCAGATGGTTGATCCGGCGCGCACGGTAGCTTGGAGCCCACTGCCAGCCGAGGTAATAAGGATAACTTCGTCCCACAGGACGCTGGTTGGCTGACGCCACAAAACGGCATTCCGGATTCATCACGTATCTCAGCTTACTGAACGGTATGAACCGCTGCCAGTCAAACGCGCCGGATGAACCGTCATGAGGAACGCGACCGAATCCGCGTTTACGGATCGGAAACCCTCCGGCGGGTATAATAGCCACGTTGCCTTCGTTATCGGCATACGCGAAATTCTGGGCGGGTACGCTCACACAACGGACGGCGTCGAGAAAGTCGTCGAAGTTCGTCGCGCTGTTGAACCTGAGGATAGCCTGAAGTTCGTCCGACGGTTGGTGACCTACCCACTGCATAGTTACGGTCTGTCCTTCGCGAGTCAGGACGGGACCGTGAACCGACAGTTCAATGGCGACGTGTTTCGTCTCGGCGTCCTTGACAGCGATCTCCTCCTCGACGGTCTCGAAACGGCGCCATCTTGCCTTATGCCGGTATTTCGAACCGTCTTTGGGATGCACCTTCTCGTAGAAGTAGTCGACGACATCAGCACGCGTGCTCGTCATACCCCAGGCGATGTGCTCATTACGTCCCACGATAACTCCGGGCATTCCCGGGAAAGTGGCGCCGGCGACGTTCAATCCGTCCGCGACAAGGTGAGCGAGATACCATACCGAAGGGAGGCTGAACTCCAAGTGTAGATCATTGCAGAGGATGGGTTTGCGCGTCGCGGATTTCGTGCCGTCAACCGCCCAATTGTTGCTGCCGGGCCGTCTGCTTGCCCCCTGCAGGAAGCCTGCTCGGAGCGCGCGTCCGAGAATGTCATGCGCAGCTTCAAGGAGCCCGGGCACATCATTCGGGATCCTCGAGCGCGCATGGCGTGGTTTCGACGGCCTCTTGTCCGGAACGACAGGTGTCTCATACGGTCGGTCCAGCGGGTAAAGTGCATCCGCGGCGTCGGCGCCGAGCCCGTCCACCACTGCCGGGAGCCACAGATCGTCGAAGGAGCCGCAAACGAGCCACGCCACGTACCTCAAAAACGCCAACGAGTCGATCGGAGCCCACGGTTCCATCACGTAGCCAAGCGTGGCGAAATAGGAGGGGAGTTCGTCCGGCGATACTTCCTCAACGCGAGCGTTGACGCCGCGACAATAGGCTGTGAGACACCGATACGAGAGGCCATCCGGGGTCATCTCGTCAAGACATCTCTGTGCAGCGCGTTTGAACCCGAGAGTGCGGCAGAACAGGTCTCGTTCGAACGCCCGCTCGCCCAGCACTTCTGCCAGGCGGCCTTGAGCCGTTCTTCGCAGTATGTCCATCTGCCACATTCTGTCCGTGGCATGGACATAGCCGAGCGCACAAGCGGCGTCTTCGCTGGTATCGCCATAAATGTGGGGTATGCCGTACCGGTCCGTTACGATCGTGACGTTTTTTTCGAGCGCGCCAAGCGTCGTGCTTCTCACCACCGCGCGTACCTCCCACCAGATTCGTTCCCCGCCAAGCTTGCCGTATGATTATATGCCAAGATACCGGATAAGGCAAGGCGTGTTGTCCAACAATTCCATGTCCGGGTGTAGCATTGTAGAATAAAGGCCGCTGCCTCGCGCAAATACCTACCTGCAAAACTCGAGATGCTGTCGAGATTGACATGAGACGCGAATCAGGACTATAATGGCCGGATGGCCCGCGTCACGTAGGCGGGCATGGATCAGACGTCCAGTAGCATGAGTATGGAGCAGGATTCGTGGTGACAGGGAGTGTGGGGCGAGTTGTCGCAGGCCTGACCCTGCTATCATCGATGGCGTCCTGCCGGAGCTTTTGCAGTGTGCACGGAAACCAAGGAATCACTCCGGAGCGGTGACTCAGCCAGGAATATCTGCCTGGCAGGGGTGCGCGTACACAACCTGAAGAACCTCGATGTTGAGATACCGCGCAACCGTCTTGTAGCCGTTACCGGGGTGAGCGGTGCGGGCAAATCGAGCCTCGTGATTGACACAATCTGCGCGGAGGGTCAACGTCGCTACCTTGAATCGCTCGATCCGTATTCGAGACAGTTCGTCGGCAGGATGAGCAGTCCGGACGTGGACTTCGCCGTAGGAATCCCACCGACGATTAGTCCCAAAAAGGTTGCGCTTTCGCACAAATGGCGCTCAACCGTGGGGACTGCCACGGAGATCTACAACTACTTGCGTCTACTTTTCGCCAAAATCGGCGTAGTGCATTGTTACCGGTGCGGGCGCGAGATGGAGAGCACGAGTGCCGAGCAGGTAGCCGACGAGCTTGAAAAGGCACACGGCGGTGACCTGGTTTTCATAACATTCGGGGTGAACGGGTCGCCATCGGGCAAGCTGATGGAGCGGCTGGTGCGCGACGGGTATACGCGCGCGATTGTGGGGGACTCGGTTCAGCAGATAGACGAGCTTCGCGGCCGGAGGAACAAGAAGCGCGCCGAGGTACACGTGGTCGTTGACCGCGTCACTCCGGGTCGGTGCGGGCGAAGACGCCTTGTTGACTCGCTCGAGACTGCCTACCGTGAGGGCTCGGGCGAGTTGAGGGTACATGTTGCGGAAGCTGACGTGCTGCGCTACAGCGCGCGTCCCGACTGTCCTTACTGCGGGACAGAACCTGTCAGTCTGAGCCCGGCTCTTTTCTCGTTCAACAGCGCGGCGGGGACATGTGCTCAGTGCCGCGGCTCCGGAATGGTGGCGGAGGTGGACCTGCAGGCGGTCATCCCGGATGAGGCCAGAAGTATCGAGGATGGAGCTATTGCACCGTGGAGGCATCAGCAGCATCGTTGGCCATTGAACGAGCTGAGGATCATAGCGCACAAGTACGGCCTGTCTCTGCGCGTCCCCTTTGAACAACTCAGCCGTAAGAACAGAAGACTTGTGCTTGAGGGTGAGACGTACTTCCCCGGCGTCTACAGATTCTTCGAGATGCTTGAACAGAAGAGGCACAAGCCGGGTGTGGCGGAGTACCTGGACGTGTATCGTAAGAGCGTTGAGTGTCCGGAGTGCGCGGGAAACAGGCTGAACCCGCAGGCGGCCAGCGTGCACGTTAACGGATTCAACATTGCAGAGCTCTGCAATTCACCCTTGTCCGGTTTGAAGAAACGTCTGGCGGGACTCAGGTTGGACGGTTGGCAGAGAAAGGTAGCTGGTGGGTCAATTGAGCAGATCGTGAGGCGCGTTGATTGTCTCACAAAAATGGGGCTCGGCTACCTGACGTTGGACAGGAACTTCGCGAGTCTTTCCGAAGGAGAGGTTCGACGGGTGAATCTCGCGGGTTTCCTTTCAGCTGACCTCAGCGGCAGCCTGTATGCGCTGGACGAACCGACGGTAGGTCTTCATCCGTGTGACCGCGAGCGTTTGTTCGAGGCGCTCGAGGCGCTCAAAGAGCGCGGTAACACGGTTATCGTCATAGAGCATGACAGGCATATCCTCGAAAGGGCAGACCAGGTCCTCGAGCTGGGACCCGGAGCTGGACGAGCCGGCGGGGAGATTGTGTTTCAGGGAACCTACGATCGGATCCTCTCCTGCGGTAAGTCCCTTACAGGAAGATACTTATCAGGGCACTCGACGGCGCTAACTCATGAAAGACGCGTAGCTAGCGGGCATCTGAAGGTCATCGGGGCGCACAAGCACAATCTTCGTGATATCAATCTGAAAATCCCCCTGGGAGTGTTGGTGTGTATCACGGGCGTGTCAGGTTCCGGTAAGAGCGTGTTGTTGCGGGACGTGATCTATGCCGCTCTTGCGGGTGAGAATGACGCGTTGCCTCGGGGGGGTAACGGGTATGTCGCGCTGGAGGGAGCCGAGCAAATAGAACGAGCAATGTTCGCGGACCACAGTTCCATAGGCCGCTCACCGAGATCGGTACCGCTGTCTTACATTGGAGTCTACGCTAAAGTACGCGCGCTTTTCGCCGGTGTTCGCGTGGCGCGGGTTAAGGGTTACCGGAGCAACCGTTTTTCTTTCAATGCGAAGGGAGGGCGTTGTTCCGGTTGTAAAGGTCTGGGCTACATCGAAGTGGCGATGAACCTGGTGCCTAACGTCCGTGCGAAGTGTTCTGCGTGTGAGGGCAAGAGGTTCAAGGACGAGATACTGCAGGTGCGCTTCCGGGGCAAGAACATTGCCGACGTGTTGGATATGACTGCGGAGGAGGCGGTGACGTTTTTTTGCGATTCGCCCGATATAGAGAGCGGACTCAGGGCGCTTGACGAGGTCGGTCTGGGATACTTGCAGCTCGGTCAGCCGCTGGCGAGCCTTTCGCGTGGCGAGGCTCAGCGGCTCAAACTGGCCTCTTCCATCTTACGAGGCGCTGGAGGCGATGCTCTGTTCTTGTTCGACGAACCCACGGCGGGGCTCCACTTTGAGGATGTGAGGAAGCTGACCGAGTGTTTCGATACGCTTCTGGAGAAGGGCAACTCAGTTATCGTAGCAGAACACAACATGGAACTGGTCAGGCAGGCCGATTACGTAGTGGATCTGGGTCCGGGAGCCGGTCTGAGGGGCGGTAGAGTTGTTGCAAGAGGAACGCCGCAGCATGTTGCTCGATGCAAGTCCTCGAAAACGGGGAAGGCTCTCGAGGAGTACATAAGGTGTGCGGGACAACCAGCAGGTGGGGAGGTACGCGCTCTCGCAGGAGCGTGAACGCTATGGGCACCGCGATTAAGAAAAACGAACACGCCGGGGACCAAAGCTCTCGGGACCCGAATGTCGGCACGTCATCGGCATCATCTCTCATAAGCGACACCGCCCGCGAGACTATTCGGGCGGAAATCGACACTGTGGGTGGAAACGAGGTCTTCTTCATAGGCAGAACCGACGAGCGCGGCCTTGTGACCGATATTGCGGTGCACGCCAGGGGCAATGATGAGGCGGTGTCGGCTTTTATCGGCTCAGCGTCGGCGGGCGACGTGGTGATCCATAACCATCCATCCGGTCCACTCACTCCGTCCGACGCGGACATTGGTTTCTCGAGCACATTCGGCGACATGAGCGTTGGCTCGTACATCGTGGACAATATGGTACGAAAGGTGTACGTGGTCGTGCCGGTTTTTGAGAGGATCGAAACGAAGAAGATTGCCCCCGAACAGGCAACCGCGATTGTGAGACCCGGTGGGGCGATCGAGAGGGATTTGGCGTCATACGAGTTCAGGAGTCAGCAGGTTGAAATGATGGAGGAGGTCATAGGAGCGTTTGACGAGGACAGGATAGCCCTTATCGAGGCCGCAACAGGTACGGGTAAGACGGTCGCCTACCTGATTCCCGCCATATTGTGGGCGACAGCCAACGGCGAACGGGTAGTCGTATCGACGAACACGATCAATCTTCAGGAGCAGCTCATACACAAAGACATACCGATGCTGAGACGCGCCCTCGGAATCGGATTTGAGGCGATCCTGATGAAAGGAAGAGGCAACTACGTCTGCTTGAGAAAACTTGAGAAGGTGGCCTCGGACATCGAGCTTTTTTCCACGAGCGACGACAGGAAGATGCTCGCGGATATCATAGCGTGGGCGCGAAAATCCAGGGACGGAGACAGGTCACAGCTCAGTTTCGTGCCGCCTGAGCATCTGTGGGAGAAGGTCTGTTCTGAAGCCGATTTTTGTTTGCGGGCGAAATGCTCTCACTTCAAGGACTGTTTTGTCAATCGTGCTCGTCGAGAGGCATCGCAATCGGACATCATTGTAGCGAACCACCATCTTCTGTTCGCGGATATCTCGTTGAGGAGACAGACGGGCAGCTACTCTGATCTCGCGGTACTTCCGTCGTACCGGAGGCTCGTGATTGACGAGGCTCACAACGTCGAGAACGTGGCGACGTCGTACCTCGGCGAGCGGATCACGCGGGCCGGTCTCGCCAGGATAATAGGGAGGCTGCATCGTTACGAGCGGGTGAAACGCTCTGCGGTTGAGAAGGGTATTGTTCCTTTCCTGCGCGCTAAGATCGGGCGCGCGCGCGGCGCCTTCACGGACAAGCAAGGCGAGAGACTGCTCTCTGTGATTGACGGTACGATAGTACCGTTGCTGGAAGGGCTGTTGCAGCTTGTTGATGTTGCGTTTGAAGCTGTTTTTGAATTTGTTCAAGGGTTTTCGCAGGAGACCGGCCTGGAGAAGAAGCTGAGAATCACCGATGAGGTGCGCACGGGCGACGGGATGCGCAACGTTTACTCGGAACGCGTGGAACCTCTCGTTGCGGAGCTCACGGCGGCGGCGGGAAAGCTTGGTGCTGCAGCGGTCGCGCTGTCCAAAGCCAAGAGCAAGGACGAGAAGGCTGATTTCACGCTGGACCAGGCGGAGCTGAACGCATACGCGATTAAGTTCAGGACGATAGCGGCTTTCATCGCGCAGATATTCAATGAAACCGGTCATGAGGACACGATTCAGTGGATTGAGACGAAAGATGCGGGAAGGCGCGTGGTCAGAGTCTGTTCGGCGCCGCTCGACGTATCGTCGGCGCTGGTGGAGACGGTATATCCGAACATCAGGACCATCGTGATGACCTCAGCCACTCTGTCCGTGGGGGGCAGGCTTGATTTCCTGAAGCGCCGGCTCGGACTCGACTGCGTGGAGCAGGGTCGGGTAAGCGAGCGAATCCTGCCGTCTCCCTTTGACTTTGACAAACAGGCGGTGATAGGTGTCCCGCTGGATATTGCGGACCCGTCGTCGCCACAGTATATCGATCAGGCTGCGGAGATGATCATGGAATGCCTGCGAATCACTCGCGGCAAGGCGTTTGTGCTATTCACCTCGTTCGGCGCACTGAACTACGTTGCCAAGAAGCTCCGCGAGCCCTTGAAGGAGGAGGGAATAACATCGCTGAGACAGGGTATGGCTCCGCGACACAAGCTGCTCGAGATGTTCAAGAAAGATGTGCACTCCGTATTGTTCGCGACAGACAGTTTCTGGGAAGGTGTTGACGTCGCCGGTGAAGCGCTCGAGTGCGTGATTTTGGCGAAACTCCCTTTCCGGGTGCCGACGGAACCCGTTCTCGAGGCGCGCGCTGAGAAGATCGAGAAAGACGGCGGCAACTCGTTTGTGGAGTACACGGTGCCGCAGGCTGTGATAAGATTCCGGCAGGGATTTGGCAGACTGATCCGCAGGCGGAGCGATCGCGGCGCTATAATCATACTTGATAACAGGGTACTGACCCGCTCTTACGGAAGTGTCTTTCTGCGGTCGCTTCCAGACGCGCGGCTGATGTGCACAAAACGGGAGGAAGTGCTCGCGGCCGTTCGCGAGTTCTTTGAGGGCAACCTTCGCTGAATGGGCGGGTGATTTGCCGCGGTTGTATGTGGACGGGTCACATGATAGAATTGTCAGGTGTGGTGCGGCAGGCAACTAGAGGCCAGGCTGAGCCATGTCAGCTCGTCTCTGGATGCAGCCAGGACGGGGCTAACGGGGAAGATCCAGATGGTGCCTGTAGATCAGGACGATAAACCAGGTAAAAATGAAGGCGCCGGTGAGGAAGCGGCCGCGACCATCAAGCTATCGTCGATTCTTGAAGAGGGGTTGATCCTGTGCGGGATGAGAGCCCGGGGCAAGCGCGAGGCGGTCGAGGAGCTGGCCTCATTCGTCGCGCAGAAAAGGCCCGGGGTGAGCAAAGACGCGATAGCGGAGTCAGTGCTTGCCCGTGAGCGTGTGTGCACTACGGCAATAGGCAGAAGGTCCGCGTTCCCGCACGGCGAGGTGGCTGGTCTCGGGAAGATGATTGTCGCCGTTGGGTTGTCCGAGGCGGGCGTGGATTTTGATGCTATTGACGATTTGCCGGTTAACTTCATCGTGCTCATCGTGACATCGGAGACGGCAGCCGGTGAATACCTGGGAACGCTTGCGGCGTTTGCTTCGCTGAGTCGCGACCTGGATAAGATGGCGGTCCTGCTGCGTGCAACCTCGCCCGTCGACGTTCTGAGAACTATCGAGGGCTTCGATATAGAAATAGTGTAGAAATCGCGAGTTTAGCTTGCCTCTGCAACATCGACTTGACAAATCCGCGTCCGTTCGGATAGACTCCAATCAAAGAAAATTGTGCCGGAACCGAAGGGTGGGGACGTAGCTCAGTTAGGGAGAGCGCTTGTCTGGCAGACAAGA
>CBFDCQ010000009.1:0-61690 GCA_965603355.1 uncultured bacterium
CCGGTTCTCTCAAAGGCGATACCCATATTGATCGCGCCGTATCCCTCGTAGGAACCGACCTCGATGCCCCGTTTGGCGCTGCTGCTCTCGACAAGGATTCGCAGCATCATGGCATCCCCCGGAGTGCTGTCTAACGCGGTCCGCTTGAACTCCTTGATGAAAGTGTTACGGAATTCGGCGCTGACCTTCTCCTGTTCACTCATAGCGGCTTCTCCTTTATGCTCCGCGCGGTATGCCACGGCCGTCCACATGATCGCCAGCGCTGCTGCTGCAACGCAGCCGCGCCTTCCCCAAAGTCTCGTTTTCACTGGCAAACCCTCCTATCTCATGCCGTGTTCTACTTGAATATAAGCTGGGCAAATTCGTATAAATATCGGCGCCAATTAATCCACGTGTGCGCGCCGTCAGTCGGGTTGGCCACGTGTTTAATGTTCTTACTCTTCAGAAACTCAATCGTCTCCTCATAGCGTTCGAAGAGAAAATCATCCGTGCCGCAGCCTAACCAGAATACGTCCAGTTTATCGTTAATCGAATCGAGTTCTGCACTGTAGGTCTTCGCAAATCCGTCCAGATCGCGCACACCCATACTGAATACACCCACCGCGCTGAACTTATCCAGGTGCTTTAGCCCAATGTAGATGCTCTGAGCACCGCCCATGGACAGTCCCGCCATCGCACGGTTCTGCGAGCCTTTTGCCACGCGATAATTTCCCTCGACGAAAGGTATCAGATCGTTGAGCAAGTACTTCTCGAATCTATTAGTTCTACCTCTGCTCCTGTAATTCTCCCCTTCGATTCTGGGAACATGTCCGTAAGGCATCACAATTATCATGGGTTTCGCCTTCTTGTCGGCGATGAGGTTGTCCATGACAAGATTGACGCGGCCCATATCAGTCCAGATGAACTCGTAACCGCCCATACCGTGCAACAAGTAGAGGACTGGATATTCCGTCTTGCCTTCATCGTAACCCGGAGGAGTGTAAAGATAGAACTCCCTGTTAGCTCCGAGCGTTTTTGACTCAATCCAGTGCATATGTACCGTACCGTGGGGCACAGGACGCTGGTCGTAGTACATCGGTCCATCGCCCGGAATCTCAACGATGCTGCGCGTCGGCCACGCATTGACCAGGACGTGCCGGCTGACCGGGTCCGCCACCTCCAACCCATCAACCTCGAATCCGTAAACAAAAATCCCCGGCTGGGCCGGGCCGAGGGTAACACTCCAGACCCCTTCATCGCTCTTCTCCATGGGATGTTCGTCATCCGTGAACTGCGTGTGGACGGACACAGCATCAGCGTCGGGCGCACGCAGACGAAATGTCACAGTACGGTCGGCATGGACTTCCGGAGATACGACTCTTTCCTCTCGTTGGGCCATACAAACTCCTGACGTCATACAAAGAGCAGCCAGTAACGTTAGACTTTGAATAATGAGCTTCCTTCGCATGTACTGTTCTCCTTTACGCTTGTTGCGGTTCGGTATTCCCAGTATGGGCCGGTCCGTGCCCCCGACGGACACGTCTGTCATTGTAGCGCGCAGTCGCGGCTGCCGTCAACACGCGATTTGGCCCGAACGGAGCCTTTGTCGTGTGTATGCGGCGTCCCACTATCGCTTCAGCGTCGGGAATTCGGTCACGCGCAGATTGGTGCAACCGTATGGGATCAAGGTCAACTTCTCACGCGTTCCGGTGACGGCCAGAGGACTCTCAGGTATCTCCCCTGCGGAGCCGTCAACCATCTTCCATTGCGGCACCCTCACCCCCGTCACCTCCGCCACAACAGGGGCTCCCTCAGGCGAAAACGGCACATCCCCAACGGGCTTCTCCGAGAAGACTACGTCGTGAGCGATAGTCCCTTCGCTGACATCCAGCGCATAGTTCCACGGGGTCGTCGGATACACCTCCCAATCGCCATGCGGTGGTTCTCGGAACTCATCGCCCTCGTTTACCGCCTTCCATTTCTCCCCAATCTTCAATCCGTAGACCAGCGGCCCACGCTCAATGGCTATGGCGTTGCTGTATCCGCGGCGCGCGATGGGTTTCATGGGCAGCGTCAGCACCAGATCTGTCGAGCCATCCCATTCGCGATCGATCTTATGGAAGGTACCAGCCTTCACAGCCGGGACGTTCTCGCCCGCAACGACCAGGGAGGCCTCAGCGGCCCATGCCGGTATGCGCAGGTGCAGAGGAAAGCTGACCGGCTTCTCCGTGGTAACGGTAACGCGGAGCTTATCGCGGAACGGATAGTCCGTCTTCAGCCGCGCCGTCACCTCCACCCCTTCAATCTCGGTTGTCGCGATGCTCGGCGCGTAAGCAACGGCCGCCAACCCTCCGTCCCTTGTCTTCATCCACAGGTGGGCGGCGAACTTCGGCCATCCCTGGCTCAGGTCGGACGTGCAACACCCATAGTTGGGTTCCAGGCCGAATATGTTGGCGTCCGGACCGTTCGTGGTCCAGATGCGGTCCTCCTTGATGCTGCATTCGACCTGGTTAACCTGCTGATCGTACTGATGCGACCACATGTCCGGCGAGAAAGTTGCCGGAAGCGCATTGAAAGTTATCCTCTCCAACCGGTCGCCGAATGCCGGGTCACCCAGAACGGACAATAGCGTTTCCAGCGAGTACATATACTCCACAACCGCACAAAGCTCAGTGCCGTGCGAGGGATTCCTGCCGGCGAGACATTCGTCTCCCGAGAAGACACCTGTCACCATGCCGTGGTACCTGTCAAGTGTCCCGAGCATGTCGTACACCGCTTTGCGGTCACGTTTTTGCCCTGTCTGGCGCCAGCACAGAGCGTTGGCCTTGACCGCCATGGCGTTGTTCACGACGTGACCCTCGAAATTCCAATTCCCTTTCGGCGTCGGTTCCGTGACGGGCGTCTTCTCGAAAAACCCGCCCCAGTCGAACCCCTGCTTGCGCAGTTTCGACGCTAAGTCGATGAGCCACTGTTCTCCTGTCTCCTCATAGAGCTGGTAAATTGGGATCAGGGCCTCGAACCAGCGGAACTGCCCCCAGTTACGCAGAGGAGAGATCTCAATGTGCGTGTCAATCCGGCGCAGCCCCCTCTTCATGGCGGCGGTCACGCGCTCATCGCCCGTAGCCTTCTGATACTGGGCTAACATCTTCAGGGCCAGAAAGTGCGACCAGAGATCGAACTCGCGGATATCCTCCGGTTTCGGCCCCAACCAGCCGTCCTCGTGCTGCCTGTCGAGGATGATGGTGATGTACCTCTCCACTTTCTTCTTCAACGCCGGGTCATCGAGTGTATACGCGAGCGGTATCACCCCGTCCAGCCAGTACGGTGCGCGCTCCCACCCTTCCGCCCCGCCGCCGAACCAGCCGCTATCCTTGATATCAGGCCAGAACTCGTCCAGGTGCCCGCTCAGTCCATCGGCCTGTATCCGAAGCTGGTTCTTCAGCCACCCCTCCGCCTTGACCGAGCCGAGCGGCATCGGTTCCATGGCCACCGGCTCGAGCGATGACTCGGCCAGTGCCGAACCTGCGATCCCTAATACCAACAAGAATAACGATAGCTTCTTCATTCTGGTCACCTCACAAGATCTCTTGAGAACAGCGCCGACGCGTAGATGTCGCATAATTATGAACGCAATGCTGACCGCTGTCAACGTCCGATGTGTGCAATCACGAGACAGAACTCGCGCAAAGACGCCAAGAACCCACACGTAGGGGCGGTTCGGGAACCGCCCATGCGAGCAGAAAAGTTCTTGGAAGGGGAACGGGGAAAACTTCTTTCAAGAAGATTTCCCCGGGTGTTTGCGTATGCTTGCGGGCACCCGGCATTATCCCAACAGGGACATGTATGAGACTTGGAAGAGACTTCGTTCGTCGGTCTCGTTGAGGTCTCTTGCAAGTCCCTGTCGATTTCCAGTGAAGCACCTTTAGGCGGTTCGCGAACCGCCCCTACGTGAAGGCCAGGTTTGTCCCTTCGCTCTTTTCCCTTTTCCCTACCCTCTGCTTCGAAAGGTTTCCCCCGGTTTCCCTTCCCTCTTTTCTCTTGTCTCTACCCTCTGCCTTTACGCCGGTTGACCGGTGAGGTGGCCAGTGCTACCATTCGGGTATGGGAAGAATGCGTAAATCTCGCACAACAATGATAGGTCTCCTCTTTCTGCTGCCATTTACCGGCTGCCAGACAAGTTCAAGTTATACAGACGCTGGTTCAACAGCTGCTACAACAGGTTCGACGACTATTAAAGTCTTTTCATTCAATATTGCAGGGGATAGCCGGAATTGGGAAACCAGAAAACCCGCCTGCTATGACGTTATCAATACCCGTAAACCGGACATTATCGGGTTCCAGGAACTCCTGCCGGAAAATCTGCAATGGGCGTTGGACAATTTCCCGGAACTGGGCTGGTACGGTCTGACCATTGAAGGAAGTCCTGAAGCTTTTCCCACCGATGTGGAAGGCGAGTCCTGCCGGATAATGTACAATGCTAATCGCTTTACCGTCGATTCCTCCAACTCGGGAGCTTTCTGGTTCAGCCCAACTCCGGATGTGTCTTCAGAGGGATGGGATGATCTGAGATACTGTGTTTATGCACGTCTGGTGGATATAAACACAGGTGATGGCATATATCTGTATAATACACATTGGGCGTTTGGCTCAGCCGGGCAAGATTCCAGGACCAATGCCGCCCAAATAATGGTGGACCGCATTTCCAGACGCGTCCATACCGAAGATCCTTTCATAGTGACCGGTGACTTTAACGCGAGAAATTCCGACCCGGGTATACAGATCCTGCTGCAACACATGAGAACTGTCGTGGAAGATCGCATCGACTGGATCTTTGCCGAAAGCGGTGAATTCAAACTGGTAAACGGCGCGATCATCAGCGATATAAACGGGACTGCTGTATCGGACCATAATGTACTGGCAGCGACGCTTACGATTACAGAGTAATCAGACGTCTGAGAAGGAGATTTCGGACAAGCAGAAGATCCCACCGGACTCGCGCAAACGCGTCCCTTCCCCCTTTACCCTTCTCCCCGCCTTTCGGTCTCTTCCCTCTTTTCCCTTTTCCCTTCGCTCTGCCTTACCGTTTCACGCAGCGGTAAATGATTTCCTTGTCTGGGATACGGAACCGACGAATCTCTTCGGGTGAGAGGAAATCTGCCGGCTTTATCTCCCGGTACTCAAACGAGCCGAGCTTGTCCTTAAAATCGGGCAGAGCATACGCCCATATATGGTCGCAGACGTCCGGAGCCGGCTCATCCCATTCCTCGGTCTTGTCGCGGTTCAAGTCGACCGGAACCATGATATACGCGATACTTCCCGGTTTCAGCACGCGGTGCAATTCCGCGATTGCCTTCCTATCGTGCCTTACATGCTCCAGCACGTGGAGGCAGAATGCGATGTCAACGGCATTGTCCTTGACAGGAACGTGCTGGATGTCACATTGAAACCTGGGAGCAGAGCCGTTGCGCAGCATACCCAGGCTCAAATCAGCTTGAATGTACCGTAGGCCGGGGTTGCGCCTAACGATATTGTGAACGTGTTGCTCCGGGGCGAAATGAAGCACGCGACCACTAATCCGAAAGAACTCCGGGTCATGACTCGTAAGGTAAACCTGCAACATGCGGTGCCGTTCGCGAGAACCGCAGTTCGGACAGCGGACGCTTGGCAACCACCACCTGATGTAATCCTGCGAATAAAAGTCGAATCCCGTCCAGCCGCAGCACGGGCACTCAACGTGAGGCCTCTTCGTGTGTTTGTTGCGCACACTGATGTAGAAGCTGTGCGCCTGGCTCCGTGCGAACACCAGCGCGGACGCAAATCCGTTGTCGCGAGCCCTTGACAGAAAGATCCGCCACGAATCACCCGCGAATCGCAGTAGGGAAAGTAGCTTTCGCAACGTAGTGATGGAACTCCTTGGCGAAACCTGGTCCGGACCTCTTGCCACGCGCTGCCAGCATCACGGTTTTCCGTGACCAGTGTCCTCTTTGGGGCATTCTATCATAATGAGTGCGCGGATATCACACGCGCCCGGGCAGAGCGCATAGAGCAGCGGGAACGGGTGTCCCGCCAGATATGACTCGCGCAGAGACGCAAAGCCGCCAAGAATGCAAGAATAGGGGCGAGGTTTGTCTCTGCCCCCTTTACCCTTTTCCCTACCCTCTGCCTTACCTGCTGCTGCCAGCGGCCGAGTTCATGCCAAACGTCCGTGCGGCTACCTTGCCGTCACGGAACTGGATGGTAGCATGGGTGGAGTCATAAGGGTTGGTCCACGTATAGGTCTCCAGCTGCAGACGGATCGGACGGCCGTTGGCGTCATAAGTACCGCCGGCCGATGGTTGTCGACCCGCATACGTGCCTTCGGCGCCGAGGATCTTGACGCATTCCTTGTAGGTCATACCGGATTTGATTTTCATATATGTGTCCATGCTGATGTAAGGAGGTTTGCCGCTTCCCGCTCCGCGCTGCCGGGTGGGGCGGCTCTCTCGCATTGCACGGGCTCTTGCGTTATGAGAGGGGGAAGAAGCCGTACCTGAACCCATTACCCGGCCATCCCGGAAGTAAATCGTCTCTGTTTGATCGAGGCCCGGGAAATGCCACATATAGGCTTCCGAGTATTCACTGGCGGGAGGTCCGCCCATCCGGTTGGCCAGCGGATCGCCTTCACAGCCGATGATTCGTACACACTCCTCGTACGTCATACCATTGCGGATCTGCTGCGCCTGCGCCCGAGTTATTACTGCCGGCCCACGATTCTCAGCGGCTCTGCCTGGTGCACTGCTTCCCGGTGCCGCAGCACGCGATTCATTCGGTGCCGCGTCTGAGGGCACTTCGGGGGACTCCCGCATCAGCCGATTCAACATGGGCAGGCCGATCAGGAGACCCAGACCGAGGACTATAGCGATTTTGGCGATTCTCAGCATGAAACATCTCCTAACCGCAGCATTGAGCGGTGTGGCACAGTAGGCGTTTCTCTCACTGCTCGGCTGTCAGCGTAATGGTGCCCAAGTCCGTAATGTGCCCGACAAGGCATTCCACCGGTTCGCTGATATATCCAGCTCGTTCACCGGCCGGGCCCGGCACGGTCGCCTCTACCACCACCGTGGCGGCAGGGACTTCGCCCTCGACTTCGAGGTATCCCGATGCGTCGGTTCGCGAGAAGACCTGCTGCTGAGACTGCTCTGCGTAATGAACCGTGAGGATAACCATCGCGTTTGAAAGGGGCCGACCATCCGCATCGACGACAGTGCACGCGATCCCCGACGGTCGATGGAGCACGATGGTCTCCCCGGGAACGTTCTCGCCGGGCTGACCCACGATGGACGTGCTGTTTTCAGTCACGTAGCCGTCGGCTGAGAAAGCGCATTCTATGTCAGCGTCCGGGACCAAGCCTGACACTTGGATGCGGCCATCCGCGTCGGTCACACCGGGATAAGAATGGCCGGACACACCGCCCTCTATGTGTTCCACTATTTGAACACGCGCGCCCTCTACCGGATTGCCGTCCTCGTCAACAACGCGGAACGACCGCGACCAAGGTTCCGGGAGTTCCAGGTCCAACGTGTTGTCCTGCCCACTTCTCAACTCAACGGTGCGGCTGTGTTCGCTGTCCCTCGGGCCTGCAAAGTGAATCGCGGGCCGTCCATGGCTCGGCCAGATCGTGTAGGGTCCCGCCTCCGAAAAGATGCGCAGTTCATACGTACCGTCTGAGCCCGAAACCGTACTGGCGACAAAGAAGGGTTCCTCACGCGCATCCTCCACCTTCACGCACGTCACGGCAATGTCTGCCATCGGCTCGCGCGACTGTGCGCCGAATACCGTACCACGGAGGACGATGGCTTCGCTGATAACGTAATCCCAGGTGACCTCCTCGCCGGCTTCGACGTTCCCCAGCGCAAGGCTCCGGGCGATAGGCATGCCCTCGGCGTCTTCGAGGTCAACCGTGTAGATCTGCCCCGGATCCACGTTGGCGATACGGTACGTGCCGTCAGAATCGGTGGAGCTCTCGTAGGTTTCGCCCGATCCTACGCTCCAACCGATGACCTCCCCGACCTCGTTGTAGCTCTCCTGCCTCCTTTGGCCTGTCAACAGGACGACACAGCCCGGTGCGGACGTCCCGTCGTGCCAGGTAATCCGGCCCTGTACGACGGCGCCGGCGGGATATCGCAATTCCGCAAAACCGTCCTCTTCAACGGGGACGTTCGTGAAGGTGCGCGTGCCGTAGGCGTCCCAGTCAACCAGCACGGAGGCCAGACCGTAATCCTGTGTTACCAGCACGAAACCGCCTTGTTCGTCCGTCCGAACCTCTCGGAACCTGCTCGGGCCGACCCCGTAGCTGCCGTTCGCCGAAGTCAGCCCGACGACCTGCACGCCGGCATCCGTCACGGGCGTTCCTTCACCATCAACAACGCGGCCCGCCAACGTCACGCCGGGCTGCAGCGTAACAGTAACCTCATCGCTCGCCTCGCCCGGCACAATTGCCACGGACTCCTCAGACGGCATATGCCCGTCCGCGGATGCACTGACTATTGCGAGCCCTTCATAGGGGATGTCCTCGACCAGGAACGTACCGGCCGAGTCGGTCACCGTCGCGAAGTGACGAGCCTTATCGTCGATTGCCCGGTCCAGAGCGTCCGGAACACCCCGGCCTCCACCGAGCCTACGGAAGCGTGACCCTGGTGGAGGAAAGCTACCTGCCATGCCCCGGCCGCCACCACCGAAGCCCCCTGCTACGCCTCCTCCGCCAAAACCGCCACCACCGAAACCGCCTGCACCTCCTACTCCTCCTGCACTGCCAAAGCTGGTCGTCATGGTGCCCATTGCGCCGCCCGCGCCGCCAAATCCGCCTGCACCTCCTACTACTCCGCCGCCGCCAAATCCGCCCCCGCCGAAGCTGGTGGTCACAGCGGTTGAGCCCGGCAATCCCGTCGCTATCACAGTCACGTTAGCGCCCGGGATCGCGTTTCCTTCCTCGTCGACAACCCATCCCGAAACGCTGCCGTACTCGGCAGGATCGGCGATTATACCCGCCTCAGACAGTTTCTCTTCCGGAATTTCGGGACCCGACTTCGCGGTTTCCTCAGCGTCAGGAGCCGGTTCCTGGACAGGTACTTCCTCCGCTTCCTCTCTCACGTCCGCGACGATCGCGGGAGCCGGAACAGGTGCGCTGTCGGGCGTCTGTGGCGGCGAACCGCGCAGGGCAACGAAAGCCGTTCCGCCGATCAACAATGCGCACGCGCCCGTGACCGCTACTTTGGCCGCCGTCGCGCTACCCCCTCCGCCGAGCAGGCCTTTGAGAAGGGCCGGAACTTCCCCGCGCCCGATACCGCGGACCAGCAGCCCCAGACCTGAGCCCGTAGCGGCGCCTACCGAAGCCTGGGCAGGGCCAATCGCCGCACACGCGAGAAAACGCGCCGCTCCATCGCTCGGATTGCGCCGTTGCCCTTCACGCTCCAGCTCCGCCTGCCAGCGGGATTCGAAGTAGGCGCGCAGTTTCGGTCGCGCGTGATGCAAACGCTTCTTCACGGCGTTCTCCGTCGTGTCAAGCGCGCGCGCAACTTCGGCCACGGAGCGCCCTTCGAGATAGAACAGTACAACCGCCTCCCGCAGTTTGGGCCTGAGCGCCCGCAAAGCGTCCCAGACTTCCGCACGCCGGTCAGCTTGTTCCAGCCGGCGATGCGCCTCGACCTCCTTTGGCGGTGTCCCCGCAAGTTGGCGCTGGTGTTCCTCGAGTTTCCGGCGGTACCCTGCCGACCGGATCCAGTTCTTGGCGAGGTTGCGCACGATCTGGCGCAGCCAGACGCCAAATGCACCTGCGGCGCGCAACCCGGATAGACTGCTCCAGGCCACGAGAAACGTCTCCTGGGTAATATCTTCAGCGGCTGCCCAGTCGCCGACCGCACTGAACGCCAATCCGTATACGGCACGGTAATTCTCCTCGACCAACCGGGCGAATGCCTGTTTGTCGCCATTGCGTGCGGAATCTACGGCAGCGGTGTCCATTTTTCTCTCTCCATCTTCTGTCCGAGCCCGGCCCGGACATCTATCGTTACACTTTTACCTCAAAACGCCTGCTCTTGTCGAGGGCCGCGTTCGATTCGGACTCGCTCCCTCGCCTCCGTAATATAAGACACGCGAGCGGCGAATCAGGTGCCATCTCCGCACACTGGAGTGTGTCGATAGGATACGGGGGAAAGGTAGACTCCCCCTAAACCGGACTCGCGCAAAGACGCAAAGACGCCAAGAATTCCGCGGCGCTTCCCTCAAAAAGCGCTCACTGAGGGTTGTACTTGGCCAACAACCTCGAAGGTCGCTTTCTGTTTGGCATTGATCTGGAGAGGTTCCTTGAACTGCAGTTGGCCGAAATCGCGTAGATTGAAGTTCGCGAGAGTCAGTTCGCCACCCAGGACGGAGAGTTCCACCTGGGTATTCCCTGCTGTCGCGCCGGTCTTGACAGTACAGGTGCCCCACGCGTAACCGTTCGACCAGAAGAAGGTGCCGTCGCGGTTGGCGAAGGTCATTGATTTCTCGACGCCGGAGTATTGGAATCCGGTCAGTGCCAGCACCGCGCCCCAGCTGGCCATGGCGCGCGCGTAATGGTGGCCGCACTCGGCCTCGTCGAACGGGCTCCGCTTCAGCCCATCGTACCTGTCGCGGATGTTCGTGATGCACCGCAGTCCGTCCTCTGTCAGCCCTTCATACAGCATACCGACGGCCGCGGCATACTCGAACCCGGTCATCACCTCGCTGAAATAGGGGAACGGCCTATTCGGCCGGCCTTTGGGGTAGCTGGCCATAAGCAGCCCGGACTCGTCGCCCATGATGAAGCTGCGCATGTTGTTGAAATGGTCGTGCATCCCCTCTCGCAGGTTATATCTCATGATGCTTTGCAGCGTGCGGCGCACATTCTCGGACTTGACCAGGTATCCCAGGCCGCAGACGTGCGCCTGGAACTGGCCGACAAGCTGGTCGACGAGGCACCCCGGGCCGAGCTGGAAGTCCGGCTTGCTCACGTCCTCCGCGCCCATTCCGACTCGCAGACTCGCCGCAACATCCGCAGCGCTCTCCGGCGGTCGAATCTCGTGTTCGTAATACTCGCCGTTGAACAGGTTTGCGTCAACCCATTTCGAGCCCTGTTCGAACAGGCCGCGGCACGTATCGGCGAACTCGTCATCACCGAGGTGACGCGCCATTTCCTCCGACGCGCGCAACGCGCCGAGATACCAGACACCCATCTGCGGGTTGGGCCCAAAGTACTCGACGTCCATGGTGTTATGCTGCACACCTTCCATGACGCCGTCCTTGTCGGCGTCCCACCCGCCTTCTATCCAGCAGAACTCCATAGCGCGTTTCACGTGCGGCCACAGGCTCTCCAGCATCTCATCGTCGCCGGAAAGCTGCCAATCGCGGTACATCCTCATGATCGAACCCATCTGCCCGTCGGCGGCGGCTTTGCCGAAATTCTGCGCACGCTCGATCGGCAGGTGGACGCGAAAGCTCATCATGCCCTGTTCGTTCGTCGCCTGTCCGAACGACACCTCCCGCATCGACATCGATAGGTCGCCGTACAGAAACGCGGTGGCCTGCTCATAGTTCCAGACATGCGTGCAGGAGCCGACGCAGCATCCCATCTTGTTACCGCACCCCTCAAAGCCGTAGAACCGCCCGTCCGGCGTCCTGAAACACGTTTCGCTGCGAAGCGTACTGGCGTTGAACAAAGCCGCCTCTTTCACGACATCCGGGAGGTCGCTCGCGTAGAAGGTACGCGCGAACTCCACAGTCGCCTCTTCGAGCAAGCCAAGCCGGGCGCCGGCCTTTTCCGCGACGTCCCAGGCGTCCACGTACTGCTGCGTATAGTAGTTGCCGATGCGGTCCGGGTCGGCCGCTGCCGCGCCTTCCTCGACGTCCTCGTCGCCACCCCAGATCCCGGAACCTGTCGGCGTCCACGTTCGGCGGTTCGGGAAGTGCCATGTGACGAGAAACGTCACGGTCTCGGACGCGTTTGGCGGCAGTTCAACAGGAACCGCAAGCGACGCCAGTGGAAGCTCCTCTTCGTACTCCCCCTGCTCGAGTTCACCGTCATCGCTGAAATCGTCCCAGAAATCAAGTCGCGAGCCGCCCCAGCCGCCCGTATCGATCCAGCTGGTGCGGTAAGTGACGGGCGTTGTGGCGGTGGTGCTCAGTGCCATCGTGCCCCACTGCGCCCGCAAGCGGTTCACGTCCTCGCAACGCATAAAGATGCCCTGGACGTTCGGCCCCTTGCGGAACTCGTTAATGTTGCCTTCAGGTTCACCTCTCGACCCGTCGCTCCCTATGAAGTTAGGTATGGTACCGCAGACTGTTGCGCTCAACGGCTCGACGGTCTTGTTGCTCAGGACATATCGCAGTACCGCCACCGGTATGCTGCTCCTGTCCAGGTCACACGGAACCATCGGGTTGAATGCTTGAATCGTGACATCCACCGGCATGTCGGGATCGGACAGGAACACCTGGCCGAGCGGGTATGCCGCAGCGAACGAGCACTTGCGGAACCGAGGCAACCCGTGGTTCACCGCAACGCTGCCGAACGGTCCTTCATACAGCGAGGCATCGATCGGCCCTTCAACAGCCCTCGTGGCGACTCCGCCGTACTGTCCTCTAACATAAAGAGCGAAAAAGGGACCAACGGGATCCTCTCCCAATTGTGGCGTAAACCCCTTTGCCGGCCGGTTCACGATCTCCCAGTCGCGCAAGTCGCCGCGCCCGCCTAAAGACACAGTCCCGGTCCCGATACCGCCCAGCGGAAGCGCAATCCGGGCGATATGGTCCTGGTCATACCGTTTCAAGACCGGCCAGTCTGCGTCTTCGGCCCCTTTGACCGGCTCGATCTCCACAGGAGCGGAATGTTGTGCCAGCAGCGGTATTGCGAGGAGCGCCAGCGCCACTGACCGTACCAGTACCACTCGTGCCGAGAAACCGCGTTGCGTATGTCCGCCCATGGTCCTGTCCTCCATCTTCACTGCTGCGGAAGGTTCGGCCTGTCAGCTAAATGATCTCCAGCACACTCTGGAGCATATGCCCTTTAACCCAAATCCGACGGAGTAAGTTCCCGGAGTCTATGATACTCAAAAAGGAGAGCCTGCGCAACGTTTTAGCGCAGGTTCGAGGAATCGAGCCGACGAAGAGAAAGGTTTCCTCTGGCTACCTCATTCCAACAGGAACAAGCACGAGACTTCGAAGAGAGTTCGTTCGTCGGTCTCGTTGAGGTCTCTTGCAAGTCCCTGTCGATTTGCAGTGAAGCGCCTTCGGGCGGGACTTAGACCCGCACCTACCTAAGGGCGAGGTTTGTCTCTACCCCCTTTTCTCTTTTCCCTTCTCGCTGCTTTGTTGCCCTTTTCCCTGAACTGTCACTCCTCGGACCGGCGTTGTATGCCCTGCAGGAGCACGGCGAAAATGATAATCAGGCCTTTTATCACTTGCTGGGGATATGCAGGTATATTCTTCAGATTCATGATATTACCTATCATGCCGAGGATCAGGACGCCTAAGATGGTATTAAATGCGGTGCCCTTGCCGCCGCTCAAGCTTGCGCCGCCAATCACGACTGCTGCGATGGCGTCCAACTCCATACCGGGCCCGACCATCGGAGACCCCACGCCGGTGCGCGCCGTGCTGATTATACCGGCCATAGCGGCGCACCCCCCGGAAATGCAGTAAACCAGGAACTTGTACACGCCGACCCGGATACCGGAGAGCCTCACGGCCGTCTCATTGCTGCCTATGCCTACAACCAGCCTGCCAAACACCGTGAACTTCAAGATCAGGAATATGGCAATGAAGACAGCAAACATCAGAATGACAGGGTGAGGGACCCCCAGGAAGTAGCCCGTGCCGAAGTTCTTTAGCGGCTGACCTGAATCCGTCAACAGGATCGGTGCGCCCTTGGACACGATGTATGCCAGTCCCCTCGCAATCGTCATCATGGCCAACGTGACGACGAAAGGCGCCATGCGCCTGTTGGACACCAGAAAGCCCGACACGCCGCCTAACGCAACCCCCGCCAGAACGGTCAGAGGAAGCGCCGCGGGTAATGGCATGTACAACAGAAATTGGGCGCTCAACACGCTCGCCAGAGCCAGAATTGAGCCAACCGATAGATCGATCCCCGCGGTGAGAATCACAAGAAGCATACCCATACTCGTGATACCTATACCGGCCTTCTGGCGGAGAAGGTTGAAGATGTTCTCGGGGATCAGGAACCTGTCTGACGCTATGGCAGAGGCTATCAGTAGAACTGCAAACATGAAGGCGGTATTATACTTCAGTACAAAACGCCCTACTGTCCCAAACCTTTTCGCCGCTTGACTCACTACTTACCTTCTCCATCACGACTAGTTCTCGATAATCGCCAGCCGCATGATGTTCTCTTCCGAGAGCTGGCCTTTCTCCAGGATACCGCGTATCCGTCCCTGTCTCATTACCATGACACGGTCGCATATTCCAATGAGCTCGATCATTTCCGAGGAAATCACGACGATACCCAGCCCGCTCTCGGCCAGTTCATTGATTATGTTGTAGATCTCGACCTTGGCGCCGACGTCAATGCCTCGGGTAGGCTCATCGAGTATCAGCAGTCTGCATTCAGTACCGAGCCACTTGGCGAGAACCACCTTCTGCTGGTTACCGCCGCTCAAGTCCGTTACGGCCGTTTCGGTGCTGTTGGTCTTGATCGCCAGTTTGTCAATCAGATCCTGCGTGATCCGCTTCTCCCGGCCCTGCCTGACGATTCCCATAGCGCCGGTCACTCTGGACAGGCTCGGCATCGTCACATTTTGCCGGACCGACATGGATAGGATAGCGCCTTGCTCCTTGCGGTCTTCCGGAAGCAGTGCTATTCCCGATCTGACGGCAGCCCGGGGCGACCTGATCCGCAGCGACCTGTTTTCCAACACGACCTGGCCGCCATCCTTCGCGTCGGCGCCGAAAATGGCCCTCACGGTCTCCGTCCTTCCGCTGCCGACAAGGCCTGCAATCCCGAGCACTTCCCCCACTCGGACCGAGAACGATACGTCTCTCACTTTCCTGCCCCGGTTGAGACCCTCAACGCGGAATATCTCATCGCCAACGTTGCCGTGCCGTTTCGGGAACATAGCGGTCAGCTGCCGGCCGATCATCATATTGATGATTTCGTCGGTGGTAGCATCGGCCGCATCAAGAGTGCCGGTGACGGCGCCATCCTTGATGACCGTTACCACGTCGGCGATTTCGAAGACCTCCTCCAGACGATGAGAAATGTAGATTATGCTCACATCCTGCTGTTTGAGTTTTCGGAGAACTTCGAACAATCGTTCGGTTTCGCGCGGCGCAAGCACCGCCGTGGGCTCGTCCAGAATGAGGATGCCCACGTTCTCGGACAGTGCTTTGGCGATCTCCACTACCTGCTGGTAGGCAACCGTAAGGTCAGCAACCAGAGAACGGGGGTTAATATCGAAACCGAGGCCTCTTATCAGCTCACCGGCGTTCCTGTAAAGTGCCCCCCAGTTGATCAGACCCCCCGTACGGCTCAGGTGGTCCAGGAAGATGTTCTCCGCCACCGTCAGGTCCGGTGCCAGGGCGAAGTCCTGATAGATAATGCCTATGCCCAGCTTTCTGCCGACATGAGGGCTGCTGATATTGACCGGTCTGCCGTCAATTCTGATCTCGCCGCTGTCCCTCTGGTAGGCTCCGGAGAGGATCTTCATCAGGGTGGACTTGCCGGCGCCGTTCTCGCCGACCAGGGCATGGATTTCGCCGGGTTTTACCTCGAATGACACATCGTTCAGGGCGTGTACCCCGCCAAATGACTTGGAAATGCCGGTCATCTGAACCCGGTACTGTTCCGACACGATGGAGCCCCCCCACTGCTGAACCGCGCGCCAATGCCCGGCCCGGGCGAACGGTTACGGCGACAATCAGCGTCTAGAAAATGGCCTCGGGGTCGTAATACTCGTCCACGTTCGCCTTGTTGATACACACGGCCTTTGTGTACGAGATCTTGGGAAAGCCGGTCTTTCCTCCCAAGACTTCGAGGCCAATCTTGACGGCGGTTTCCGCGATCAGAACCGGATCGTTCAGGCCCGTAGCGCCGTACTTGCCTTCTTTGATCAGCTCCAGGGCCTCTTTCTGGCCGTCGGCCGCAGCAAAAACAAGAATATCGTCCTCTCTGCCGGCCTCTTTGATGGCCTCCAAAGCGCCCAGCGCCATGCTGTCGTTCTCCGCCAACATAACATTGATCTCGGGATGAGCCACGATCAGGGTTTCCATTGCATTGAGACCGCCCTCGTGCGACCAGTTGCCCCATCCCTGTGCCACGATCTCGAAGCTGAAGCGGCCGTACGTGCGCAACTGCTCCTCGATAATACCGCGGAACACGCCCTGGCGGCGCTCCTTGCCGACCGGATTGCCCGGTACGCCGCTGATCAGCGCCATCTTGATGTATTCCTGCCCCATTTGCTTGACGAGCCACTCGCCGATCAGCTCACCGTTGGCCAGATTGTTGGATTGAATAGTAGTGATGAAATCCGCGGCGGGATCGATAGAACTGTCTATGATGATCACAGGCACACCGGCTCTCGTGGCGGCTTTGGTGGCCGGTATCGAGGCTTGGGGATCCTTCGGATTCAAAATCAGGAGGTCGATACCCTGCATCAGCAGGTCCTCGACGTCGGCCATCTGCTTGCTTATGTCGTCACGCGCCTCGGTGGAGAGAAACTGCATTCCGTGCTCCCGAACCTTCTTCTCGATGGTATTGACCTGCGCGACAAAGTACGGGGCGCCCAACGTGTACATGGACACGCCTACCTTTATATCCTTCAGATCCTTTTCCGCCGGCGCAGCATCGTTCCTGGCCGGGACAGTTTCGCTCCCGCCGGCCCCCAATTCCTGACCGCAGCCGGCCAACACGCATACCATCAAACTTGCTACCACCACTGAAGCCGCTAATCTCACTGTCCGCTTCATTCCTGTTTCACTCCTCATCTTCTTGTACGATTAACCATTTGCATGACCGACGTACATACGTATTCCCCCACGACTTTCTCCCCAATCATCCGCTAAATATTACCCGAATCGGCCCGCGAAGTCCACCCAATTCTGCGGCCATGCAGCTCCGCAGAACTGTCCGCACATCGTTCCGCGCGGCGTCCTCGGCCTTGACGAGCAAACACCTTGATGGTAGAATCCACGTGCCAACCGCCGATATCCGGGACGCGGTTGGGCTGACGCAGGAAGGAGGAAGCGGCGAGGGCAGGGGCGCCCTCCCGCGCACCGCAGGTCGTAAATGAACGATAAGTACATTATCCTGGCCGTTTTTGCGCTTGCATACGTGCTGTTTGTCAGTTTCCCGAGGAAGCGACCCCTGATAGCGGCCGGTGCAAGCGTCATAATCATACTGCTTCCCGCAGTAGGCGTCCGCGAAGCGATCCTCCATTACATAAACTGGAACGTCATTGGCATCTTCTGGGGCAGCGCGGTGATAGCCGAACTGCTCATAATCTCGAGGATGCCGGCGTACGTTGCCGAACGCGTTGCCGCGACCAGCCGCAGCGTTACGCTGGCGATTTTGCTGGTGTGCATCTTCACATCGTTCTTAAGCGCGTTTGTCGAGAACGTGGCCACGGTGCTAATAGTCGCTCCGGTGGCGCTCGCCATGGCCGAGAAACTCAAGGTTTCCCCGGTACCGTTTCTCACGGCGCTGGCCATCTCGTCCAACCTGCAGGGAAGCGCCACGCTCATCGGCGATCCACCGAGCATGATACTCGCCGGATACACCCGTATGACCTTCAACGACTTCTTCTTCATGGAGGGCAAGCCGGGAATATTCTTCGCCGTGCAGATAGGCGCTGTAGTATCCTTTGCGGTACTGTACTTCGTCTTTCGCAAGTACAGGCAGCCTCCGGAAGCGGAGATCACAGAGAAGGTCGGTACGTGGATGCCCACCTGGATGCTTATCACTCTGATAGTCGCTCTTGCAGCGTCGTCGTACATCGACCCCGACTTCAAGTGGGCGGCGGGGACCATCTGCGCGGTTTACGGCGTTGCGGGTCTGGTATGGCACCGCCTCAAGTTCAAGAGCGGCACGCTCCGCATATTCAAGGAGCTCGACTGGAAAACCATGCTGTTTCTGGCGGGCGTCTTCATTCTTGTGGAATCGCTTACGGGTGCCGGATGGATATCCACGCTGGCGGATGGGGTATCGCGGCTGGTCGGAGAGAACCTTGTGTTAAGCTACTGTCTAATCGTAACGATCTCGGTCGCCTTCTCGGCGGTCATAGACAATGTCCCTTACCTCATGGCGATGATCCCGCTCGTGCAGCGGGTCGCGGAAAATATCGACGCGTCCCAGGAGCATCTCTATCTGCTGCTGTTCGGGCTGCTTATAGGCTCGTGCATAGGCGGCAACATAACTCCGATAGGCGCGTCGGCCAACATTGTCGTCGCCGGCATACTCGACAAACGCGGATACCCTGTGACGTTCCGCGAGTTCGGCAAGATAGGTCTTCCTTTCACCATCGCGGCAACTGTCGCGGCCTCCATATTCCTCTGGTTCGTGTGGCGATAACTGAGGCACATCTGCGGCAACCACTAGACGGAAACTGCATGCGGCGCACCAGGATGCCGCCCGGTCGATCTTCTACCTTCCACGTATGCTGCGCTGCCGGATATCCTTGCGCACAGGGCCAACCTGAGGTATAATACTCCTCCGTATTCCCGAATCGTCTAAAAACCGCGTTTTGGCAACAGAGCAAAAGGAGGAGCGCATTAGATGAAGTTTTTCATAGACACAGCGAGCGTCGAAGAGATACGCAAAGCCGCCGAAATGGGACTGATTGACGGCGTGACCACTAACCCGTCGCTTATCGCGAAGACCGGCAAACCGTTCCGCGAGGTCATCGAGGAAATATGCGCTATAGTGGACGGGCCCATAAGCGCCGAGGCTGTCAGCCTCGACACGGACGGTATAGTACGTGAGGCGCAAGAGCTCGCCTCGATACATAAGAACATTGTCGTCAAGGTCCCCTTGACTTTTGAGGGCCTGAAGGCGGTCAAACGGCTTCAGGAGGACGGTATTCGTACGAACGTGACGTTGTGTTTCTCGCCGTCACAGGCGTTGCTTGCCGCCAAGGCCGGCGCGTCGTATATCAGCCCGTTCGTCGGTCGTCTGGACGACGTGAGTCACGACGGCATGGAGCTGATCTCGCAGATACGGACAATCTATGATAACTATGAGTTCAAGACGGAGATCATCGTGGCGAGCATACGTGGAGCGAACCACGTCGTCGACGCTGCCCTCATGGGTGCGGACATCGCCACGATCCCCTTCGCCGTGATAGAGAAACTTGTTAAACATCCCCTGACGGACGTCGGTATCGAACGATTCCTCGCTGATTGGGAAAAGGTGCCCCAATAATCGATGAGAGTCGGGAACCTGGGTATGCTGCAGGAAGGAAAGCGTGAGTCGTCATGAAAAAGGAAACTGAAGGATTGCTCAAGGAGCTCACCGAAGCCGACGGCGTCTCCGGATACGAGCGTGAAGTCAGCGAGATCATCGAACGGCATCTGAAACCCACATGCTCGGTCAGCTACGACAAGCTCGGCAGCATTATATGCAAGAAGGTCGGCACGGCCGAGAGTCCCCGCATCATGCTCTGCGGTCACATGGACGAGGTGGGGTTCATGGTGAAAAAGGTGACCGACAAGGGTTTCGTGCGGTTCCTGCCTCTCGGCGGCTGGTGGGACCAGGTGCTGCTCGCCCAGCAGGTGGTCATCAAGACGCACAAAGGCGACGTGCCCGGCATCATAGGCTCGAAACCGCCTCACGCGCTCGAACCGGAAGAGCGAAAGAAGGTCGTCACACAGAAAAACATGTTCATTGATGTCGGCGTATCGTCCAAAGCCGATGCCGAGAAGAGGCTTGGCGTGCGACCCGGCGACCCGATCGTACCGGTCTGTCCTTTTACTTCCATGGACCGCGGCAGGACGTTCATGGCGAAAGCATGGGATGACCGCATCGGGTGCGCCATGTTCGTCGATGTGATAAAGAGGCTTGCGAGGAGAAAACATCCAAACGCCGTGTACGGTGTCGGCAGCGTCCAGGAGGAGGTCGGTCTACGAGGCGCGAGAACGAGCGTCACGCTTGTTAAACCGGATGCCGCGCTGGTCATGGAAGTGGGACTGGCCACCGATACCCCGGACGTCAGACCGGACGATGTGGAAGGCCAGCTCGGCAAGGGACCTCAGATCGCTATACTGGACTCGAGCATGATCCCGAATCTCAAGCTGCGCGACCTCGCCATCGCGACCGCGGAGGAGTCGAAGATACCGTACCAGCTCCAGGCGCTGACGCGCGGAGGGCAGGACGGCGGTCAGATCCACGTATATGCCGAGGGCGTGCCGTGCGTCTACGTCGGCGTGCCGACACGTTACATCCACAGTCATGCGGGAATAATCCACGGAAAAGATTACGAGAACGCCGTCAAGCTCGTTGAAGCGGTCGTCAAGAAGCTCGACAGGAAAACCGTGCGGAATTTGACGAGATGAACGGCGCCCACGCGCCGAAAAAGCTCAATCGGCGCGTGCTGACGCGGGCAGGGATATCTTGAACGTGGCACCGCGTTCGTCCCCGTCTTCCAGCTTTATCCCACCGCCGTGGGCTGTCACGATTCGGTGCACAATTGCCAGGCCAAGCCCGGTACCATCCTGTTTCTGCGTGAAGAAGGGCTTAAACACCCGGTCCCTGTCCTCCGCCGGCACGCCCGGACCATCGTCGCTGACGAGGAGCACGGTCTCCTCCTCCCGGGAACCGTTGCGGCCCGGGCATAGCGTTATGGCCACGCTGCCGCCATCGTTCACGGCGTCCGCCGCATTGTTGATGAGATTGACGACAGCTTGGGCAAGTTTCTCGGAGTCGCCGCGTACGGATCTGACCTCCTCATCGAATGAGGTCACGACGATTATCCGTTTCTCGTCGAGCCTGGCGGAACACAGCGCAAGCGCCCGTCCGACCACCTCGCGCAGGTCAACTTCACTGAGGTTGAGCTGGAACGGTCGCGCAAAAGCCAGAAAGTGGCTGACCGTGCCATCGAGTAACGACACCTCCTGGAGGATGTCGGCTACCTTCTCTCTGCTCGCGTCCTGGCCATCCATTTCTCTGAGCAGCAGTTCCGACATACCGGAAATTGCCGCAAGCGGATTACGAAGCTCGTGGACCACTCCGGCGGTAAGCTCTCCGAGCGCCGCCATCTGCCGGCTCAGCTCGACGTCACGCTGCAGCATCTTTGTCTCCGTCAGATCGGTAAACAGGACGATGATTCCTTCAAACCATCCGGCCGCGCTAAGCAAATGCGATACGGCGATGCCGAGATGCACTTTGCCGCCGTCATTTCGCGCGACTTCAACCTCAATTCTGCCGACCATCTTGCGGTAGCGCAGGGCATCAATGACGAGGTTGCGCATCACTTCGTCCAGAGCAAGCTCCTCGACCAGTCTCTCAACGATCTCCTCCGAACGCAGTCCCAGAATCCGCTCAGCGGCCCTGTTCACCGTCGCCACGCGGCTATCCTTGCGCACGACAATAACACCGCTGCTCATACTCTGCAGTATCTCTTCGTTCAGCTGTTTCAGTTCGGACAGGGACATTATCAGACCGGCAAGCTTTTCCGTCATCTCATTGAACGACCGCGCAAGGCTGCCCATTTCGTCGCGCGAATCGACCTTCACACGACGTGCAAGGTCTCCACCAGCGATCTCCTTGGACGCCGCGAGAAACTCCTTGACCGGCGTCATCACGAGGCATCTCAGCAAAAACCACTGCACTACGATGAGGCTGATATACGCCGTGGATGTCGCGATCATTAGCACGATCACGCTCAGAAAGAAGGCGTCCGGATCATTGACAAAATGCCGCTCGAGCACCGAGACCACCAGGCCGAACAGCAGAAGTAGGATGGCGCCTACCAGAAGGACGGTGGCAGTGATGAACCTCTCTTCAAGAGATAGGTTTAATCGGGAGAGCAGTCGTTTCATGGTAGTCGCGTTCCAGGTTCACTCGAGACCGTACTTCTTGATCTTGTACATGAGCGTAGTTCTCTTGACCCCGAGCTCTTCGGCTGCCTTGCTCTTGTTCCAGCGGTTCCTGTCGAGCGCCGTCTTGATCATCTCGAGCTCGACCTCGCTCGTCAGAGTCGCGAGCTTATCAGCTACAGGAGAGTGTGCCGGCGACTGCGGACAGCCGGCCAACTCCGGGCGTATCTCTCGCAAAGTGATGACATCGCTTTCAGCAAGCACCATAGCTCGTTCGAGACAGTTCTCCAGTTCGCGGACGTTACCGGGCCATGAATACCTGCGGAACGCGTCCATCACATCGGGCATGATTTCCAGGGGCGTGCGTTCCGCGCTGCGCGCGACGCGCTGCATGAGGTACGTGGCGAGCTGCTCGATATCGCCGCCCCTCTCGCGCAGTGGGGGGATATGTATGGAGAGGACGTTGAGCCTGTAAAAGAGGTCCTCGCGGAACTTTCCTTGTCGAATGCGCTCCTGCAGGTCGCAGTTTGTCGCGGCAACGATTCTCGCGTCGGTCTTGAGGGTTTCGGTTCCGCCAACGCGCTCGAACTCCGCCAGCTCGAGCACGCGCAGAAGCTTGAGCTGGATGCTCGGGTCAACGTCGCCGATCTCGTCCAGAAAAAGCGTCCCTCCATCGGCCATCTCGAACCTGCCGGGTTTTGTCTGAATGGCGCCCGTAAACGCTCCCTTCTCGTGACCGAAAAGCTCGCTCTCGAGCACTCCGGGCGCCAGGGCCGCGCAGTTGACCGCGACAAACGGCCCATCGCGTCTGTCGCTGCAGTCATGGATCGCTCTTGCCACGAGCTCTTTGCCTGTGCCACTTTCCCCGGTGACAAGGACCGAGCTTCTTGCGCAAGCCACCTTGCGCACGAACCGGACAATCCGCTGTGTCACCGCGCTGTCGCCAACGATGGCCCAGCTATCATTCGCTGGCTGCCCGTTGTCGGTTGTCGGCACCTTGAGTCGCAGGATCCTGTCGATCTTCGTCTCGACCTCAGCAAGCTTGAACGGCTTTGCCACGAAATCAAACGCGCCGAGCCTCATGGCCTCGACGGCTGACTCTATAGTGCCGTACGCGGTGATCACGATGACCTCCGTCTCTGGACAGGCGCGTTTGGCCTCCCTCAGCACGCCCATCCCGTCAACCCTGGGCATCTTCAGGTCCGTCACCACGACGTCGTATCCAGTGGAGGAAAGTCTGCGAAGCGCCTCCTCGCCGCCGGCGGCCGTATCGACATCCAGCCCCCTGGCGACGAAGGCCGATTCCAGCACCTTCCTCATATTTTCCTTATCGTCAACGACCAAGATCTTGTGCATTTCGCCACCACCGCTCATCGCTCGCTCGTTGCTGCTCAGCTGAGCAGCGTCGACAGGTTCAGGATCGGCATGAACAGCGCTATCACTATGAAGCCGACCGTGACCCCAAGAAACGCGATCAACAACGGCTCGACCAGGCTCGTGAGACTCGCGACTGCGGCGTCCACCTCCGAATCGTAAAAGTCGGCTATCTTGGATAACAGCGTTTCCATAGCCCCCGTCTTCTCTCCGACGCTGATCATCCGGGTGACCATCGGCGGAAACACACCCGACTCCTCCCACGGTTCGGCCAGCGTCTTACCTGCACGCACACTGTCCTGCGACTCGTGCACCGCCTTAGCGAACACCCGGTTACCTGCGGTTCTCTCCACAATCTCGAGCGCCCCCAGTATCGGGACACCACTCCGTATGAGCGTGCTCAGCGTTCTGGTGACCCTCGATACGGCCACCTTGCGGAGCAGCTTGCCAAACACCGGCAGTCTCAGCTTCAGCCTGTCGAACATCATTCCGCCTGAAGCCGACCGGGTGTACATTCGCAGCACCATGTAAGCCAGGATCATGGCACCCACTACCCACAGGAGATTGTGCCTCAACATATCGCTGATCGCGATGAGCAATCGTGTAGGACCGGGCAGCTCCTTGCCAAAACTGGCAAATATATCCCTGAATCTCGGTACCACCCAGGTCAGCAGTCCTGCAGCTATCAGCATCACGAGAGTGAACGCTGCTGCCGGGTAGGTCATGGCGGAACGGATCTTGCGCTTAAGAACCGCTGTCGCTTCCATGTACTCAGCCAGACGTAAGAGTATCCCGTCCAGGTTACCGCTCGCTTCACCGGCCCGTACCATGCTCACGTACAGATCGGTGAACGCTGCGGGGTGCTTCCCCAACGCTTCGGAGAAGGTCTCGCCACCTTCAACGTCCGAAGAGATCTCTTTCAGGATGCGGCTCAGGTTGGCATCCTCCGTCTGCTGGGCAAGTATGTCAAGCCCCTGCATCAAAGGCAGACCGGCGTTGACTATCGTGGCGAGCTGACGAGTGAAGATCACCATCTCGTCCCCCCTGACCTTGCCGGAACGCAGTCCGAGCAGAATGGCCGACAAGCCCCGCACGCCGCCGCCGGCACCGCCCGCCTTTGCAGCCGCGGATTCCGCAACCTGCGTGGGCGTCCAACCGCGTCGCTGAAGCTCCATGATCAGCAGTTGACGGTTGTCCGCGACCGACCTACCGGTATGAACCCTTCCCGCGCGATCTCGCACTGTGTACACAAACGTAGGCATTGCTACCTCCCTCAAGCCTTCTTGCTCGAATCCTGCTCCGTCACGGAGTCACGCTCCTCAACACGTTTCCTTTCCCTCTGACTATTCGGCGACATGCCGTACTTTTTCAGCCGGTATCTCAACGACCGAACCGGTACGTTCAGAAGTTGAGCGGCCTTCTTTTGAGAGTATTGCGTCTTGACCAGCGCCTGCGTTATGAGACTTCTCTCGAGCGCCTCGGTTCTCAGCTCCAGGTCGACACCGCCCGATGGCAGCGGCGCATGCTCCTCCTCGTCAAGTTCCGGACAGTACTCGATGATGTTTCGCGGCAGATCAACCGGTTCAACCGTTCGACCGCCGCACAGCGCCACCGCTCTCTCCACGGTATTCTCCAGCTGGCGGATATTGCCCGGCCAGTTGAACCCCTCGAGGAACGACATCGCTTCCGGAGATATCGAGGACACATCCGTGTTGAGCCGCTCAGCGTACTTGACGAGAAAATGCGCCGCCAGAAGCGGTATGTCCTCGCCCCTCTCCCTGAGCGCCGGCAGCCTGATAGGTATAACGTTCAATCTGTAGAAAAGGTCTTCCCTGAATCTCGCCTCCCTCACCTCATCCTCGAGATGCTTGTTCGTTGCCGATATCACCCTGACGTCTATCACCACGCGCTCAGCGGTACCGACAGGTCTTACTATTCTCTCATCCAGTACGCGCAACAGCTTAACCTGCAGCGCCAGCGGCATATCGCCTATCTCGTCAAGAAACAGGGTGCCGCCGTTGGCCGCCTCAAAAAGCCCCTTCCTGGTCTCTATAGCACCGGTAAAAGCACCCTTCTTATGTCCAAACAGCTCACTTTCCAATAGAGATTCCGGTATTCCGGCGCAGTTCACTGCAACAAACGGGTGATCGCATCTGGGGCTCAGCTCGTGTACCGCTCTGGCAACAAGCTCCTTCCCGGTTCCGCTCTCACCCCTGACCAGCACGGTGCTCGAGAGGCCGGCGACGCGCTCTGTGAGCTCGCGCACGTCCTCGATAACCTTGCTCGTACCGACGATCTGGCCCAGGCGCCCAAGCCTGATATGCTCCGCGCGCAACCGCGCGTTCTCGTCCTTTAACCTTTTCTGCTCAAGGGCTCTCTTTATGACAATGCGCATCTCCTCGTTCTTGAAAGGTTTCTGCACATAGTCAATCGCGCCCTTTTTCATGGCCTCTATAGCGGTATCTACCGACCCGTACGCCGTAATCATGATAACCGGGATGTCACGGTCGGTCTCGCGCACCTTTGCCAGCATCTTCATGCCGGCGGCGGCATCCTTTCCCATCCTGAGATCGGTTATCACGAGGTCAACGCCGTTGCGGCGAAGCCTGCGGCCCGCCTCCGATACGCTGGCAGCCGTCTCGGCGTGATACCCGTCGTTCAACAACATAATGCTGAGCAGTTCCCGCATGCTTTTCTCGTCGTCAACGACCAGTATGGTCGCGTCGTTGCACGAACCGCCCAGTCCGTCTATGTGTCGGGCATGTTTGGCTGTCTCGTCCGTTTCCAATGCGAGTATACCTCGTTTAGCTCGCCGATGCTAACGCAACCGGTTGATCGGCGGTTGCCTTCAGGGGAACAGTGACCGCCACTGTTGTACCTTCCCTCTCCTTGCTAGATATCTCGACGGAACCACCGTGGGAAGAGATGATCTTCTGAACCACGGCAAGTCCCATCCCGAAACCGTGCTTCTTGGTTGTGAAGAACGGTTCGAATATTCTCTCCATTTGGTCTTGCGGAATTCCAATACCGGAATCGCGGAACGTTATCCGGGCTTGATCCGTATCGTCGCATTGCGACAGAGATATGTTGAGCGTCCCTCCTTCAGACATCGCTTCCAAGGCGTTGTTCCCTATGTTCAACAACGCCTGTTTGAGCTGCGGTCTGTCCACTTCAACGACCACTCCCTCGCCGACGGCACAGTACTCGACGTCGGCAGCCAGGGTCCGTTTCGCCCGGCGACGAAGCAGCACAATTGTCTCCTCCAGCAGTTCGCGCAGATCGAAGGTCTGCTTCACCGGGCTGGAACTCCGTGCAAACTGCAGAAACCGGGTCACAATCTGGTTCAACTGATCGGACTCGCGAATAGCTATGTCGGCCAGGCTTCTTGCCATGGAAGGATCGTCCAGGTTGCGCCCAAGTTCCTCGACCGAGCCCCTTATTGCAGCTACAGGATTACGTATCTCGTGAGCAAGCCCTGCGGCGAGTTCCCCTACTGCCGCAAGCCTGTCCTGATTCCTCAGTTCGCGGCGCATTCTCTCAATTTCCGTCAGGTCAACAAAGCTCGCTATTACCCCTTCGGATCTTCCCCTGGATTCCCGCAGCACGTTGGTCGTGATCCCGACGAGCATTTCCTTGCCATCCTGCCGGACGACCCTGAACTCGTAGCTGGAAAACTCCTCCTCGGTGTTCAACGTTGTCTCCATCGGGTCGGCTCCCCCATCGGGCACTTTCAGGACATCGCGCGACCTCTTTCCGACCGCCTCCTCTAGATTGAATCCAAGAATCCGTTGAGCGGCGACGTTCATGACGCGCACGGCGCCGGAATCATCTGTTATTAAGAAACCGCTGCTCATATTGTTGAACAGACCTCGCTGAAATGCCTGCATTTTGTGCAGCCTGAAGGACCAGTAGCTGCTTATGAAAGCCGTGAGGTATAGAGCGAATATCTGCACAATGAGATGGTAGATCATCTGGCCGCCCTGTACGCCGGACGGGTTAACTGGAGGAAGAAGACCGTGTCGGGTCAACACCACCATCGCGCCAAGCAGCGCGGACGCGCACGAAGCCGCCAGCAGGCTCTCCGCCTGCGTCAGGAGTATTCCCACCTCCAGCACAGCTATGATGTACAGGAACGCAAAGACGCTGTAAACGCCGCCCGTGGACGCCACGATCCCGGTCACAACAAGACAGTCCAGAACCAGCTGCAGTCTCAGAAGACGTTTTGGGTAATCGTAACCCCCGCGCAGGCCAATGACGTAGAGGAAGCTCAGGAGGATCATCACGCCAAAAACAACGTATAGTGAACCGCTGTAGGGAAACCTGAGCGCTTCGCTGTATCGAGCCCCCATAACACAAGCCGCGACCACGACGATTGATATGATCGCGCGAGCTATGATAGAACGCCTTACCACAACTGAGACTTTCTGCTGGCTGCACTCATTTGTCATAACAGTCTTTCCTTGCTTCAAACTGCCCGCCGGTCTCCTCGCATTCAGCTGAAAGGAGAACGCCCGGCTCGACCCAGCCTAATAGTTGCCATCAAACAGCCGCTGAAGATCGTCGGGGTGGCTGCTGCGTTTGAACGCCATGTCCCGTGAGATGAGGTTCCTTGAGCAAAGCTGGTACAGCGACCGGTTCATGGTCGTCATGCCGAGACCACCACCGGTGGTGATGTCGGAGTATATTTGGTGCACCTTCTCCTCCCTGATAAGAGCTCTTATCGAAGGGGTCGGAATCATGATTTCGAGCGCGAGCACTCTTCCGGGTGCGGATGTCCTCGGGATAAGCTGCTGCACCACCACGCCCTCGAGCACAAACGACAACTGGGTTCGTATCTGACTCTGCTGGTTTTCAGGAAACACGTCTATGATCCTGTTAATGGTCTGCGCCGCGTCGTTAGTATGAAGCGTGGCGAACACAAGGTGACCGGTCTCGGCCGTGGTCAGAGCGGCCGAGATCGTCTCGAGGTCACGCATCTCGCCGATGAGAATAACGTCTGGATCCTGACGCAGCACGTGGCGAAGCGACGCGGCGAAAGACTTCGTGTCGCTGCGGACTTCCCGCTGGTTCACCACGCTTTTCTTGTGGTTATGCAAATATTCTATTGGATCCTCAATGGTCACGATATGACAGCTTCGCTCCTCGTTGATCTTGTCTATGAGCGCGGCCAACGTTGTGGATTTGCCGCTGCCGGTCGGACCGCAGATAAGGATCAGTCCCTGAGGTTTGTACGCCAGATCCCCGACAACCTTCTGAAGTCCGAGTTCCTCGAGACTCCTGATCTCAAACGGTATGGACCGAAACGCAGCCACGGTCGACCCGCGGTCTCTGTATACGTTCACGCGGAACCTGCTCACTCCGTCTATTCCAAACGACATATCAAGCTCTTTTTCCGACTCGAATTCCTTGATCTGGTCGTCGTTCAGGATGGTGTATATGAGCTCCTTTGAATCCGATGGCGAGAGTTTTCCCATGCTGTCAATCGGTCGTAGAACACCGTTGATCCTCATCATGGGAGGAGTCCCGACACTGATGTGCAAGTCGCTCGCCCCTTGTTCTTCCATCTCATGCAGAAGTTCTCTTATATCAACCATCTCTCACTCTCCTGGCCCGTGCCGGTCAGTCCACCGGAGTCACCCTCAGCACCTCGTCAATAGTCGTCAGTCCCTTCGCCGCCTTGGCGAGCGCGTTCTGTCTCAACGTTCTCATGCCGAGATTTACTGCCGCCCGCTTTACGTCTGCTGCAGAAGCCCTAGTCACTACAAGGTCTTCGATCTCCTTAGCGTTAAGCATCACCTCGATGACAGCAAGCCTACCTCGATACCCGGTCGAGTTGCACTTCTTGCAGCCCACCCCCTTGCTGAACTTAGGTGTCTCGACCGCTGTGGGCTCGTACTGTATCTCCTCGAGCGCCTCGGGCGGCGGCTGAAACTCCTCCTTGCAGTCCGGGCATATGCGCCGCATGAGGCGTTGCGCTGCCGCCGCGACCAAACTCGACGCCACCAGGAACGGTTCCATGCCCATATCGAGCATACGCGTCATTACGCTGGGCGCATCGTTGGCGTGAACTGTGCTCAACACGAGGTGACCTGTGAGAGCGGCTTTGATCGCTATATCGGCAGTCTCGTCATCGCGCATCTCACCTACCATGACGATGTCCGGGTCCTGCCGCAGAATTGACCTGAGCCCCGACGCGAAAGTCAATCCGATCTCGCTGTGCGCCTGTACCTGGTTTACGCCGAACAGCTCGTACTCGATCGGATCTTCGACCGTCACTATGTTCACGTCCGGCGAGTTGAGCCTGTGTAACGTGGCATACAAGGTAGTGGTCTTGCCGCTGCCGGTTGGCCCACTGAGCAAAATAAGACCGTATGGATTCTTTATCCCCTGAAGAAACGCCTCCACGGGCTGTTCCTCAAATCCGAGCGTCTCAATGTCCAGCGAGAGCTGCTCTTTATCCAGTATTCGGATCACGACCTTCTCGCCATGGTATGTGGGGAGACTGGATACTCGAAAATCTATCTCCCTCCCTTTATAGCGTATTCTAAACCTGCCGTCCTGCGGAAGACGGTGCTCCGCGATGTCCAGCTCGCTCATGATCTTCAGACGGGACACAAGGGCAGCTTGAACCGATTTCGGAGGGCTCTTCACCTCCGTGAGAATACCGTCCACTCTGTACCGGATCCGCAGCTCCTTCTCGAACGGTTCGATATGAATATCGCTGGATCCCGCCTCGATGGCGTTCACCAGAACCAGATTCGCAAGCTGGATGATCGGCGTGTCCTCCGCCTCCTCCCGCAGCTTGCCCAGATCGATCTCCTCTTCCGCTAGAACCTCAAGTTCCTCGTTGCCGGCGTTTTCCTCCAGCGTTTCGTAGATCGCCTGCTCGGCATTCTCAGTCCCCTCTCCGTAATACTTCACTATCGCACCGTTAATCTCGGATGCCAGGCTGACCATCACCTCTATGTTTCGGCCCGTAAACATCTTCAGATCGTCGAGCGCCATGATGTTCAGCGGATCCGCCATCGCAACCGTAATTGTGTCGCCCGTCTTGGATATCGGTATTAGCACGTATTGGCGAGCCACGCTTTCGGGAACGTCCTCGATCACCTCGGGCGGGATATTGTAGTTGTCAACACGGATGTGAGGGATGCCAAGCTGTTCGCTAAGCGCAACCACAATGTCCTCCTCACTCACAAGACCCATCTCTACAAGAATACGAGAAAGTGGCAGACCGCTCTTCTTCTGCTCCGCCAAAGCCTCGCTGAGCTGCGCCGCGTCAAGCAGCTCCTGCTCCATCAGTATGTCACTCAGCCTCTTGTGTATTGCAGGAGACATAAGTCCTTCTCCACATCAGTCGCCTTGTCAGCGACGCTTCTTCTCAAAAAGATGGTTGAGAACCTCCTGCGCTGACTCCACGGTCACGTCCTGCTGGAGCAGCTCACAGAATGCCATCACCTTGCGCAACGCTCCGGAAAGTTTGCGCACATCGTCCGGTACCCTCGTCGCCACAAGCGAGAGAACCTCCTCCGGCACCTCGCATCCGACCACCTCAACATGGTGCTTGAGAACCGCCATCCGCGTCTCCCACTCCGGCGGGGCGATTCCTGCAACAATACCTCCCGCAAAACGCGAGACCAACCGTTTTTCCAGAGCATCCAACTCTTCAGGAGCCTGGTCGCTCGCGACGATTATCTGCTTGTGCTCGTCATGCAACACGTTGAATATCTCAAAGAACTCCTCCTGAGCGCGCGCGCGACCCGCAAGGAACTGGACATCGTCTATCATCACGAGGTCACGAGCCGTGTAGTGCTCTCGGAACGACACGAGATCGTGTCGTTGGATCGCGTCAATCAGGCGGTTGCTGAACGCGCCCGCCGAGTTATAAAGCACTCGCTTCTCAGGATCCGCCGCCATAACGTCATTTCCGATCGCGCATATCAAATGCGTCTTGCCAAGACCCACGTCACCATAGATGAACAGCGGGTTGTACTCCGTACCCGGAGCGTCTGCGACCGCTCTTGCGATCGCGTAAGTGAACGTGTTAACCTGCCCCACGAAAAAGTTGTCGAACGTGTATTCGGGAAGCGGCAGTTCGTCATCGACATCCTTCAGGTCGGCCGCCGGCGGCGGCGCCGGTCGAACGACGCGTTGTACCTCCTTATCTGTCTCTAGAGGTACTCCGACTTCCTTCTCTTCTTCACCTTCCTCGACACGTTCGCTCTCCTCTGCCGGTGCAATTTCCTCTGCCGGTACGACTTCCTCTACCAGTGCGACTTTCTCTGCCGGCGCGATTTCCTCGACCTGAACCGGCGCGATCGGCTCCTCAGCAACCTCGGGCGTTGGAACCTCGGAGTCCTTCTCCTCAGCCTTTTCCTCGACAGGGGCCGCTTTCGGCGGTCGGTCAGCCTGCGGCGCCGGCCGCTTGTCCTGCCGCTTCTCGCTGCTGCGCTTCTCGCCGCTGCGCCGCTCTCCGTACAGCCGCGCGAAGACCAGCTCGAAATCGTACCAGTTGCACAGTACCGGTTTGACCCTCAATCCGGTACTCTCTCGAATCTCGTCGAGAACCCCACCGTCAAAAGGGTCGACCATCGCTACGGTCAGCATTGAACCCAGGTTGTCTACCGGCAACACCCTGTGCTTACGACTCATCTCGTACGGGATAAGGTCAAGCGCTTCCTTCCGTATCTCGTAGTCCAGCAGGTTCAGATGCGGTATACGGCACTGCCTGACCAGGAAGGACGCCAGATCCTGCTCGGAAACGTAGCCCAGCTCTACAAGAACCTGCCCTACGAATTGACCCGTAGACTCCTGCTTCGCGAGCGCTTCCTGAAGCTCCTCAGGACGTATCAATCCCTCCTCAATGAGCATGTGTCCCAGCCGCTCGCGCGCGTTCAGTATAACGGTACTGTCATCCTTTTTCTTCATGAAACCGGCACTAGCCCCTAGCGACCTACCGCTGTACGGGATATGGCGAAACCCCTCTCTGTACGGAACGTACAGCGATGGCAACCTCTTCCGCCTGCTACAGGCCCAATAAACTGTTGAATTCTATCATATTCTGTGCCCGTCTGTCAAGAAAGCGCGCCCGCTACGATATCCGTAATCATCTGTCACATAAATAGTTACAACTCAGCCTGGTGCGAAGACCCGGGAATGGGGAACACCGCGCGGTGACTATTAATGCATTAGGCCTAATATAATAGGGTCTAATATATCAACCTGTGGCTTATCACGGCTATGGTGGCCTCATACCGCCGCAATAGACATGTGTTCCGTATTTAGGGGAAACCATTCGCAGGCATTCCCGGTGTTTAGCCAGGACCTCACCGGGAATTACGACACGGCGCGGCTCCAAGGAATGTCGCCTTGCACGCGACAAGCCGCTTTACAATCCTCGCAGATCAAGGTGTGAGGCCGAATTCCTCTACCCCTGCAGGTGGATGTCTCAAGCGTGACGTCGCCACTGCTCGCAGCTCCTACTCCGGTAGCCTATCGAGCGAAGAAGAAGCTCGAGAGGCCTTTAGGGAGGGGAAACGGCCCGCTGCCTCGGCCTCCAGAACCTGAATGGAGTCGCGCAGAGGTCCGCGGTGCAAGAGCAATCAGGCGCCACGTACCGCTTGCTCAGGCTGCCGGGAACCCGTCAGGGCCAGATACGACCTGGAGGATGCCCCCGCACAATGAGAAGGATCTCGCATTGTCTCCGGCACACTGAACTCACTGGGCTGAATCGGGCGCGGCCTCCTCGGAGTAGCGCATGATGAAGGATATTTCCGACTTGTTGATGGCCATGAAATCGGCGTCCATCCTGGTGCCGCTGTTCATTTCCACTGCGCTCACGTTGGTCAGAGGGATGAATCCCTGGTCCTTGTCGTTGACCATGTCCAGCAACCGCTGGTTCTTCACAAGGTGCGCCCACCCTTCGATCCGGAAGTTTCTTGCGAGGTAGACAAGTACTTTCTGTTGCTCCTTGTTCTTCCAGAGCTCTGATGCGGTATAAACCTCGTCCTTGCTCACACGCTCCTCCTCTCTCCTACAACGCCCGTCTGCACGCAGAAATCTCGCCCGGCCTCGATTCCCTGCCCCCCGGCCGCAACCAACGTGATTATAGATTGATTAACCTCGAGGGTCAACAACAATTTCGAACGATTGTCCAGGATGACGCCGTCAATGCATAAGGTGCGCCCGTCGGCGCGAGTCATCTGGCCTTGATCCGTTCTCGCACGTCAGCGGGGATAAGCTCGGAGATCTTTGCCGTGGCCACACCTATCAAGGTGTCGGCGGCACCGTAATAGACGAAAACCTCGTCCTCCGCGCCCAGTACGTCCTTGTCCTTGGCAGGAACGGCGCCGCACGTGAACACTACGCGCGGCACCCAGTATGCGCCGCCCTCTTCTCCCAACTCGTAGTCAGCTTCAGGTTCGAGAACCGGGTTGGGAGACTGGTAAAGCACCTCGGCGGGATTCTTCAGGTTCACAAGCACAACTCCCAGTCTGTAGTATCGCAGGTAGTCGACGCCATGGTAAATATTCAGCCAGCCGAATTCGGTCTTGATCGGCTGGGCGCCCGCTCCAATCTTGATCGAATCCCACATCATTCCGGGTCGTGGGCCGATGACTATCTTGTGACCCTCGCGCGGGAACGGACACGCCAGCGTGTCAAGATAGGAGATCCACATGTTGGGATCGATACGGTGGTAAACGGCGTACTTGCCGTCGAACCTCTCCGGATAGAGAACCGCGTCCTTATTGGGAAGACCCGGAAAACCGAGCCCGAGTCGCTTCCAAGCCTTCCAGTCCCGGTCGAGAAACGCCTGCTTCGTTATCGACGCCATGGCGATTTGAGGTATTTCCCCGTCGAAAGCTGTGTACAACATGTACAGTTCGTCACCGATCACCGTGACTCTCGGGTCCTCGCAGCCGAGCCGCTCGTAGTCCTGCTCAGGCACAAAGATCGGCTCCTCAAGACGCCCGTCAATGTGGCAACCGTCGCCGGTCCATGCCAAGCCGATCCGCGATATTTCGTCGTCGCCGAACGCCCGGTACAGTATGTATATGACTCCGTCGAGCCGCACGGCTGCGCAGTTAAGCACGTATTTCGATTCCCAGGGATGCTCCTTTATCGGCTCCAGAATGGGATGGTCGACCGGCCTGCGCATCTTCGCGGCGGGCGTTTGCCCGAGACCCGGCAGCTGTCTGAGCACCATGGTTTCCGCCTTCTTAGTGGTTCCAAGCAGAATCTCTCCCAGATCCTCTGACTCCTTGCCATCTCCTATAAGCTCAACGATTCTCTTGTCGAGCATGTCCTCGTTTCCGATCTCCGCCGCCTCCATGTATGACACGATGAAGTCTCGGGTGGCCCAGTCACGTTCAACGAGAACCGACAGAGGAGTCGGGTGACCCTGCCCGCCCTTGGAACTATAGCTTGCCCAGGTCCACGCTGAACACGGGATGAATTTCGCGTCCGACATCGTCAAAGACAGATGATACGAGTTGGCCATGCCGTCCAGCTTACTCGCCAACCCTTCCAGGGGCGCATTGTCGTCCTCTCCGGCTCTTTCTCTCAGGCGTTCCGCCATCCGCCGGATGCGCTTCACGATTATCCTGTGCTGTTTGTTCTCAAAGAAGTTGTGTGCGCTCAGGACTCGCCTGCCCCAGTGCCCCTCGATTGATGCCACGAGTCTATCCGCAAAGTCCACCTCCTCCCTGGCAAACTCGCCCCAGATCTCCCCAAAAAACTCCGCCTCAACGATGTTCTTTGCCGCGCTCAGGAAGTATCTCAGCTTGGGGAAATCGCCTCCTTTCCCTTTGGGCAGAGTGCCGACCACTATGCGTCCAGTGAGCCGGCTGACAGCGGTTATCTCCGTCGTGATCGCGAGGGCAGGAAACAGCCTGTGATCCACTACCAGGGGCTTGAGCTCTGTGTACTGAAAATCCTCCGGTGTGCATTCCTTTCTGAGCGCCTGTCGGATTCTCTCCCTGTACTCTATCGGTTCGCTCCAGCTCGCCAACGAAAGAGCGTCGCACGGTTCATAGATTTCAAGGAGCCCGGCCAGGTCTCTGCACGGCAGAATCGTTATGAGGTCCCTCGGAGGGTAGCGTCGTATCAGTTTATACGCTTTATCGCATCCGACACTGAAACTGCGCGAGTGGGGAAACAAGTCGAATATCGCGCCCGCTACTTGTTCCGCCCCTTCAATCGTACCCAGGTCACCGGGGAAGAGCAGCGAATCCAGGTCTTTCTCAACACTCATGAGAAACTCCCTTATCCCGTCTGCAATCTGCTCGGAGCTCGCATCCTTGGGCACGTCGAGTCGATCGTGTACGAATGCCGTGAACTCCTCCCTGTACCGGTCGATCAGCCCTCTGTAGACGTCCCGTGCCAATACCGAGCCGCCGGTCGGTTTCTGCATTTCCTGCGGTACCATCACCCCCACCTTCGGAATGAACTCCCATGACCCGAGCTTCGGCAGGTAGGGTTCGACCTCCGCTTCCCGCGTCTTCCACTTCTCGGTAAATGCCGGCTTCTCGCGGATGAATTCATCCGTTTGCAGCTCGATAAGTCTCTGTGCCTCTCTATGAATCAGAAGGTCAGCCTGCTCGTTCCTTGCCCGCGAGAAGTTCCTCTTAAAGGCCTCAAGCTCCTTAACATAGGTGGCCACTCGCGCTAGGAAGATGGGGTGGAGTGCGTTTAGGATATCTCTCTTGTCAAACTCCTCGACAAACGCATAGGCGAGCACGAACTCGTTCAGGATACGTGCCCAATCCTCAGACGACACGTTCAACTTCTTAGGAGGACCATCGGCTTGCGCCTCAAGGTGGACGTAGGTCTCTTCAGAAAGGACCCTCTTGAGCAGTGTGTCCTGAATCCTGTTGAATCTCTGTCTGAACTGCCCCACCAGCTCTCTCGAAACGAGCCTGACGTCTTCCGGAACCATTTCGACACCGACACCTATCGAGGTGACACCTTCGACGAGATTGCCTCGCTGCTGCCACCACTCGTCTCTTGCGACAATCTGGTCGAAAAGTGAGCCCACGGTCTGCCTGAACAGAACCTCCATCTTGCCTGGGTTCGGAATGTGTCGTTTCAGGCCCATACTGATCTCGCATACTTTCGCGTCACTTGTTACGGCGTTTATGGTCAGCCACGGGTCAATCCCGTATTGACCCGTGTCCATGGTCCATGGAGTCGAGTTTCCCAGATACGTCCTGATTAACCTATAGGATATGGCGTACTTACCGGTTATCGGTTGCCTTATGCGCGTTCCAAACACGGACGTTATTAGCGGATAAGCGATTTGCGACTCAATCACGCCATCGAAGTGATGGCTTGCGAACTTCGCAAGGACGAAGTCCATGTCGTACTCGATAATCGGCTCCGCGAACTTCCTCACCCACTCCGGTCCGAGCCCGTCGTACTCGTTGTCCGAAGTCCGAGGCAGGAGGTCCGCGCTGAGTATGAGCAGGTGGGAATGCATTTTCGCGGCAATCCGCATGATCGCTCTGATGCTCCAACCCTTACCGTTAATGCACGGATCGTCCATAAGAAAACTCAGGATTCGAGCCTCGCCCTCCTTCGCGGATGCCATCTGTTCTATTTTCCGGAGAGCTTCGGTGCCCACGGGCGAACCCGCGCATATAACGAAGGGCGTTCTATCGGGGAAGAGCTGCCGCAGACCCTGAATTGCGGCCTCAATCACTGGTCCTATCGTATCTTTCTCGTTATAGAAGGGAATTCCGACAACAATATCCGGTTTCTCACCGTCCGGCAGTCTTGCTGCGACCTTGTCCACGCACTGCTCGAAGGTCTCCATGATCCCCAGCGAAACATCGCATGCCGGCGCACCTTTCATGCCGCAACCTCCAGGCCGGGCCCGCGCGCAGCCCTCGTAATGCTATCGAGCGCGAGTATTTACCCGTCCTTACGCAACCAGGAAAAAGACCAACCACCTCCAACGGCGGCCCCCTTATCCATATTCTATCATAACGTGCAACTTTCGTCTTGTTCGACAGTTAGCTGGACGCTTCTGCGAAATGGGTTGGAGCCCGGGCTAAGCCCGAACGAGCGTCGAGATCGTCATTCTAACGTCCAGCCCGGTTTGCCCACCGGATCTCGTCGGCACGGTAATCGTTATGGGATCTACTGTGAGCAGCTTGCCAGCGGCATGAATGAGGTAGAGAAAATCAGTCACTTCCTTCAGACTCACTCTCTCAAGCGTTACAGTAACCGCCGACGGTTTGTAGTCGAGCCCGGCTGTGCCCCGCTGAGGTCTGAGCTCAACCTTGCACCGACCTTTGAGCTTCGCTTGAGGGCCTTTGGAGTTCACGAAGTCGAACAAGTTGAAGGTCCTGCCTCGAGCTTCCACACCCTTCTTCAACTCCTGGATTTCCGCCTCGAGCTTCTTGTGTTCCGCGATGCCCCTTTCCACCTCCACCAGCTCATTGTTCTTGTCGTCGATCGTCCTCCTGAGGCCGCGAAGATCCTCAAGAGACGGCGACACGAAGAGCTTATACAACAGGCCAAGACATAAGACCGGAACAAGGACAAGCAGGCCAACCCGTTCGCGTCTGCCTAACGTCATACCGCACTTTCCTTTCTGTAGGCTTCCGGGATTGCCGCGCAGATCATGGAGGCGTCCCGCTTATCGTAAACTCAATCTTGTTCGTATTCCGGTTGGACACCTCCCGATCCATTTCAACACGCTGTAGCAGCTCAGAGGCTTCAAGCTGTTGCCTGATAACTTCGACGTTGCCCGCGCCCGTGACCTCACCGCTGACGGAGACTGTCGCCTTGGTGACCGTCAACTCCCCCACCACCAAGCCTGGCGCGTCAGGCATGATCTTGATGACATCGTTCAGCACGTCGAGCGTGGATACCGTTCCGGCAAGGTACGGGCGGTAGATCTTGTACTCGTCCTTCCCCTTCTGCACCGGTCCGTCTCCGTCCTTCCTTAGCATGTCCTCGAGCACCTTGTCCCGTGCAACCGGGTCCCGGCCGAACGCGTTCTGGAAAAGCTCCACCATCCTCGCCTCAATAGCGTTTATCTCTGCTTCCCTTACGTTCGCCTGGCTGCGCAGATGACCCACGCCGGCCAAGATAAGAACAGCGACCAGCGCGCCGCTGAACGCGGCATGTTTTTTTACGCCGGCAACAGCTCCCTGGCATCTGAATTCTCCCCTTCTGAAGTTGAACCCTGCATGGGCTCGCCGCCGGTAGCTGAGGGTGCTGCCGATCAATGCAGGCCAGGAATTGACGCCACGGCGTGCGGATTCGTCCGGAGGAATCAAGTCGGCACCCGGCTCACATGAGGATACGCTCAGTCCCAGCTTGCGTTCCAGCGCCGCGCACTGTTCCGCGCCCAGGCTAGCTCCGGTGATGACGAGCCTGCCTACTTCAGTCCTTCTGCTCGTGGCAGCGAAGGCGCGCAACGTCGTCATAATCTGTTCGACAGGCTCCTGGTGATCCTCCTGTATCTGCTGCGCCGAGAAATCCATGCCCCGAAGGTATATCATTTTGCGCCCCTCGAGCACCACCAGTTGCGATCGCTCGCCGGTAGCGTGCACAAGGATCGTGATCTCCTTTTCGCGCACACTGTTCTCGCGCAACCACAACGAGGTCAGAGGCGCAAAATCCAGGTCAACAATCTCCGGGTCAATCCCCGCCTCTCCGAGGGTCTCGAGATGGTCGCGCAACGTCCTCTCCCGCACCGCAACAGCCAGCACCTTGGTTTTGCCATCACTTACGCTTATCGGACTGAAATCCACGGCAAGCTCGTCGATCGGCAGCGGCACATAGGGTTCAAGTTCGAACTTCGCCGTCGTTTGAATCTGTCTCTGTTTCGTGAACGGGACGGAAATCACCCTCACCAGCGCGTTACGTCCGGGAAGATGCGACACGTAGACATCCGCTGAGCCTTTCAGTTCCTCCAGGGCGTCTTTGAGAGCACGAACCGTTGCCGCGCCCCTCGTTTCGTTGTCCCGCTGTATAATCTCTCTCTCGGAAAGCCCGAGAACGCGCGGTCGCGCGGGCCCCGTTCGCACCAGGGCGACTCTTACAACCCGATTCCCGAGCTCTATAGCAGCTATCTTAGGCGCCCAGATCATCTTGTCACCTTCCATGCCAGCGTTCTGAAGCTAATGTCCTGAACATCAACCGTGTCCTTCGGGACGATCCGTTCAACAACCGCGTCGATCCTGACGCTCATCCCTTGAATGAAACCTTCAGAAACTATGGAAAAACAGTTGCTTTTGAACGCGATGCTCTTGCCAATTTCCGCTATCCCGATCACCGCAGGGACTCTTTGTTTCAGGTCGGCCATGTTCTCAAAAGGCGCTGCAATCCGGCCGGCAACAATCTCGGTCGCAACACCCGTATTCTCGCCAAGCATTACCCGCAACACGGTCTCCGGAGCCGTGTTTATGTTGACCTTGCCGCTCCTGCCGCCGAAGACGCTGAGATACTCCGCCAGCCCCGGCTCTATCTGTTCTTCCTCAAACAACTCGTTGCCCGGCGGCACGCGATACCCAAAAACCGTTTCATGCGTGAACCCTTTGACGAGGGCCAACTCGTCGATCGAACGAAGCCAACCGTTCTTGCACACGTACGGAATCAGGAGACCTCGATAATAATCCCCCTCTGCGCCGCCGTGTCTCTGAACGGAGTCGACGTCTATCCAGTCGAGCACCGTGTCGGTGATTTCAGGCTCCATCCCGTACTCCGTGAGCAACCGCTGCAGTTGGAGCACAGCTTTTTTGTCAGGCTTATAGGTTTCTGCGCTGACCACGCGATTGATACAGAGTTTGCCGTCCTCGTCGATGATCCGTGTGCCGACGATACTTCTGGCAACCTGGATCGGCTCGGTAGCCAAGGCCCAATCTTCGTCGAGGCTGTCTGTGCGTCTATTCCCCGGCAGCATCAGATCGTCCGCCGAGTCCCTGCGCAGCATGGCCTTACAAAACGTCACTCCTGACCGGGCGGCATACTCCGCCTCGAGCGCCAGGAACGAGTTGCCCTTCAAAGCCGCGTCCACCCGGACTTCATAATTAAACTCGAGGACAATCACCGTCAGAATCGTCATGATAAGAAGGCATATTATCAGCGCAACACCGCGCTTTTCCTTAACCGCGTTCAATGTCCGTTCAGAAGCGCCTGACATTTTACCTTATGCCTTCTCCGCCGACTCAGAATACCCCAGAGGAACACTCACCACCATCACAAGCACCGGCGTGGGCATTCCAAGCTTATCCACGAACCACTCAAACTCCTGTTCAAAGAAGTGGATTTCGATCTTGACCGCGCGAGGCAGCCGGCCCATCATTCCGCTGTTCCACTCGTACAGCCATTCTGACCCGTCATAGTACTGGAAATCAAGGCTCGCCATGGGCACGGTCCACTGCGGTTGGCCCGACCAATCGCCCCCGCTATCATCCATCATCGTCAGCAACAGACGCGGCTTCTCGTACACGGTGAAGATATGCCGTCCATCGTCGCTCTCGACGAGCGCGTATGCGACTTCTTTCGTGTCGCCGGGCAGCGCACCGCCTCCCATACGGGCCGCGGTCGTGTAAAAGGTGAGCGTGTCAACCTGTCGGCCGTCTATGTCCTCCGCGTCCTTTCCGATAAACTCCACACCCTGTGCGGCGACGCCAAACGGCGCCAAGTACGCACCTGATATGCTCTGTTCAAAATGGCTCACGAGAAAATCCGCTATCCGCAACTGCACCTGATCCCTGTCGACACGTTCAACACTCTTCTGCACGGTGGAGAAGCTCGCACCGACTATCAGAACGACAATGGACAGTATGGACACTGCCATCAGTATTTCAAGCAGAGTGAACCCGGCCGCTCTCAGCGGTCTCGAGCACACATAGCGCCCACGCTGGCCAGCCGTCAGCACGAGACTCATGATGGCTCCTCCATGAGATGCGTCATGACCACGTATTTATCCACCGGCGTAGTTATGACAACCGTCACCTCGTACACACCGGGCATATCTTCGCCAAGCATTAGAACCTCGCGGCTCCACTTGAACCCGGGATACTGATTCGATACGTCCTGCGCCTCCACAACGTCGCCGCGATAGCCGATGACCTCTATCTCCGAGATGAGCTCCCGAATCAGGTGCTGCGCCACGAGCATACTCCGGCACCGTTCGTGCAAGGCCATGGATGTGCTGTGCGCGTGCAGCAGCATGACGATCGCGCCACCGGTTATCGCCACAGCTACCATTACCTCGAGCAGCGTGAATCCCGCCGATGATGTCCGCTCACTCTTCTTCATGTTTCGTCCAGGACTCTCCCATGCGGGGCGAAATTCGCTCCGCCCTGCGCAGCGGTTCCTCAACCAAGACTCTGCTGGTTAAAAGCTTGAGCGTAGCCCTCGAGCACGCCGGTAGCTCCCGTCAACGGATCCAGGAACACCGTCAGCTGCGAGCCGGCTTCGCTGACCAGATGAACGAGCATTCTCTCCATAGGCCCCACCGGCGTGAAGTTCAGCGCAACCATGCCACGGTCCGCGCCACCGGTCAACGATAGGCTCACATCCTGAAAATGAACACCCTCGGGCAGCACTCTCCGGTGCAACAGGTCGCTCGTTACTTCCAGCTCTTGTGCGTCCTCCACGGCATCCGTAAAGAGCCCGCTATCCTCGCTCGCTAAGATGACAGTTACCCAGTATTCACCCGCGTCCACATCAACGTACAGAGTATGTTGGACTTTCGTCAGGACCGCCTGCGCGTTCAGGTAGCGACAAAACGTCGCGATGTGACGCGCGCTAGAGTCCAACCTCGTCTCCGCCAAGCGCGGAACGAGCCGTGGAGCCGCGAGCGCAAACGCGATTCCAATGATCAGCATCACCGCACAGATTTCCAGGAGGGTATATCCGCGTCTCATTAGTCTTCCTGCAAATGCCAGCTTTCGATATCCTTGTCATCCCCCTCGCCGCCGCCCCTGCCGTCTTTTCCGTAAGACTCGATGTCGTAGCCGCTTGGATCGTGGATTCCCGGACAGATGTACACGTACGGGTTGCGCCATCGGTCGAGAGGCACCGCGTCCGAATCGAGGTATCCACCCGCTTGATATTTCCCATCGTAACCTGTCGGCCTCTGTATCAAGGCCTTTAAACCCTGCGCCGTAGTGGGATAATTTCCCGTGTCCATATGAAAGGTGGTCAGAGCTGTCTTGAAGTTCATGATCTGCGCCCGTGCAGCAGCACGCTTCGCCGTTTCGGCGCGCTGAACCATGCGTGGCGCGACAATTGACGCCAGAATGGCGATTATGGCGACCACAACCATAAGCTCAATCAGCGTGAATCCTTGGGCATCAACGCCGGCTCTCTTCATCGATAATTTCAACATAGGATCACATCCCCCTTCGAGACTGCTCTCTTCATTTCGTCCCAACCGCCTTATATTGTATGTAAACCTATCCCAGTCCCTGACTCATATCCAGTATTGGCAGCAGGATCGCCAGCACCAGGAACGCGACAAACACGGCCATTACAACAATAATCGTTGGTTCCAGAAGGGCCATCAGCGTGTCAACCTTGGTCTGCGCCTCCTCTTCGGAAGCGTCGGCCACCCGCATCAACATTTTCTCGAGCTGTCCGCTGCGTTCGCCAAGCGCAACCATATGAACAAGAATAGGCGGAAACAACCCGCTTTCCCTGAGCGGGGTCGCCAGGTCCTGCCCGCGTCTGACGGCTTTCCTGGCCTCATCCACCGCATCCTCAAGGATAACGTTCTGGACAACCCGTTTCACGATGTCCAGCGCAGTCATCATCGGCAACCCGCCCTGAACCAGTGTTCCGAGAGTCCTCGCGAACCTCGACACGCTGAGCTTACGTGAAAGGTCACCGAAAACGGGCATGTTCAACCGGACCCAGTCCCATCGTCTTTTCCCCGAGGGGGTTCTTGCGTACTGTCTCAGGCCCAGCAGGAGGGCGGCTAAAACGACAATGCCCACCCACCAGTAGTCGCGGATGAAGTCGCAGGTGGCAATGAGAAGCGTCGTGATTCCGGGCAGAGCGTTTCCGAAACTGTCGAATACCTGCGATATCTTGGGTATGACGAAGCCCATAAGAAACGTTACTATCGCCAAGCCTACCACGCACATTATCACAGGGTAGACGAGCGCGGACTTTATCCGCTTGGCCACCCGTATCTGGTTTTCGGTGTAGTCGGCAAGGCGGAACAGCACTGATTCAAGGGCGCCGCTGGATTCACCCGCACGAATCATGTTGACGTAGAGGCCCGTGAACTCTCTGGGATGAGCAGCCAGCGCATCACCCAACGTGGCACCCTGCCGGACGCTGTCACGCACTTCGTGGATGACCCGGTCGAGCCTCGGGGCATCTATCTGCTCCAGGATGGCGGAGAGAGCGTCCACGATCGGCATGCCCGCCTCGAGCAACACGGCAAGCTGCCGGGTTATGAGGGCCACCTCCTCCGCCACCGGGCGTCTGCGAAGCGCGCTGAACGGTATCTCGCGCGCCGCCATGCCCGGCGCGGTATCTTCCCCGACGTTGATGGGATGCAGCCCCTCGTCCCGCAGCTTGCGACGCGCCGCCGCGGCCGAGTCGGCCTCGATTATTCCGGCGATTTCTCTACCGGTCGCGTTCAGCGCCAGATACTGGAATACTCCCATTTATGTACACCGTTAGAGCAGCTTTTGTACTTGCGGCGGGCTCTCCTGCAGCAAGTCTATGACAGGACGCCCGCCCTACCAGTGTTCGGCTTTACTTCATCAATGCCAGATTGAACAAAAGGGTCTCCGGTCTATGCCGTCACGTCAACGGCGCTTTCCTCCCGGCTCATCCTGAGGACTTCCTCGAGCGTGGTTACCCCGGCAAGCACTTTGCGCAACCCGTCCTCCCGCAGCGTCACCATCCCGTTCTTCCTCGCCTCCAGCTTGATAATGTTCGAGTCCGTCCTCCCCACCACAAGGCCCTGCACCTTCTGATCCACGATAAGAAGCTCGTAAATGCCCGTTCTGCCGAGATAGCCTCTCCCGTTGCACTCCTCGCACCCCACACCGCGACATATCGAGTGCCCGCGCAGGTCATCCTCCGTCAGACCAATCTCCGACAACGTGCGAGCGTCCGGCCTATACTCTTCCTTGCACTGCGGACAGATAAGCCTGACCAATCGTTGGGCCATCACGGCGATCACCGAGGAGGACACGAGATACGGTTCGATACCCATATCCAGCAGCCGCGTCATCGCGCCCGCCGAATCGTTCGTGTGAAGCGTTGAGAACACGAGGTGGCCGGTCAACGACGCGTGAATCGCCATCTCAGCGGTCTCGAGGTCCCGCACCTCCCCGACGAGGACCACGTCGGGGTCCTGCCTCAGTATGGAGCGCAGCGCATTGGCGAACGTGAGCCCGATCTTCGGCATGACCTGAATCTGGCCGATGCCCTGCATCTGGTACTCTATCGGGTCTTCTATAGTTATGATGTTCTTCTCCGCCGCATTGATCCGGCTCAGCGCGGCGTAGAGCGTGGTGGTCTTGCCGCTGCCCGTAGGACCGGTAAGCAGAATGATCCCGTGCGAGCTCTCCAGCAGCGACCGGAACGTCTCGTAGTCTTTGTCATGTAGCCCCAGTTCCGTCAGACCGAAGAGGAAAGTGCTCCGGTCGAGTATCCGCAACACAAGACGTTCACCGTGCGCGATGGGCACCGACGAAACTCGAATATCTATATCCCTGCCGCCGAGCCGGATTCTTATCCGCCCATCCTGCGGCAACCGTTTCTCCGCGATGTTCATGTTCGCCATGATCTTTATGCGCGACGTGATGGCCGCCTGGTAAGCCTTCGGCGGGGTGAGCACCTCGTAGAGCACGCCGTCTATGCGATACCGTACGCGGAGATCCTTCTCGAACGGCTCGATGTGGATGTCGCTCGCGCGATCTTTTATTGCTCCGGACACGATCAGGTTTATCAGCTTGATTATCGGCGCTTCGTTGGCCACGTCCATCAGATCGCGTTCCTCTTCCGGTACCGACATCGGAGAAAGGATGCCGATCTCCTCCTCGTCGAGGTCCTCGATCACCTGAGCGGCGGTATCCGTGTGCTGGTCGAAATAGTGATGCACGACCTTCTCAATCTCCGAGGCAGGGCTCAGCACCGGTTTCACCGGCTTGTCGAGCAGCAAACGAAGGTCGTCAAGCGGCAGAAGGTTCAACGGGTCGCGTATCGCCACCACGTAGAAATCCTTCTCCTCCCTGAACGGCACCATCTGGTACTGCCTGATGAAATGCAGCGGTACCCTCGTTATTACTGCGGGATCCATCTGCGTCTCGAGCTCCGTCACGAACGGTATGTTGTGCAGCTCACTGAGCGCCTCGAGCAGCTTGTCCTCCTCGAGGTACGCGAGGTCCAGCAGCAGTTCGCCAAGGCGTCTGTCGGTCTTCACCTTCTGCAGTTCAAGGGCTTCCTGAACATGCTGTTCGTCCACGTAGCCCTTGCGCACAAGGACCTCACCAATTAAAGTTTCGTCCCATAACACGGTCTGCTCGCTCCTCTTGGACACGGCTTTCTCGTCTCGTGCGTCTCGGCTCCCGCTTAACGTCTACTCTCTTGAAAACCCTGCGCCAGAAGTTCATGTCTTCGTGCATCGCCAGCCTTTGGAGATCATAGGCTTCGCGGGAGCGCGCGGTAAGTTTTATCAAATCCTCATCGGTTTTGATGATGTGAGGCGTTATGATGACTACAAGATTATGTTTCTCCTGTACCCAGTTGGTCTTCCTGAAGAAAAAGCCCAGCAGCGGGATGTCGCCGAGAATCGGGATTTGTGACCGGCTTTTACCATCGCCCTGGCTCATCAGCCCGCCCAGGACGCCCATATACCCGTCGCGAATCACCACGGTATTCTGAATCTGGCTCACGCTGAAGGTTGGACCGGAAGAGTTCGGGTCTATACCGACGTCGCTGGGTATGGTGTCGGAGACCTCCGCCCTTATCTGCAGCTTGACGTAATCGTCGGCAATAATCTGAGGGCTGACGTCAAGGATCACTCCTACCTGCTGTCGTCCTACAGAGTTGTACACAGTGGGAGTCACCGCGCCCTGCGCCAGCGGTCGCGCGGTGCCCCTGATGACCGGTACGTTCTGACCGACGGTTATGCCGGATCCGGACATCCTGCTCTGCCCACCCATTCCCGTTCCCATCCTGGTGTCTCCGAGTCCCATCTGTCCTGCCTGCCTGCTATCCTGCCTGCCACGCTGCCTCGACCCCGACCCCGAGCTGATCTTTGTAGTAAGGATAGCCGGAGCAGATAAGACGTCCAGGTCAGTCACGGTCTGGATAGCCGTGAGAAGCACCGGTACCTTAGGAACTGACATCCTGGTCCCGGGGTTAAGGGGGTTAGCCATATCGATTGTGCCGTCGAGCATACCGACGGTCCCTCCCGTTGTTGTGCTAAGTGCAGCAAGTGGACCACCGGTTGCCAATGCGGTTGCGAGGGCTGCGAGATCCCCGTACGTCGAGGCCGCCAAAATGTCGTCCTCGTCGAGCGCCGCAGCGTCAACGCCGACTGTCACGCTGTCGTTTATCGTCACCTCCATGATAACCGCTTCAACGAAAACCTGGCGCTCGGGAATATCGATCTCCTTGAGCACATTCTCCAATATCCGCCAATCCTGCGGGCTCGCGGTTATCAGCAGCGCGTTTGTCGGCTCGTACGCCGAGAGCCTCACGTCACCGGCAAACGCCTGTGCGCCGCCGCCCGAACCGCCCGGCTGCCCAGGCTGCGGCGGTGCTCTGCCGCCCGCGCGGGAGCCGTCTGAGGCCCCGGAGATCAACGAGTCAAGGGCGTCGGCCACCTCCAGGACGTCCGCGTTCTGCACAGTGTACACGTGGAAGTTTCCTTCCTCGAACGGCGTGTCAATGTCAAGCTCCGCGACGAGTTGCCTAACCTTGAGCCTCATTGCCTCAACACCGACGACTATGAGGGAGTTGCTCCATTCATCCGGAATAATCCGCAGCGGCGTTTGCACCGCCCCAACAATTCTCGGACCGCGCGACGCCACGGCACGCCCCGATACCCTCTCGGTCGCCCTGCCCGGACGCGGACGCGCGGTCGGCGTGCGCTGGCCCGCCGCGATAGCCGATACCTCCTCGCTCAGCACGTCGGTGATCTTTTGCGCCAACACGTCGGCGCTCTGGTATTTCAGCGGGATAACCTCCCATCTCTGCTCAAACCCCGCAACGTCGATTCTCTGAACGAGGTCCACGAGCCGTCTCACCTGGGAAGCCCTCTCAGTAATGATGAGAAGGTTCGCCGGCGCGTACGCATCGACTCGGCCGACCGCCGACCTGAACGAATCCAACACGGCAACCAGGTCGCTCGCCTGGGCGAACTCCACCGGCAGGATCTGGGTGACCAGGTTCTCGTACGGAGTCAACTTTCCAACCTCCTTGCCCACGTCCGTGGGAAGGGGAGACGCCATGGCATCAGGTGCCGGCACGATCTTTATCAAGTTGGCCTCAATTACGGGCACCAGGGCGAACCCCCGCCCCGCCAGGATCGCCTCGAGCACCGGGTACGCCAGGTCCGGCGGGATCTGCGTGTGTATAATCACCGTAACCTTGCCCTTGAGCAGCCCCGGATCGTACTCGAAGTTCTGGCCCGTGTATTCAGACACGGCCTGCACTACCTTGCCCAGGTCGACATCACTGAAATTCCAGCTGAACGGCTTCCGCGGATTCTGATTCGCACAGTCAACCGTCCCTGACTGCAAAATTACCAGACCCGAAACCAGTGTAATCGTCGCGATTCTCAGCAGCAACTTCATCTTTATCCCCCTTTAATAAGCGGAAACTAATGTTGGGCTATCAAGCCCGGCCCCACCAGTCCCAACCGACCGCGTCACTGTTGTAGATTGAACGTAAGCGGCACAGACCTGCCGCCCCGGAGAATATCAACTCGCAGCGTCGAGGCCTTCTGCAGCCTGTTCGCCAATTCGTAGGCTTCATCAACGCTTCGTATCTTTACGCCGTTGACCGACATGACAATGTCGCCTTCTCGCAGACCCACCTTCTTCGCGTACTCGTTTTGCGCGATATTGGTTACCTGGAGCCCCTCGACTTTCCCGTTCTTGTATACGGGAGTGACCGTGCTGTCGCCGAGCAGCTCGGACACATCCTTGTCCTCCCACTCCTTTCGGTCGACTACGGTCGACCCCGCCGGATTTCGGCCGGCTGGGCGTGGGCGACGCGTCATACGCGCCGGGCGCGCGCCGCGCGGCGGTGACCCACGAGGAGCGCTCGGCTGCGTTTGTCCTCCACTCTCGGCAAACGCGAGCTTCTCGCGTTTGCCGTCAGTGATCAGTACAACCTCCTTCTCCAGTATCTGCTCCACGGTGCTCGTCCGCGCAATCTTGTCGCCTACCTTGTACACATTCGAGGTCTTCTTCGTCGTGTCCTCGATCACCGCCGTTTCCATGTCCGAGGTGCCCACCGTGGTGCCTATCAGCCGCAGGTTGAGTGTCGTGGGCTTCAGCTTGTCCACCGACTGCGCGGCGGGCTTTACGGCGGCCCCCGCGCCGCGCGCCCCCGCGCCGCCAAATATTCGCCTTTCGGTCATCCCGGCGTAGTAAGCGCGAGGCTCTACGTCGTTCGCGGCGGATCCCATCTCCGCCGGACCACCGTCCGGGATGGATTTATGCGGGAGAGGCGGGGGAGGGGCGGTCCTGGCTACTACGATCTGCGCCGCCAGAAACGCTATACACACAACAAGCGCCATATCAACAAGCCAAAATATCCGCCTGACCGTCAGGTTGGATAACAAAGTCCTGCACCCCACATTGCTTCCGCCGTCCCGGGCCTTATCTCATGCGCTAAGATTATACTCCCGCCCGACCGTCATGTCAAAGAACATGCGGCGGACGGAGTTCGCCTGTGCCCGCGATCGGTCTTCCTTACCCGGCCACATACTGCAGTTACGCTTTTCCGGCCTTTTCTACTCGCACATCGCGTTTATGTGCATGACTACATGAGCAGCCCGACCACGCTGCCGGCCCGGTTTCACCTAGCCGTCCGTCGCGCGATTCAACGTCGGCTCAGAGAAAGGTCCGGTTACCGTGAACGTGACGGGCAATTCAGTCTCGTCCTGATAACAGCTCCTCACGAACTTCAAAAGGTTGTCTATGCCGTAGTTAGCGCTGTCCGTCCGGCCCAACTTCTCGACAGAGATCGTCAGGTCCAGCACGGGGTTGAGTATCTCCCCACTAGAGGTAACGCGCCCGTCAATCGCTAAGTTGACGTCAGAACCGGTCAGCCGGAACCCCTCCAACCGGACCGCGCGAGCCTTTGAGCCCCCGTCCGGACCTTCATCGCCGGTCTCATGCAAGCTGAGAATACCGCTCACATCGTAATCACCGCTGTCGGGGTCGCCTGTGTGTACCTCGCCACGGAACCTGACACGCAGCCTTCGGGTCAGCAGCGCCCTTAACCCTACCTGAGCGGTTAGACTCGTGAATTCCGTCTCAAGCAAGTGATACGGCTGTCTGTTGGGCACGATTCGCAGGTTGTGGAACGTTACTTTGTTCGGGAACGAGAAATCCGTCCGCGCCGGTGAGATCGTCACGTTGTTATCCCGGGCAACGTCGGCCAACATCCGCTCTATCACGCGCTCGTACGGATACACCGCCAGCACAACCGCAATAAACAGGAGCAACGCTCCGCCGCCCAGCAAAAGGGCTCGTTTGAGGAACCCGGATTTCTTACGCTTCATGACATTTCACCACATTCCAATCAACGCTGCAGGGGAGGGTCTTGTCGAAGACTCGCCGTGGAGAGTACCCTCCCGCAGTAATACGCCCGCGGTCACGGGAGCCCACGAGGGGCTCCCCTACGTGGGTACATCCGTCCCGCGTTCCCCTCAACCTGTAGGGGAGGGTCTCGTACCCTCCCGCAGTAATACGCCCGCGGCCACGGGAGCCCACGAGGGGCTCCCCTACACGGCGGGACGCTCCTCGCCCCCACCATATAAGAACGTCCCCGGAGGAAATAGGTTTCATCCGGGGACGGGCACACCCTTGTTCAGACATCCAGCATCCTATACGCGCACGCGCACGGAACGCCACGTTCTCCTCGTTTTTATGAGCGCCGCCACGAGCAGCGCTGCACCGAACAGTATCGCTGTCTTACCCGCCGCGGAAGTCTCGATGCACAGCCTCGCGACCGCCGACACGGGACGTATAATCTGCCGCAGTACGGCTCGCACAACCTCATGACGAGCCACGAACTCCGCCAGACGCGGGCTGAGACTGTAGTAGCGCTTCACGAGCCACGCGCCGGCCGCGTTCGTGAGCAGGTACCTGTCACGGAACGTCGTCAGCGCGACGACGTGCTCCTCGTAACGTGTGCCGAAAGCTGCCGTGGCTATCAGGCATCCGCCACCGCCGCCGCCGCCACCACCCAAAACTGCAGTCGCAGGGCCCGGTGGGGGAGGAGGTGGAGGTGGAGGTGGCACGGGGCCAATCGGGTCAACCACTCCCGAAGTCGCGTAGAGTACATCCGTCTCGAGCTGCACGGTCGCCCTCGTGCGCAGGAAGTTGAATCCGCCATCATTAGTGTATGCGCGTGGTTCCGGCGGCGTAGTGTCGGTAACCAGCTCGATGAACCCAATGCCACGAGAGGCCCAAGGAGCTTGCTCAAACTTCTCGTACTCGTCCGACGGCTGCCAGGGAGCCGGCGGCGCCGTGAACGTGTCCGCGTCAACTCCCGTTAGCGTGTCCGGCCCCCAACTGATTATCCCAACGGTGAAATCGTCTGCCAGCCCGAGCGTATCACTCGTTCGTATCACCACGAAGAAGTCGTCTCCGGCGTCCTCATGGCCGCCGATGAAACCGCCGCTCTCGTTGCGCCCGAACGTAGTCGGCACAAGCTGTCGGCCAAACGCTCCATCCGCGTACGCCGCCCAAAATGCAGTCTGCTCCGCCAGCGAGATCGCGGACGGCCCACTCAGCGGATCAACCGTACCCGCCACGTCGTCCGTTCCCGGGCTCGAGAACGCCATCCTCACCTGTAAGGGAACCTCGCCTGACACACCTACAAGGTCCGGCGGATCGTCGAACTGTATCGGTATGTCGTCGGAACTGAACACACCGTTCTTGTTATTCGGGTTATCCCGGTACAGCCCGATACCGCTGGTTGCAGAATCCGCCGTGAACGGCAACAGGTCAATTGACGGGGCGAAATCCTCGTCGTCGGGACGACCGTCGCCATCCTCGTCCAAACCCTGGTTATAAAACTCGACAGTCAGGTACTCGAGGTACACCTCCGCATCCGCGTTGAGCGTGGCTACATCTATGCCCAAAACTTCGTATTCACCTGCCGGGCCGATCGACTGCGCGTCCGCGACACCGTCAGCGTCCGTGTCAAAGTTGGTCCTCACCAAGGAGGTGAGTTCCGTCGGCACGTTTGTCAGAAGCTGCGAGATGGAAATGAACCTAGTATTGTCTGAAGCAGGAGAGGCATCTCCGACTTCTATCGGCAGCGGCATGGCCAAGGTGCGGGCATACCTGATCGTCCCGCTCGGGGCGGAAATGCCCGTAGGATGGAACGTGACACCGCCGTGAGGGATCACCACTTCAATCTTGTCCTTGTAGCTGATGGTGTCGGATGTCTGAATGGCGATGTACAAATCATCTCCCTCACTATCACCGCCCGGGTCGTCATCTAAGGGCACGTTGAAGGCGTCTCCCGGTTGCAGGACTACACGATACCCCCAGAGGTCCGGCACACCCTGGTCAATCCCATCCATATTGATCGGCTCTGGTACAGTACCGATCTCGGCGAGCATCAGAGGGATCTGTGTATCGTCACCGGCATCGAACCACCCGTTGGAGCCCACGTCCAGCCACAGAGAGATACCCGTTTCGCCGAGGCCGTCATCGGCGATTTCCAGAAGGTCGCTCGGCTCAAACCCTGTCGTACCTCGGTGGTCTTCCGACACCAGGAAACACTCGATGACCGCGACCTTCATGTCATTGCTCGCCAGCGTCTCGGCGTCTATCGTGTTGGCAATGTTCAAGGCGAGCACCGGCGTCGGCAGCGAAAGACTATCCACACGTTGAGCCAGAAGCCGATGACCAATAGCGTCCTCGAAGAAGTTCCGCTCCTCGAGCAATGTCAGCGGAGGCCACTGCGGCGGCACTAGTGGGAGCCACCAGGTGAAATCGCTGATTGGCGGATCTGCGTCCGGACCGAAAAATGTGGGCGGCTCAGGGAAGAAAGGCGACCGGGGGCCCCCAGCCTCGGAAAAGTCCGCCTCACCGAAGAACGGCGTACCTTCGAAGTATGTCTGGCTGAACGGATTACTGGCGTCGCCCACGGTCATCACATAATTGCGTGTCTGCATCACCGCATGGTGAGGCGGCGACTCTTGCTCCGGCATCGTTGTCTCGATCATCTCACATCCAAGACCGCCGGCGGACACCTGCTGATTCGAGAAAATCATCCCGCCGGGGAATTTACCCAATTCTCCCTGTTGGGCAAGGTCGTGCAGCTGGTCGTCCACGCCGGTAACAAGCGCGGGTTTGACGTACACGCGGAAATCTGCGCCGTACCTTATTCCCGTACCATCTCCTTGCCAACCCGCGCCCGGGCTGTCCTTGAAACCCGAATCGAGCTGGATAGCCACAAAGAAGTCGGGGGTACCATCCGCGCCAAGCGGCGATTCCAGCGCAAAATCCGCGAAGTTGCCGTCGTCCATCGGTTCCGGGTCGCGGTCGGGTACGCGAGGACTGCGATAGATCGAGCGGCTTGTGAGATCAAGCATTATCGTCCACTCCGGATCGTCCCTGTTCCCTTGCGCAACGCCGTTACCAGGATTCCTGATGAAGTAATAGGGTTCCCAGGCATTTGCGATATTCTCGATGATAAGCGGACTGGACGCGTAAACGTCGTCGCTCTCCGGGTCTAACACGCCGTCGTTATCCGAATCCCTGTAGAAATCCACGCCGCGATAACCGTGTTGTCTACTCATATTATCCAGACCGAACCACGGATTGAAATCGCCGTCGCCCGCGAACGTGTTCGCCGGCAACCTCCCAAACTGGACACCGCCGCCTACGTCCGTGAAAGTAATCGTGATTCTGTCCGGAAACACAGATGTTGCCATCTCAGACGGGTCGCCGCCGTGGGCATGTACCCCGAGCACCGCTGTGGGGTATTCCATAGCCCTGATAGTTGGAAGCGATGGGCTAAGGTACCAGCCCTCCACAAGACCGTCCACCCGGTCCGGCCGAGGACGCGTGTCCAACCTTGGTACCGAGTACGCCTGTTCGCCCTCAGTACCGGAAGCCATTGTGACAACGTCAATTCCGAAGTTCGTGCCTTCAGCGCCGCCAATACTGGCCTCGGTCTCGCATCCATCGAACGCTTCAGGCGGCGGATCAGTCTGCATGCCGGGCGGAGTCGCCGGATAGCCCGGAGGCGGAATCACGATCTCCGGTGTCTCCGCCGAGACGCGGAAGTTCAGGACCGCACTGGCCGGGTAGGCGCAGCCCGGTTGAAACGTTACGAAATAGTCGTTTCCAATGAAAAGCTCGCTGTCCTCGTCGCCGTCGCCGGAACCTCCAATATACTGATTCGAGACGTGCGCGGGAATTCTCCCGCCCACGTCGGCCGCCGGATTAATTAGCGGCCATCCCAGTCGTGGAATCTCAAATAGAGGACCAATCTCAAAGAAACCTGATCCCGATTGCTGAACAGCGTTGTGGTCGTCCCATGCGCAGGCGAACCTGTACACTATCTGGTCCATGGTTTGCTGTTCACCCGCGACAACCTCGTCGCGCGGCAGCAGCGAGTCGGGCCCGATCGTGATCGGCGGGTCGTTGCCGGTCGAATACGTCGCAGCAGCCCTGAGCATAGCACCAAGACCGGTGTTTCTCGCAAAACTGAACACTCGTGCGCGGCTGCCCGGAATGAAGTTCTCGTACACCTCAGCGGCCTGGTTCTCAGTGATGTCTATTGCTCCGTCATCATTCAGGTCCAAGAGCGGAGTAAGCGGTCGGTCTTCGCTCGAGAAGAACCCATTCTCTTCCTCGTCACCGGAATAACCGTCCACCCAAAGAGTGACGGAATAAAGCACGCTGTCCAGATAATCCCTGAAAAGCGCCAACAGCTCCTCATCCGTCGGTGGGGGATCTAACTGCGCAATCTGGCTGCTGAAACCATCCAGGATGTTGGTGGAAACGATCACCTCAACCCATCTCAGCGTGGAACTGCCCTGCAAACCCGGATACGGAGACGGAATAATGTAGAAGAAGCCGCCCGGCAAGGTGAAAGTGAGGGCAGTCGTTGTGGACACGGTAACGTCAACAGCTCCCCCGGTCGCCAAAGGCGGCGCCGGCGTCGTGAACACGATCTCGTCATAGCCGTCCGGTACTCCAGTCTCCTCGTCAACACCGGCCAGGTTAACCGCATCAGGCGGCACGACCACTGTCACACCGTCTGCAGTAAGGAGCACATTGTTTACCTCGGTGAAGTTGTAACCGTATATCGTTACCACGACTCCCTCGCCGCCGGAGATCGGGTCGATGTAGATTATGACCGGGCCAACATCCCCGGGCCATGGCGCATCCACGGCTTCGCCTTCCGCGCCCTCACCGTCCTCCACAACGTTCGTCGCGACAACAGCAAATGGAGCCTGGCCCGGCATCAATACGTTGCTATCCTCGACAAGTATCTCGCACTCGATAGTCACTACTGCTTCGGCCCGCCGCGCGAAAACCCCCGCCGCGAGCATCAGCATACATACGCCAATAACCAGCAACATCGGAAACCAAGTTCGCTTGTGTTTACTCACGCCTATCTACCTCCTGAACTGTTTGCTGCGCTGCGCAACCATCGGAAACCCCGCGCAACTACGGCGGTCATCGCCTGGCAATCGTTACAGATGCAAATTCGAGGAAAATCAGCTTATTAAATGAGAGCACATTTGGGGGCACTGCGAGGAACTGAGTCTGCCGAAAAGACACTGTCAATTCTACCCCTCTGAAAGTCCGCTGCTTCTTCGATACGCTCCTTTGCAGCGTTCTTTGCCCGACCCCGGACTAGAAGCCTCTATTCACGACAACTATTTTATATCATTCTTGTAGAAACTGTCAACATAAAAATTGCCCTCACACCCATCGTAAGGTGTTACCACCAATAATTTTTCGAGTTTTCGCTGTGGCAAATCTGTGAATTGTTATAAAACCAATCATAAACCGCATAAAACCGAGCCTGATTCCTCGTTTATTGGCGCCCAATTTACACCCGACGACGACTGCTTTGTTCCGCCGATTGACAACCTTGACGCCTACACTTTGTCGAAGATTCGTCGTTGATAATCCTCCGGCTCCGTCCGCCGCGGTTGACGCATCTGACGTTTCAGAGCAACGCCGCCTCCACTGTGATGACGCCGCCCGAGGCGATCCGGTCAGCTCGGGTTCTCCGTGGGTGTGCGACATATTTGTGGGTTTTGATGCTCTAACTCTATCGCCTCGCAAGTAGGGGAGGGTCTTGTACCCTCCCGCGGGAGGCCACGAGGGCCTCCCCTACACAGTTGCTGACAACCGGGCACTGCGCACGATTTTGCGAAAACCCACTTTTATGTCGCAGGCCCGTCCTCCGCATAGCATTGGAATTCGATGGCAGTCGTATGATAAAGTATTCTGCCATGAAAAAGACCTTCACAGTTGCAGCTCCATGGATCGAGAGGTCTCTGGGCCTGCTTTTCATTGTCTCCGCCGCATCGAAGGCGGTTGATATGACTGCCTTCGCAATGCAGGTGTCGTACTACGGCGTGGTCACGCTGCCCGCGCTGGTACGCCTGGCCGCCGTATTCACCGTGTGGCTCGAGACGGTGCTCGGAGTGGCGCTGCTGGTCGGATGGAGAGCGCGCGGTTGGACTCTGCGGGCGGTCTTCGCGCTTCTGGTCGGGTTCACCGGGCTGATTCTCTACGCATGGGCGTTCAAAGGGCTCCAGGAGTGCGGATGCTTAGGGAAGTGGCTCCAGATGTCGCCCGGCGTATCCATCCTCAAGAACGTCGTGATGATGGCGCTTGTGGCTGTCGCGTGGTTCGGGTTTAAAAAACGCGAACCAGGCTCCGTCACCGGGGAGATGTCACTATACAGGAAGTACGCCGGGCCGGTCATGGCCGTACTGTCCGTCGCTTTTGTTATCGTAGCTCTCGCTTACGGTCAGCGCAACCAGACGAGCGCTCCAACACCGCCCACAGGACCTTACGATAAGGACCGGCCTTACGCCCAGTTCAGGTTCGAATCGGATGGGGAACCGTGGGATCTGGGAGACGGGGAATACTTCGTCGTCCTGTTGAGCGATACGTGCGAGCATTGTGAGGAGATCATGTTCGAGTTGAACGATCTGCCGGTGCGCGTGCCTGACACACCCCCTGTCGTCAGCCTCTTCCTGGGAGACGAAGAGACTTTGGAGGAGCTCCTTGAACTGGTCGAGCCTGAATACCCCACGTTTATCATCGACCCGCTCGCGTTCGTCCACCTTCTGATACTGGGCGACGCAGATGCGCCGCCGTGCTTCGTCCACGTGCGCGACGGAAAAGCGGTGCACTACTGGGAGGAGGAACTGCCCGAGGAGGATGAGCTCATAGAAGCCTTCCTGGAATCGAACGACGCCTCCTACAGTGCGAATTAGGATATCCTGCCTGCGTTGCCCCGGGAACGGTTACCCCCGCTTGAACGGAAATGCATCCTCCCGCGGCGCGGCAGCGACGCTAAAGCTCGCGTTCCTTGACAATTGACCCGATCAGGTAATAAAATATAGGGCCGTCAGACGGAGTATGGGAGGAACGAGCCTCTGTGCGCGGGAGGCTTTTTTGGTTTTGCAGAAATGGGCGGGTAGCTCAGGTTGGTAGAGCATCGGCCTTTTAAGCCGGTGGCCGTGGGTTCGAATCCCACCCCGCTCACCAAATCAGAGGGTAGAGGGTAGAGGGTAGAGGGTAGAGAGTAGAGGGAAGGGAAAAGAGAGGGGCTGCAGGAAGGCGGCGACATCGACGCGAAGCCCGCCGAGACACCAAAGTACAGAGGCCTGCAAGTATGGCAAAAAGCACACCGCGCCACCCTGATAGCCATCGAGTTGGTGAGTGCTCTTCCCAGGAAACCGGGCGTTGGCAGGTTGGCGGACCAGTTCATAGGTGCCGTCAGTTCTGTGCCGGCAAACATCGCGGAAGGTCACTCCGATTACACGGGGAAGCAGTTCCCGAGGTACCTTCGGATCGCTCTTGCGTCGGCCTACGAGACCGACAGCTGGGTACAGGTGTTCAAGGATTCTCCGTTGCTGAATCAGTCTGTCAGCCAAGAGAAACTAAGTGAGCTCGAGAAGTTGAACATTGAAATCATAAGGATGCTTCACACTCTGATCAAGAGGATCGAGGCGAAAAGGAGGGATGAGTGTTAGGCGCCGGCGTCACCAAGAGATAGGGGTTTTCTCTACCCTCTTGACACTCAACTCTACCCTCTGCCTTGTGCGTCCCCATCGTCTAGCTCGGTCTAGGACACCGGCCTTTCACGCCGGCGACACGGGTTCAAATCCCGTTGGGGACGCCATTTCTTTTTCAGCCGTCGGACAGCTAGAACAGTTCGTCCCTGATGCGTTCGAGATCGGGGCTGCCGGGCACGAACCGTTTTGAGCACCCGTCCGCCGGGTGGTCGGTCACGAGCCATCGGAACCGGTCAACTCCGATCTCGCGCGCGAGCACTCTTGCACGCGCCATCTCCTCATCGCTATCGTTCCAGTCGAACAGAATGTACCGCCACATGATCGACGGTTTGTCGCGTCCCATCTCTTGTCGCATCCGCACAAGATCGCGCATAGCCTTCAGGACAACCTCCAGTCTACCGCCCACGCGGTACCTCTCATACACCTCCTGCGACGCGCCGTCCACCGAGAAGATGATCTCGTCCACGCCGCTCTCGATTACCGCACGCTGCGTTTCCGCCGTGCGAAAAAAATGGCCGTTCGTGCTGCAGATGATGACGACGTCGGGATTCACGGATTTCGCATAACGGATCATATCGATCGCCCGCCCGTGAAGGAACGTCTCGCCGTAATCGTAGAGGTTGAGGTACTTGATGTGCGGACCAAGCTCGTCCAGCACGCGACAGAACGTCTCGAACTTCATATCCGGATAGTCGCGCGACAGGCGGGCAAGGTCGTTGCCGCAAGCCGGACAGCTCAGGTTGCACCGTATAGTCGGCTCGATATGAAGTCGAGTAGGAAACGCACGCGGTTCGAGCGGAAAGTCCGCGTCCAGACGGTCACCGGCCGGGCGGTCGCAAAGAAAACAGCACGAACTGCACAGGTACACGCGTTCAGCCCCGCAGCGCACCGCCGCCCGCAACCGCCTGTAACGTTTCCCCGACCATATTTGCTCGAACGACGCCTGTTCCACGTTGCCGAGCGGCATCATCTTCAGCGCGTCCGTGCAACCGCACACCACCGTCCCGTCACTGAGCACCGCCGATTCCGACCAGGGTACCATGCAGAATTTTCGACCGGCACGCTCACGCGACACGACCCGGTTCCTCAGATAGAACGGCAGTTTTTTCAGACGCAGCAGTTTCGGGTAGAATCGCTGCTTTCTCAGCCGTGCTTTTAACCATTTCATGAGGGACTGCCCCCAACGCTCGAACAAATGATACCAGACAGAACATCTCCGCTCAAACGCGTCTTCACAGGTCGATCTCGGGGGGGGAGCGCGGGGGAAGAACAGGCGCCGCGCTGTCGACCGGCGGGAGGATTACAGTAGCCAGACTCGAGAGACTGCCGCGCATGCACCACACCGCCGCTGACCGCGAGGTCCGTCCCGCCTGCCAGCGCCGGCGCGACAATACAGCCGGAGGCCTTCGTCCTCAACGGATATCGTTGTTCTTACCTTTGGAGCGCCTCCCTCTCCTGGCTGATTATCAGGGTGCGAAGCACTTCCGCCTGCGTATCGTGCTCACTGCGAACCAACTGCGCCGCGACACCACGCAACTCCCGTTCGCTGCTGCCTCGTATCAGCTCTCGGGTCTGCTCTCTGACCGCAATGGTCTGCAACGCGCGCACTTCGTTAACCAGCTCAGCAATCAGGCGGGCCACCTGCGTCTCGATTCGAGCCGATGCCTGTGACGCTTGGGTATGCTCATCGGGGAACTCGTCGCTCACCTTAGCGTATGCCGCTTCGGCTTGTCTGTACAGTTTAACCGCGTCGGCGAACTTACGTTGGGCTTCCGCACGCGTAGCAGCTGCCATCGCCTTTGTGGCGTCGTTGAGACTCCTTCTGGCAGCCTCCAACCTTTCTCTGCGCTCTTCGATAAGCCTCGCAACCTCGAGTTTCTTCTCCCTCGCGTCAGCGCGCGACACGTCGTTGTCCAGGACCTCGTCAAACGCTTTCTCGGCCTCCTCGTACCGCCGCTCCCCCAGCAGCGCGAGACCCGTGGTGAAGTAGTAGTCGCTTATTCTCATGCGCACGTCCGCTCTGCGCGGCTCTTTCTGCAGGACGGTCCGGTAAATGCCAATCGCGCGTTCGTATCGGGTATTATCGTAATACTGATCGCCCACGCTCTTGAGAGTATCCTGCTCGAGCAACCCGCCGCTGTCCAGAAAGGCATACGCCTCGCTTGCAGCTTCGTCCTGATCCCGTCCCAGGTAAAATCCGATTGCGTCCACGTAATAGTTTCTGAGCGACACGGGACGAGCAGGGGGCGCGGTTGGCACAGGCGGTTCCCCGATCAACGTGTACCATACGTCTGCCACCGCATTCACTGCGTTAGTGAAGTGGACGCTCAAGGACCTTTTCCCGTACGCCCCGAATCCCGCGCCGCTATCGTAATCGGACGCGATCAGAGCTTCAGCGTCCGTGAGGTAGTTGCGCCCCTCATCGAAATACGAGCGAACGTCAATCAGGTATTGGCGCTTGGCGGCTTCGTAACTTATCCCGGACGCGGGAAAGTCCTCCGCGTCGGCCTCGTATCGCTCTCTCAGCCGCCTCTTCTCTTCGGAACCCGTTGCAGTGAAGAAAGGCTGGTTCATATCCGCTACAAGCTGGCCCAGCACCCCTACCCTGTACGCAAGGTAAGGCGAGGTACCTCGCGCCTTCGCGGCACGAAGCAGCTCGATCTCGGAAATCACGGTCAATATTGGATCCCCAAAGCCGTACTGGGGAAACCTACTGAGCAATTCCTCGTCGGAGATGCTGGCCCCGGCAAACACTTCCTCCTCATACCGGCGCAACGCGGCGCCTACATCGGGCGGCACCACGTGGATCCCCGTGCGGGCTATCGCCCGCGTCGCACGAGGCCCCCACGCATTTGTAACGAGCGCTGGCAGCAAGAAGACCAGCACAGCACCGATCGTAACGGTTGCGAACAGCCTTTTCAGACGCATAGCACTTACCCCTTATAGACTAGCCGAGTACCTCAACTGTTGAGCGAGAACGCCGACGACCTCGCTCTCTTCCAAATCGGGCGAGAGTTGTGCGAATTTCTCGAGCGCCCGAGCTGCCTCACCAAAGTCCTTCCGACCGGCGTAGTGAATCGCAAGAAACAGATGTGCCGCGCCGGCGTCCGGGCTCAAATCAATAGCCTTTCTGAACTCACGGACAGCCTCCGCACTTCTTTCCTGCCTGCTGTATAGGTAGCCGAGCCCCACGTGCGCCATATAGCTGTTTGGTTCGGCTGCCAAAGCTTTATTGTACAGATCCTCAGCCTGGGTTGTGTCGCCCAACTCTATTCTGATACGTCCTGACTCGGCATACGCGTTGGCCTTGGCCATCTGTGGAACCGCCGCATTGGCCACTTGCTCGAACTCGTAAAGAGCCTCCTGCATACGCCCTTCAATGCTGTATGTGAACCCCAGAGCCAAATGCACCGTCGGATTGCCCGGCTGTAAACGCAACGCTTCGTTCAACTCCCTAACAGCGTCGCCGTACCGGCCGCTGAGCACGTACGCGGCCCCCAGATGATACTGAACCCTCGCATCGTATGCCGAGCCCGAAGAAGCGGCACCTCGAAGCAACGCCACAGCGTCGTCCTGTTTGCCATGGATTCCATGCAACGCTCCAGCCAGCATCTGCGTCTCGGCGTTCCCCGGTCCAAGATTCAGCGCCTTCTGGAGCTGCTCTATAGCCTCGTCGTACTTGCGCACACCTATGTACGCACTGCCCAGAAGCCGGTGGTATTCCGCCTTGTACGGATCCAGCTCGACTGCCCGCTCCAGTTCCTCTACTCCCTTCTCTCTCCTCTCAAGCTTAGTGTACGCCAGCCCGAGAACAAAATGCGCAAGGCTGTTTTC
>CBFDCQ010000010.1:0-61584 GCA_965603355.1 uncultured bacterium
CGAGCGACTCGGTCAAAGGCGGCCGACGCCCGGTCCACCGCTCCTGTTCGATGTCCCGAGACGGCAGCAGCAGGACTTGCCGATCCGTTTCCTGCGGCGACAGAACCAGAATTGCCCCCGCATCGTCAACGCCCGTCAGGTACCAGAAGTTCCCGTCCGCCCGGTATTCCGATACGGGCCCCGTCTCAGTCTGCCGGCCCTGCGAGTAGAGAACGGCAACGCCCTCCTTCAGCTCAGCCATGAGGGTTTCACGACGTTCAACAAAGGTACGTGATTCGATGCCCTGACCTCCCTTCTCCTGAGCCAGGATGGATGCAGAGATAAGAAGCACAACCACAACTACCCCCGTGACCGTTCTGTTCAGCATGATGTACCTCCCTTTCGTGGAACTCATTCAGAACTACTCAATATGAAGCCTCTTTCACGCTCAATATGAACGATACCAGCTTTGAGCGGAGTGTGCAATAGGCGAGTCGTGTGGGGCCGGCGGTTAGGAACCGGCTTCGCTGAACTCAGGTTGGTATTTCGCTGTTCCGGTTGCTTGTGCAAGGGCTCCCTCGCTCAGTTCCACGGCCATGAAATCCTCGTCAACGCCGTATTCGTTCCCGAGTCCGTAGTCGCCGGCACGTGAGAAGCCGAACCGTTCGTAAAACGCGTGGTCACCTAACACGACCGCTATGTCGTACTCGGCCTTCCTGCACTGTTCCAGCCCTTCACAAATCAGGTGTGAGCCGATGCCTCTCTTCTGAAGTTGAGGCAACACCGCCACCGGCGCCAGGCCAATCCCGTTGAAAGCGCTCTGCGCAGGAGCAATGGTGACGGGGGAGAACATAATGTGGCCAACCACCTGTCCGTCGCACTCCGCTACGAGCGATATTACCGCTTTGCCCGCATCGCGGAGCCTCTCTACGATATCCGCTTCTTCTGAACTGCCGAAAGCTTCCTCAAGCACGTGTCGAACTGCTCCGATGTCCTCAGACCTTTCTTCACGGATTTCTATCACTCTGCTTTATCCCTCCTCGAAGCACGCTGATGCCAGCAGATGTGCTTGCAGGATAACACGCACCCTGAAACCGGGTCAAACCGCGCAAAAACACGTGCCCTTGAAATCGCTGAAGAGAACTTCTTCCTTGCCCCTTCCCGAAACTCGTCATTGCGAGGAGCGTAGCGACGAAGCAATCTCGCGATGTTCCGTAGGGGCGAGGCATGCCTCGCCCTGGGCAGGGCATGCCCTGCCCCTACAACGAGATTGCCGCGCTCCCTTCAGTCGCTCGCAATGACGACGGAAAGCCAAATCGCCGGAGTACGGGTTACAGCGGGCCGTCACGTGTCAATGGTATCAAAGCGGTTTACGAGAAATGATTTCTCCGTCGTCCTGCGATCGCCGAGTACTGCCTCGTATGGGCCGGATATGCAATTCGATGGATCGGGATTTTTCCCCCATCGAATGAAAAGGGTATGCCGACCGGCGGGAAGCGCCTTGAATCTGAAGCGGCCGGCGCTGTCAAGAGGTGCTGCGAGCAGGTACTCCGGCTCGCTTCCTGTCGGTTCCTTCTCCGCCAGTTGCCAGTCATGCGGCAGAAGGTCGACGCGGGCCTTGAGGAAGTATTCCGCACGCTTCGTGACATTCTCTCTGGGAGGGCCGGGGTAATCCGCCAGTGCGTAGTTCTCCTCCAACAGGAGGTAGGCCGTGCCGGAAACCTGGTCGAGCGCGCGAGCGGCATCTAAGCTTTCGGTTCTGGGATCATCGACCCACACGATCTGTCCGACAAGGGCGTGTCCCCGGCTGAACAGGAAAAGCGCATATCCCGCACAGACCACTAAGACGGCAAATGAGACGAAGAATAGGACCAACCTCTTACTGTAAGATCTCGCACGATCCATGTCACCACCTCATACGCGTTTGCCTAATGGATCTAGAATAGGTCCCTGCCCCCATCCTTGCGGTTTCGAGGTACCGTTTAGCCGAAGCGCATCTTCCAAGCCGGCGTGCCACACCGAGCCTCTCCCGATTTCAGTAGATGTCGTACAAAATGCCGCAACTTGTCCAGCATAAAATGGCACCACCTAATCCAGCGCAACCAACGCGGTAAGTGTGGAGATTGTCTTCTCAGTCATAGGCCATTTGCCCGGGTAGCGAATAAACTCGGTGTGACCATCCTGATACAACACTGTGCCGCCCAGTATGGACTTCGAAAGGGGCACCGGAGCAAATAAGTACAGTCCGAAGGGACCCGGGTAAAGATTCGGCCGCTCGATTAAGCACGGAATCTCCGAACGGACAAGACGCATATAATCCCACTTTGGCTTGTTCCACTCCGAGAGAGACATAGGTCCATGCCGGCGGGAGTTCTGATCTAAACGATGCAGCTTTTCTATCGGCAGATCAACAGGGAGATCACTGTCAAACGCCAACCCCTCTTCCAGGCGCTTTCTGTATGCGTCGGCAAACGCTTCAACAGTTTCGTCATCCCAGACCGTGTAGCCGATGTAGAAATAGCTGCTGTTCTCGAAGCAGAACGCCGGGGTGAGATCGGCCCGTTTGACCTCCCGTCTTATCGGGTCGGCGGGACTCAGCAGCAGAAGTGGGTCCGCGATGTGCTCCGGGTAGAGGGTGTCCATATCGAACATCAGGCGGCCGGGTGCAGAGGAGAGAGGAGGCCAGTAGTCGCTGTCAGCGTATATGTACAACGCGATTGCCAAGGCTCTCAGGTCGGTCGCGTCGCGGAAATCCTCCGCCCTTTGTCCCCACAAGAACGCGCCCTTTGTACCCGCAAGTGAGAGTACGAACACTGCTCCGGCAAGAATAAGAATCGCGGCTGTCCAGCGGAGTCCTGAACGTCTCATCCGGCTTGCGGTCATGGGATCTCCTTTACCGCGAGATCTTCACAAGTTATTGCGCTTCTCCTTCGTTCTGTGAGCCTCTCGCTGTCCTGGCACTCCTATTACCTTACTACGACCGACAAAACGAAAGGTTCATTCGCGCCCGTGTGAACCGTTGCATAGCTGTAGATGCCGCAAGGCGGTCTATCCGCTGAGCTTGACGGCTGTGCCGTAGGCAAGAAGTTCAGCCGCGCTGCCCACAACGCTCGTGGTCATGTAGCGGACATTGATTATTGCGTCCGCACCCATCTGCGCAGCCTGGGCAATCATCCTGCTGGTAGCTGCTTTTCGAGCGCTCCCCATCATCTCGGTGTATTCGGTCAGTTCGCCTCCGAGGATTAATCTGACTATGGCCGATAGATCTTTGCCAAGCCAGATGGCATATACCGTATGGCCCTGGACCAGACCGAGAATCTCCGAGACCTCGCGCCGGGGCACGTCCACGGAATTCAGCAGCAGCACCGGGCGGTCAGATTCTGCAGACACCGGCGCCGTTGTTGACGGCCTGGTTTTTCTTTGTTCGAGAGCCACTGTTCCCAGAACCACAAGGATGCCCCCCAAAAGCCAGAAGACCGCTATCCTCAGCCACCAGGGCACAGTCGGATCCTCGGCAACCATCAGGTACCATGGTATCCCGGCAAATATTGCGGTGAACAGCCCGACCACGAACGCCAACGAGCCAATACTCCGAAGTATCTTCATAGCTTCTCCTCCTTCCATGATCTACGGCCTGGGCATCCTGCGGCCTTTATTGCGGTACCCTATGTTCAGGACCAGACGGAGCGGAAAGCCGCGCAGGCTCCGGAAAGATCGTTTCAGGACGTTCGGAATCGAGTACGCCTCATGCCAGAGGCGGTAGAACCCGTTCTGCAGCTCTTCAGGGGTCATCTTCCTGGGTTGGAACACCACCTCGCATGCGTGGTACTTGGCCCAGTCCCGGTCGATGATCCGTCCCTCCGCCTCCATAGTATCATACAGACGCGTACCGGGCAGCGGCGTAAGGACATGGAACATGGCCGCGTCTATCTTGTGCTCCATGATGAAGTCGAACGTCCGCTGGAACACGGACGGGTCGTCCTCGTCAAACCCGAACATAAAACTGCCCAGGACATTTATCCCCGCATCATGGATCTTGCGGACGGCGTGCCCGTACCCATCGGATTGGTTCCACTTCTTGTTGACCTGCGCCAGGTTCTTTTCGGATATCGATTCGAACCCGATGAACGCGTACCATCCGCCGCTCTTGGCGTACAGATCGAGCAACTCATCGTCCCGGGCAAAAGTTATCGCAGTCTGTCCGCCCCAGATTTTTCCGAGCGGTACCATCGCTCTGAACAGCTCCTTGGCGTAATCGGCGTTGCCGCATATGTTGTCGTCCACGAAGAAGAAGTCACGTGTATCGATCCGGCGGATTTCGTCTACCACGTCCGCCACAGGGCGGGTCCGGAACGTGCCCCCGTATACCTGCGTTACCGCACAGTAATCACAATTGAACGGGCAGCCGCGCGTCGCCTGCACCGTGTTAAAGGCCGCCACGTACATGTCGCGATCAAGAAGGTCCCGCCGGGGAGCTTTCATGTTACGCATGTCACAGAACTCGGCCGCGCGATATGTGCGTTGGAGATTTCCGTCCTCCAGATCGCGCAGCAGCGTTTCCCAAACGCCTTCCGCTTCACCGATCACCACCGCGTCGGCATGCTCAAGCGCCTCGTCGGGCAGCACGGTTGCATGGATCCCTCCGATCACCACCGGTACGCCTTTCGCGCGGAACTTGTCGGCGATCTCATACGCGCTCGGCGCTTCCGCCGTGAACGCAGTAATCCCCACGAGCCCCACTTTCCGGTCATAGTCCACCGGTTCCGCGCGGGCGTCATGGATAGTCACTTTCCAGTCCGAGGGCGTGAGAGCAGCCACCGTTGGCAAACTCAACCGTACAAAACCCGCTTTGCCACGGGTCACCTTGCCCCAGAAACCACGCTCGTTTCCGGGAAGCACCAGAAGCAGTTCCTTGTTCATTAGATCCTCTTTCCGCTGAATTCCCGCGACACCATACCCATTCCACCGCGTTTTCGGCGGAGTGTCTCGCGAAGTCCAATCACTTGAAAAACCACTGGTGAACAAACGCGCCCAGCAGCCACACTCCAAAACTTGCGGATAGTACCACCGGGAGAGCAAGATGTCTTCTGAAACATAAAAACGCCACAAGAAAGAATAGAATGCTGGGAAGAATCCCCCAGAGAGCCCCCGTTGCGTACTTCTGCATAGTGGCAGGGCTGCCGCCGGTGTCCGCATACAACCACACCAGGACCAATGCCCCGGTCAGAGGCATGACGGCGATGAGACCAGCCAATGACGGGACTTTCTTTCCGATCCCCGTGCACAGGAGGATAATAGTCAGGCTGATTATGGCCTTAATGAAGATGTTCATCGTCTATTCCTTTGTTGCTCGACTATTGGCTGCGCGGTCTCTGCATAAGACACTACGACACAATGGGTGCTGTATCAGATTCCTGGTAGCTTCATGGCCCAGCCCGGATCATACGCCTTCTGCACCGCCCCGGTCAAGTGCCCCGCCTCTGTAAGCGCAGGAGTAGGGGAGGGTCTTGTCGCAGACTCGCCTTGGAGAGTACACTCCCGCGGGAGGCCACGAGGGCCTCCCCTACTTATTAACCCGTCGTTGCGAGGAGGGCGCCACGCCTTTGGCGTGGACGACGCGGCAATCTCGGTCTTCGCGCGGTATGATGGCGGGCAGGATGCCCGCCGTACCTGAGATCGAGATTGCTTCGCTTACGCTGGCAATTGCGGGTCAAGAAATGTAGGGGCGAGGCACGTCGAAGACTCGCCGGGGTGAGCCTCGCCCAAGGCAGGGCAGGGCATGCCCTGCCCCTACGGTCAACGCCCTCTGTGATCTCTGTGTCCTCTGTGGCTTTGTCCCCTTCGCGCCTCTGTGCCACAGCGCGCGCCGTCAGACCACTTCGATCGTTGATGGGGGTTTCGGCGCTATGTTGTACGTCACGCTTACGACGCCGGGCACCTCGCGGATTATCTCACCGGAGAGCTTCTCGAGGATGTCGAACGAGAGCCGCGTCGGTGTCGCGGTACGCGCATCCACGCTCTCCCAGCAGCGTACCTCGATCTGCAGGCCATAGTCGCGCTTACCGTCGCGCATGCCGGTAACGCGGTCTTCATGAAGGATCCCCATGTACTGGAACGCGCCTGTCTCTTTGAGCAATCGTTCGACAACTGTGGTCGCCTTACGGACCGTCTCGATGCGTTCCGGCGTCACTTCCCCTATCACGCGCGCGGCGAGCGCCGGCCCCGGGAACGGGATGCGCTCGAACAGCTCGGTCGGAAGCCCGACGGCCTCGCCAACCTTTCTCACGCCGTCCTTCCGAAGCTGAATGAGCGGCTCGATGATCTTGTATCCGAAGGCCTCCTGCGGGTCAATCCCGAGCTGCTCGAAGACGTTGTGCTGCCGCTTAATCCCCGCGACAGTCTCGTCCACATCCGTCAGGATAGTCCCCTGAAGAAGGTATTTTGCCCCGCTTTCCTTTACGAGACGCCCGAATACTTCTCGGTAGAAGGTCTGGGTGACAGCCTCGCGCTTCTCTTCCGGGTCCGTAAGTCCCTTGAGCGCCCCAAAGAACTCGTCGCGCGCATCGACTATCTCGACCGTGACGCCAAGCTCTTTGAAGAAGCCGACAACCTGCTCCGGCTCTCCCTCACGCATGAGACCGTTTTCGACGAAGACGGTTCTCAGACGGTCCCCCAACGCCCGATGCCCGAGCATCGTAACCGCAGACGAATCGACGCCCCCCGAGAGGGCGTTGATAGCCGTCCCATCCCCGACCGCGCCCTTGATCTCGTTGACCTGCTCATCAATGAACGTCTTGGTGTTGAGTTCCTGCGCAGTGATCTCTTTGCCCATGTGACGACCTCCTCCCTGTTGATGTTGCCACCAATTGCTCTCGTGTCTTTGTTCAGAATCCTTCAAGTCGGACATGCCGCCGCACATCGCCCGAATTCAGGAAGTCCCCCGGACAACAGCTCCCCTCCGCTACCCCAGCCGTCGGTTTCCGAGCGCCAAGCCCAGAACGAAACCGACACCGACGCACACCGCGACGACCCAAAGCGACTTGTTGAGGTCTACCTGTTGAAACGCCAGGATCACTGCCGCTACGAGGCCCACGGAAGCGCCTGCCGTTGCGCCAACGATTCCCACCCAGATTCGTTGTAGAACCCTCTTCATTGAACAGGTGCCTGTGGGTCTTTTCCCCTATTCCAGCCACAGCACCGCATCATCATCATCATCATCATCTTCCTCTTCCTTATTCAGCGGTGTCGTCCACAGGTAGACGGTGTGTTCCCCACCGGTTAGCTTGGAGTCCATCGTGAGGACCGCGTCCGGCTTGACCCCTTTCATGTCGAAGTCATGCGACACGATGCGGCAGCCGGGTTCAAGCTGGTCCAACTGCGGGATGAGCTTGACGTTCAGTCTGGGCAGCAGGTAAAGGGTGATGACAGACGCGGGGCGCAGGTCCAGGGTGAAGATGTCTTCCTGCTTGATTGTCACGAGCCTCCTGACCTTGTTCTTCCTGACGTTCTCGAGCGACTCTTCCACGCGTTCCGGGTCGATGTCGAAGCCGACGGCTTTGCATCCGTATTTCTTGCCCGCAGACACGACGATCCGGCCGTCGCCGCACCCCAGGTCGTAGAGGACATCGTCCTTTGTGACTTCCGCCAGGCGCAGCATCATGTCCACGACGTCGTTCGGCGTCGGGACGTACACCACGTCCGGCGTACGTGCCGGCTCAGTTTTCTCCAACAAGTCGCCGGAGCCGGACACGCCCTGTCGGCCGACTTCCTCGGACGTTACGGACGGCGCCGGTCCTGCCACCTGCAGCATCTGGCAACCACTGAACAGTGCCAACATCAACACCAGGGCCGGCATGCAAATGTGTTTCATCCTGTTCCTCCCTTTGCCCAACCTCGGTTAGCATCGTTTCCGCATAAAAGGACTCTATCTGGCGGTCGTGCCGTACAGAACGCGACCGACGCTCTCGCGAAGACCAAGGAATATCAAGTGACTGAGCGGTTCCCTGTACCCTAGCCCCTTTACCCTATACCCTATACCCTTTTCCCTGATCTTTCTAAGTGCCTGTCGCCTATTTCCCTACTCCTCCCACAGCAACACCTCATCATCGTAATCCTCTTCTTCTTCCTTCTTCAGCGGGGTGGTCCACAGGTAGACGTTGTGTTCCGCACCGGTTTCCTCGGAATCCATGGTGAGGACCGCGTCCGGCCTCACACCTCTCATATCAAAGTCATGCGACACGATGCGGCAACCGGGCTCAAGCTTCTCCAACTGCGGGATCAGCTTGACGTTCAGGCTGGGGAGCAGGTAAAGGGTAATCACAGACGCGGGACGCAGGTCGAGCGTGAAGATATCTTTCTGTTCGATTGTCACCAGCCCGTTGACCTCGTTCTTCTCGACGTTCTCGAGTGACTCTTCCACACGTTCCGGGTCGATGTCGTAGCCGAAGGCTTTACATCCGTACTTCTTGGCCGCAGCCACCACGATCCGGCCGTCGCCGCACCCCAGGTCGTAGAGGACATCGTCCTCTGTGACTCTCGCCAGGTGCAGCATCATGTCCACGACGTCGTTCGGCGTCGGGACGTAGATCACGTCCGGCGTGCGTTCTTGCGTCGCTTCCTCCGATAAGCTGCCGGCGTCCAATCCGGCCGAATATCGGTCGCCCTCGAGTTCTTGCGTCACCTCCACCAATAAGCTGCCGGCGTCCAATCCGCCCCACGACTGCTCATCCTCGAGTTCTTGCACCGTCACATCCGATAAGCTGCTGTAGCCCAATCCGGCCGAAGGTAGGTCTACCTCAAGGTCTTGTGGTACCTCAGCCAATAAGCTGCCGGCGTCCAATCCGCCCCACGACTGCTCACGCTCGAGTTCTTGCGCCGCCTCCTCCGATGAGCTGCTGGAGCCCAATCCGACCGAAGATTGCTCGCCGACTTCCTCGGATGACAATGGTTCTGCCTCCTGCTGCACCTTGCAGCCACCGAACATCGCAAACACTAACAGCAGGGCCAGAATGCAAATCTGTTTCATCCTATTCCTCTCTTTGCCCAACCTCGATTCATATCGTTTCCGCATGAGACCACTGTAACAGGCATTCCAGAAGCGCGTCAAAGCGTGCGAAAATCGCTTCGCGCGCGGCTGTTGAAAAAGTGCATTTAGGTGTCATCCTGAGTCCGCCGCGCCTGCCTGCCGCAGGCATGGGCGGACGAAGGATCTGGTGTCGTGAAAGGGCTGGAAGATCGAGATTCTTCGCTTCGCTCAGAATGACGTCTGGTTGTCTGTAGTGGCTTTTTCAACAGCCCCCCACCCCTGTTTCTAACCACCGAGTATACAGACTAATCACAGTGAAATTCAACCCAATTCCCCCCGGTTCCACGGGACTTGTCTCGATATTGTGTTACGTCGCCTTGACCGCCTTGAAGAGTTTCCTGTAGTGCAACGATCCGTGCAGCAGGATGATCGCGCCGTAGAAGATGATGCCCATGCCAAACCAGAATGCCCAACCATTTCGAGCGCCTGGATAGAGGTACCACAGAACGAGGCCCGCAAGGATGATGAACAGTGCCGATGACAGGACTGCGCCCAGAGCATGCGACAGCTTCCCGCGCCCGGCAACCTTCAGCAGGAGATCCGCAAACTCGTCTTCACCAACACCTCGTATGAGCCAGATCTTCCCTATGTTGGAGGCCGATACCAGAAGTGACGGCACGAGCACGACCATTCCGAATGGGGCACTGAAGTACGGAACAAGACAAAGCAGTAAGCTGAGCAACGCGGGTCGCCAGCCCAGACGTCTCACCAGCAAGTTGCCTTCCAGCTTTAGAGTCGGAGTTAGCATCCGCGTGCTGACAATGTCACCGAGCCTTCCCAACAAGATCAGGAAACAAAGCACATGCACGAAGTTCTTGTCGATGAACTCGCGGATCATCACAGCAACCAAACTGACACCATACTCCTTCTTCAGCGGCGTGGTCCACAGGTAGATGGTGTGTTCCCTCGAGTCTTCCTCGGATTCCATGGTGAGGACCGCGTCGGGTCTGACACCTCGCATATCGAAGTCATGCGACACGATGCGGCAGTCCGGCGCAAGCTTCTCGAGTTGCGGGATCAGCTTGACGTTCAGGTTGGGCAGCAGGTATAGGGCTATGACAGACGCGGGACTCAGATCGAGCGTGAAAACATCCGCCTCCTCGACTCGTACCAGCCCCTCGACCCCGTTATTCTTGACGTTCTCGAGCGACTCCTGCACGCGTTCCGGATCGATATCGTATCCGACGGCTCTGCATCCGTACTTCTTCGCCGCAGCCACCGGGATCCGGCTGTCACCGCATCCCAGATCGTAGAGGACATCCTTCTCGCTGACTCTCGCCATGTGCAGCATCATCTCCACGACATCGTTAGGCGTCGGTACGTACGCCACGTCCGGCTCACGTTGCGGCTGCGCCTGGCTGCCACTGACCATCCCAAACATCAACAGTATGGCTGCGATACAAATGTTCTTCACCATTTTCTCCTTATGTCTGCCCGACCCTGGTATGTATTCCGCGTAAGACTACTCTAACACGCGTTCTCGGACCGCGTCAAAACGTGTTAAGAGGGAAGCAATGGCACTATTGGAAAGATCCCAGCAGACAACTGGATGTCATTCTGAGCGAAGCGAAGAATCTCGATTCTCCGGCATCTTCACGACACCAGATCCTTCGTCCGCCGTAGCGGACTCAGGATGACGGCCAAAGCGCTTTGTCAATAGCTCCCTATCCCCAATTCAAGACCTAATCTGCGGGCTTCGGCGTACAAAACGCGAGCGAAGGCTAATGAATATCAAGGTACTGAACACGTCGTTGTGCCCGACTCTCTCGTCGCATGCCTAGGACACCCAGGTCAATATCAGACCCACAACTTTCCACGTGTCGTTGTCCTTTCTCAGAACGTAGTCATACCCGATTGCATCCAGATGACCGAAGTGCAGGCCTACGGCACACAGCGCACGCTGTCCGTCGTTGGTGATGAATACATCAAAGCTAATGGACGGGGTATCCTCCGGCTCAGTGGTGACTGTACGAACACGCCAACCGGCTCCGCGGTTTTCCCAAAGGCGAGAGGCCTGTTCCTCGAAGAACACGTCGCTCCTATCCGTAGAGGGGATGGCATGTCCTAAGACCGCCAGGATCACGCGATCCCGCTCGCTCGGGTTTGACAAGTGCGGCACGCTCGGCGGGTCCTCCTGGATCCACCGCAACGCCGCTTCGGCTGCAGCGGAGTCGAATCGGCCGTCTTTCTTCCTGGCTGTTCTCTCAAGAGCGGGGATAGCTTCCCGCGCGCGGAGGACGCCGAGGGAGTACGCAGCGCAAGCTCTTGTATACCAATCGTTGCCAAAAAGGCTGTCCTCAACAACAAGCGACTCAATCAGGAATTTACGGTCCTCCGGGGTTCCTGTCGACGCCAGAGCGAAACACAGGCCGGACTTCCCGGCACCTGTCTTTTCATAATGTCGCCTGAGCAACTCGGTGCTCTTGGGGCCGCCAAGGTACGCGAGACCGACTACGGCGAGCCCCTGGCGAACGGGATCATTGAGTGCTTCCTCGAGCAATGGAATCCCACCGTTCCCCGCCTCCAACGCTGCCCGCTTCATGTCCAGCGAGGGCTGCAGTTGCGCGTCTCTTGAGTACGATGGGTCCAGCACCCGTCGGAGTTCATTCGTCGCGGGAATTCTCGACGCTGCACCGCTCCCGTCTGGTAGCTGAGCGGAGTCATGGCATCCTGCAGCGATCAGCACTACCACGCAAATGATCCGTGGAATGATACCTGCGGTCGCCTTCATCATAGTCTAGCTAACCTCCGATCATACAGACCGTACAATACGCTCCCCTTGTATCAGAATTACAGGGACACCGTACTCATTTCACCGCGTTTTCAGTGTCGCGCCCCCCTATTTCCCTCCCTATTTCCCCCCCCCTATTTCGTCATGTAGAGCAGTATTGCAGAGGCCACGCCTCCCACGTTCCATATTAGCACGGTAATCCTGAGAAACCGAAGGCGACGCAGGGACCACTCTTCCTGCTTCATCCATTCTGGGGTGCTAAACAGCCAAACGAAAGCGAGTTTCTGCATAGCAAAGCCAGAAGACGTCCCGCGGAGAGTTCGGGAGTTCGGGCGCCAGAAAAAGCCATATGGTCGACCAACTCGGTCCCACTCGTCCGGATACTGATCGTGGAGTTTCTTAACCAAGGTATCGAACGCATAAAAGGATGTGAATAGGACTGCTATCAGCGGTAGCAGCACGATCCAAATGTGGGCTGACATGCCTCTCCCAGCCTCCAGGAACGTCGCATCCTCGCGACCCAACTGCGTCCGAGATATTTCTCGCTGGCTTTCTTAGTCGGAACCCCCGCCTCCCCGTTACGACATGGAAAATTATATTCCCCCGCCGCACGCCGTGTCAAGGGGGACTGGCGGGTGGTTTCCATGGCAACTTGATGACGGCAAGTGGCTTTTCGGTTGTCCTTCCCTCTCACGCGCGTCATTCCCGCGCCCCCTTGCGTCATTCCCGCGAAGGCGGGAATCCAGAAGGAATAACGATGGCTCACCTGGACCCTGGATCCCCGCCTGCGCGGGGATGACGCCAACAATGAATGTGCAACCAGTCCCTAGTTTGACTGCAGGCCGTCGGAGGTGCTCACCGGCGGGCAATCCCGCGCGGCGTGGCGCGGCACTGCCCGACCTACAATTACATGTTCCTCTGGCGTCTCTGCGTCTTTGCGTTAAGAACGGTTTGGATCGTGGAGGGGTCAACTGACAGGGACTTGCAGGAGACTTTGACGTGACCAGAAGTGGAACAGAAGGTTTTATTCCAGGTCTCGTACAGGTCCCTGTTGAGTCAAGGACGGTTTCGGCCCTGGCAAAGGCGGCAGGCAGGAATGCCTGCCCCACCGTGGTTTTGTCTTTCTCCAGTGGTGGGACGGACATTCCTGTCTGTCATGAGGGTTCGGGCAGTCAGGATTCGGCCTCGTTCGACTCGTTGTTTTCAAGCCGGACGCGCCAGAGAACGAGGACCGAGGTTAAGATCAGCAGGATGCCTGTGAGGACGAACGGTGTGGACAACCCCTTGGATGCCGCGACGTACCCGCCGACCATCGGCCCGAGCCCCAGTCCGAGACATGCCGCCGACGCGGTCAGACCGTAGGCTTTACCGAGGTGGTGGTGGCTGGTTATGTAGCGGACAATGGCGTTGACGCTCGGCATGATGACTCCGACAGCGAAACCGAACAGCAGGCGCAATATGAACAGTTGGCGGACGTTGTGCGCGAACGCCTGCGGGACCGTCGCGAGCCCGGCGACCAGTGTAGCTGCGACGAGCAGGCGTTTATGTCCCCACCGGTCGCCGAAATGGCCGAGCAACGCTGCCGATACCGCGGCGGCGAGACCTCCAACGCCGATAATGGCCCCGGTTATGGTGGCGACTCCCGCGGAGGTACCGCGCAGCTTCTCGACGAACAGCGGGAAGACCGGCGCTAACATGCTGTTGGCGAAGTTGACCTGGAACATAACGAATACCGCGGCCATGAATCCCGTAACGGCCAGCACCGCCGCGAACGAGTTGCCGCGTTTGCGTTCGGCATGCGGCACAGGGGCAAAGTCTTCCCGCGCGAACCTCAGCACCAGAAAGCCGGCGAGCAGCAGTACGCTCGCCGCGGCCAGGAACGTCGGCCGGTAGCCCAGCCTGTCGACTATGGCGCCACCCAGAAACGGCCCGATCGAGAAGCCGCCAAACACCGCCGCCGACATCATGCCGAGTGTGAAACCGGTGCGTTTGGGCGGTGTTATGCTCGCTACGAGCGCGACGCTGGCTGTGATGGTACCGGTAAACGCTCCCTGCATCAGACGCAGTATCAAAAGGTCCACGGGCCCTCGCGCGTAGCCCATCAGAGCCAGCACGATGACCGCTGCGAACATTGACCGGAGCACCATCAGTTTGCGGCCGTACCTGTCCGCAAGAATGCCCCAGATCGGCGCGAACAGCGTCATGCTGAGTCCGGTGGCGCCGTGAATGAGCCCCGACCAGCGCGCGACCGCCGCCTCGCCCTCAACGCCGAGCTCACGCACGTACAGAGGCAGGAACGGTATGACCGCGCTGAATCCGATGATTGAGCATACCTGCGCCACCCAGGACGCGTAGAATGTCCGCCGCCACGGTGCCATGACTTCTCCCTCGCACCATTATCGAGCTTGGTATAACTTAAAGAACTTCGTAGGGGCGCTGCTTGCCGCGCCCATGGCGGGCAAGATGCCCGCCCTACCTTGTGATTACCTTTTGTCTGTGAATGCGAGAATCATTAAACTGAAGGACAGCAAGCATTACAGAACGTCGCGCTCGCTGTCCCAGGTTCTAATACAACTCAGTGCGTGATAGTATACCGCAGTCGGGTGCGTCCTGGCAAGTTCCGGTTTTGCCGGCGAGCCGCTTGTGTCGTTGCTTAGTGCTTGCGCAGTGGATGCCGATCATGCTAGCGTACAGGTACGTTAACTGCGAGTCGAAAGGGGTTTCAGAGCAGTAGAGGCGGTAGCGTGCGATGGAAGTGATTATCAGGCCCAGGGAAGAAGATGCGGCGCGATTGACCGCCACCATCATTGCGCGGGCGATTCAGGCAAACCCGCGACTTGTGTTGGGGTTGGCCACAGGTCGCACAATGGACAGCGTGTACTGTCTGCTCGTCGACATGCACGCGACCGAGGGACTGGATTTCTCGCAGGTCACCACCTTCAACCTGGACGAGTACATAGGTCTCCCGCGCGAAGATGAGCGTTCTTACCGCTATTACATGAAGGCACACCTGTTCGACCGCGTCAATATCGACCCGCGCAACACTCATCTGCCGGACGGTATGGCGGACGATATGGAAGCGCAATGCGTAGCGTACGAGGAAAGCATACGCGCCGCCGGCGGAATAGACTTGCAGTTGCTTGGCCTGGGCCGTTCAGGGCACATCGGATTCAACGAACCGCTCTCGGCCATGCTGTCGCGCACCCGGGCAAAAGCCCTGGCACCTGAAACGATTGAGCAGAACGCACCTTTGTTCGGCGGACCGGAACAGGTACCGCACCGAGCCATCACTATGGGAGTCGGCACGATACTCGACTCAAAACGATGCGTTTTGCTGGCAACGGGTTCCGAGAAAGCCGAGATCATCGCCAAAGCCGTCGAAGGACCTGTGACGTCGATGATATCCGCCACCGCGCTGCAGCTTCATCCACGATGCACGGTTATAGTGGACGAAGCGGCCGCATCCTGTCTGCAGCATACCGACTACTACCGCTGGATCTTCGAGAACGAGCCGGAGTGGCAGGAGTTCCACTGACGAAGGCGGTAGAAGGACCCGCATTCATTACAGCTAGCGTTGAGCGCTTCGCGGCGGGTCGATGTATCGCAGGAACTCGCAAAGGGCGCGGATATCGGAGTCGGTCAGGTGGGAAGTGCGGCCGTGTTTGTCGTCGCGGTTGAACTTCGTGAAGACCTCCGCGAGCGTTTTGGCGCGTCCATCGTGCAGGTATGGTCCAGATCGGTGCAGACCCAGGAGCGACGGTGTATCGAGCCGCCTGTGCAGTTCGCTCTCGCTGGAAAGACACGTACCGACGTCGTACAGCACGAACGTACGGTCGGCGCGGCGCTTGCCGCTGTCGGTGTAGAACGGCGGCGGATGGCATGCCGCACAACCGGTCGTCTCGCTGAAGAAGAGTTTCTTGCCTGCCTTGATAAGCCGCGCTGATCTAGCCGGCGGCGGAGGGTTCTTCTTGGGCTTGAGACTGGCGATGTACGCGGCAAGCGCGTCGAGGTCGCGATCCATCCCCGCGTTCGACGGCCCGAGGTAGTCATGCAACTCCTCGTGCGGGACGAACCACTGTCCGGCCATCGTCATCCGCGTGAACCGGTACGTATCCTGAATCTCGTCCAGGTGCGCGGTCACGTGCAGCGGCGCGGTGTCGAGGCATCCACGCAACGTGACCGTATCGAGCGGCCCGTTGCCGAAATCCCACTGTCGGCCGTCCTGGTCGCCGTCCGGATGGCACACGGCGCACGACATCCACTGGTCTTTCGTCAGCCGCTTGTCCGTCGCCGTCCCGAAAAGGTACCGGCCGCGCGCACTCTCCGGCGGTGTGGGATCATTCGCGAACCGCTCGCGGGACAGCACCTCGCCGGTCTCCGCATCGAGCGCCACGATCTCCTGCCCGGCGATCGTAAGGAGGTACAGCCGCTCTTTCGCGCTGTCCAGCACGATACCGCCCGGTTCCATACCGACACGTTCGGCATGCCATTTCGCAAAACCGGTATCGCGATCTATCGCGAGCACATCGTCGCTGCCGGCGGATGCAAGGTAGACGGCGCCCGCGTCAACGGCGACCTCCACAGGTCTGTGCGGCGGCACCACCAGCAGGTCCGGGAAGTACCCGACCGACACATAGTTGCTCTCAGGCTCAGCGACCGCGATGACCGGGAACACGGTCCGGTCGAACATACGCCCGCCGACCGAGGTGTCCGAGCGGGTTTGCGGCGCGTAGAGCCGTCCGTCAGCGCCGACCGTGAGGGTACTGCACTGGTTGAGTTGCGGCTGCGCAGGTATCCTCCGCAGCTCCTTGCACTCTTCATCCAGCACGACGATCTCGCCCGTGCGGAAGCTCACCGTGTAGAGTTCCTTGCCGTCGGATGAGAGCGCAAGGCAGGCGGGCCTGTTGATATACCCGCTGGTAGCCTCCACGCGGCCTCTACGGGCTGACAATCGGAGGACGCGGTCACCATCGAAGTCCGCAACGAAAAGTCCCTTGCCATCCGAGGAGGGCAGCACGGCTCGCGGTCGGCCCGGGACATCAAACCGCGCTGCTTCATTGAGCGACGCAGCGTCGAGCGCCACGACCTGCCGTTTATCGGCCAGCGCGACGTATACCCGCTTCCCGTCCGGTGAGAGCGCAATCGATCGCGGTTCGCCGCCGGTGCGCGCCGTGGCCCGTATGCGCAGATCCGCCGTATCCATCCGCACAACCTCGCCTGACCAGGGATGTGCGGCAAAAACCGCGCCCTCGTCGGACGACAGCGTCAGCAACGAGCTGTGCGGAGCCCGATCCGCCTGGGTAGCAGAGGCCCGTTCCCGCGGCGGCGTACGTCTCCTTCGGACTTCGCGTGCTGCCGGGGACCGCGGCAGAGGGTTGCCGGTACTCGCCTGAGCGTAGACCTCCTCGCCCTGAACAAGCACCATCCCGGCGCGCAGCGCGTCGCCCTCGCCCGCCCAGAACGTGAATGTCACCGTATCGAACCATGCGGGAGCTTGCTCGCCGTACGGTGTCGGCATCCCTATCCTCGTATCGAGATTGCTGAAAAACCTCCAGAGGTCGTTCGGGTCATAGACGTACTCGAAAGTGCCGTTTTCCACCGGCAATTCCAACTGTTCCATCACCACACTCGGCATTTTGGCTATCAGATTGACGGTATCCGCCGCCGTACCGTCCGGGAGGTGCCCGCGAATTACAAGAGGACGAGGCGGCTCCGCACGCGTGCCCGGCGGCAGGTCGAACGCGATAGGTTCGGCGCCCCTCGGAACGACCGGCACGGGAAACCTTGGCGAGACCAGACCGATACCGTCCCCCATAGGCAACCGTTCCTCCGGAACGAGCTCAGAGAGCACGCCCGCGCTCGTCTTGCCGGTGCTGGTACTCTCGGCGCTCACCATCCATGCGCCCGGTTCGAACGCCTTCGGCCCACCATAATCGAACACCCCCATCGCATCGGACGGGATCCGGTACTTGGTGCTTTTGCCGGAGGGTGAGACAATTTCCCCTTCGACGTGCCCGCTTACCGGCGGCCAGACCAGACCGGAAAGCGAGAGCCTCTCACCCACCTCGAGAACCGCGCCCGGTCCAGACGCTCCAAAGGTGAGAAAGGAGTCCCAGACCCTGCCATCAGCAACAACCAGGGGACCGCCGGGAGGCGACCCGGGCACGACACCGTTGAACGGCGGCAGCACCCGCGGCCCCAGCCTGTCCCGCCCGTCAATGAGCACGACCATCGACGCGTACGCGCCATAATCCGTCACACCGGTGGACTCGTCGCGGAACACCCCGCCGGCGTAATTCATCTTATAATCGCCCGGCAGATCGCCGTGAGGACCGTTGCCGAACTGGTAACCGTACGGGTCGTCGAAGAACCAGTAGCTCGCCGGTACTAGATCTTCCGAAGCCTGCGACCGGACCCCAATTCCCGGCCGCCATGACGTGGTGTAGAAATAGCCCCACCGGTCAACATCCTCCGGAGCTATCGTGGGCGGCATACCGGTGGACGTCATGCACACGTAAGGCATCTCACCGATCGCGCGGCGGTCCTCCGGCAGAAGCTCGCCGGGCCAGAGACCCGCCCGCCCTTCACCTCGTCGTACACCCGGCCATCGTTCCTCGACCAAGTCCGAAATGGTTCCGTCCGGATCCTCGAACGTCACGTTCGGGAAGAGTGAGAAGGCCATGTCGTGCCCCAGCCACGCGACATCACCGGATTCGTACGGATAACATGTATGCCCGAGATTGATCCCGTGTATTTCATCGTAGAATTCCGGCGGTGGCCACGGTTCGTCGGGCGGATGCCCCGGAGGGCGCGGCTCGAACGGCATCGGTCTGCCCGGCGGGAACTCCAGCGACGGCGCCACGAACCGATTGTCACCAGCGACAAACCAGCGTGCACGCCACCGCGCGCTCGGGCTCCGGTTCCCGCGCTCGCCGTGGACCACGACTCGTGAATCGGGCGTGACGACTACGGACGCACCCCGCCGAGACGCCATCCACAAGGTTCCATCGTCGTCCCTGTGGCTGACGGTCACATCAAGCACGTACTCGCCCGGATCGTCGAAGGTCACGGGCGTTTCGTTCGGTCCCGGCACGAAAAGGCCCCACCGGTTGGCTTTCCCCTTGATCATCCGCTCGACGACGCGGTCGCGGTCGGAATAAGGATAGTGACGCCAGCGTAGCTCCACGTCGGCGGGCATTGCGGGCTGAACCTGCACCTGTGGGCGGTAGCGCGCGTACGGTTGGAGAGGCGTCCCCGGCTCCGGGTGGACCATCGTATCGAGCGGTCTCGCCACATAAACGTCATACGTACCCGTGATTGCATACGCGACGCTTAACATGTCTTCTATGATGCCCTCAAGTTCGATCACGTAATGTCCGTAGCGGTCAAACGAGTAATTGAACGCTCCTCGCCCGGTAATGTGGTACATGTCCGCGAGGCTCGGGTTGCCGTACGCTGGCGGTACGGGAGGCAGGATTCTGTCGCGAACCACGTAATCCGGCCGGAGAACGCTCAGATCGTTCTGCCCCGATACCAGCGGGGCCGGCCCGAGCGTCTCCGTGGCCCCGTCAGGCGCGGTGACCGTGACTCTCAACCTACTTGTCGCAAAGTCGAACGGAATGGTCGGTGCCGGTATGACGGGTGCCGGCCGATCGGCAAGACTCGCCATCGGAACATAAGGGTCCAGCGGGTAGACGATAGGTTCTCCAGTGTACGCGTCGTCACGCGGGATGATAAGTTTCTCCGGCATGGTGACGTTACGGAAATTGATCGAGAACCGGCCCTCGTCTTCGCGCGCAAGAGCGCCCCGTGCGCCGCCGGGTCCCGCCGATCCAAGCAGGAGACACGCTAACCGGGGCGGCGCAGGATTGCCGACGCGCAAATAACTTATGTACCACGGGCTGCCCGCCGGTTCGCCGGCATCGTACTCTTCGTGACCAATCCCATGCAGGTTGACCCATGCGCCGATACCGTAGTACCCCGGCCTAAGTTCAGCAGGGATCTCGAGCGTAAACCGTTGTCTGATAACGGCCTGCCGACCTTCGACCCGCCACTCGCCCGGGTCCTCATGCCACCAGGGCGCCGGCCATCCGGAACCCGCCGGGTGCCATTCACGCCGTCCGCCGGGCAGCCGCTCAGCGAGCATTTCGTTGTGCGCTTCGATTGGCAAACCGGTAGGTGTAAGCAGATGGCTGACCGATAGGCGGTTATGAGCTCGTTGACGCCCTTTTTGGTCGAACAGAATGTGGAATCCCGGTTCAATTACAGGCGGCTCGCGAAACGCGTTGCGCGCGGCTCTCTCGGATTCGAACACGACGTGCAGCTCAACCTCGAGTTCGACCGGTTCTCCGGGAAATGCCGCCCGGGTTGAGGCTCGCGTTCTGCCGAAATACCAGAGATTCGGCCCGATTTTCCTCACAAACGGATGCCATTCACGCGAATCGCCGCTGTCATGAACGACCGGAATCATTGTTCCGGGAGAAGAACTGATATCGCCACTGAGCATTCCGCCAAGGATCTCCCTATGCGGTCCCGACATGTCGCTGAGGACAATCTGGCCCTTCGACAGTATCGGCTCCTCGATCTCCGGCGGCAGGTCGCCGATTTCCATCATGTTCGTGTTTACCTGCAGGGTCGAGCCCGGAGGAGCGAACAGGCGCACCTCGAAAGAGCCGTCAGGACGAACCGGAGCAACTGCCTCGTCCGCGGTGCGCAGGTTGATCACGCGCACCAAACGTGCCCGGCGGTCCACCGCGGCGCCCGCCGCACCCACGACACGCGCGAAATCAATTTCCTCAGATACGATTCTGATCAGCGACGGATCCGGCGGAACGTCGATCCTTGGCAAACGCGCCCTGCGCCAGTCCGGTCCGTGCTCGAAGGGTTCTTCGTAAGCCAAGGAAGACGCTCCCAGCACCAGCGCTAGAGTTATGAGTACGGATGTGGCTCTATACACACCTCTACCCCTCAGATCGAGCCGTCCAATGTCACGGGATTCCGGTCCACTCGACCATGATAAGTTCAAGGGGATCTTTTGTCAACACAGGCGTGTAGCCGGTTTCCGGCCTGCAGGGCTCTAAAGCAAGGCGGTGCTGAAGTACCGTTCGGCCCGATCGGGGAGGACGGTGGCAACGTTACCGTCCATGCGCTGAGTCAGCTGGCGCGCGGCCCACACGTTAGCGCCCGAGGAGATGCCGACGAGTAGACCGTAGTCGCGGCCGAGCTGGCGAGTGGTTTCGATGGCGTCATCGTCCGTCACCTCGACTACTTCGTCCACCAGCGACACATCTAGCACCGTCGGAACAAACCCGTCGCCGATTCCCTGGATCTGGTGAAGGCCGGGTTCGTGGCCGAGCAGCGCGGAGACATTCTTCGGTTCCACGGCGACTATACGCGCGTCCGGGCTGTGTTCTTTCAGGAACCTACCGACGCCCTGTAACGTGCCCCCGCTCCCCACGCCCGCGACAAAACATGCGATTTCCCCGGACATCTGCCGCCAGAGTTCGCGCGCCGTCTCCTCGTAATGGACTCGCGGGTTGTCGGGATTCTCGAACTGTTGAGGAACGTAGATGCGCGGGTCGGCAGCAGCCATTTCCTCGACTTTACGAACTGCCCCCGGAAGAGCCTCTTCGTCGGGTGTAAGCATAAGCTCCGCACCCAGCGCGCGGATCAGTTTCTTGCGTTCCACACTCATACCCTCGGGCATGACGATCTGCACACGGTACCCCTTGAGCCGAGCCACAAGGGCAATGCCTATACCGGTGTTGCCCGAGGTCGGTTCCACAATGATCGAGTCCGGATTGAGCTTGCCGTCACGTTCCGCACCCTCAATCATGGCCAGGGCGACGCGGTCCTTGATACTTCCTCCCGGGTTGAGGAACTCGGCTTTCGCGAAGACTCTCTCATCCGTTAGCTGAATGAGCGGCGTGTTCCCTACCAGGTCCAGGATGTTATCGGTTAGCACCTGTTCAACTCCTCTCGTCGCTTACCCGTCAGTCCCACCTGCGTTCCTGGGGTAGCCATTATCATTGAAATGCTGTTCACATGTCAAGTGGTGCAGCACGCTTGTCATCAGACGGCATACGTATCGCCAGATTACCTTATGCCCGTTTCACTCAGATGCCAGTGCACAGCGGACGGTGCTATGAAGTGCCCGCCGCACCTTGGGCAAGACGCCGGCGCCACTACTGTTGGCTGACGGTTTGGGGGTTAGCTAAACGCCCCCGCGCTTGACGACTTGCGATGCGACATATATAATCCGCGCTAGATGGATCAGTTTGTTCAATAGGCCTGCTGGAAGGAAGAGGTCGCTGATGGGAAAGACCCTTGCGGAGAAGATCATAGGTGAACATGCCGGACGGGACGTATCGCCGGGCGAGATCGTCGTAGCAAAGCTCGATCTATGTTACGTGCAGGACGGTACCGGCCCGCTTGCGGCGCGCGAGTTCGAAGGTCTCGGCCGCGACCGGCTCGCAATGCCGGACAGAACCGTTATATTTCTGGACCATGCCGCGCCGAGTCCCCGAAAAGAGCTATCGAACGATCACGCATTTCTACGTCAATTCGCCGCGACTTTCGGTTCGCACCTGTCCGAGATCGGTGAAGGTGTATGTCACCAGGTGGTACTCGAACGGTTCGCAGCGCCGGGTCAGTTGATAATCGGCGCGGACTCGCATACTTGCACGAACGGCGGCGTCGGCGCGTTCGGCACGGGAATGGGCTCGACGGACGTGGCGGTGGCGATGGCGACCGGCGAGACGTGGTTCAAAGTGCCGGATACGATAAAGATAGATCTCACAGGCGAGTTCCGGCCCGGCGTCTATTCCAAAGACCTTATCTTGTTCCTTATAGGCCTCATGGGTGCGGACGGCGCGACGTACAAAGCGTTGGAGTTCGTCGGCGACGGCGTGGCCGCTCTTGAGGTCAGCGACCGCGCGGCTATAGCCAATATGGCGGTCGAGGCGGGCGCCAAAACCGGGATTTTCCCGTCGGGCGAGAAGACCAAAGAGTTTCTCGCACGGTATGGCCGCGAAAATGAGTGGCGTGAGCTGCGTCCGGACGATGATGCGCGTTACGAGCGCACAATCAAGACAGATTTGAAAGATCTCGTGCCGATGGTGGCATTGCCTCACTATGTCGATAACGTCAAGCCGGTCGCGGACCCCGAATGTGCCGGTATCAAGATCGACCAAGTGTTCTTCGGCTCATGCACGAACTGCCGCATCGAGGATATCCGCGTTTTCGAGAGCATCATGCACGGCAGGAAGGCGCACGAGGGGACCCGCGTTCTGTTCGCTCCCGCTTCCATGAGCGTGTTGAAGCAGGCTGTTGCAGAGGGCCTGCTGGGCAGTTTACTTGACTCAGGTGCAACCATTGTGACGCCGGGATGCGGCGCCTGTGTGGGCGTGCACGGCGGGATACTTGGCGACGGTGAGCGCTGCCTCGCCACATCGAACAGGAACTTCAAGGGACGGATGGGCAACCCGAACGCGTTTGTTTATCTCGGTTCGCCGGCGACGGCGGCCGCCACGGCCATCAAAGGCGAACTGGCCGATCCGAGGGAGTTTGTGTCGTGAATCAAGAAGGACGCGCGTGGAAGTTCGGTGACAGCATCAGCACCGACCATATTACCCCGGGCAGGTTTTTTCACCTGCGATCGAAGCTGGACGAGCTGGCCAAACACGTCCTGGTTGATGCCAGGGAGGATTTTGCGCGCGAGGTTCGGCCCGGCGACTTCGTGGTGGCGGGCGGCAACTTCGGGTTGGGCTCAAGCCGCGAGCATGCCGCGGTGGTCATAAAGATCGCCGGCGTCAAAGCGGTTCTGGCTAAATCTTTTGCGAGAATATTTTACCGCAACGCGATAAACGTCGGTTTGCCGGTGCTGGTCTGCAACACCGACGAGATTAATGATAGCGATACCCTGGTCCTCGATGTCGAGAACTCCGTTGTCATCAACAAGACGAGCGGCGAACGCCTATCATGCCAGCCGATCCCACCGTTCATGAGAGAGATACTCGACAGCGGCGGTCTGGTGAACTACATAAAGGAGCACGGCGGATTTCCCAAGTGATGTAAAGGAGGGGTGGTCACATTCGTGCGGACCCTTGAGGCTGAAATCATTGCGGAAGCTGTTGCCGACATGGCCGTCGAGGCGTGCTGCAAACTCAGTCCGGACACCCTCGAGGCGCTGCGCCGCGCCCGCGACACCGAGCAGTCCGAGATAGGCAGGGAAGTGCTGGACGCGCTCCTCGAAAACGCCACAGTTGCCGAAAAAGAGATGGTGCCTCTCTGTCAGGATACCGGTGTGGCGGTGGTTTTCGTCGAGATGGGCGTGGATGTCCGTGTGGAAGGCGGTTCCGTCGTTCCGGCCATTCAGGAAGGTGTGCGACGAGGGTACGACCGGGGCAACCTCAGGAAGTCAATGGTGGCCGACCCGTTCGAGCGCGTTAACACCGGCGACAACACGCCTGCGGTCGTTCACCTGGAAGCTGCAGAGGGTGACAGGTTGAAGATAGACTTTCTCGCCAAAGGTGGTGGTTGCGAGAACGCGAGTTTTCTAGCTATGCTCAAACCCTCCGACGCAAAGCAAGGAGTGATAGAGTTCGTGGTGGATGGCGTGGTAACAAACGCGCAAAATTCCTGTCCGCCAGTGACCGTTGGAGTGGGTATAGGCGGGACGATGGAGAAAGCCGCGCTTATAGCGAAGAAATCGTTGCTGCGCCCGCTGGGCGAACCGCACAGCGACAGGAACATAGCGGCGCTTGAGTCGGAACTGCTCGAAAAGATTAACTGCAGCGGGATAGGTCCCGCAGGGCTCGGCGGTACAGCCACGGCATTGGCAGTGCACGTCGAGACGCATCCCTGCCACATTGCGAGCCTCCCGGTAGCAGTCAACATGGAATGTCACGCGCACAGGCATCGGCGGATAATACTATGACCTCTCGAAACGCTGAAAAAGTGCTGGCGCCGCCTCTCGCGAACGCTGACATCGAGCAGTTGAACGCCGGCGATCGCGTGCTTATAAACGGTACGATATACGGAGCGCGCGACGCAGCGCACAAGAAGCTCGCCGCCATGATCGAATCAGGTGAGACACTTCCTTTCGATCTACAGGGAGCCATCATCTACTACGTGGGACCCTGTCCGGCCAAGGGGGGACGCCCCACCGCGTCCGCCGGACCGACTACAGCGTCACGAATGGACGCTTACGCGCCGCTTCTCATGAAGCACGGTCTCAAAGCGATGATCGGTAAGGGCGTACGGTCAGAAACGGTGGTTGAAGCCATGCAGCAGCATAAGGCCGTTTACTTCGGAGCCATCGGCGGAGCCGGCGCACTTCTTGCCGCAAGAATTCGCCGATGTGAACCGATCGCCTTTCACGATCTTGGTCCAGAAGCGTTGTATGTTATGGAGGTGGAGGAGTTTCCCGCATTCGTCGTCAACGATGTTCGCGGCAACGACCTCTATAGGACGGCAGTCCAGAGGTACGGACGACGGTAGAGAGGGGGTGTAACAATGGCATTCAGGGATAAATACGCACGGCTGGTTCATACGATGGACCTCTTCAGAGGACTGAGCCCGGACGAACTCATGAAGCTCATGACTATGGGGCTCACAGAAGCCGTACATAAAGACACAGTGCTCTTCAAGAAAGGCAGCACCGGCAAGAAAATGTACGTCATCCTCGAAGGCAAGGTCAACATCGTTGATGAAGGTAAAGTGCTCGCAACACTCGGCAAAGGTGAGCTGTTCGGCGAGATGGCCCTCTTCTCCGAAGAACCGCGTAACGCAACGGCGGTCGCCGAAGAGAGCTCGAGTTTCTTTGTTCTAACAGCCAACTCACTAAATGAGCTTTTTACAAAACGTATCGCCATACAGCTGCTGTTGAACATTGTGGGCAAGCTCAGCGAGCGGCTGCGAAAAGCTGACGAGCTGCTCGCTGAACGCGACACCACGACGTGCTGACCACACGCCACGACTGTGTAGATGCAGCCGTGGCAAGGTTGTCACTCAACTGAGGCACGAGTAGAGACGTCCGGCTCGACTCCGCCTGTCGAACTCCCCGCCCCTATCGTTCGTTCGTGGAAGCGTTACTGCACTGAATCCTTAAGTGCTTTTCCGACCTTGAACCCCACGCTTTTGCCACCGGCAATCTGCACAGGCTCACCGGTTCTGGGGTTACGCCCCATCCGCGCCGCTCTCGTACGTATCTTGAAAGTACCGAAACCGGTGATTTGCACAACGCCGTCCGCAAGCAGTCCATCTTTGATGCTCTCGAGTACAGCTGACAGGATTCGTTCTGTTCCCGCTTTCGACTCCTCCAGCTTCCCCGCCAACGCGTCAATCAGGTCCGCTTTTTTCATGATCCCCTCCTTTCCTAGGTGGACGCTTCCGCCGCCGCCGAAACTGTTTCTATCTGTGGACAGGTCCGGCATAATACCGCCCCGCACGTCAACATGTCGGGCATGAGCGCGAATGGTTACGCATACCGGAAGCTCGCGGCCCATTTGAAGGCCCGCCGCTTCCCGCACCACCTCTCATGCACCACCTTCGTTCGCATCCTAGCAGCCCGCCGCAACGTTTGTCAAGCGCGATCTGAGAAAGATGTCAAGTACCGAACAGCTGCGAGACCGGTTTCGGCACGTCGAAACGGCATCTACTCGAAAAGCGCTTTGACAAATGCGGCCGGTTCAAACGGTCGAAGATCGTCCTTACCTTCGCCCACACCGATAAGTTTAAGGGGTGTGCCGAGATCGTTCCTGATCGCGACGACGATACCGCCCTTGGCCGTACCGTCGAGCTTCGTCAGCACGATACCGGTCACATCGAGCGCGTCAGTGAACAGTCTCGCCTGGGACAGACCGTTCTGTCCAGTGGTGGCGTCCATGACGAGCAGAGTCTCGTGCGGCGCGTCCGGCAGCTTCTTGCCGATCACACGTTTGACCTTCTTCAACTCTTCCATCAGGTTGACCTTGGTGTGTAGCCTGCCGGCCGTGTCCACCATAAGAAAGTCGGCACCCCGAGCCACAGCAGCTTCTGCCGCGTCATAGGCGACCGCTGCGGGGTCGCCTCCAAGGTGGTGTTTGACAATGTCGGCACCCGCCCGCTCGCTCCATATAGCCAGTTGTTCGCTCGCCGCCGCACGGAACGTGTCCGCCGCCGCCAGAAGCACCTTCTTCCCGTCAGCCTGCAACCCGCACGCCAGCTTACCGATGGTGGTCGTCTTGCCGCTGCCATTGACGCCAATGAAGAGGTATACAATCGGTTTGGCACCGTCCCGGACGAGCGAATGGTCTTCGCTGCTCAGGATTGATACAATCTGTGCCTCGAGAACCTCATACAGTTGTTCCGGGTCCGTCAACCGCTTCTCACGCACCTCACTTCTCAGCGCTTCAAGAAGGTCCGTCGTCGTCGTCACGCCGAGGTCCGCCTCTATCAGCGTTTCCTCCAGCTCATCATACAGTTCGCTCTCTATCTTCGTGCGACTCCGCAGAACCCGCCGAACATTCTCTACGAACCCGCGCCGACTCTTCGTCAACCTCTCCCGAAGCCTGCCGATCGCACCCGCTCGTGCCTGTCCCGGCCCGGGTGGACTTTCGTTATCACTTTTCGGATGATCAGACACCTGCTGCACTCCTTAACTGAGTTGAGATCCGGTCCACTATGATCCGGACAATTTCATCTCCATCTAATTCTACTCAGATACATGAACGCCAGAAGCGTCGCCACCAAGAGCGCCACTCCCAGCAACCTCGCACCGCGCCGCCTTGAGTGAAGGGCCTCTGCTTCCTCTTCCTTCTCCTCACCGGACGGATTCTTCAGGAAGAGCGCGTCGGGAAAAAGTGAGAAGAGCAATCCCACTACGGCCACGAATGCCAACCCGCCTGCTGCGGGATACCGTCCGAAAAAACTCCTGCTCGAACTGGAGCTGAGTAACGCTATAACTCCCGCGAGAATAAGCAATCTGATCGCACGTTTAGGCACGGCCCCATTCCCCGCTCCTTCCAGCACACTGCGCCATGATATTACCAGATTCTCGATGCGTCTTCAATACCGGTGGTGGAGTGTTAGCGGCTCTCCAGAGGAAGGTTTCCCATGAGGCTCGCGGACGCCTCGGAAATAGGGCGGGACCCCCGACGTAACAGATCTCTATGCCGTCATTCTGAGTGAAGCGAAGAATCTCATGGTCAGGCACCCTGCCGTACGAAGCGTCTTGGAGACCCTTCGCTTCGCTCAGGGTGACAAAGAGAGATGCACGAGCTCGACTCTGGCTAGAGAGTGCGCTGTCCCGTTTTCGGAGCAGCGAAGCCTGTTCACGCGCAGGGAGCGGTTACTTATCCTCTTCCTCCAGATGCCAGTCGAGACCCTCGAGTCCGGACCAAGTCTGCAATACCGGCAAATAATAGAAGCGCAAGTTGCCCTCAAGACCTGATCCGTCTCTGAGTGTCAGTTTGTATGGAATCGTAGGCACGTTGCCTCTGAACTCGGAGAAGCTCTCGAAAACTTCGCCGAGCTCCACGGATTCGATCGGATTCTCCTTGAACGCTTTACAGACCCATGCGACCCAACTGGGATAGTCAGTCTGAACGCAGTACTCGACCGTGATGAATTGTTGCCACGCACCGCCTACGAGGTAGTCCTTTTCGTAGTCAGCGGTGCGTATCGCGTCGATGAGCTTGGTCGCGGCGTCAACGATCACCTCCGGACGTTCCAACGCATACTTGTGCTTTTCGGCGGCAACCATGTCCTCCCACTCGTCGCCATAGTGCCATGCGTTCAACGGACCCAGCAAAGGGATCCATTTTCGCGGCTGCCCCCAAGAGCCAGGACCGCCGGACATCCAATCGATAAAGCTCTCGACGTCAGTCCTCTCGCGCCCGTATGCCTCGTGCCACGGCTTGCCGAACATCATGCGATAACGCCGGTCGATTTCCTTCATGAACTCGTCCGTGTAGAACCCGTCTATCAAAGGCGAGAAGATCTCATCCTCCAGCGGCCCCAGGTACAGGTAGGCACTGTATCCGTGGCGATAGGTGGAGCGAGGAGACGCCGGATTATCCGGCATCGCATCAAACCATTGTTCGCCAAACGGCCCCGTAGTCAGAGGAAACGCCACCGGCTTGTTGCCAACCGCTGCAAACGCCGTGTCGAAAAGGCCAAGACATAACCGCCCGTGAACGCCTCCCATATTAGTCTGAGCCGGCATGTGCGGGAAGAAAGCGTAAATGCTTTCGGGACCCAGCTCCCGGCGCAGATGCCACCCGGCACTTTTCATCGGGGTGGTCCCATCCGGATACAGCAGGTTCAACATGGTGTGGCCGACGCCAACGATGAAGAGAGCATTTCGCGTCTCTTCAGGATGCTCGCTCATGTCACGAACAACGTTCTCGGCCATGTACCGGTCCCGGTCAACGTCGTATTTGGCCCAGTCCTTCCTCTCTCTAATCTTCTCCCAGGGCCTCTCCATGTCCACTGGCACAATTCGGAGTCGCAACCCAGGCGGTAGGCCCTGATTGACTTTCCAGACCGTGACGAAGAAATCGAGCATCGGCTGATCCGGCCACCCCATCCATAGCATGTCGCGCAGCATCTCGATCACCGGCATGGTGTCCAGCTCTTCCGCCGCCAGAAACTGGTCGACTAGCGCCTGATCATTCGAGGGAAGTTCCATATAGATCGTCCCAACGGTCTCAGCGAATCTCGCATCTTCCACTAATGAAGCATTGAACGCCCAGTATCGTGGGCGGTGGTGGATTTCGCCCATGATTACGACCTTGTGGTTGGCCAGAGCATCTAGAACAAAGAGCTTGGGATCCTGCACCTTGTCTGTCAGGACGTGCCTTTTCAGGAATTGAGTGAAACGCTTCAAATGCGCTTCCAGATCGTCAACTCTGCCACGACGCGGTTCGTCGCTCGGAACGAACCTGGCACACTTACTGGCGAATACCTGGCGCGCTTCTTCAAGGCTATCCACGGCGCCGTCATGACCACGATTAAGCCATCGGTCGTTCTCGCGCCCAACGTACCGCATGTCGAACTTGGACGGATCAAGCAGTTCCGTGATCACCATGGCGACCGTATCCTTGTATACCCGCACCTCGACGATACGCGCATTAAGCCACATCTGAGCCTTCTCCGGCGGCATAGCTCTGGTTCCCATGTCGCCGTCCCGCGCACGCTCTCGGGTCGTCTCGGAACTAATTCGCATCCAGGTCGCATGGTCACCGCCGTTAGCCATGATCCGGTTGATTGCCGCGCCAGCGGATTCGGGAGTGGAAAGATCTTCTTCAGGAAAGTCCGACACGCTCTTGTCTACCTGATAGACACGCAGCGGGCCGGAACCACCACCGGATTCGGCAGATTCGATTACCTCCACAGGCACAGTGAGACATCCGACCAGCAAAGCGAGCGAACAAGCCATTAGAGTCCTCATGTTAGTATCTCCTCCCTGCAAACATTGATTCGATGGGCCGTGGCTCTCCTACTTCCCCACAGACTACAACGCGCGAGACGACCGTTTTGTTGCCAAGAAAAATGGATGAGAAACAATCTAGGATAGGATGCTCCCCCGGGCAGCGGAAGGATATTGTGGACAACTGAGCCCAGTTCAGGACCACACGCCGGGGATCGTGGTGGCGCATTTCTGACATTTCCCGTCTTTGAGACCGGTGACGGTGGTGCGGTATTGGATACGCCGGATGAGCATTTCGTTACATTTCGGACAGTACGTGTTCTCGAACGGGTGCATCGGCACGTTGCCGACGTACGAGAACTGGATCCCCGCTTCAACCGCCGTCGTTCTGGCCATCTCAAGCGTTTTGAGGGGCGTCTCAGGCAGGTTCTTGATCATGTATGTAGGGCGGAACCGCGAGAAATGCATCGGCACATCCGGGCCGAGCTCCGAACTAACCCACTCGCACATCCGCTTGATCTCGTCCTTGCTGTCATTTAGCGTGGGGACTATCAAGACGACAAGTTCGAGCCATGTGCCGGTCTCCTTGATCCACTTAAGCGCGTCCAGCACCGGTTTAAGCTCGCCGGCACACGTTTCCTGATAGAACTTCTCCGTGAATGCTTTCAAGTCGACTTTCACGGCATCGAGCACCTTGCATAGCTCGACCACGGGTTCCTGGTTGATGAACCCGTTGCTGATGATCACGCTCCGGACATTCTCCTTTTGTCCCGCAACCGCCGTATCGTACATGTACTCGTAGAACACTACCGGTTCACTATAGGTGTAAGCAATAGACTTGCATCCGCTCCGTTTGGCAAGTGCAACCACCTGTTCCGGCGAGAGATACCTGCATTCGACGTCTTCAGGTCGGAACTGCGATATGTTCCAGTTCTGGCAGAACTTGCATCCCATGTTGCAGCCGGCGGTAGCGATCGAAAAGGCACCCGACCCGGGCAGAAAATGGAACAGCGGCTTTTTCTCGATCGGATCTACCATCAGCGAACAGGGCCTTGAATGCACCAGCGTGTAGTACGTGCCGCCGCGGTTCTCGCGTACGCTGCAGGTACCCCGCTCCATGTCCGCCACCTCGCACTCGTGCGGACACAGAGTACACTTTATCTTGCCGCCCTCCAGCTTCTCGTAATACCGCGCTTCCTTAACGTACTTCGAATCGTCGAGGTCGTCCGGCGTCTGGGCGGAGCTTCCGCGATTCGTCACCGGCAGAGACGCGGCCGCCGCCGCCGAAGCTGAAAGGAAACTCCTCCTCGAAATCCTCATTCTCACGGCACCCTCTTCTTGCGATCTAGACTTCAGCTACATCGATCTTGTCGGGATCATCCTGTCCCAGGCCCAATCTGGCTGCAGTATGAATATGCGTGGGCTCACGTCCGACATCCTTCAGCGGTTTCTTACCCTCCTCGGCTCGTTTCGCTTCGATGATATCCGCGCCGACGCGGTCAATCGCGACCGGGTCGGTGGATGCAAGGACACCCGCATGACGCCACGCGCCGTCCGGCTTGTATGAGGGACCGCCATCGTACACGCCGACGAGCGCGTCGGCGACCACGAGCCGCATCTTGTCCTTTATCAACGGGTGCGCATTGAGGTCCGCAATGTACGGGTCGCATCCGTTATCGTGGTACAGGCTGGGTTTCTGTATTGCTCCGTAGAAGTTCTTCAAATTGAGCGTTATGCCCGCGAGATCGTGGTCCTTGAGCACCGGTACGCTTACAATTGCGCTGCATTCCGAGGTGAGTATCCTGCTGAAAAGGCTCCCTATAGAACGATACTGTATCGGTTCGAGATGATAACCGTATCCCCGAGCGTCCGTCCCGAGGTACCTCACGCCTCTCCGTGCTGCGTATATGGAAAACCCCGCCGTCTTGAGCTCCCTCGAGAACCTGTCCCACACGATGATGTTGTTGTCCGATACGCCCGCTTTACGCAATCCCTGAACGATTCCCTCGACGATTGCCGGGTGAGACGAGATCATCCGTCCGCCAAGACAGTTGATCTTGATCCCGACCACGTCATCCGGGCCGAAAAGATTTTTCCACGCGTCATCGCTGGTCTTCGTCCCGACCAGCGCGGTCACACTCTCGTGCACCATCTGGTACACGAGCTTGGAATCGATCCCGAGACCCCGGACGTCCGACTTGTCATCCTTCCCGAAGACGTCGGGCCGCCTGACGCTGACGACGTGTGCGCGACCCGCCCTGGACGCCGCCGCAGTCGTCCGCGACGATGCCAGTCCCGCCCCGGCACCTATTGAACCCAAACCTGCTAGAAACGTTCGTCTATTGACCTTCATCGGTCTTCCCGGATCCAGGCGGGCGACACGCCCGCCCTACCTTGTTTGTGGCTGCTCCTTCTCGCCGAAAACCTGCGCGCTGAATCTGTACAGCTCCGTCTTCGCATCCTTCCAGGCGCCGTTCGGCACACCGGCCTTCCGGCATATACCCTCTAGATACTTGTCGCGGTCCCATCCCTGTTCCACCGGCACCTGCGGCAGCAGTATACCCTGGTAAGACCCTCTCCTGAGGAGCAGACCGTCCCTGCCAATCACTATCTCGGAGACATCCTTGACCTTCTGGAACGGAGTCATCGGGTCCGCCGTCGGGTTCATCACCGATATCTCAATGTCGACTTCCTTAGCCTCATCGGCAGTCATCGGCTTGAATCGCGGATCCTTAGTTGCAGAGTGAATTGCGTAATCGACAACAGCCTGATACAGAGGCATCTTCTCCTGTATCATGCCGATACAGCCGCGGAGTTGTCCGTGCTTCTTCAGCGTCACGAACGTGCCGAGCTTCCTCTTCATCAACGGCGTCAACTCATAGTCGCCCTTGGTCGGGTCAACTTTCTTCCCCGATGACAGGTGCGTCTCAATGGTGTCTCTCGCGAGCCGCAGAAGCGTTTTTCTCTCGCTCATATTCAGCAGTTTCAGGTCGCCGCAAAACCTTATCGAGACGTAGCTCACCGACATGCTGAAATTCCCTGTCAGCCTCCCGGATGTATCGTAACGTACAAGCTCGCCTGTCATATCCTCAGGCATGATGCTTAGCAGAATGCCAATTGGGTGCCTCCCGCAGATGGTGGCGCCGGTTTTGCGCACGTAATCGCGAAAACCTTTGAAATCAGCATCGTTGATCCGCTCGACAGCACCCGTATCGAGCTTCTTGAGGTTCTCTTCAATGTTGTCCTCGAACGGCAAGTAGCGGTAATCTCGACCGTAGTGCGTGAAATCCGAACTGGCCACCACAAGGGTCTGCTCGTCGACGAACGGTTTCAGCGCCGCGCCCATCCTGCGACAGACCTCGTCGCTGACCTCGTCAACCATCACAGGTACCAGGTTGAACTCCCCAAGCCGCTCCTTCAAGAACGGCAAGTGTATTTCCAGGGAGTGCTCCATATCCATGTTGGCGGGAATAGAGGTGAAAAACTCGTTCTTGAGCAGCTCGTCGCAAACCTCGCGATCCACGGCGATGGCCCCGAGCGGCGTCTCCCAGCTCTCGACATCGGTGATCGCACCACCCCTGGCCAAACCGGCTCGATGGTTCACACCCAAGAGGATGACGCGTTCGTAATCCCCCTTTTGCAGCGGTTTGTAAGCGTACGCCGCCGTTTGCCCGGAAAAGGCGTACCCTGCATGAGGCGCAATAAGCGCACGTATCTTCCCTGCAGGCGGTTTGACGTCGGTTTTGTCAAAGAACGTCTCGAGCTGCCGCCGTAACGCCTTTTCGCTTCCCGGATACCACGCCTGACCCCGAGACCCATCATACCGCGCCTTTCGCACCTTCTCAGACGCACTGCCTCCGGAACAGTTTGAAATCGTCATGGCTATCACCATTGCAAGAATGACTGGTCTTGCCGCGCCTGTACTTCTCATTGCCTCATCCCCTAAAGCTATCTCCTGTCAACATTATTCTACTCCGATCCGCCTCCAAACGCAACTGCGTCACGCACCGAGGATTTCGCGAAACATGTATCTCAGGAACTGCGAGGGTTCACGTGGCAGAGCAGGGGAAGAGCAAGTCCGGGTTCAACTTTGGGCCTCCCAGATCTCGCCGAGCTTCTTTTCCTGTTGTTCGATGACATCGTCTTCAATCTTTTTGAAAAGGACCTCCACCTTGCCAAGCTTATGACCGGCAGGCACCGCCGTCGCGCCCGCCTCGTCCCAACTCGCCTGTCCGACCTCGCCGTCAAGATCGAGCATGTTCCATACTTTCGCGGTGGAGAAAGGAAGAATAGGATGGAAAAGTACCGCCAGCGTACGGATCATTTGCGTACACAGGTTGATCGTTGTGCCGCACTTCGCCAGATCCGTCTTGCGCGTGCGCCACGGTTCTTTATCGTTGAAGTACTTGTTACCCGCCCGCGCAAGGTTCATCAGTTCCGTTGCCGCCCGTCTCACCCTGAACGCAGCGAAATAGTCACCTACGCGCGCCGGAGCCGACTCGAGTGTACCGAGGAACTTCTTGTCCTCCTCGTCCAGCTCGCCGCGTTCCGGCACAACTCCGTCGAAGAACCGTTCGGCGAAAGTCAACGTGCGGTTGATGAAGTTCCCGAGTATATCGGCGAGATCGTTGTTGTTGCGTGCCTGGAAGTCCTGCCACGCAAAGTCGCTGTCGCTGTTTTCCGGCGCGTTTGCCGCAATGCAGTACCGCAGCGGGTCCGGCTCGAACTCCTTCAAATAGTCCGAAACCCATATGACCAGGTTTCTGCTCGTGGACAGCTTCTCACCGTGAATGTTCATGAACTCGTTAGCGGGTATCTCGCTCGGCAGCTCGTACTCGCCATGCCCCAACAACATGGCCGGCCAGACTATCGCGTGAAACACTATGTTGTCCTTGCCGACAAAATGGACTATGCGACAGTCAGGATTGAACCAGTACTCTTTCCACAGGTCGGGTTCTCCCCGCGCTGCGGCCCACTCCTTCGTCGAGGAAACGTACCCAATCGGGGCGTCAAACCATACGTAAAGGACTTTCCCTTCAGCCTCTTCCAGCGGCACGGGAATTCCCCAGGACAGATCTCTGGTGATCGCTCTATCCTTGAGCCCCTCCTTGAACCAGCCGGCGCAGAAGTTCCTGACGTTGTCCTTCCAATGCGTTTTGGAGTCCATCCATTTGGACAGCCGTTCCTGAAACATGCTCAGTTTGAGGAACCAATGGGTGGTCTCACGCGGAATGGGCTTACCGTCGCATATCTTGCAGTGCGGTTCGATCAATTCAATCGCATCCAGCCATCTGCCGCAGCTCTCGCACTGGTCGCCGCGCGCGCCGGGCTTATCGCAATTGGGACATATCCCCTCAACGTACCTGTCCGGCAGAAACCGCTGACAGTTCTCGCAGAAGAGCTGCGTGATCGTATTGGTTTCGATGTAGCCGTTTTCGAGCACCTTCAGGAAGAATTCCTGTGAGATTTCGGTGTGAATCGGCAGGCTCGTACGTGAAAAATTGTCAAATTCTATGCCCAGTCCGTCATAACACTCCTTGATCACCTTGTGGTACCTGTCCACGACCTCCTGCGGGGAGATACCTTCCTGTTCCGCCTTCACGGTGACCGGCACGCCGTACTCGTCAGTACCTCCTATATGTATAACGTCGGTACCCTTCAGCCTCTCGTAGCGAACGTATATGTCTGCCGGCAGATACGCACCGGCAACGTGACCTATATGCACCGGTCCCGTGGCGTACCTCAGCGCACTGGTTACCAGAATGCGTTTGGAATTCTCGTTGGCCATCTTCTCTCGCCCCGGGGCTCTCGCACCAATAAACACGCTCAGAGATGTGTCTCCGACAGTGAAAAATGGCGCGCTCGAGAGGATTCGAACCTCCGGCACCAGGATCCGGAATCCTGTGCTCTATCCAGGCTGAGCTACGAGCGCACCCCTTCTCGCAAGATTATAAACCTCTACGGCACGGATTTCAACCGTTTGCTTTCGACCACGTCGGCAAGCCCGGAGCCCACAAGACAGGAAAGGCGTCTCCCGCAGGCCTGTTGCGGCGGACAGTAATTGACAACAGTCGAGGGCTTGCTGTAAAGTGAGGAGGTGCCGAGAATCATGTCGTCAGTGGCAAGGGGGCTACCAAGCGGTCTGAAATCATGATATGTAAGTCCCGCAGGAGTATATCACAGTGGATCTGAGCGTTATCGGAAAGAAATCGGAGCCTAAAGTCTTCGAATATGATTGGAAGGAAGCGATCCTGTACGCGCTGGGGATCGGCGCGCAGACCGACGAGCTCGATTTCCTGTACGAGAACGCTCCCGGCGGATTCAAGGTGTTCCCCAGCTTCGGCACACTGGTCCTCGCCAGGCATTGGGACATTCTGGACCCCCTGGAAACCGAACAGATCCGGACAATCCACAGCTCGCACTCGCTCCGGCTATATCGTCCTCTTCCTCCGCGCGGCAAGTTGCGGACCGTGGCTCAGATCTCGAACATCTACGACAAGGGCAGGGCTGCCATCATTATCATCCTCATTGAGGCACGCACGGAAGCGGGCGAACCGGTCTTTGACAACGAGGCCGTGCTTTTCTACATCGGTGGGGGAGCTTTCGGAGGCGATCGCGGTCCCAAGCCCGAAGTGTTGCGCCCGCGCGAAGGGGTCGACCCGGACTTCCGCGTGGCGTACTCGATCCCGGAGAACCAGGCGGCACTGGCCCGTCTGAGCGGCGATTTCAACCCCCTGCATATAGATCCCGAGTTGGCCAAGGCGGTCGGCTTCGACAAACCGATTCTTCACGGCCTGTGCACGTTCGGATATGCTACGCGAGCCATCGTGCACAGCGTCTGCGACGGAGATGTCAGCCGCTTCAAGGAATTCAGGACACGGTTTTCCGCACCGGTCTATCCGGGCGAGACGCTGAACGTCGAGGGATGGAAGGACGAGGGAGGACGTTTCATTATGCAGGCGCGCACCGAGCGCGGTAAGGTCCTGACCAACGGGTGCGCTGTAGTGGAAGAGTGAGTGACAAATCGTCCTCTTTTCGATAGAATGGATGGTCACGGGGCATTTGCGAGGTGAGAAGCGATGAGCAACGAGATGCCTAGACAGTACGGTTTTTCGCCAAAGTCTCCGAGCGTGGATATACTTGCACGGGACGACGCAGTGGAGTATAACGCGTGGTTCGAGTGCATATCCGGCTGCGGGATGAAATACTCGCTCAGGGAGATGGTGTACGAGTGCGAGAAATGCGGTGCGCTGCTCGAGGTAAGGCACGACATAGAGAAGTTGAGGACAAAGTCGCCTTCGTACTGGAAGACCCTGTTCGACGCCCGCTACATGACAAACGTATGGCCGTACGGGAGCGCCATATGGGGCAAGAAGGAAATGGTGTGTCCTGCGGTCGAAGATGACAACGTAGTCTCCATGTACGAGGGCGGAAGCAACCTGTTCTGGGCCGAACGGCTCGGCAAGGAGATAGGGCTCGAAGGCCTCTGGGTGAAACAGTGCGGGAACGACCACACGGGTTCGTTCAAGGACCTGGGTATGACCGTGCTCGTGTCCATGGTGAAACAGATCATAAGCGATGGTGGAGACGTACCGGCGATAGCCTGCGCCTCGACCGGAGATACGTCCGCAGCGCTCGCGGCGTACTGCGCGGCGGCCGGGATGAGGGCGATCGTGTTTCTGCCGAAAGGCAAGATCTCAATACCGCAGCTCATTCAGCCGCTGGCCAACGGCGCCATGACCGTTTCCATCGATACGGATTTCGACGGTTGCATGAAGCTCGTGCGCGAAATATGTTCACGCGAGAACATATACCTCGCGAACTCCATGAACTCGCTGCGCGTGGAAGGTCAGAAGGTTGTCAGCATCGAGATGGTGCAGCAGTTCGAGTGGGAGGTTCCGGACGTGATAGTTATTCCCGGCGGCAACCTCGGCAACGTCAGCGCGATCGGGAAAGGGTTCCTGCTGATGAAAGCCGTCGGCATGATCGATAAGCTGCCGCGAATCGTGTGCGCACAATCGGCCAACGCCAACCCCCTTTACCTCAGCTACATGACAGGTTTCAAAGAGTTCGCGCCGGTGCACGCCAAAAAGACTGTCGCCAGCGCAATACAGATCGGCGATCCCGTCAGCATACAGAAAGCGATTAGGACGCTGGAGCAGTTCGACGGAATCGTCGAACAGGCGACCGAGGATGAGCTCACCGACGCGTGCGCGCGCGCCGATGCGACCGGTCTGTTCACCTGTCCGCATACCGGCGTGGCGCTGGCGGCGCTTTTCAAGCTCGTTGACCGCGGAGTGATAAAGTCCAGGGACAGGGTCGTCGTGATATCGACCGCGCACGGCCTGAAGTTTGTCGATTTCAAGCTTAAGTATCATCAGGGTAATTTGGAGAACGTCGAGCCGCGCCGGGCAAACGTGCCGGTGGAGGTCCCGGCCAACTATGACGCGGTACGGGATGCGGTGTTCCGGACGCTCGATTAGGTGCAAAAAACGGGGGAGAGAAGGAGCAGTTGTATGAGTCAGGATACAAGAGGTTTTTCGACTCGCTCAGTTCATGGAGGCGAGGGTAAGAAGAAATTCGCGGACGCCATAACGACACCTGTCGTACAGTCGTCGCTTTTCGTGTTCGAGGACACGGCAGAGATAAAGGAGTTTGTCGCCGACAGGACGAAACGGTTCGAGTACGGGCGGTACGGCAACCCGACCCAGAAAGTCGCTGAACAAAAGCTCGCGGAGCTGGAAGAGGCCGAGGACGCGCTGCTTTTCTCCACCGGCATGGCGGCGGTCACAACATCTCTACTGGCGTTTATGTCCGGCGGCGACCACCTGGTAGTTACTGACGAATGCTACAGGAAAACGCGGGCGTTCTGCGAGAAGACGCTCGTGCGGCTCGGCATCGAGACCACGTTCGTTCGAACGGGCGATTACGACGAGTTGGCCGGCGCGATGCGCGACAACACAAAGGTGCTGCTTACTGAATCGCCGACCAATCCGCACCTGAGCGTCATTGATCTGCCGCGCGCAGCCAAGATCGCCGCCGACAGCGGAGCGAAGTTCCTCGTGGACAGCACGTTCGCAACGCCATGCAACCAGCAAGCGCTCAAGTTGGGCGCGGACCTTGTTATCCACAGCGCGACGAAGTATCTTGGCGGACATAACGACCTGTTAGCGGGCGCGATCCTGGGCAACGCGTCGGTGGTCGGTCCCGTGCGAGACCTCCAGGGTCAGTTCGGCGGCACGATCGACCCGCACTGCGCCTACCTCCTGTTGAGAGGTATGAAAACGCTGGCAATCAGGGTCGAGAGACAAAACAAGAACGCGCTCGCCATCGCAAAGGCTCTCGAGAAGCATCCCAAAATCGAGCACGTGTATTACCCGGGTCTGGAGTCGCATCGGGACCATGCCACGGCCAAGCAACAGATGAGAGGGTACGGCGGCGTGGTGAGTTTTCTCGTCAAGGGCGGCCTCGACGAGACGCTGCGATTCATCGACAGCCTCAAGCTGCCATATCTCGGTCCGAGCCTGGGTGGCGTCGAGAGCCTCGTGTACCACCCGGCTATGCTGACCTTTAACGATATGCCCGAAGCCGAACGGCAGAAGCTGGGCATCACGGACAATCTCGTGCGATATGCAGTGGGAATCGAGGACCATGAGGACATCATAGCGGACCTCGATCAAGCACTTCGCACCGTGTAAGAGGAATCCGGAAACATCAGATCAGCGGCCTGCGCCAGCATATGACCGGGTTGCGTTGCGGAGGTGAGATGAAAAGGGCGCTCATCACGGGTATAACGGGTCAAGACGGTAGTTATCTGGCGGATTTTCTCCTGGAGAAAGGTTACAGCGTTTTTGGCACGGTGCGACGGTCCAGCACCGAGAACTTCGAACGAATCGCCCACCTTCGCGACAGGATCGGGCTTGTCCAAGCCGATCTGTTGGATCAACTCTCGCTGATAACCGTGCTCAAAGAGGTGGAGCCAGACGAAGTCTATAACCTGGCGGCTATGTCCTTCGTGCCGACATCCTGGAACCAGCCTGTGCTGACCGCCGAGTTCACCGCGCTCGGCGTGACGAGGATGCTGGAAGCCATCCGGTTGATGAACAACGACATAAAGTTCTATCAAGCATCCAGCAGCGAGATGTTCGGTAAAGTCAAGGAATCGCCTCAAAACGAGGACACACCGTTCTACCCGCGCAGCCCTTACGGCGTGGCGAAAGTGTACGGTCACTATATTACCGTTAACTACCGGGAAAGCTACGGGATATTTGCCTGTTGCGGGATACTGTTCAATCACGAATCGCCCCGCAGAGGACGCGAGTTCGTAACGCGCAAGATTACCGACGGTGTCGCTAGAATTAAACTCGGCAAGGCGGAGAAGCTCCACATGGGCAACCTCGATGCCGAGCGCGACTGGGGTTACGCCGGAGATTACGTTAGGGCGATGTGGATGATGCTTCAGCAGGACGAGCCGGACGACTACGTAGTGGGCACCGGCGTGACCCACTCGGTGCGCGAGTTCGCGGAGAAAGCGTTCGACCGGGTTGGCCTGAACTGGGAGGACCACGTCGTGCTCGACGAGCACCTGCTCAGACCGGCGGAGGTCGAGCATCTCAGAGCTGACGCGTCCAAGGCCGGAGCCAAGCTCGGGTGGGAACCTACGGTATCGTTTGACGATCTGGTGAACATGATGGTGGACGCCGACATGGAGAGACTCTCCTCATGATGTTCCCGCGCGCTACCTTCGGTTAGTCACCGTCCGAGGCACGTCTTGGCCCGCAAGTTGACCTGAGCAAAGGGGAGATAAACCGTTGCGAGCGTTCGTTACCGGAGCGGAAGGATTTGCCGGCAGTCATCTGACCGAGCTTCTGCTTCAGCGCGGAACTCACACTTTCGGCACATATTTCGATGAGGCCGCCTTCGGGGCTCTGCCGGACACCGTGGCGGAAGCTGAACTCGTGCAGTGCGACGTGCGCGACCACGAGACGCTCGACCGCACGGTATCAAACGCGGACCCGGACACGGTCTTCCACCTTGCAGCCGTGGCGTCCGTATCGCAGAGCGAGCGAAATCCCGCCCTGACGATCGAGACGAACGTCACCGGCAGCTGCAACCTGCTGAACACCGTGAGAGACAACGCGCCCAAAGCGCGAATCGTAATGATCAGTTCCGCAGAGGTTTACGGCAAGGTCACCAGCGAGCAGCTCCCCCTTCGCGAGGATGCGCCGGTGGAGCCGATCAACCTTTACGGAGTGACGAAAGCGTCCGTCGAGCTGCTCAGCAAGTTGTACATCGCCGCGTATGGAATGGATATCGTGATCGTACGTCCTTTTAATCACCTGGGACCGCGACAGAGTCCGTCGTTTGTCAGCGCGGACTTCGCGTCGCAGATCGCAAAGATTGAGCTGGGATTGATCCCGCCGCGAATCGAGGTCGGCGATCTAGCCGTCGAACGCGACTTCACCGACGTCAGGGATATGGTGAAAGGATACCTGGCCGCGGCGGAAAAGGGGCGTACCGGCGACATTTACAATCTTTGTTCCGGAGAGTCCTACAGGATAGAGAACCTTCTTGACATACTGATCAGTTTTGCCCAGGTGCCTATCGAGATTCATCAGGACGCCGCAAAACGCAGAGCGACCGACGTGCCCGTCCTGGTGGGCTCGGCGGATAAGTTCGAGCAGGCGACCGCGTGGTCCGCGGAAACGTCCCTGGCGACTACCCTGCTAGACACGCTGGACTACTGGAGGGAAAAGGTCACCTCGACAGGCGACTCTTGATCCGGACAAAACCCGCTCGCCGCAGGATCAGGAGATCGCAGAGATGCCCATTACTGTTCGGGGGTGGCTGATTCAGCGGAATCCTCGATGCTCACGCTTTCCATGACGATTCTCTCAAGAGGCCGACTATCTGCATCGGTTTGCGTCTCCGCGATCCTGTTGACCACGTCCATACCCTCGACGACCTGCCCGAACACCGTGTAACTGCCGTCAAGGTGCGGCGTAGCTTTCACGCAGATGTAGAACTGGCTCCCGGCGCTGTCCGGATCGGACTTGCGCGCCATGGCAACCGTGCCCGCGACATGCTTCCGCTCGCTGAATTCCGCCGCAATAGTGTATCCCGGTCCGCCGCCGGGCGACCCGTCAGGCGATCCTGTCTGTATGACGAAATCTTTCACTATTCTGTGGAAGGGTGACCCGTTGTAGAACTGTTTCTCGGCCAGTTGCACGAAGTTATCGACCGTCCTCGGCGCATCTTCCGGGTAAAACTTGAACTTAATCGTGCCTGAACTCGTCTCAATCACAGCAACTTTGTCCTTGTGCTTCTCCACGATTTGTCCGCTCTCCTCGCTTGTAGGTCGCTTTCCAGCCTCGGGGCTAGAAGCTTTTTCCTCTGCTTGATCCTGTGGTTGGCGCTTTAGAGAATTCATGCAGCTATTAACAGCCAAGAACACGAGCACTGCCGCGCCCACAGCGACCAAACCCAACACGCGCATCAAGACAATCCGTTTGACCGAGTTAGAACCGTTCATGTCCGAGACACCTCTCCTTTCTACTCAGATGTGGCAGACATTCCTGCCTGTCCTGCAATCGCAACCGGATGTTATCGTGCGCCGCAGACCCTGGGAATCAGCCCCCGAGTTCCCTGACGAGCGCTGCAGTTGTGCCGGAACGAACCAACGGTTTCATGTTCGCGACCTCCATGAACAACGCGGCCAACCGCTCGTCGCTGCTGCCATCGCGTAAAGCGGCTTTCACGTCAACCTCCCCCCCATCGTACAGGCAGGCAATCAACCTTCCCTCCGCGCTTAACCTCAACCGGTTGCATTTCGCGCAGAACGGTTCGCTCACCGACGCGATGAATCCGATACATCCGAGCCCTTGTTCTATCTGGAACATCCTTGCCGGGCCCGCTCCGCGCTCGCCGTCAAAAGGCTCGAGCCCGAGCGCCCGCTCGAGTTCTGAGCGGATCGCCGAAACGGGAACGAATCTCCACGGCTCGACGTCCACGCCGTGCTCTGTCGGCATATACTCTATGAAACGCACGTCAACCGGATATCGTCTCGCCATAAGCGCCAGTTCGACGAACTCCGTGTCGTTTACCCCTTTCATGGCCACCACGTTGAGCTTGACCTGGTCAAACCCGTTGTCAAGCGCCTTTTCCACGCCCTTGAGCACGTCGCGCAACGACCCGCCGCACGTGATCTGCTCAAACTTGTCGCGCTTCAAGGTATCGATACTGACGTTCACGCGGTCCAACCCCGCGGAGCGTAACTCGGATGACATCTCAGCCAGCCGGCTGGCGTTGGTAGTCATCGCCAACCTATCTATCCCATCGACCTGCGACAGCATTGCCACAAGGTCGACTATCCCGCGGCGCACCAGCGGTTCGCCTCCGGTCAACCGCAGCGTCGTCACACCGAGCGATGCCGCCACCCCCGCCACTCGACGGACCTCCTCGAAACGCAGCACTTCATCGTGCGCCAGTCTGCGGATACCGCTCGGGGGCATGCAGTAAAAACACCTGAAATTGCACAGGTCGGTGACCGATACACGCAAATAATCCACAACCCTGCCATGTCTGTCTAAGATCGAACTGCTATGCATCGCTTTATCTCGTCAGCTCTAACCAGATCCGCCTGAGTGTTAATGTTGAAGAAAGAGATCTCCTCGGCGTCAAACTGCGCGATCTCCTCCGGTCCGATCTCCCTGACGCGGACTCGGCAGAAGAAACCCCTGACTGCCAACCTGTTCTCGCTGAGACGAGCCCGAATGTGTTCGAGGCAACCCTGGGAGTAGAACGCGTGCAGCGGCTCCAGGCCGGCACGTCCTCGCGGTATCACAACGTCATGATCCCAAGCAAACTCCGACTGGTAACGCACAAGGTCCGCGTTGATGAACGGCATGTCGCACCCCGCGACGAAAGCGATGTCGGTTCGAGACGCGCTCAAACTGGAATAGATGCCGCCGAGACTTCCCGGAAACTGGTCCTCGACTATCTCGCAGCCCGGTAAACTGAGCCGCGGCGTCACTGCGACCGAGACTATGGTGTGTTCGAAAAGTCGCCCGAAGAGTGCAAGCATCCTGTCGAAGACCGACTCGCCGCCGACACGCATAGACATCTTGTCGGAGCGGAGTCTCACGTTCTTACCGCCGGCCAGAATGATCCCCGTCGCACCGAATATCCGTTTAACATCAGACATGTCATGCTGAAATGTCTCAAACACGTCTTTCATTCCTCGCGGCGCCGAATGAGCCCGCTGCCTCCGTTGCCGTCACGAGTGCCGCCTCCGGCTCTCAACATGCTCCGCTCAGGTCCTCAGTATCGCCGGGGGCACTCCAGATAACGCTCCCGAGGAACGGTCCTGCGCTGTCACTGAGACCAAACCGCGGAAGGACGACGGCAGTTGTTGCCACTGCGCTGAATAGTCTAGCACAGTTATCGGGGCGAAGACAACTGAGTGGATCCCGGCGAGTCCTTCTGCTGAACGACGGCGGCCGCTCAGCGGAGAGTCGGGCGTACTGGACACGGTGCTGAAAGATAACGTCTTGCTTGAGATACTTGCGAACGGTGCGCTCCTGCTATCCCCGGTCGGGAGATGTCGAGCTCGGGCAAGTTAGCGCTTCAGGTGCGCTTTGCGCTTCCCCCTCCCTCACGCGTTCGGCGGGACCGGTCGGCTCCTGTCGTGGCGCGGAGTTGCGTTCCGCACACTCCAACTTCTCGAGAACCGCAACCGGCGTGTTCTTGGTCAGAGCTGTCCCTGTAACAACCAACATCTTTCTATCCTTCCCCCTGCTTACCTCTATAAGATCCATAACGGACAACCTGTCTCCCCATTGCTGCCCTACTATTGCCTAACATTCGAACGTATGCTCCCATCTCAACCCCTATAACAAACTCCGCGCCGTCTCGAACGTCGTGCTCAGCGCTTCCTCAAAGCAAACAGCCACGCCCCACTCCTCAGACTCGCTCGGTACACTGAACGGAGGACTCTCGACACGAACCACCTTTGCCGGGGCTTCCAGTCGTGGGAACGGGAGCTTGCCCCATACGCTGTAAGGCACCGAAATGGAAACGCTAAGCTCCATTGGCGCCTCGAACGGTGTGTGACTCGTGAAATAGGCTCCTCTCGCGCTCACGTTAACTGTGAGACTGTTCTCCTCTAACGTCCGTCCTGCAGCATCTTTCCCGCTTATGTGTATCGGGAGATCTAGATGTAACCTTGAATATTTTCGGCGCTCGTCGGATCTCTCCACTGTGGTCCTTTTTTTGTACCCTCTCAAGCTAGGCGGAAGCCGTGAGAAACCAGGGTGAAACTGCACCTCTTGCGGTACCCCTCCCCAAACGAACAGTATTGGTTCGTGCAATTTATGTGCCATGCCCACAGTAATTTACAGAAGTAAGCACTTTCTTGTTCGTAATGCCCTAATCCATAATGAGTTAGGATAGTGCCGCGTTTCGGTCTATGCACCACTTATCTCGCGCCTAACCTGACTCGAATGTTGCTGCAAGGCATCATCTCTCGTCTAGAATAGGCATACGATACTAACTCTTAATCCGCAAACTACTGAGGCTAAATATATTAGACGCGTTGCTGATCCGCAACGCAAGGGTGCTTGAAATGCGTCAGAATGAATCGAAAGCTGAACGTCGGCATGCGACCGGGGCGCGATTGTAGAATCCGCACCTGTTGCCCGCCACAGTTATCGCACTAAACGCAACCTCACGTCGTCCGCACGCTCTTGCAGACTCGCCGTCATCGCGGACCGACCGGAAGAGCGTTCTTACACTCTCTCCTCGAGATCCGGCGGCGACCGAAGATTTTGATGGACGATCTCCGACAATGAGTGTAGAATATGCGCGGTGGTTTGTGGCCCGAATTCGGTGCGGGAGAAAACTTCATGAACAAACCTGCGATATGGGTTGACGGCAAGTTTATCGAGTGGGACAGAGTGACGGTGCACGTCTTGTCGCATAGTCTCCAACGCGGTTCCACAGTGTTCGAGAGCCTCAATTGCAGGGAGACGGCACAGGGTCCCGCAATATTCAGGCTTGACGCGCACGTTGACCGTTTTCTGGAATCCGCCCGCCTGACGAAGATGCGCATGCCGTTCTCGCGCGAGGAACTCGTCGAGGCCGCCAAAGAGACGGTCAGGCGCAGCGGGTATACGCGGTGTTGCATAAGACCTTTGGCGTACTATGCGGGCGAGGAACTCCAGGTTGTGCCCAAACAGAGCGCCGTGCAGGTGATCATCGCCGTCGCGCCGCCGATTGAACCGCCGGACGCTGTTTGCGCAAGAATCTCTTCGATCAAGAAGCTCCATCCCGATACCGCGCCCGTGGCGGCAAAGGTGGCGGGCAACTATCTTAGCAGTATGCTTGCAAAACGCGAAGCCATTGAAGACGGGTTTGATGAGGCGATACTCCTGGACGGTTTCGGCAACGTCGCGGAAGGTCCGACAGAGAGTCTCTTCATGGTGAAGGGTGGCGCGGTAAAGACGCCGCCGTTGGGCACCGTCCTGGCCGGGATAACGAGAAATTCCGTGATACAGGTTGCGAGCGACATAGGCTATCAGGTTGCGGAGACGACCATCTCCGTAGACGAGCTCCAAGACGCTGACGAGATTTTCATCACGTGCACGAGCGGCGGCGCCGTTCCAATAAGGCAGCTCGACGACAGGGAAGTCGGCACAGGTCAAGCCGGCGAGATAACACTAGCACTCGGCGCCGCTTACTTGGACGCCGCCACAGGCAAGAACCCAGAGTACGAGCACTGGCTCACGTACATTCGGCAGTAGAGTATCTGCTTGGTGTGCTCGAACCGGCACAAGAGCAGCGTGGAGGCGCAGCTGTTCGCGATCCTCCAGAACCTGGACCAGTTGGGCCCGCATCGAGCCTCGCCTCAAGAGGAATCCACCTGTCGCGCCCTCTTTCTCCATGCGTGTTCGCCTCGTCCCAGATTTCCAAATGGGAGCCATGTCCGCGGTTCTCGTTGACAGCCGCGTATCCCTACTCGAAGATCCCATTGGCAAATGGACCCTCTGAGTAAGAGCCCCGTTAATGGCTACTCTTTCCCTTCTTGAGTATGTCGGAGGGCAGCGAGTTCTGCGAAGTTGACCTGGTCGCGGGGCACAACCATGGGCACCGGGTGCGTACGCCAGAATCGGAGTTTGGGCACAGGTCCATCGAGTTCCCGCACGGAGATGTCCGATACCTGAATGAGCCCCTTGCTGTGCCCCGGGCGAGCTTCTTTGACCACAATGGAGAAGGGAATACTGCCGTCTGGCGGCGCCATGAAATCAAAGCTATACTTCTGCCAACTCGACCGCCAGAAGGAACGGCCTTTGACCCATTGCTCATCGCTTCGTTTCCCTGTCGGGTGAAACACGACGGCGACTTGGCCCTCCATAAACAGATTAGTCCACCCCGAGAAGCTGACGCGGTAAACGGCGCCGGGGCGATATTGGCCCGGCTTGACTCTGTGCGCGAAGCCAACCGGCGACGATGTCGGGCCTTTCCAACTATCGATTGTGACAATGGGCGCCTCGGGCGTTCCGGGCCTGTACCCACGTGTGCTTCCATAGGCCAGTTTGGTTTTTTGTGACTTACGGTCCTGCACCGGCGCACCGACAGCAAGATATGCTCTTGCCTTGTCCTTGGTGTTGAACCGGTACCATCTGTCCGAAAGAACCGAGCCGCCACGCAATTTTTCGAGATAGCTGTCGCTAAACCGCGACAAGATCTCCGAGTGAAAAGCAGTCCGGTCGACAGAAGGTGCCAGCCGGTATCGCGGTGTGGCGGCCTGTACATTGCTGGCATACTCGACCAATGCGAAATCTGTAATGGTCGGCGGGCTCGTGGCGCCCGCATCGGCATAGGGGGACCGGATATAAGCTAATGACACACGGACATCACGCTGCTCTCGCACAAGGAAACAGGTCTGTAAGCTGGTCAATGCGTGACGGCCGTTCAGCACGATGTTAGGAAGCTGTGCAGGTAGCACTTCGAGATAGAACTTGACGGGGTTGTCGGGAGTGCCAACCGCCAGTACCAGGAGTTCGCCCGGTTCGTCGAGGTCAACGTGACCGCGGACTTCGAAGATTCCATCCTGCTCGGTTTGAAAATCATAATGTGTCGCACTCTGCTCAATGGTCTTTTGAAGTGTCGAGCGCGTGCAAACTTCTGGCACGATCGTGTCCGGCACATCAAACTTGGCAATGGTCTCTAATCCCAGTTTATCTGTAAGAATGTCGGGATCATGCAAATGGAACAACAGTGCTTTGCGCCCCTTCCTCCTGTTAGCGGGATAGTTGTAAGCAACCAACGTCGGTGCTCCGTCGTATTGCGCAAGCTCATTCTTGTCCCAATCGACGAACATCTTTGGTAAGACAACCAAATACTCGACGCGGTCCCGCAGAAAACGCTCAGCTACGTCACTCCACGTTTTGCAGGAAAGGCGACGCCAGTCACGAAAGTAATACCACTGCCAATGCCATGTGAGTTTCTTAGCTTCTGTGACGCAGGCGCGATCCACTTTAATAAACCGGTGGATCTGTTCGGCAGCAGATCGCCCTATCGTGGCAAGCCTCACAGCAGGCACGGCGCACACTGCGATCACCGATACAATCACGAGCGTCGCCGTCGTGCTCAGCGCCGTTCGTGGAATTGCGTTCCATCCACGATGTACCAGGCTGGTGAGCCACGATACGAGTTCGTACCACCCTATAGCGGCAAACACGACGAAGCCGCTATAGGACGGCCATGCGTTTCGTGCCAAGTCTCCGATGGATGTGCTGACCGAGTAGAGCATAATCGGGATTATAAGAACGGCAGCGAACAAAAGGACATGTCGTGTACGGTACGCACGCCTGAAAGGCGCCAATACAAGACCTAGCGCCGCCGGATACGCGATCCACCAGCCTTCTTTCCTGAACAAGTCGATGTAGAATGGCAGACCCAGCGCCTTATAAAGAAATCCATCTCCGAGGTTGCCGGCAAAAACCGCTCTATGAGTGTTAAAGCCTTTGAAATAGCCCCATCCTTTCGGCATTTCCCAGAACGGAAAGTAGTGCGATATAATTGGGTAAAACGCTTCGAAAGCCAGCGGAACAAGAGCCAATCCAATCCCGAAACAACACAGCGAACGGAAGGTATGACAGGGGGTAATCTCGCGCTTCAAAGCATCGTATATGTGTATTAGCGCTGCCGTTAACACAATCGCAAAGACTGCTGGTATGCTGCCGTAGTTTGCTGTAGTACCAACACCCAGCATGAGACCTGCAATGAAGAAATGGCTGACGCGTCGGCTGCGCCACGCCGCCGAGATGAGCACCATGCCCAACAGCAGAAAAAAAAACGTGTGCCCAAAATCCTTTAAGTGACGGGTGTAATAGATCGGCATAGGCGAAACGGCAAGCAGGAGACCACCGAATATACCCACTCCTTTTTTTACGTACCGCTCCAGCGCCCACATGAGCAGTGCCACGGCCAGTACACCGCAGATGGCGTTGTGCAGCAGCATCGCGTACACGGTCCGTTGAATGAAAAGGGACTCGGCAAGAAGGGCTAAAAAATAAGATTGACGACCCCACATATATGTCGTCTCCCCCGGCTTGCCCCAAAGAGAAAGGTCATGATTGGAGAGACGTCCATTCAAGAACCAATAGAACTTTCCGCCGTCAAGATTTTCCATGCCCCGACCATCCAGGTCCCAAAGACGCAAAGACGCGGCCAGGACCAACACAAGAATAGGCAGGGCGAACTTGCCGCAGCACCGGCCGATCGAGGTCAACAGTCTGGACAGCTGTTTCATCGCCATTTCAAGTCTTTCTCCTTTGCGTTTGCTGAGTTTCTTGCCGCCGCACGAAGCATCCGCTCAGTACCGGATACGACCTGTGTATTATCTCCAACACCCAAATAATGTCAAGTACTTGGCAACGGCTCTACTGTCTCATTACAGTACACAAATCACACTATAGAAGGTCATCTTCATTTTGTTACAGCACAGCAATAAAAGAGACAAAGATCGGTGGAGAGAAACCTTGGCATCTTGACGCTCCTGTCAATCGCGCGTCGCTTCTCGAGTGCTTGAATAATATCTCTGTGTGAGGACGGATGGATCCTTTGAGTATCGAATCCGAACAGCCTAATACCCAAATCCATCCATGGATTGCGTACGGGGAATCCCACACCCAACACACCGCCAAGCTTGAGCACGCGCAACATTTCGTCGATGGCCGCTCCGGGGTCGGTTAAGTGTTCGAGCATGCTTAGGCTGACCACGCAGTCAAATACTCCATTTTCGAAAGGCATATCAAGCGCATCCCCCGTGTGGAGTTCAGCCTCAACGTGTAAGTTTCCGAGCATTTGTTTCACAGATGCTTGGTTCTCGTGCAGATCTATCCCATAGAGATCCTCACACAGACCTGCTAAAGACGGCAAGAGGATCCCGCTTCCATAGGCAACTTCAAGAAGCGCACCGTAACGGCGTCCGGCTATCATGTCTAATAGCATTTGACAACGTTTCCGGAAAAGCGAGCCGACAATGGGCCAGTAGTAAAAGTGAATTACGTCCGCATCGTTGGTACGCACCACCATGTTACGCGGTATCATGTAGAACTTGGGATGCATCGCGTCTTGCTCGTTGCTCATAATGGCCCCGTCTCCACTACTCCACGACGTGTTAACATGTGCGCGGACAAAGTCTACTAAAGGGCACCAAGTTCAGGGGAAAACACATATATGTCAGGCCAGTTCTTGCGAACAGAGTGACACAGCGACCTTCTCTACAGTTTCTTTGCCTGGATAACGAGAGAACCGGCAATTTCATTAAGCACTGGAATTCTCTCAACGAGCTTTCCAATAACGCCGAACAAACCGACAAGCAAGTCGGGAACACTCGGATGCAGGAAATCGAAAGGGCGTACGCAGACGTCGACAAACCCTGTTTTGCGGAGCACGCGCGCCATGGACCACCTGAAGAAGGCGGTTTCATCTTCCGTGTCCTGAACCCATTTGCCGACAAGACGGATGTTCTTTTGGATCATGATTTGGGGATTGAGCATGTTCGGCTCGGAGAACCAAATGGGACGCCCCGGTTTGAGTACTCGGAAACACTCTGCCAGCGTGGATTCGAGGGGCAGGTGATGAAGGATAGAACAGCCGCAGACGCAGTCGAACGTATCGGCACCGTAATGTAGTTCGGTGCAGTCGCTCACATCAAAGCGGGCGTTGGCGAACCGGCGGCCGTATCGGTCATTGGCGATCTCGATGCACTTGGGCGATATGTCGCATCCAAGCAGCCGCAAGTCGGGTATTTCCTCCAAGAGATAATGTGAAAAGGCCCCTGCTCCCGCGCCGATCTCCAAGACATAAGGGTTGTCGTATTCACGGATCACGTCGGCCAGCATACGCCCGCGGCGCTGCATCCGCTGAAGACCCGCCTTGGTGGTACGGTGCGAACCGGCTTCGCCAACCTTTTCCGCGAGGCGGTTAAAATGCTCCCGTTCGCGTTGTGCAACATCGGGCCGCATAGTCATGCCCTATTCCACCTCCGCCGCTACGAGGCACACTTTTTTTTCGGCCTCTGGGCATGTCGGAGAAACTCAAAGCCGGAAATGTACTCAAGCAACATACCTAGATTGAAGCTGTAGAAAAAGCCCTTTTCGATCGTGAAGACCGACGAGCACTGGAAACAGTCGAGGTCCTTGTACATATCCCAGCATTTCTTTAGGCCGAGCTCATACACGTTCGGGCCCGGCTTGCCGTCTTTCCCCCATAATGGCAGGCAGGGATACGCGCATCCGTCCGAGTCAATGTAGATGTTTGAAAACGGCAATGCGCATTTGGGGATGTGAAGGTGCCGGAATTGTTTCTCCTCCTCTTTGGTGAGCAGCGTGCCTTCAACCGGCCACTCCTCCATCACCCGAATGCATTCCGCAATGGCTTTCGCAGGTGAAGCAATTTTCCCTTCACCGGCCTTCTTGGCTTCGAGAAGCTCTTTGAGGAACTTGATGACTTTGCCCCGATCGAGTTCGATATCCTCTTTCGCCGCTCGTCGGTACCCCGTGGCGTCGCAATAGCCGTAATTGATCATGACGTCGTACTTCTTCGAGAGCTCGATCATGTGCGGCAGAGAGTCCATGGTCTCATCAATCAGGCACGTGTGAAGACGGCAGACCAAGCCGTGATCCAACGCTATCTCCAACGCTTCAATGGCCTTGTCGTAGCTGCCTTTGCCGCGGATGCTATCATTAACCTCGGGCGGACCATCAATACTTACAACAAGCTGGTCGGTGAGAAGAATGTCTTTGATCTTATCTTTGACCAACGACCCGTTCGTATACATCAGACAGTAGCGGTTCCGCACTTTGATCGCTTTGATGACATCCCCTATGTCCGGCCGGATCAAAGGTTCACCTCCAAATGGAATGATAACCTGTGCGCCCATCTTGACCGATTCGTCGAAGAGGTATTCCAGCATCTTCAGAGTCGGCTCCTTGGTCTTCGCGATTTTCTCCCGTTGCTCCATCGGATATACGAAGCACTGTCTGCAATTGTAGTTGCAGTACTTGGTGACAAGGACTTGAGAGGTCAGTGGTCGCCGAATCTTGAACCAGTTATACAGCAACATCATCAACCCAATTCTCGCTCTGACCACCGTTTGAGGCAGCATAGCTTCATCCTCCATTGTCTCAGTGCAAACCCACGCATTGGGCGCTGCCAACACTGTGCGACAAGTCTAAAGTAACTTTACTTTCCAAAAAGCCACGTTGCACATCTTCAACATAACCCACGCGTTGCGGAAACGTTTGGTCATCTTCGTTTCACCCTCGACGCGCATACGATAGTGCACGGGGAGTTCCGCGATCTGCAGGTTATGCCTCGCGGCCCCAAATATCCAGTCATAGTCGCCCCACATATCGACTTCGCTAAAATGCGCGCGCGACTCAAGAATCTTCTCATAATCTTTGCGCCAGATAACCTTGGTTCCGCACAAGGTGTCCTTAAGGCGCTGTGACAACAGAAAGGAAAATGCAAGTCCGAAGAGCTTATTACCAATAATGTTTGCATATTTCATTGCATCGTTTTCCAAGGGGTAAACCAAGCGAGATCCGTTGATAAACTCCCCCTTACCCGCCACAAGTGCTTCAAAGAACTGCGGTAAGTCTTCAGGCATTACCGTCATGTCCGCGTCAAGAATCATAAGAATATCGTTTTGGGCGCGAGCGAACCCCGCCCGACATGCCGCCCCCTTGCCTTTGCCCGGGCCTTTGACAAGCGTAAAGCTCTTTTCAGGGTGTTTGGCGATTTGCATGTTCACTTCTTGCGCGGTAGCATCCGTTGACTGGTCATCTACAAAGATGATTTCGGTGCCGCAGCCCATTTCTGGAATGCGCTCCACCAGTCCGGCTATATTGCCTTCCTCATTCTTGCACGGGACGCAGACAGACACAGAAAAGTCGTTCACCTTTCCTCGCGGGACACTGGGACGCATTACCGTGAAATAGAACATGGCAAGGTACTTGAGTCCAGGGATGAGGGGTACGAACCGGTTGATCAGATCGGCAAACAAAGGCACACCAAACGGCACAATCAGGTCATACCCTTCCCGCACGGTTTCGAAACCGGCCAGTTTGACAATGTTCTCCAAATCGGTCCTGGTAAGCCAGTTCTGTGTGGGGTGTCTGGGCGCAATGCCCAACATCCCAGCCAGCTTGACAAGGGGGGCCAGGACATAGTTATAAGTAAGCTGCATAACGCGAGTACTGGGGGTGCAGAGTTGTTGTATTTCACGGAATAGATCGATCAGCTCAGGAATCTCTGTGATCGTATTGACAAGGATAATCGTATCGAATTTCTCGTTAATCTTCCCAACATCCATGGCCGACATGCACCGGAATTCCAGGTTGGGATAGTCGGATTTAGGGAAGCGCTTTTGCGCCTCTTCGATAATCCGTCCAGAACAATCGATCCCCAGACCGTACTCCGGATTCATTCCTGCGAGATTCTGCCCAAGGCCGCAGCCGATCTCGAGAACCCGGCCTGGAATGGGAAAGAGGTGACGAAGAACTCGAGACTTGCGGCGATAGTAATACTTATACCGCTTGACCCAACGCGAGTAGTTGGGCGCAAGTCCGTCATAGTAATCGCGTACTTCAGATTCGACCGACTCAATATACCGCGCTCGTTCGTTCATTGCGTCTCTCAACTTCTCCAGTGACGTCCGATTCTTTTCGCGACGGACAAGATATGCCGCAACAGGCATTTTAACACGCTTTTAGTTCTGAGACAACCGCCGTGAACTGCAGAACTCCACTGTGGGCTCCTGGGGTCGCGCGAGCACGATGCAGAACATTTGTCGACGCTGCGCTGGAGAGAAAGCGCTTCGATCTGCTGACTCTGCAAAAGAAGCCCTCCTCCGCTCTCGTGAAAAAGGGCTTCTCTTCTTCTCCCGACTTCTGGCTTCGGGCTTCCGGTTACTGCAAAGAAACCAGCACCATTACCAGACCACGACCGCTCTCGAGCGGTGTCATGGCTTTGCCAATGATGGCACCGTTAGCTTTTTCGTAGTCCGTAACCTTCGTTGCGTGGCCCGGCACGTCGGACGTCGTGAGCAGGTCGCCGGGCTGTACAGGCGCCTTGGTAGCGTCCACATAACAGTAGGCGCGGCCGCCGAGCACGACGGGATGGTCGCCGTATGCCAGCGTGCCTTTCTGCCCCATGCGCATCCCGGCCTTGAGGTCGCCGGCGCCGCTGATGATGCCTGCCACGGTGCGGTCGTTGGCTTTCGAGCTGACAGTCAACCCGCCGGGATTGTCCGGATCGATGCTCACGACCATGCCCGGCTGGGGCGTGGTTTCCTCGCTGCGCACGTCAAACATCTCGGCTATGTCGGCTCCGCGAACCTCGACAACCTTCGCGCTCACTTCACCACTGAACGTGGCATCACCAGTGTGATACAGGGTTAACGCAGCGTGCGCAGCTCCACTATCAAAGGTCCGAAAGACAAGCTTACCATCGTCAATTGCCCCATCGGTCTGCGCAAGAATCTGGGCGATGACCTTTGTGGTACTTGCGATTGCTTCATTGCAGAACATAAGCTGCGCGATGTTCTTGCCGGCACCGCTGGTCTGATTGTTGCTGAATAGGAACCCGGAGGAACGCCCTGAAGACACAGCATTCGGTTGCCGGACCTGGACAAAGTGGCTCGTGCCGGACCAGCCACTGAATGGTGCAATGTCGGTGCTAGCTCCAAACACTTGGACCGTCCCCTCGGCAGTCAGCTCACCTGTGATCCACCAATCGCCAGTATGGTCTTGTGCCAGCGCGCTCAGCGGTAGCAGCAACATTGCTGCCAATACAAAACCAACGATCCTCATTGTCCTTCCCTCCTTCTCCTTGTTTCGCCTCCCGGAAAAACGGGAAGCCAGCCCTACCCTTCTTCCCTTTCATCGTTAAAGCCACTCTGGGCAGTTATTGCGTGTTGTCGCTATCACCCCCCGACATACTTCGCTATATTTATATCACATCCCGCCTGCTTGTGCAGCTATCCTCAGACTCCAGTTTGGGCAACACCGGCGTCACAGCCGGCCGACGCTCCGGACAGAAACAACCGCGTCGGTACCGTTCTCTTCCTTTCCGCTAAAGCACTCCTATTGTCCTATGACGATCGGGCCAGCGACGGCCTCGATGCGCATCGCTTTGGTAATAGTCGGCGTCTCTGTAGTGTAGTCTGTGCCGCTCGCGTCTGTGATCTTGATCGTGCCACTTGCAGATACCTGCTTTACGCCATCTCCTATCGTTTTAGTCGGATAGATCTGGGTTCCCATCTCAGGGCCTGTCGCGCCGAAGTCCACCCATACCGGGGTAAACGGCGAGTTGCTGCCCAGAACGTTCGGGTCAGTACCCAGGATGACTTCAAGCATATCCGAGAACCCGTCACCGTCACTGTCCGGCACGTTCGGGTTTGTGCTATACACGCCCGTCTCGAGCGAATCCGGCAGGCCGTCTTCGTCGGTGTCCACGCCCTCGTCCACGTGCGTGTCTGCTACGCCGGGCGGCTCCTCCGTGGGCTCGATTGCAGTGAGTTCCACATCAAGAGCGTCCAGGTTATCATCAAACTCGTCGAACATGTCCTTATCACGCAGACCTAACGCGCCAGCATAGGTAAACTCGTCGGCGACACCGTCCGGTACGCCAGTCCAAAAACCGTCCGGAACGAGAATGTCCCCGGGATTGGCATCCCAACCGGCCGGATTCACTATTATTTGCTCGACGGAGAAGAACGGCACGCCAGCAAGGTCCACGAACAGCGCGTCGAGATCGTTATCCGCGGGTATCCCGAGGCTCACGTGGTCGCCCGGACCCGCAAGGCCGTCGCCGAAGCCGGCGATCTTGATCCCGCCCATCCCGTCCGGGGTCAGGATATCCGCCTCATGCACCCTGTATGTCGCGAGCGACGGGGAACCAGCCCTCAGCGAGAAGAAGAACTGACCGGGCTGGAAGAACTCCGTCGCCTCGGTGATAACAACCGCGAGCAAGTCCAGACCGTTGAGTTCGTCCGTCGTATGCGGGTCACCGCCGCCGATCGCGAGGCCGAGCTGTTCCTCGTCGCCCCCAAGGGTGTTCTGCCCATTGAGCGTGCTCCAGAAATAATCGCCGAGCGCTTCTTCCGGACTCGGCGTCACACCTGAGCCGGTAGTCCACTCGACGTTCACATCGTTGGACCCCGGACCCGGCGGCTTACCTTGGGCGAACTCGTCCACCGAGAAGTGCCAGAACAGAGTCTGGTCGGCGGCGTCCGTAAAATCCACCCAAACTGAGGGGTCGCCGTACGAGATAGCGTCGATATCGTCGTCCGGTACCAGGCCGAGCAGCGAGACGTCCTGACCCTCCAAACGCAGAAGGTTCGTACCGCCACCGCCAATGAAGACATCGTCCTCGTTATCCGGATCGGTGTTGACCGCCGACCCCTGAAGGCCCACCGCACCCTGTTCGACGGTGAAATTCACCCCATAACGCGTCTCTTGGGGTTCCGTCGCCAGACATGCGTGATAGATCTCGCCTTCGACCAGGACGTTGTCTCCCATTACATCAATTGATACCCATTCCGGGTTATACAACAAAACCTCCCAGTAGATGGGCGAAACGTACTCAACCACATTCTCATTGTCGTAAATGATCTCGCGAACGATATAGGTGGGCTCATCCGCCAGTTCCACCGGACCGTCAGGAGGAGGAAGAGGCGGCGGACCGTCCGGCGGCCACTCGGGAGTGCTCCAGTTGAGGGCGACCGTCACGGAGTTTGTGGGCTCCAAGCCTGTGACCGCGATCCACCCAACGATCACCTTCCACCTGGTCTCATCCAGTGGGCCATTATAAAACCACGTGTTCCACCACCCGCTTTCATATTCATACCACTCCCCGCCGTTATAACCGCTTCCGCCCCAGTCGGTGGGACCGTCCGGCCCAAAAGTTATGTAGAAAGTGTCCACAGCCGGTCCCCAAGGCCCGGGACACGATACCTCAAGAGTCTGGTCGTAGTGATCACCGTACAACGTGAACGCACCCTTTACGCCTTCGCTGTATCCAGGCGCAAAATTGGACGTGCATTCAGGACAATCCAACCCGGCAGCCTCGTACTCCCATGGCGCACCTTCAACTATGAAGGAGTTCTGGTACTGCGCAAAGTCCTCCAGCTCCACTTCGTTCTGCCCTGAAGCGCCCGAGACCTTCGTAAAGATGAATTTGGGATACACAGTCAACTCCGCATCGAACGTCCCGCCGTTCTCGTGCGTTTTGTTGATGTCCATAGTGCCGACGGACGGCTCCGTGCCGTGGAGCGTCACCTGTACATCGTAATCGGACGAGCTGGCCCCACCATCAAACGTCACGGTGACGGGAGCGACGCTTACCAGCGACAGCGCCACCATTTCAATGTCAACGGTGTCTGTTGAAGGCGTGCCGGGCAGCTCGGCAACTTGTTTCCTTTCAACAACCGTATCTGTCACTCCAAGATCGCCTTCACACGCGCCCACGTCGGGCAGCGGCGGCGGGTGCCCTTCGCAAACCACCGTCCCTTCAAAGGGGTCTGAACCCGGCCCGAAGAAATCAGCGGGAGCGGGGGGCATCTCTCCTTCACCCGTCCCGAACACGATCGTAACGTCCTCAACTGTGCTGAGAAGGTCATATCCCGCGGCAACATCTTGAGCACATACCGCACCTGCCACAGACAACATAAAAGCGCCTACCACAACTGCCACGGAAATCCTGTACGTCCTCATCGTACCGGCCCTCCTACCTTTTCGGACTCTTCTGGTATCCGTTAACGCAACCTTTACAAACAACCTCAACGAAGCGTCCCGCCCCGCGCTTTGAGGCGCCCCGCTCGTCCGGCTGTTGCTCAAAATGACGCTGGACGATACCGGCCTCACAGCCGGCCGTCGTTCATCCCTCATTTCTCCTGCAAGCAGTCCTCCTCCACTTCTCGGGGCACGCCTCTCCGGCCACAAGCGGCCGAGTCGGCACCGTCTTCTCTCCGTTACAGCATTCCTATTGTCCTATGACGATCGGGCCGGCAACGGCCTCGATGCGCATCGCCTTGGTAATGGTCGGCGTCTCTAGCGTGTTGTTGGTACCGCTGGCGTCTGTAATCTTAAGCGTGCCGCCCACAGATACCTGCCTGACGGCGTCCGCCATCGTTGAGGTGGGAAAGGTCTGCGTCCCCAACTCGACGGTTGACGTGCTGCCGAAGTCCACCCATACCGGGGTAAAGGGCGAGTTGCTACCCAGAACGTTCGGGTCGGTACCCAGGATGACTTCCAGCATATCCGAGAACCCGTCGTCGTCGCTGTCCGTGTCTTGGTGATTAGTGCCTGTTTGCAACGGACCAACGTACACGCCACCACCGTCCTCGACCGAATCCGGCAGACCGTCCCCGTCGGTGTCCGGACCCACCGCCGCGTGCGAGTCTCCTCCACCGGGTTGCGGTTCGGACTCGGCATCGATTACGGCAGTCTCAACATCAAGCGCGTCAAGGTTATCTTCGTGTGTGTATTCCGTATCCTCGGCAGTCTGCAAGCCCAGGCTGCTAGCCCAGAAATACTCGTCGGGCACACCGTCCTTAGCACGCCCGAACGGAGGTCCCAGATTCGCTAAGAATCCGTCCGGCACGAGAATGTCGCCGGGATTAGCAGCACGATCGGCGACGGCCGGAATCGTCTGCTCCACAGAGAAGAACGGTACGCCTGCCATGTCGACGAACAGCGCGTCAAGATCGTTGTCTGCAGGGATGCCCAGGGTTACACGATCGCCTTCAACTGCAAGACCGTCGGCAACGCCTGCAACCTTGATCCCGCCCGCACCGTCCGGAGTTAGGATATCCGCCTGGTGCACGCGATACGTCGCCAGCGACGGGGATCCCGCTTTCAGCGAGAAGTAGAATCTGCCCGGCTGGAAGTATTCCGTTTCCCCCTCATCGATAAGGGCAGCCAGCAAGTCCAAACCGTTGAGTTCGTCCGTCGAATGCGGCGTACCGCCGCCGATGGCGAGACCCAGCTGTTCTTCATCACCCACGAGGGTATTCACTCCGCCCATGAACAAGTAGAAGTAATCGCCGAGCGCTTCCTCGGGATTGACAGGTACAGCTATACTCTGCGTGCCGGTGGTCACCTCGTCATCTACGTCGGTCAGCGGAACGCCAAGCGCATTCTTGTCCACCGAGAAGTGCCATATTAGCGGCTGTTCGTCGACCTCCAGAAAGTCCACCCAGACGTTCGGATCGCCGTACGAGATGGCATCGATATCGTCGTCGGGTACCAGGCCGAGCAGCGCCACGTCCGGCCCATCCAGTCGCTTGAGGTTCGTGCCGCCGCCGCCAATGTAGACATCGTTCTCGTTATCGGGATCAGTGTTCACCGCCGTCGCAGGCAGGCCCACCGCGCCCTTCTCGACTGTGAAGTTCACACCGTACTGGGTACCCGGCTCGCCCGTCGGCAGACACACATGGTATATCTCGCCTTCGATAAAGACGTTTTCTCCCTGTACATCGATTGAAACCCATTCCGGGTTGTAATCAGGAATCTCCAGATAGATGAATTCACCGATAGGCACCTCCGTACTTATACTTTCAGTGTCGATGATGGCTGCGCTGCGAACGATAAAGTCGGCCTCGTCCTCGGGATCCAGCGGCGGAAGCGGGGGTGGGCCATCCGGCGGCCACAGGGGAGTGCTCCAGTTAACGACGACCGTCACGTTATTCGTCGGGTCCGTTCCCACGACGCTGACCCACCCGGTGATCACTTTCTGCCTCGTCTCATCCAAGGGACCATTGTAGAACCACGTGTTCCACCAGAAGGTGTTGGGATAGTAGTACCACGAACCCTCATCATACCCGCTGCCGCCATCATTCCAGGCACGGGTATTTCCGGGGCCGATCTCAAAAAAGAAATTGTCCGCGCTCCCCGCGCCCCAAGCCCCACCGGATACACACAACAGCACAGCCGCAACCATTACAGCTATAGAAAATCTGTGCACGTTCATCTTACAAGCCCTCCTCGCGCTACCCGCCGCATCGCGCGGCGGCAGGGAGACGCTGCTCGGCGTGCCAACCCCCAATTATGGAACGAAGAAAAAATCCGGTCGTGATTCAAAGGACAACGTAGAAATGAAGATATCTCGTACCACCCCCTCACATCGGGAAAGCAGATACCTCCGTCTTAGGTAGGAAAACTCCGGAGATCCCCCTCCCCCGATTCAGCCAGACAAGATAGTACCACCGTCGAATATTCGACTTAGCAGTAGTATAAACCATGACCGCTGTTTTGTCAAGTCACAAGTTTGCGTTTGTCATAACTCCGTGATAATGTCCTCTTGTGAGCTCGATAGAAATGTCCTCTATGGTAACCTCCTTTGAGAAGGAGGTGATTATGGAGGGAGAATTGTTGATGAGTGCGAAGGAGAGGCGTCGCAAGGTGGAGTTCGAGGGTATAGTAGAGGGTCGTATGACGATACTGGAGGTATCAGAGAAGCTGGGGTTGTCGTATCGGCAATCTCGCCGCAGCTATAAGCGGTTTCGTGAGGAGGGAGACGCTGGTCTTGTGCACCGCAGCCGTGGCAGGAGGTCCAATAGTGCGAAGCCGGATGAGTTTCGTCGAGCGGTGCTTGAGCGCTACAGGGAGCGCTATGAGGGATTCGGTCCCACGCTGGCCACGGAGAAGCTGGCGGGTGATGGGTATGAGCTGGACAACGAGACGCTGCGGCGGTGGCTTATGGTCGATGGTCAATGGAAGAGACGTCGCAAGCGGGGCAAACACCGCAGCAGACGGCCCCGCAGGGAGCATTTTGGGGAGTTGGTACAGATGGACGGCAGCCACC
>CBFDCQ010000011.1:0-57558 GCA_965603355.1 uncultured bacterium
CGAACAAGATACTGATCAAGTGGGGTTGGATGACTGCCCCGGCGTTGGGCGTATCATACTAGCAGGACGGATTTGAGGTAGCGCCAAGACGGGACACAGCGTAAAGGTGCGTCCAGCGCCTCTGCGTTGCTCGGCGTCTGTGATCTTGGCGGGCGTGTGACTTAAGCAGGCGATCTACTGCTGTGGTTGGCCGGGCGAGGCGGTGGCAGGGCCGCCGGGCGTTACACCGCCTACCAGCCCCTGGTTGACCGGTAACATCATCTGCATAATCGAGCCGATGTTACCCTGCGCCGCTCCTGCGATGTTTAACAGGGCAACCTTCGGGAGCGATTCCATCGCGACGATGTCCAGCTTGTAGACCCGCGTCTCGAGCGGCTCCAACGAGTACCGATTCAGCCGTGGCGTGGTCGAAATGAAGACGAAATGCCTGTATGCCTTGAAATCGAGCCCGACCGATTTGAGTATCGCCTTGAGAGCGGAATGGAGCGTGATGTCCTTGAGACTATACCTGGGCAACCGTATCTCCGGTCTACCCTCCAGCGCACCATAGTCAATCACCATATTGACGTCCGTTTGCTCGCTCAGCCCGTAGATGAAATTCTCCAGTGTTTCACCCTCAATGTCCACAGACACGCGGCGGGAAAGCTTCTCGGCGAGAGCATCCTTCTTCGCGGGCTTCTCCCGGGTCGCTTCGGTTCTGCGCTTGTCGATTCTGGCAGGATTTTTCTTCTGAGCGCATAACCCCGCGTTCGCCGCTAGAAGGCACACCAGGAGAACGCTCAGAACCGACACTGTATTGCGGGGTCTCATTGCTGTTACACCCTGTATAGGACTTCTTCGCAGTTCGCCAACGGGCGAGCTCTGCCATTTCACACTTCTATTGTACAGCACGGTCCGTGCGCGTCGTCAAGATCCTTCCCGAGACGCGAGGACGCCCGCCCGCATCCGCTCTATCAGCGGGACCGCTTGTTCGGGATCGGCAAGCCCCGTCGCCCCAATGACAAAGGAGCCGGCCGTGTCCAGGACGGTGCCTCTGTGCAGCGGATCCTCGACGACCAAACACTCGCCTGACGGAATCGGCATCGACTGCGGCTCCGCGCCATACTCCTTGAGGTAGTCGGTATACTTCTGTACGACAGCGTCGGGATCCGTGCCCGCGAACACTACGAAGACCCGTGCTGACTCGCCATCAAGCGTGGCATTCGCGGTGAAACCTTTCGGAAAGAACGCGTATCCCAGGACGCTTTCCGCGAGGTAGACCACCGAGGACGGCTCCACGCCGTCGATCTTGACCATCTCGAGTTCGGGAGGACTGGTTGCCGGCTGCGGCAGCTTGTCCGCGATGGCTCGGCCGCACGCCAGCAGGTCATCCGCGCTTCCGTCCCACTCGCCCAAGGCCGTCAGACGTGCAAAGTACTTGTCCTGGTAGAACATCAGTTGGTACTTGTCGTGGAAGCCGTCGCTGCCGAAGCCGGGCGCAGCCTTGTCAGGGCTTCGATAGCTGGAATACAGCCCGAATGCATCCAGTAACGAGCCCATCTCGTACACGTCCGCCGACACGGAGCCTGCGGTGCCGCCCGTACGGTCATAGGTGGTTGCGGCTGCCTCCACGAAACCGTAAGGGAGATACAGTTCCGCCTCCCCGTTGATGTGCTCGTAAAGGTTATCCCTCTGGTAGAGCCGCACGCCGACCTCACTGCGCCATCCTTCGGCGAAACCGGGCACCGGCAACATCCCGGCGACCCCGGCGGGGGCGCTTGACCTGCCGCAACCGAACACCACCAGCATCAAGCACAACACGACTGCCGCAACACTATTACGGGATCGGTTCATTGTCTTTCGTCCTCGGGCCATGTTCATTCCCATCAGCGGGGACCGGCAGATGCCGGTAAGCTACGCGAACATGGTCCGTGCCGAGCTCATCTTCTGCGCGATCTGGAGACCTCTGGGACACTCAGCGACGCACTCCGGACAATCGGTGCACGTTGCAGCTGTCCGGCCGTAAGGTAGCTCCGCATAGACCGAGCGCGCCAGCTCCAAGTCGCCATAACCTTCCGCGTACATCAGGCAACGGTTGACGGTAGGAATCGCCACCCCTCTGGGACACGTTCCCTTGCATTCCCCGCATCCCACGCAGTAGAACGGCGCAATTGCGGCGGAATAACGATCGAGAATCTGCTCATCAACCCGCGTCAGCTTCATCATTTTCATGACTTCGGTATCTTCAACGAGCTGTTGGAGGTCGACCATTGCGGGAATTGCGAGCGTGACGTTTTTGTCTTGAAGCACCCACTTGAGCGCCGCCTGGTGCGGGCTGATGTCACCCAGTTCCTTCGTCTTGTAGCCGCCTGCCTGCGTCTTCATTGCAATCACGCCGATATTGGCCTTGGCGGCACGGGCGATAGCATCCTTGAGCGCCTTGTTGTCCTTCTGCTCGTGATTGTACGGCACAAGCACGACGTCGTAGAACTTGTCCGGGTCTTTCAACAGAACATCAATAACCTTTACTTGGTTATGGGTTGAGACGCCGACGAACCGCGTCTTGCCCTCTTTGCGAATCTGGGCCAGCGCGGCTTTGGTTTCCTGCCTCATCAAGAATTCTTCTGACAAGAATCCTTCTTCCGGTTCGTCGTCGACGCTATGGAGCAAAAGGAGGTCAACATGGTCGGTCTTCAAGCTCCGCAAGGACTCATCAATGTCGCGGAGTATTCCACTCTTGGAGCGCGCCGGCGTTTTGGTGGTCACATAGACCTTATCGCGGTAACCCTCGAGCGCTTCGCCGCATATGACCTCGTTTTTACCTCGCATATAGCCTCGAGCCGTGTCGAGCCAGTTGACACCTCGGTCGAAAGCCGCTTTGACTACCGCCGCTTCACGCGTACGCATCGCTCCGTAGCCGATCACGGAAACCTTCATACCAGTGCGGCCCAGGGTCCGATACGGGATGTCCTTTCTTCTCGCCTGCGGAGGTATCTTTTCGGCGGCCGGTTCACCAGCGCCTACCACGGCGGCGGCAGCTACGCCGACGGAACCCAGTTTCAAAAAACTTCTCCTGTCAATAGAATCTGACTTCATCGTGACTACCTCCCTTCGGTGCTGTACCGCCCTAGCGGCACGCGTGAAATGGCCCAAACGCCGAGGCATCTCATTATACTGAATGCCACCGCAAAACGCAAAGATGCTCGGACCCGGAAATCCGGCCTCTACATCACATCGGCGCGCAAAAAGGAGACGAACGCCGCCATAAAGAAGAACAAAGCCTCAACACCCAGCAGCCCGAAATCCAGTAACGAACCAGCGACGCGATCCGAGATCGGTTCCTCCGCGTAATTGAATACCGGCATATCAGATATGTCGTAAGATTCTTCTTCGTCCGAACCGCCGAAGGGAAACGCCCCTTCTGTCTTGCGGCCGATGTATCCGCGAAATTCCGTCTGATACTCGCGCAACGCTTCCATGAAATGAAGCTGTTTGCGCACGCCGGTCCCTGCCACGTCCGTCGCGATGTATACGTAGCTGGAAACAGGCGAAAGGCGCGAGATGATCTTGGCAACTGCTATCTGCCCGTTCAGCTCATTCTCGAAATTGCGGATGTTCCGTTCGCCGACCATGTTGGTGTTGTTCTGGAATTCCTTCCATATTACGTTCATCCTCTCTCCAAACTCGACCATCGCCTGCTGCGCAGCTTCGCCTCCCTTCCTAAACTGCGGCTCGTACTCGCGCCCCAACTGCTCCATCTTCTGCGTAAGCTCGCGCACGAGATCGCCGATTTCCTGGCGCATCTGGTTCTCGACCACGTCGATCGGGGTCACGCGCTTCACCTGATTGGAAATGTACGGGCTCACGTTGGGCACGAACAACACCATACCGACCCAAATGAAAAGCAGAATCATTATCGCGGTTGCCGACCGCGCGCACCGGCTCGACACGAACATACCGATAGAGAACATCACAGCTATGAAAAGAAGACTCCCGACTGCCGCGAGCACGTATGCGGACCATTGATTGCCGGTGAATCCTACGCTCCGCGACACAAATATGATCAGCGCAGCAACAACGAGCGCTATCACGAACGGTGTCGCAAGACTGAGGTAGCCGCCTAACCACTTCGCAAGGATAAACCTGTCACGCGGCACGCTGTAGGACAGCATAAGTCGCATGGTCCCGGACTCGCGCTCGCCACACACCGCATCGTAGCTGAACACAAACGCCATCAGGCTCAGTACGGTGGCCACCACATAGAGTATGTCGGGAGTCGGAAACAGCGCCGATGCCGGGCTCTTGTATAGCTCGCCTTGTGTTGCCGGCACCATGAACGCCATGATCTGGGTGCTCTTGTCCTCGACTTTCTCGAGCCCGTAATAAGAGACCTGCAGTTTCGCCGGAGGCCTGTCGACGTGGATGCCTTGCATCTGAAGCTGCGTGTAGTCGCCCAGCCGCTCGGCTTCCTTCCTGTAACTCTCCCTGTTCAGGTCGTACGCCTCTTTCTTCTGGACGTAATCGGCCCTCAGCACAATCAGGCTCAGCGTCACCAGAACGAGACTCAATACGGAGGCGACGATGAACCGGAGGCTTAAGACGTGTTCCAAGAACTCTTTTTTCAGCAACGTCACGAGCATAGCGTTAACCCTGGCTGCGCCTCATCAGTTCACGTCGTATCTCAAGAACCTCACGAAAGCGCCCAGAAAGAACAGCGTGTTATAGACGAAAAGCAGCGCGATATCCAGCAGCGAGTCTTTAAGAATAAGTTCAGTTGTCGGCCCTGTCAGCGCGAACTCCGGCAGTTTCGTAAGATCGACCTGATCGCTGCTCTCTCGCCGCGATCGACTCGGTCTTCTAATTTCTGAAAGGCTCGCTTCAAACTGGTCCCGGAAATCCTCATGCACGTACCGGATAAATCCCTCATACGCGTCTACGCCTGTCCCGGTGAGCGTTGTCGAGGCGTAAGTGAAACATGCCGACGGCGATATGCGGGACATTACTCTCGCAACCGACGCCTGATTGACGAACTTGTTCATGTACGAATCGGTGAGCGCTTCCGAACGGTCCTCGATCGTGCGCCTGGTTTCAGTAAAAATGCGGCGGCTTTCCTCTCTGCTCATGCCTCTGCGCATCGTCTTTTTCACTGCCTCCCACTCTTCCTGCTCAATAGCCCTCATCTCGCTCGCGAGCTTCTGGGTGGATTCCAGCGGGACAACCTGCCTTGCCACGATCGGAACGACGTTCGGTATCCCAAGAACCAGTACGACCCACGCCAGCAACGATATCATCAAGCTCGTTCCGGACCCGCGCACGCAGGTAGAAATGAACAGCCCCAACATCAAGAACGACGAGATGTACAGCAGCGACGTCATAATCAAAATCCCGATACGCAACCACTGCCCCGGTGTAAACACCAGAGACATGCTCACACGCGCAGCAACGAGTCCGACACCCAGGGAGATCAGAAATGCGGCGCAAAGACACACAAGACTGCCCACACACTTGCCCATCAGAATCATATCGCGCGGCACAGGGTTGGACAAGATCAGTTTCAGGGTCTCCTCTTCCCTCTCTCCGGAGACCGCATCGAATACGAACAGTATCGCCAGCAGACTGACAACGATGTTCACTATGTACGTCACGTCCGGCGTGGAGAAAAGGGCGAACAGCGGGTTTGCGTACGGCGTTCCACCGATCTCCACGTTGCGCATCTGGGAGTTCGTCACCGAACGGGACATGTCCGGTTCCAGCCCCATCGCGAAGATGCTCAATCGATTCGGCCTTCGGCGGTCCGTCATGCCGAAAATCTCGAACTCGTTGTAATCGCGCATCTGACTGATGCGCTGCCGGTACGCTGCCTTCGCGTTGGAGTAATCGAGAACCTGTTTCTGGTGGTTGGCAGCCATCATCAGCACGCTGCCGCTTATCAGAAGAAAGAAGAGAAGGAAAGTGACCGCGAATCGGAAGCTCAGTATGTTGTTGAGTATCTCTTTCTTGACGAGTACGGTGAACACCGAGCTGCCTCCCATACGGACGTTGTTATGATGCGCTCGAAGTCTCCGCGCGGGCGCCGGCACCCTCGAGGCTCGCTTCGATTACCTTGATGTACAGCTTGCTGAGGTCAACGCGGTCGTCGTCGATTTCCTGGCGGGTTATGATGTGCACCATCCGGCCGCTGCTCATGATGCCGACGCGGTCCGCTATCTGGCGCGCGCGAAATATGTCATGCGACGTCATGAAGATAGCCTTACCTTCCTGACGCAACTCCTCCAACAGCTTGAGAAACTCCACACCGCCCTTCGGGTCGAGACCGCTCGTGGGCTCATCCAGCAGGATGACTTCAGCCTGCTTCATGATCGCGATAGCTATGCCGAGCCGCTGACGCATCCCCTTGGAAAAACCTTTCAGGCGACGTGAAACCGCCTCCTTCTCCAGACCAACCCTCTCGAGCACCTGTGCGTATTCCTCACTGGACACCTGCGTCCTGCCGGCAAGACGCGTGAAGAATTCGAGATTCTGCTTTGCCGTGAAATTACCATACAGCCTCACGTTTTCCGATACGTACGCGACATGTTTCTTGGCCCCGAGCGGATCCTTCGTGGCATCAACCCCCATGATCTTGGCGGTTCCTCCCGTCGGCTCGGTGAAGCCCAACACGCACATCATCGTCGTGGTCTTGCCGGCACCATTAGCGCCAAGCATAACGAATACCTCGCCGGGCTTCACGGTCAGGTTCAATTTGTCAACCGCGAGAACACCGTTGTCGTACCGTTTGGAAAGGTCGATTATCTCAAGCATGTGACGTAACCCTCACTCAAAAAACCCCATAGATTCGCGCAGCTTTTCCCGCGCTCTGATAAAGCTCGATTGCACACTGAAGAACCTGGATTGATCACTGAAGAACCTGTTACGAAACGTCTCATACTCCTGCTCCGACGCGATGGCCGGCAGTTTATCTCTCAGCTCGCCCTGTATATCGAACAGATGTCTCGATATATCGCGCTGATGCGACTGCAGTTGCACGTCCATCGCGATATCCAGAAGACTCTCGTAACTCTGCCTGACGCCCAGTTCCGCCAGTTCTCGTGCTCGCTGCAACCGCGCCTCGGCCTGCCTGAGCCGCGATCTCTCCCTCTTGACCCTGCCGACACGCGCGAATCCTTCCAAGATCGGCACACGCACCTCCAGATCCAGAAAGAAATTCTCGTCGTCCTCCCGCTTAAACATCTCGTTCCTCACATCCGTCTCCGGTTCGTCATACAGGTGCATAAAGCGCTCGCCGGCCACATCCACGGCCCACGTATCGTTAGAGTTCGACACGTTAAGCGAGGCATCCTCGCCGCGCCGCGAGATCCCTGTCTGAAGGTTTACGTCGGGGGCAAACTCCCATAGCAGCTGGCGCACCACTCTCGTCTGTTCCTCGAGCTCCTCCTCGAGCCGCGCAATCTCGATGCTGTTCTCAAACGCTATACGCACAGCTTCCTCGACGTCAAAGATCGTCTCGTCCTGCGCTCCCTCGATCTCGATATTCTGCCCAATTGGTTCTCCCATAACCTGCAGCAGCGCTATCGTGGAACGCGCCTGCTCCCTGAGGAGCGAGTTGATCGAACCCAGCTCGTTCATCACGTTGGCTTCCGCCTGAAGCACGGCCGACGGTGTAATCTCAGGCTCCCGCCACGCGTCCGCGCCCCTCACCTTGAATCGTTCCTTCTTCCTCTCCCAATCCCGCCTGAACTCCCTAAGCAACTGCATTCTCGTCTCTATCTGCTGCTTGCGCAGAAGAATATCGTAGAAGTCCTGTCTGACCTGGGAAAGAACGCTCCGTACCGTGGATTCGAGATTGTAAAGCGCCGACCGCTCGCTCGCCCGAAGTGAGACCTCCGCGGGGGAGTCTTTGCCGAATTCAAGGATGCGTTGTGATAACCTCAGAGATGTCTGCGTGTCGTTGAAATCGACGCCGGTAGTCTCGTTGTCCCTTTCCGTGCGGTTGACTATCAGATCGAGCTGCGGGAAAAGCCTTGACCTCGTGATGATCCGGTCCCCGACCTGCACCTGCTGCAGCACGTGCCATGCTTCTACTATTTGTTTGTTCTGATCGAGCGCTATGCTCATGCACTGCCACACGTCAAGCCGCCGCGCCGCCTTGGCCACTTGCTTTTCCAGCATCTTCGCCACAATGCTCTCGACGCCGGACTCGGATCCACTTTCACGCTGCGCAAGGATCTCCGACAGGATCTCCTCAAATGACAGGGGCTCCGCAACGCTTACCTCTTCCTGAGCACGTGCCACTGTCGAGCAATTTGCCAGGACTATCGCCAAACCGAGCGTTATCCTCAGAAGACTCCGGACACGCCGTTCTCCAAACATCCTCATGTCACACCGCCTCCGTCAATAGCAAACACTATGTTAAAACACTCCAAGCCAGCGTCAGTTCAGCACACCCTGCACGTTACGGAAACCCGTGATTCGGAAAGGGACCACTCGGAACGCATCAGTGAAGCGCACCCTACCGTCTCGCCAGTCTGATAGTGAAGACGGCCAGCCCGACCATGGCCAACACGATCCCGCCAAAAAGGGCGATCGTAAGCCCGAGGTTCACCTTGCTCTTGACGCTTATGCGAAACTCTTTCTCGGGCGACTGCACTGGTTGTCCCTGGTACTGGCACTTCACGACGGCACGCAGGTCGTAAATGCCAGTGCCGATGCTTTCCGGCAGCATCACGCTGATATCCGCCGGCATCTCTTCCCTGGGTTTCATCTCGGCGAAAAGATCAGGTGTTATATTCACTATCCAATCGTAGGGTTTGATCGTCTCGAGCCGCACCTCCCGCAGCGTTGCCGTGCCGGAGTTCTTGATCACGACGCGAATCTCAACCGGCTGTTCCGGCTGCGTTTCGAAGTACAGGTTTGGCGCGTCTATCCGCAGCTCGGGTCTGCCGCGCGGCGTCAGTCGCAGCATCTCGTATCCGACCTTCAAAGCCTCTATCTGTTCGGCGGTCACTGGTTTCGGGGCAATATCGGCCTCAAGTACCTTAAGCTGCCTTACGGCTTTCTCAGGGCCCACCACAGCGAAAAAGTCGATCGATTTGTCGAGAAAGTCCTCGGACGTCTCCTCGGGAACATAGCAGTGTACTTCAAGATTGCGCTTAGCCACGCGCTCGGGAAACTTGACTTCGGTCAACACATTACCCTGGTCGTCAAACCTGCCCCGTATGTAGTCAGGCAGGTTGACAACTTCGAGCGTAAACGTCGCGGCATCCTCGGCGAGCCGCTCCAAATCCACGTCGAACTCCACCGTCGAGCCGGCGTTACCCTCCTGCGCGAACTGGATCGAGGTTACCCTCGGGATATCTTCACCAGACCGTTTCTCCATGTAGACCGTTCTGTTGTCAACCTTGCTCAGGTACTCAATCCTGAGCTGTACCGCGTCTATCTGCTGCTGCTGGAGGACAAATTTATCCGTGTATTGCTCCTCGTAACCGAGACTTGGTATCACTATCTCGAATGGTTTTCCAATCTGAATGTTCGTAGCGAGGACAGTGATGAGTATGTTCTCGATACGAAGCCGCTCCTTGATCTCATTCATGTTCTCAAGGTCCTGGTCGGTTACGATGGCCTCCATCACATTGGACGTGTTCTTAAGCGTGAACTCCAGCACGCGCTTCTTTTCCTCGTTGAGACTCTGTGTCGCCTCGATCACAGATATGCGGGAAGCGTTTTGTAGAAAGCTCAACTCGGTTTGGCGGAGAGCTATTACCGCGGTTTCGTAGGCGGTTTGCGCATCCTCCAAGTCTGTCAACGCTTTTTGATGCCGCTGGCCTGAGACGTAGAGTTTATCGTACAGCTCTTTCATCCCCGTGTATTCGGTTTTCTTCCGGTTTAGGTTGTTCAGAGCGTTCTGCAGCGTGATTCTCGCCGTCTTGAGCTGCAACAGTTTGAGTTCCCTCTCCTTGCTTATGGTGGTGCTGTCCGTAAGATCCGATGGGAGTTCCATCGTTGCAGCTTGCGTCTGTCCCAGGACGCCTTTTAGAGGTAACAACACAAGCAAGGCCAGCAACACCATTCGTTTCGGCAAAAACTTCATATCGTCTTTTCTCCGCAGAATATGTCAGAAACCACAGTCATAGTGTTCACAGTGTCTTGATGCTATACGGATTTGAAACCCAAAAGGTTACAGGAATTCGTCCCAAATATGCATCGTCCAACTGTATATATAACCCCTCAAACCGTCACAAGTTCCATCATGTTAGCAGACACCGCTCCTTTCTGTCAACTATTTCCGCCTGAGCCGAGTTTGTGCGCGCACTCTGGTGCAGCGTCGACACGAGCGGATATGGTGCGAAGAGGCGAGCCAAGTCCAGACACCGAACAGACGAATGGTCGGGGTGAGAGGATTTGAACCTCCGGCCTCCTCGTCCCGAACGAGGCGCGCTAAACCAAGCTGCGCCACACCCCGACCGATCAAGAAAAGGGGGACTGACACAACCGAAAACGTGTCTGTACCCCTTCTTTAGGATCTTATACGACAATGACGGTTCTTGTCAAGCCAAAGTTGAATAGAGGTTGTTGATGGTAGGCAAGAAGAAGGGAGTCCGCTCATTCGCGCTGCCGGAAGTCTTGGCTCTAGTGAGGATAAATTCTGTCGAGCGTTCTGTACTGTATCGCTTCGGAGACGTGCTCCTCGCGGATGGTCTCCTCGCCGGCGAGGTCCGCAATCGTGCGTGAGACCTTGAGAATTCTGTCGTAGGCTCGAGCGCTGAACCCGAGCTGCGTGATCGCCATCTTCAGCAGTTCGCCGGCGCCGTCGTTCAGAGTGCAGTGCTGCTCAAGCTGAGCGGGCATGAGTTGCGCGTTGCTGTGCACGCCGCTGTCGCCGAACGAGCGCGGTGACTGGACTAACGTCGGTCACGTTTGATGTTATGGCCAACGCCCTTTCCGTGTGTGCACCAGAATGACGCGAGGGCCTATATTTCAACTGACTGCGTAGAAGAGAATTTGTGAAGCTATTAACAACGCAGATCGTGGAACTCGAGTCCCTATGAAGTCCTGAATCCGATCTTTCTTTTCGAGTAAGCGACAAGTTCTCTTCGCAGGTTCCTGACCAAGTCCGCCACGGGACGGATGGCACATAAGTAACGGCACCAGGGACGCCTGACGAAGAGAGAGACAAGCAGGACTATGGCCAACAGTCCGACCTGAAAAGCGGTGCTGGTCCGTTCGAAGAGCACACCACGAGATGCGAGGAATGTCATAATGTTAGGCCCTGCATTGTGAACTCACCGGAACTCCGTGGCCCCTTTTCCCTGCTCTGCAGTCAGTCGACCCACTCATCGTCTTTACGGATCGGCGCAAAGCCCCGACGCATAGTATTTTCAGTTACCACGTAAGGATCCATAAAGTGAAGCAGGTAATCATGACCACCCGACTTGGTACCCACACCCGACATCCGGGACCCCCCAAATGGCTGACGCCCCACCAGCGCCCCTGTAACGCCCCGGTTCAGGTAGAGATTGCCAACGCGAAACTCACGCCAGGCACGTTCGAGATGCTTGGGGCTGCGGCTGAACACTCCGCCGGTAAGCGCGAAAGGCGTCGAGTTAGCCCAGTCCAGGGCTTGATCGAAGTTCTTCGCCCGCATCACGGCCAGCACCGGTCCAAAGACCTCCTCCTGGGCTAGCCGGTGTCGCGGCTCAATATCGCCGATGATCGTTATCGGTACGCAATAGCCTGTCTCCGGCACTGTGCTCGAGTAGAGCAACGTACCTTCGCGCTTGCCGATCTCGATATACTCCAGAATGCTCTTCTGAGCTGTCACATCCACGACCGGCCCCATAGCATTTGCCGGATCTTCTGCCGGGCCAACTTTCATCGAGTCAGCGGCCCTTACCAGCCGCTCCACGAACCGTTCGTAGCTAGCGTCAAGAACAATCACGCGCGAGCAAGCGGAGCACTTCTGCCCCTGAAAGCCGAACGCCGAATACAATACGCGCGGTACTGCCTCATCCAGGTCAGCATCATCGTCGATGATGATGGCGTTCTTCCCGCCCATCTCGCAGATGACCTTTTTGACATTTGTCTGGCCCGGATGAACCTCAGCGGCTTTCTCCACGATGCCTAGCCCCACCTCCATCGAACCCGTAAACGCGATGACGCTGATGTGGGGGTGCTCGACCAGGAAGTCGCCTATAACACTGCCCCGGCCCGGCGTGAAGTTGAACACGCCCGCGGGCAAACCGACTTCCTCGAAAATCTCAACCAAGTGGTGACCGGTCCCGCACGAAAAGCTGGCAGGCTTAAAGACCACACAGTTTCCGGTCACAATGGCCGCGGAAGTCATGCCGCAGGCAATAGCCAACGGGAAATTCCACGGTGCTATGACGGCCGCGATGCCCCTGGGTTCGTAGAAATGGAGGTTTACTTCCCCTGCCAGCGAGCCCATGCGTTTCGGTGTGCCCAAGCGAATCATCTCCCGCCCATAGTATTCCAAGAAGTCGATCGCTTCAGTAACATCGGCATGAGCCTCATCCCACTGCTTGCCAACTTCCAGAACCTGCCACGCCGACAGTTCATGCAAGCGCCTGCGGGCAGCGTTTGCCGCCTTGAACAGGTATTCAGCCCGCTCACGTGGTTCGGTGTCCCGCCAGGCAGGGAAAGCTCTTTTGGCGGCGGCAATAGCCGCTTCCACTTCCTCCGTGCCCGCCAGGCAAACATTGCCGATCGCCTCCAGGGGATTGGCTGGGTTGACCGACTGGATCCGGTCGTTGGTCGCCATCTCCCTGCCGTCGATAAACAAGCAATAGGTCTTGCCGAGAAGGCGTCGCACCTGGGCAATGGCACTCGGGAATGCGTTCCGTTCACTTGCCTTTGTGAAGTCGGCCGCAGGCTCGTTCCGGAAGAGCGGCACAGCCTCAGAATCCGGCGCGGGATGAGCAGCGGATTCTGAGGACTTGGCCAATTCCTGTCTTACGGTTTCCTCAGGATCTTCGAGAAGCTTCTCGGCCTCCGTGTCCTCGGCGAAACTCTGGCGCAAGAAAGACTCGTTGGCCGTATTCTCAAGAAGCCGGCGTACCAAGTAGGCCATGCCGGGCACCATTTCGCCGTAGGGGCAATACAGGCGGAGGCGCTTGGCAACATTCAATAAGCCCTTCCGAACTGGTTCCGCCATTCCGTAAAGCACCTGGAACTCATATCGGTCATCGGGAACACCGAGCGCTTGTGCATGTTCCATTACGGAGGCAATAGAACGGATATTATGGGACCCGCATGCCAAGTGGCAGTGTTCATGGTGTTCAAGGATCTTCCTGACGTGGCGCTCAAACGCCGCGTCCGTTTCCGCCTTGAGCGTCCACACGGGAACCTTCCAGTAGTTCAGCTTTGCAATGACTGTCTCATAGTCCCAGTAAGCGCCCTTCACAAGCCTGACGGAGATGGGCAGGTGGTTCTTTTGCGACCAGGCCAGCAGGCCCTCGAGATCCCTGTCGGTGTCGCGCAGGTACGACTGCAGCACGATCCCAAAGTGTGGGTAGTCACAGTATTCCAAGCGCATGCGCCGGTAAAGCTCCAGGGTGATATCTTTGAACTTGTACGACTCCATGTCAATACACAAGAAACCCTCCAGTTCAATCACCTTGTCCATGATCCGTTTCATGCGGTCCATAATGCCCACGACGGAGCCTTCAAAATCCCGGGGATTGGTTTGCGAATACAGAGTCGTGGGCTTCACGGCCACATTGACCTTGGGGGCGTGCCCCCAGTCCAGTTCAGGGCTCCCGCCGTTTCCCTTGAGCGGCGTCCACTTCCCGCAGACATCCTTCATCGCATCAAGCAGTTTCAGATATGTGTCGACATACTCCTCCGCTTCGTACTCGCTGACCGTGGCCTCGCCAAGGATATCCACCACAAGAGCAAAACCTTGTCTGCGAAGCTCTTCCATATTCTTCAGCGCTTCGCCGGCTTTCTCACCCACGATAAACTGCTTGGCCATGTTACGGATGTTCATCCGAATGGCTCTGTTGAGAACGGCCGCGCCCAGTTTCCCGCCAAACGACGTCGATTTTGCGCCCCATTTCAGGATCGCGGGAACGTCTTGGCTATCCGCCGCGAAATACTCCCTGATATGGTTGGTCAATGACTTGTCGGCAGTCAGGCATGGGAACACGTCGATAAAGCGAAACATCTGGACCTTGAAGTCTTCACTCTTCATGATCCTGTCCATAACCTTGCCGATCCAGTGCTCTTTGTCGAAAATGGACGGTGTCTCACCCTTGATGCTCGCGAAGAACTGTCGTCCGCGCTCAATGATCTTCGCATTGAGTTCTTTGTCCTTCATGAATCTCCCTCACTTAGAAGAATCAAGTAAGAAGGGCACGATTGCTTATGAAAACCAAGTGTACGTCTTCAGAACATTTGGCACAGTTGGGTGCTTGAATTGGTGGAGACATTCGGCTTCGTTCCCAGGTTGACAGCTTTTCTTCGAGCCAACGTTTCAGCCTTGAGCTTACTCCGTGTTTCCAGTATTACCTCCCTCTCTCCCGAAGTATATATCATCAGGGGTCACGTTGCCAAGCGCCTCGCGATACCGCTGCGAGTTGTGGTAGCCAATGAAGGCGACAATAAGCCTGTGCGAGGTCCTACGGAGTTGTGTGGACCACAAGCAGCCCCCGTTCCTTCAGAGACCGGTGATACTGTTCGATCTTGCCGTTGGTCTGGGGCTCGTAGAGACTCGCGAGGATGCGCGTGACCCCACCGCAACAAGTGACACTCTAACCGTATGTGCAACGGTGGCTCATAATCAGTTCCAGAGGTATGAGACCGAGATCAGTACCTTGTCTCCAGCGTGACCATACAAGTTCGTAGACACCTGAGCGGTCCCCGCAGCGGGTTTGCGCTCATATTGGAACTACGAGTCGGATATACCCCTAGTGAGGATACAACCTGTCGAGCGTTCTGTACTGGATTGCTTCCGAGACGTGTTCCTCGCGGATGGTCTCCTCTCCGGCGAGGTCGGCTATGGTGCGCGACACCTTGAGAATTCTGTCGTACGCACGAGCGCTGAACCCGAGCTGCGTGATCGCCATCTTGAGCAGTTCGCCGGCACCCTCGTTCAGGGCGCAGAACTTCTCGAGCTGAGCCGGCAGGAGCTGCGCATTGCTGTGCACGCCGCTGTCGCCAAACCGTTCATGCTGGCGCTGGCGAGCGGACTGGACTTGAGCGCGGATCTTCGCCGAGGTGATCGTTTTATCCGACTGCCCGGCCAGTTCGCGGTACTTCAACGCGGGCACCTCGACGTGGATGTCTATTCTATCCAGGAGCGGACCGGAGATTCGCGACATGTACCTGCGGATCTGTCCCGGCTGACATATGCACTCCTTCCTCGGGTCCGTCAGGTACCCGCACGGGCAGGGATTCATGGCGGCAACCATCATGAACCGCGACGGATACGATAGGGAGTAACTCGCGCGGGAGATGTGAACGACACCATCCTCGAGCGGTTGTCTCAACGTCTCGAGCACGTCGCGGTGGAACTCCGGCAGCTCGTCGAGGAACAGCACACCGTTGTGAGACAGACTCACCTCGCCGGGCTTCGGCGGAACACCGCCACCGGCCATCGCGGCATGCGAGATCGTGTGATGAGGCGATCGGAACGGACGTGCCGCCACGAGCGAGTTGGTCTTGTCGAGCAGGTTCGCCACACTGTGCACCTTGGTGGTCTCAATCGCCTCGACGAGGATCAGATCCGGCAGAATCGTGGGAAGACGCTTGGCAAGCATGGTCTTTCCGGCGCCCGGCGGACCTATCATCAAAACGTTATGACCGCCGGCCGCCGCGACGGTCAGCGCACGCTTAACATGTGCCTGGCCCTTGACTTCGGAGATATCCACGTCATACGCGCAACTCCGATCGAACAGCTCCGAGAGGTTTGTCCGGTGAGGTTCGATCTCAAGCTCGCCCGCCAGAAACGCCACGGCCTCCCTCAAGCTCGAAACGCCGATCACGTCAATACCGTCGACGACACCCGCCTCCTCGACGCTGTCGCTCGGCACCAGGATTCCCTTCTTCCCTTGCCGCCGTCCCAGCAAAGCCATGGACAGGATGCCCGGTACCTTCCTTGTGGTGCCGTCGAGGGAAAGCTCGCCGACGATCAGGTAATCTCTCAGATGCTCCGACTCGAACTGACCGGACGCGGCGAGGATCGCCACGGCTATAGGTAGGTCAAGCCCCGAACCCTCCTTGCGAACGTCCGCGGGAGCAAGGTTGACGGTTATCTGTTTGCCGTGAAAGAGGAATCCGGAGTTCTTTACGGCGGCGCGAACCCTGTCCTTGCTCTCCTTCACGATGGCGTCGGGCAACCCGACGGTTGAGAAAAAGGGCATCCCACCGCTAAGGTGAACTTGAACGTCCACCTGGTGACCGTCAACACCGACAACTACGCTCGATAGCACCTGCGCTAGCATATTCTCTCGTCCGAGAAGCAGCCTTTTCTCGATATGACGGCTATTCTCGGGAGAATATTCCCAAAAACTTTCAGGATCCCCGCGAGAGACCGCTCAGCAGCCGGTTCCTCTGAGCCCCTACTAGCTACCTCCTGCCCTGCATTTCCTCACTAGCTGACCCTTAGCGAACCCTTCATGTGCTCGACGTCCAACGCGAACAGGGTCGCCTTGTCACTCTCATCCAGGTCGCCGATGATCTCCTCCAGCCCGTTGACGATCCCGTTCAGCCTGTCCGCACGCACGATACCGTGTATCGCCGTAGCGTAACCTCGTGTTCTGGTACCCATTCCCGCAAAATCCGCAAAAAGCGGGATTTTTCGGGAAACCGCGTCCACAAGGCTTGTTCCTTCCGTGACTATTCCAGCGCCCATCCCAATCTCGAGCAAATACTCCAGTATTTCGTCGAGAAGATCCTCATCGTACAAGACGAGGATCACGAGTTTCTTCTCGCGGGAAACGGCCTTTTTCGCCTCCTTTTCCTCCTCATACGCGTGGCGCGTTTCCTCCTCGACCAGCACCTTGAACACGTCGTCGCCGGTCTCGGCCTTGACGAGTGTACTCCTGAATTCCGGATTACGGGCAATCCGGGCAATCCGGCTCAGAATGCGGATATGCTGCTCCGGATTGCCGGAAGGACCGGTCAGGCCAAAGATTATGTTGACGGGTTTATCGTCAATCGCGCCGAAATCGACGCCCTGTTTGGCGATAGCCAGCCCGATACACATCTCGGTCATCCCCTCGCATTTCGCATGTGGGATTGCCACTCCTTCGCCGACCGCGGTCGAGCAAAGCTCCTCGCGTTCGAGCAACGCATTGACGAGCGCATCCCTGTCGGGAACTTTTCCCGACCGTGCCATGAGGTCGGCCAACTGTTCCAGGATCTCCCGTTTCGTCTTAGCCTGGATTGAGTTGTCGACGCTCTTTCTATCTAGTATCTGGTAGACATTCATGACTCCGTCTCCTCTGCGGTCGCACCTTCAGCAGCCCCTCTGAGAGAGCGCTCTTGCCCGATCTCGCCAGACTTAAAGATAGCGTATCGCGCGATCGGAGGACCTATCAGTTCGTTAACCAGCACAGAAGCAAGAACTATGGTCACCATCCGGATGGCGTAGGGCGACGAAGCGAAGGTCGGGGTTTGCTGCGCTATCATCACCAGGCCTATCGCCACGCCCGCCTGCGGAAATAAACATAAGCCGAGATACTTTCGTATTGCCGGCGCAGAGCGGGCAACGCTCGCGCCCAACAGAGCGCCAAAGTACTTCCCCGCAAACCGTGCCAATATGTAGATACATCCCAGCCCGCCGACACTGGCGAGCAGTCTCAGATCGAGCTCCGTCCCGGCGAGCGCGAAGAAAGCGGCATATACGGGCGCCTCCAGCGGCTCCAACATCCGGAACACCCGTTCATTCTTGGAAGATAGGTTGACAAGAACCAAGCCCGCCACCATGTTCGTCATCAGTGGCGACAGGTGCAGGTCCATCGTAATAGCACTGGAGAACAGGACGAATCCGAGAACGATGACTATTATCTCGTTCCTATCGCGGCGGTTGACCACGAGCCGATGCACAACGTAGCCCATGGCGAACCCGATAAGCACGGAACCCGCGAGTTCCCAGAGCGGCTTCACTACGGCCGCGCCAAAAACGCCTTGGGTCGTCTCTCCCGCCAGCACAGCGCATATCGCGGCAGTCACGCTGAACAGCACGACACACCCCGCGTCGTCCAGGGCAACCGTTGCAAGGAGCGTGTCCGTCATTCGCCCTTTGGCTTTGTACTCACTTATCACCGCAACCGTCGCGGCGGGAGCCGTCGCGGAAGCGATCGCCCCGAGCATCAGCGCCATCGGCAGCGGTGCGTTAAATGCGAGCAGGAGACCCGCGACTATCCCGAACGTCGCCACAAGCTGGAAAAACGTAATGCTGACCGTATCCTTTCCCAGCTTCTTCATCTGCCTGATGCTGAACCTGCCACCTATGCTTATGGCGATTAGACCCAGCGCGATGTGAGGTATCGGTTCCAGCTGCACCGTTACAGTGTCGGGCACCAGCTTGAGAACCGATGGGCCGAGAACCAGCCCGGTGGCGATATATCCGGTAATGGAAGGCAGTTTCAGCCGCTGGGCAAGTTTGCCGCCAAAAAAACCGCATACCAGTAGAATGCCCGCACCAAAGATAATATTCTCGTGAAAGTAGTTCCTGATTTCGATCAGAGTTTCGATAATTATCATCGACTCTGCCCACAAACGGCGCTTTCCTGCAAGAGCGCCTCAACGGTGCCAAATGTCCACCTGGAACGCGTCAGGAATAATCTCGATCTTCGGACGCCCGCTCTCCTGCTCATTGACTATGGATACTATGTCGAACCTGCAATCCCTCTCAGTCAGTGAGTTGATCTCCAGAAAATACCACGCCGTACGAGCAAGTTTTCTGCGCTTCCTCGCGTTGACCGAGAGTTCCGGGGAAGCGAAGGAGTCGGACCGCCGCGTCTTCACCTCGACGAACACTATCGTGCCCTCGTGCTCCGCCACGACGTCTATCTCGCCGCCGCGAGCGCGGAAGTTCCTCGCCAGCACGCGGTACCCCGCGCGCCTCAGTGTACGGACGGCGCGTCTCTCGCCGGCCTTGCCTACTTCACTCGTCGTGAGAGATGAGCTCTTTCGTAGCAAAGATGCGGATATCCCCGAAACTCTTTCTCTGACGCACACGGAGCTTCCCGAGCCGTATGAGCTCGAGTATCGCGAGCAGAATGGCGACCATCTCCGCCAGCGCCCTGCCCTCGGCGAAAACCTCGCTCCAACTGATGCTGCGCTTTTCTCTCAGCCGCTCCTTAATCTCCTCCATCTTATCCTCGACCGGATACTCATCCCGTAGCACCTCCGTAAAAGGCACAGGCGCGGCATAGTCCACAACGTTCTTGAAAGCGGAGATAAGGTCGTAGAGGTCCACCTCTACGAAGGAATCCTCCTCTTCCGGTTCCCACAAGCTTCTTTTGAAGAAGTCCATCTCACGGATCTCACGCTCCTCAAGGTCGTGCGCGATCTCTCTATACTTCCTGTACTCAATGAGCTTCTCGATTAGCTCAAGCCTTGGATCCGGTTCATCCTCCAACTCTTGCGGACAGTCCTCTTCCAGCGGCAGCAGCATTCTCGACTTGATCTGGACAAGCGTCGCCGCCAGGACGAGCCATTCGCTGGCTATATCGATCCCTTGCTGGCGCATCGCTTCGAGGAAGTTGAGGTACTGGTCCGTAACCTTCGCGATAGGTATGTCGTAAATATCGATCTCGTCTTTCTTGATGAGGTACAGAAGCAGGTCGAACGGTCCTTCAAATACGTCCAGTTTCAGCCTGTAATCACGTTCCATCGTGCGCTCCTACCCCATGAAGCCGGGCCAATCACGGCGCTCTGACCTGGAACGGCGCTCGGCGCTCAGCTGAGCGCCTGCCGTACATGATCGCTTGCCTTCTCTGCTTCTTCCAGTTCCACCTCGAAAAGACGTGCGGCATTCGACGAGGTGATCCGGCACACATCATCGTAACTCATTCCCTTGAGTTCTGCAAGAGATCGAGCCGTATGAGTCAGGAACTGCGGCTCGTTGCGCTTGCCCCGAACAGGCTGCGGCGTCAAATACGGCGCGTCCGTTTCGAGAAGCAACCTCTCGATCGGGATCGACGAGATCGCCTCCCGCAACGCCTCCGCGCGCCTATAGGTTATCTGGCCCGTTACGGAAAAGTGGAATCCGAGGTCAAGATAAGTGCCGGCAAGCTCGATCCCTCCCGAGTAACAGTGCAGAACCGCCCCGCGTAACCGGTCGGCATATTCCTCGAGGACGCCCGCGACCTCGTCATGCGCGTCTCTGTCATGAACCACCACCGGCAGGCGACATTCGACGGCCAGCTCCAACTGGCGCCGGAACGCTTCTACCTGCGCGTCGCGCGGCGACAAGTCCCGGTAGTAGTCCAGCCCGATCTCTCCGACGGCGACCACGGCGTTAGAGGCCGTCAGCTCGCGCAGCTCATTCAAGCCCCCCTCGTTCAGACTGCCTGCAACGTGCGGGTGGAACCCCACTGTTGCGCTCAATCCATTGTGTTCGGCCAACTCGACAGCCCTTCGGCTCGACCCCAGGTCTATGCCGATGATTACAATGTGGGAAACGCCCTCGGCAGCGGCTCGGTCGATGACTTCTTCAACGTCCGAATCGAACTGCGGAAGCTCAAGATGTGCATGGGTATCAATCAACATTTCGACGGTTCTCTTCGCGCTTCACTTACATTCTCCACAGTTCTTGTCGCACTTGTGCGGACCGCCCTCAGCGTAGAGCTCGTCCTCGTAGAGTATGCAGCACATTAACCGCCCACAAAGACCGGATATCTTGGCCGGGTTCAAGGCGAGCTTCTGCTTCTTCGCTTTCTTGATGGAGACCGGCTCGAAACTCCTTAGGAACGTCGTACAGCAAAGGGGTCTCCCACAACAGCCAAGCCCGCCTATCATGCGGGCTTGATCTCTCACACCTATCTGCCGGAGCTCGATCCGCGTCTTGAAATCGCAAGCCAGCTCCTTGACAAGGTCGCGGAAGTCTATTCTGCTCTCCGCCACGAAGTAGAACATAAGCTTCTTACCATCGAAGGTGTACTCCACGCTGACCAGCTTCATCGGCAGCTCTCGGTCGGCGATCTTCCTCGCGCAAGTGTCAAACGCCTCCTTCTCCTTCTTTAGCATCTCCTCATACGAGGAGATGTCGCTCGGGGAGGCCTTGCGAACAACCTTCATCGGGAAACGCCTCACAAGCTTCTCAGGACAAGGCTCCGGCGGGGCCACAACCTCGCCGAACTCCAACCCCCGATCAGTTTCCACAACACACGCGTCTCCGGACGAAAGCTCAACATCGTGGGAGACAAAACGGTAGACTCTCCCAGGCTTCTTGAGCCGTATCTTTACAATCTCGGCCATCTGCATCACCTCGGCATAATGTTCTGGCGAACGCCTCTTCTAATCCGCAAGCGTGAAAAACAACTCCTTGAAAACGCGTTCCTCATTCACGTTGTGTTCAAGCAACATCTGGGCTCGCGCAACTGCGCCCACTTTTACTTCGATACCGGCCCTATCGTGGCGTTCCGCAAGTTGAGCAACCGCCGGCACCGAGTCGGCGTTCCACAGCCGTTTGTCGAGCCCGGTTTCCACAAACACGAACACGTCCCTGTACCATACCCTCATCAGGTCCAGATAGCTTAACAGATCTTTCCTGAACACGCTGGCATAATGGGCTTCCTGCCTTTCAGCCAGATCTTTTGAATCCCCTTCAGGGGGCAACTCCTGCTCTTTAAGCAAGTCCTTGATCCGGTCGCGTTCCTTCTTAAGCCTGCCCAGAAAATCCCGGGCCACCAGCAGCGGGTCACGCCGATCGGCCAGGTCTGCGATCAACTTCGCGACAAACTCCCTCTTATCGGAATCTGCCAGTTCGAATGCCGTGCTCATCTGTCCCTGAGCGAGAATCGAAATGATGCGGGCGCGCTCCTGCGGCAAGTCGCGCTCGCGAACCAATAGTTCCTCCACGGTATGAGGTGTAAGAGGACGGAATTTAACTCTCTGACAACGCGACGATATCGTGGGCAGAAGCTGGTTCGGGTTGTGCGAGACGAGCACAAAGAGCGAGCTGCCGGGGGGCTCCTCGAGCGTTTTGAGGAACTTGTTTGCCGATACAGCGTTCATCCTTTCGGCCTCCAGTATGATGGATACCCTGTAGGTCGCTTCGTACGGCTTTAGAGAAGCGCTCGCGACCACGTCTTCCATGGCCTGCTTGTGTATGATCCGGCCGGCTTTTGTCGGTTCGACGACGGTCACGTCAGGGTGCTTCGCGTCCGCGATCTTCAAGCACGACAGACACGTGCCGCAACTGTCGTCATCGACCTCACCGCAGTTTGCCGCACCCGCGAAGGTCAGTGCCGTAAGCCTCTTGCCCACGCTGTCGGGTCCTTCAAACAAGTATGCGTGAGACAACCGGCGTTTACGAAGCGCCGCCCTTAACATTTTGACAGCAACTTCCTGGTCTCTGATCTTTCCGAAACCCACGCCTCTTTCTCCTCGCTAGAGTCGCGCTTTCGACAGAAACTCGCTTATAATCGACCGTATGTTCTCTTGGACGACCTCGATCTCGCCGTCCGCCTGAACGGTCTTGACCCGGGCCGGTTCACAGGCCGCCACGTGTCGGTATCCCTCCCGGACCCGTTCATGGAACTCAAGCTCCTCACTCTCAAGCCTGTCAGTAACGCCCTCCTCGGAACGCCCTGCAACGCGCGCCAGACCGGTTTTCGCGTCAAGGTCAAGCAGTACGGTTATGTCGGGCAACAGGCCGTCCGTCGCCACCTCGTTTAACTTGCGAATTCGGTCGACGTCCAGTCCCCGCCCGAAACCCTGGTACGCAATAGTGGCGTCTGCATATCGGTCGCTGATAACCATTTCACCCCGCTCTATCGCGGGTCGGATCAACCGTTCGACATGGTCCGCACGACAACCCAGGTACAACAGCAGTTCGGTTTCGGCCGAAATACCGCTGTTAGACGGTGACAACAGGATTCCGCGAATCATCTCCCCAATCTGTGTGCCGCCGGGCTCGCGGGTTTCCGTAACCGGCAGGTCCATGCTCTCAAGATAGTCGATGAGCAGACGCAGCTGGGTGGTCTTGCCGCTGCCTTCCACTCCTTCTATGGTTATAAAGAGTCCTTTATCCATCCGTCTCTCGCGCATTTCCAAACAGCGATTTTCTGTACTGCAGCGCCTCGCGCACAAATGTCTCCAACCGTTCGCCATCCTCCGACCAAGATGATTTGCCAGGCGTTCCTCAATCCTCGGCCGTTTTCGCGGCATCCTCATACGAGAACGCGCCGTCGTAAAGCGCTCTGCCGACTATAATCTCGTCAACTCCCAACGGAGACAACTTCTTTACGGACCGGATATCGTCGAGACTAGAGACCCCACCCGAAACCGTCAACGGTACCGTCAAGGCCGAGGCCAGCATCTCCGCCGATTTCAGGTCGGGTCCGGACATCGTGCCGTCTCTCGCCACGTTGGTGAAGATTATTCGTCCTACGCCAGCCGTTTCAGCGCGGTGTGCTACCTCGACGGGGGTCGCGTCGACAGACCGTGTCCACCCATCAACCTCTATCGCACCACGCCTCACATCAAGGCCGAGCACGACGCGCCGCCCGAATTTGGCCGCCGCCTCCTCGATCAGGGCGGGATCCTCAAACGCTGCGGTTCCTATCACTACCCGCGCAACACCCATCTCGGCAAGGTTCTGCACTTTTCCCAAATCTCGTACACCACCGCCAAACTCTATAGGCGTACCGAGAGCCACTATCTTCTCAAGAATCGTCAGGTTCTTCAGTTGGCCGGTCAGAGCACCATCAAGGTCGACGACGTGTATCATTGCGGCGCCGCTATCAACCCAGGACCGCGCGGCGTCCAGGGGGTCCGCGAAGAACACCGTCTCCCTCGCTCGGTCCCCCTCGACCAGACGCACGCATTTTCCGCCGCTTATGTCTACAGCAGGAATAACACGCACAATCGGCTCCTTCTATCGCGGATGAGAACGTGGGGTAGCGTCTTATTTGGCGAGCTGCGATTTTGCCACGTCAGCCAGCCTCGCAAAAGCCACCGAATCACTTACGGCGATTTCGGCGAGAACTTTCCGGTTGACATCGACATCAGCCTTCTTAAGGCCATCCATGAATCGGCTGTAAGAAATCCCGTTCTGACGCGCCGCAGCGTTTATTCGCGCTATCCACAGTTTCCTGAAATCGCGTTTTCTCTGCCTGCGGTCGCGATAAGCGTACTTGCCGGCACGCTCCACTGCTTCTCTGGCTGTCCTGAACAGGTTCTTGCGTGCGCCCCAGTAACCCTTGGCCCGCTTTATTATCCGCCTTCTGCGCCGTCTTGAAGCTGGAGCGTTTGTTACTCTCGACATTCGACCATCCCCCTCTCGGGCGTCACTACACGCCGCCCCCGTTCACGACCCGGGCAACAGCCGTCTTATGCGCCCGACATCCGCCTTGTCAACACCCTTGGATTTTCTCAGGTTGCGTCTGCGTTTCGCAGACTTTTTCGTCATTATGTGGCTGGCATAGGCTCGTTTTCTGACTATTTTCCCGTTCTTCGTGACTTTGAACCTCTTTGCAGCGCACTTGCGTGTTTTGAGTTTTGGCATAACCCTCTCCGAAAGACAAACCTCAGACTTCTACTTTTCGCAATTCACAAGACATCCATGTCCCATGCCCAGAATCGCAGTTGCCGTCCACTGAACCATGTATATTCTTAACGAGTGCGAGGAGCCCGAGCTAACTGTGCGGCACGAGCACCATGATCATGTTTCGCCCCTCAAGCACGGGCCGACGTTCGACCTGGCAGAGCTCTTCGGTGTCCTCGATAACCCTCTCCAGAATCTTGCGACCCAACTCAATGTGAGTCATTTCGCGCCCGCGAAACATGATTACGACTTTGACCTTGTCGCCGCTCTCCAGAAACCGCTTGACGTGTTTTACTTTAAACTCGTAATCGTGCCGCCCAATCTTTGGGCGCATCTTGATCTCTTTCACATGCGTGATGTGCTGGTGTTTCTTGGAGAGCCTTGCGCGTTTGTGCTTTTCGTACGTATACCTCCCGTAATCCATTATGCGGCACACGGGCGGGTCGGAGTTTGGCGCAACCTCGACCAGGTCAAGCTCGGCTTCTCTGGCGCGTTTTAGCGCGTCCTCCACCGGCATTATCCCCAGCTGATCGGCGTCCTCACCTATCAGTCGGACGGACCTCGCGCGGACCTCCTCGTTCACTCTAGCTTCGCGATGGCGATTGTCTATATTCGCTCACCTCCCATCAGTCTTGTACAAGAGACGCCGCGTAACCTCATTACTCCCGCGACAACAAACCTCCTTCCTCTTTGAAAACAAAAAAGCGGACAGCCTCCACCTTGCTGTCCGCTGGCCAGAGTCACGTTTTCGACCTTCCGATCGGTCACTATCCCTCTGACATCCATCGGATTGCACAACCTTGTCAGCAACCTCCTCCTGCGAAGTCCCGGCGCTACAAGGTGAGAAGCAGCGGCTTCTTCTTGGTTCCCCAAAACCAGATTATTCCGTTTTCGCACTGCAACCGTATCATATCACAGTACGGGCCGCCTGTCAAGCGCAATCGCAATGCGCTGTCAGCCGTACACTTCCACCATAGCGAGGAGGAATTGTCTCCGTATGGCGTCGTATCCGCGGTCGCTAGTGGCGATCAGAATTCCTGAGGAAGGGACCGAAGTTGGGCAGCGGTGAACACCGGTCCATCCTTACAGACGTAGACGTTGCCGACGTTGCACCGGCCGCACTTGCCCAAACCGCATTTCATCTTGTTCTCAAGCGTGGTATAGATCTGCTCAGCGTTGAAACCCAGGTTATCGAGCGCCGCGAGGGTGAACTTGATCGCTATCGGCGGTCCGCACATTACCACGACGGCGTTCTCGGGTGACAGCGCTATCTGCTCCACCACCGTCGGGACAAAACCGACCTCACCGTCCCAGTCGGGAGTCTCGCCGCCGGGATCCACGGTCTTGACGAGCTTGACGCCGGACATCTCCTCCCACTGCTTGATCTCGCGCTTGTACACAAGGAGGCCCACCTCGCGTGATCCGACCATTATCGTTATGTCCCGGAAGTCATCCCGCAGATCAAGGCAGTTCCAGATGACGCATCTAACCGGCGCCAGACCTATACCCATCCCGATTAAGATGATGTTCTTGCCCTTCATCTCATCCAGCGGGAACCAGTTGCCATACGGGCCGCGGAATCCCACCGTATCGCCGATCTCGAGATCGTGCAGAGCTCGGGTCACGCGCCCTGCCTTCTGGAAACTGCACTCGATATAGCCTTTCTGTGTCGGCGGCGACGCTATGCAGAACGTCGACTCGCCCTCGCCGAAGACCGAGAACAACCCGAACTGGCCGGCTCGAAAGTCGAATTTCCGGCCCTCAGCCTCGTCCTGGAACACTAACCTGAGCGTACGAATATCAGGCGCCTCGTCGGTAATCTCCTCGACGCGCATAAAGTACGGTTCGTATATGTCGGCGCTCACGTGGATGCCTCCGCTTGTCCCGCCGCTCCGGCTACAACCGTGCAGATGTTCATATCGATCGGGCACGACACCGAGCACCGGCCGCAGCCGACACATGCCGTCATGCCGAACTTATCGACGTAGTAGGCGAACTTGTGCATGACCCGCTGTCGGTATCGCGCACCGCGAGTGGCCCTCGGGTTGTGCCCGGAAGCGTGCAGCGTAAATATCGGCAGACAACACGAATCCCAGCTCTTCAGCCGGACTCCCCTCTCGAGGTCCGCCTCGTCCTGGATATCGAAACAGTGGCATGTCGGGCACACGAACGCGCAGACCCCGCAGGAGAGGCACTTGTACGATATCTCATCCCAGTAGTCGTGCTCGAAGTTCTTGTCAAGCCAGGGTTTAACGTGCTCAAGATCGAACTGCCGGGGCACATCGCCTACCTGCACCTCCTCATCACCCGTGGCGGGTTCGAGCACGTCTTTCGCCGTCTCGAGCACCGATCTGCCTTTCTCGGTGACGGCCTCAAGCAGGTAGTACCCGTCGGAAGTCTTCTTCATCAGCAGGTCGGATCCCATGGTACCTTCAGGTGACCCGCCCACTGATGTGCAGAAACAGTACGAGTCGGGCGCGTCGCATGCCACGCTTATCACCGTCGTCGCCTCGCGCCGCTTGAACCAGTACTCGTCCCGATAGTCCCAATCGAAGAGTTTGTCCAGCATCGTCAAGCTCGCGGCATCGCACGGTCTGCACCCGATAATCGCCGTCTTGCGGGCAGATTCCGGTATCTCGCTCCTGCACGTGACCGAACCACCTTCAAACTCGTAACTCAGCGTCGGTTCGACACGAGGGAAGAACAGCTCCTTAATCGACCGCGCCGTACGGAGCACATCGAGCCGTATCTCGCCGGGATCGTTCACCTCTTTGAAGACAAAGGCGCCTTCCTCCTCGACGGGCGCGACGACGCGGTAGCCCTCGCCCTTGAGAGCATTGACAAGCTCACCCAGCCTGGCTTCTTTGAGCTTGAACTCCGTCATCGGTCTCCGCCTCTACTTGAACAACTCGTCGCTGTCATCCGGCATGAAGCTGGTCATCGGCAGCGGTTCGTCAATATCGTAACCAGCTTCGTACTCGAACTGTTCCTTGACAACTTTGGCCAGTTTCCTGTTCGCGAGCATGAGCGGGATGTTGCTCGGGCAGACACGCTCGCACTCGCCGCAGCCGATACACCGGCCCGCAAGGTGCATCGCACGCATCACGTTCCAGGCGAAATTGCCTTTCGGATGCGACGATGTCGGCACCCATTGCGGCTGGTTGCGTTCGACAACGCACTGAGTGCAGTAGCACAGCGGGCACACCTGCCGGCATGCATAGCACTTTATGCAGCGCGAGAAATGCTCGCGCCAGAACTCCCACCGTTCGGCCGCGTCCTTCGTTTCTATCTCCTGAACGCTCTCGAACTCCTTCTCTTTCGAGAGCGGCTGAAGCTCCGAGCCGATCAGGATGTCGTACGTTTTCGGCGTACGCACGTCACAGAACTCGCACTTGCTCAGGAGAGGATCGCCCACGCCCTCGCACGACACTCCTATGACAACGACGTCCTCGCGGTTGACCTGACTCTCCTTGCAGAGAACCACCACCGCTTTCGCATCGCACCCCTTGCACACGACCGCTCGCCGCCGATGCTTCTTCAACTCCGGCCACGTGAGGTACGATGTCAGGTTGTTAAAGCAGTGCTTGTTCCAGACAAGCCTGTCGCAATCCTCAGGCCGCCGGATGAAGACCGGCATCGTACGCGTCGGGTCGCTGCCTTCGCCGTACCCTATGACGAGGTCCACGTCGCCCTTTTCAAGCAGCTCGCGCGCCTTCTGTCTGAGCTCCTCGCTCATCAAATTACCTCGGTGGTTTCAAGCTCGCGGTAGGCCGTAAACGGGCCCAGCTCGCGCACTTTCGCGACAACCTCATCGACAAGGTCGGCCCATTTCCTGCCCTCCGCCGCCGAAACCCATGCAAACTGAACGCGATCCTCAGGTATGCCGAAGAACCGCAGTAACTCGCTGAATACCGTCCAGCGGCGCCGCGCGTGATAGTTGCCGCTCGAGTAATGGCAGTCGCCCGGATGACAACCGGACACTAGCACCCCATCGGCGCCCTGCTCGAACGCCTTGATGATGAACAGCGGATCTATGCGGCCGGTGCACGGCAGTCTGATCGCCCTCACGTTAACGTCGTACTGCAGCCGGCTCGTGCCGGCAAGGTCCGCGCCCGCATAAGTGCACCAGTTGCACACGAACGCTATGATCTTCGGATTCCAGTCGTTCTCAGCCATATCAGAGCGCCTTTATTTCCGCGTACACCTGCTCATCATTGAACCCGGCAAGGTCTATGCAGTTCGCCCGGCACGCCGCCACACACAGGCCGCATCCCTGGCACACGCCGGGATTGACCTGCGCTACTACTCTCACAACGTTGCCGTCGCGGTCCTTGATCTCCTTCTCCTCGATAGCGCCGTACGGGCAGACCTCCTTGCAGGCGAGGCAACCGAAACAGATATTCTCGTCAACCGATGCGACGACCGGCTCGCGTTCGAGTTCGTCCGAGCTGAATATGCCCAGCACCTTGCTCGCCGCCGCGCTTCCCTGCGCCACTGCGTCCGGGATGTCCTTCGGCGCCTGGCACGCACCGGCAAGCATCACGCCCGCCGTGTTCGTCTCGACGGGCCGCAGCTTTGGATGCGCTTCTGAAAGGAACTCGTACTGATCGTACGGTATGCCCAAAGTCTGTGCCAGCTTATCAGTCTGCGGCTGCGCCTGCATCGCCGTGGCAAGCACGACCATATCGGTCTCTATCTCGACCTTTTTTCCGCTCAGGGTATCCACGCCCAGCACAACGAGTCTGCCTTCCTTGCGGTATATTCGCGAAACGCGTCCTCGGAGGTAGACCGCTCCATCCTCCTCTATAGCGCGCCTCACGAACTCGTCGTAATTCTTGCCGCCCGACCGTATATCCATGTAGAAAACGTACGCCTGTCCGTCATGGACCTTATGCTTATAGAGCATCGTGTGCTTGGCGGTGTACATACAGCATATCTTCGAGCAATACGGGATACCCTTTGCGTTGTCCCGCGAACCGACGCACTGGATGAAAACCACGTTCTTCGGCACCGATCCGTCCGAGGGGCGCCGGATCTCGCCCGTCGTCGGCCCTGAGGCGCTCGCGAGCCGCTCGAACTCGAGCCCGCTGATTATATCGGGATGTTTGCCGTAACCATACTCGCCGTATGCGTCCGTCGGGTAGAGCTCAAAGCCGGTGGCGACAACTATCGCGCCGACCTTCTCCGTCACAACCTCGTCGGTCTGCGAGAAATCGACCGCTTTGCGCGGCTCGATCGGGCACTCCTCGTAACACTTGCCGCATACGGTACATTCGTCAATAGGGATACCCTTCTTTCTCGCCGCGCGGAACCTCAGGCAGTTCTCCCTGTCAATGACCGGCTTGTTCGGAACAGCCTGTGGGAACGGCGAGTAAATAGCCGTGCGCGTCCCCAGACCTACGTCGAACTCGCTCGGTATCTTCTTCTGCGGGCACACCTGCTGGCACGCGCCGCATCCAGTGCACAACTTCGTGTCGACCGATTTCGCCTTCTGCCGTATCTTGACCTCGAAGTTGCCGATGAACCCGTCCACAGACTCAATCTCCGAGTAAACGTACAGCTTGATCCTCGGATGCTGCCCGACCTCCACCATACGCGGCGTCAGAATGCACTGCGAGCAGTCCAGCGTCGGAAAGGTCTCGGAAAGCTGTGCCATATGACCGCCTATGGAAGGCGTTCTCTCGACCAGCACGACTTCATGACCGCCATTCGCAATGTCCAGCGCGGTCTGTATACCTGCGATACCGCCGCCGATAACAAGCGCTCGTTTCGTAACCGGCACCTTGATAGGCTGCAGCTCCTCGTTCTTCTTGACTTTCTCGACCATGACGCGGATAAGGTCGATCCCTTTCTCGGTAGCCGCAGCCTTGTCCTCATGGACCCATGAGCAGTGTTCGCGTACGTTCGAGATCTCACACAGGTAAGGGTTGAGACCGGCCTCCGCCGAAGCACGCCGGAACGTCGTCTCGTGCATCTGCGGTGAGCATGCCGCCACCACAACGCCGGTCAAACGATGTTCCGCAATGGCCTCCTTTATCATCTGCTGCCCCGGATCGGAGCACATATACTTGTACTCCACAGCGTGCACGACACCGCGCATCTTCTTCGCGGCCTCAGCGCATGCGATCGGGTCCACCGTCCGGGCGATGTTCTCGCCGCAGTGGCAGATGAACACCCCTATCCTGGCCATAACCCTTCCTCACCTGATGAGCGCGTACGAATCGACGAAATGCTTGTTAATCCCCGCTTCCTCGGGGGTTGCGCCGCACCCGAGCGCCACGAGCTCCGACACGTAGAAAACCGGCATCTTCCGCTTCTCATGAAAGCGCGCGTTGATTGCCGCTTGCTTCATGTCAAGGTTCGCGTGGCAGAGCGGGCACGAGACGGCAATTGCGTTCGCGCCTTCGGCCTCCGCGTTCTCGATGACGTCGTGCGAGAGCGTCTCGACGAGCTTCGGGTCGCTTATTGTGAACCCGCCGCCGCAGCACTCCACCTTGTACTCCCAGTCCACAGCCTCGGCGCCCAGCGCTGTCACGATCCTGTCCATACTCTGCGGGTTCTCCGCATCGTCGAACTCGACAATCTTCGGCGGCCTCACCAGCAGACACCCGTAGTAGCACGCGACCTTGAAATCGGCCAGCTTGCGTGTGACTTTCGACGCCAAATTCTCCATACCGTAGTTCAATATGAGTTCCAGGTAATTCAGAACCTTGACGCTGCTCGAGTACGGCATCTCGATGAGATCAGCTATCTCGCTGCGAAGCGTATCGCTCTCCGTCATCTCCTTGTGCGCGGCGATAAGACGGTTGGAACATGCCGCGCATGGCGCCAGAAGCTTGTCGAGACCTTGCTGCTCGGCGAGCGCGAGGTTACGTCCGGGCAGGGCTACGCTCAGCAGATGGCTCGTGTTGTGAGCCGCGGTCGCACCGCAACAGCTCCAGTCGTCAAGGTCCACGAGCTCGATTCCCAGCAGTTCGCAACTCTTCCTTACCGAGATACCGAACTCCCGCGCGGTCCCCTCGACCGAACACCCCGGGTAATAGCCTACTTTCACTTCTTCCCCTTTGACTTCTCCAACCTGCGAACGCGGTCGAAGATCCTTTTAACGTGCTTCTTACCCTTTATCGTCTCCGGCAGGAATCGCAGCTTGCGCTTGAACAGCATCCCCTTGCCCATCATAGCGTCCTGCATCAGCACGCGCGGGTCTCTGAGCGCCTGTTTTGCGGCCGTCCGCATCTTGAAGTTCTGGATCATGCCAAGCTCGAAAATGCGGCCGTGGCTCTCCACGGATCTCAGGAACGCGCGGTGAAACCTGAGTTTGTCCTTCTGGCGGACGGAAACCTTACCTTCTCGAACGGATATCTCGCGCAGGATGTCCATTAGATGGGCTATCTCGAACTCTTTGGGACATCGCGTGGTGCACGTCAGGCATGACGCGCAGACCCATATGGTAGCGGACCTGAGCACTTCGTCGCGCATGCCGAGCTGGACGCACCGCACCACTTGGTGAGGCAGAAGATCCATGAATGAGGCGACGGGACAGCCGGCGGAACACTTGCCGCACTGGTAACACTCGGCCGCCCTGCCGCCGCCCGCTTCTTCAACCTCTTTTGCGAACGACTCTATTGCAGTCTGCTCGATTTTAGCGGCCATTCGCACTCCTCGCCGGAAGGTTTGGCTCTACGCCGCCCCCATTGACTCTCTGAGCGTTCGGATCGACACAAACCCGACTTACCGAGAAAATGGCGGACACTGTTGAGGGTCTACCAGACCATAATAATCTACCTAAACAACCCACCGCTGTCAAGCAAATTCGGCCGGAACACCCCATCCTGAGATGAAAAAGGAGGGTCAGCCGCAACAAAATGTTCCGGCTGACCCTCCGTCCGTTTCGCGTCCGGCGCGGCCGGTTCAGAACCGGCTCGCTGAATGTGCTTTCCAGCTCACTCCTTAGCTATCGCCTCTTCCAGTGCGGCCAAACGCGCTTTCAGCATCTGGATTTCGGTGTCTTTCTCCTCAAGTCTCTGATTCAACCCCTGTATGGCCGCCAGTGCGACGCCGTCGGCGTCAATGGCGGTGATGCGCTTCTCGAAATCGCCCACGCCGAACGCAGCACGGAAATCTCCCGCCATAGGACCGATATGCCGGAACGAATCGTCCTGTGTCTTGTAGTTCCATGTCTCGATAGGCATCGCCGCAACTTTTGCGAGCACATCGCGACCGTCAACGCGTTTGAAATTTTCTTTCGCGTTGCGGGCGCTGATCGATGACCATGAGCCACCACCCCCGGCTAAGGTGACGCCAGCGGTGGGAACTCCACTGCCAGTGACTGCCGTAACGAACCGCACACCACCCGTCGCGCGCGCAGCAAACTCGTTCGCCCAGAGGAACGTCCCGTCGTGCGCCGCGGCAATGTTCGCATCGCGTCCTGCAGCGAGACTGTAGTCCCCGCCCGCAATGTTCCCGCTGCCACCGGCGACCGTGGAGTACCAGGCATCTTGCGTCGTCCCTACACCATCCCCCACCTGGTTGCCACCGCCACCGCCGATGGTACCGTACTCGTCGGTGACAACGTTGTTGGTCCCCGTCGGATCGGAAATCGGCTCCACAGGCCCGCCCCCCGCAATAGTGGCGTACGCGGCCTGCGCGTCGTTATAGTAGCCGCCGCCGACTGCGGAACGCAAGCCGCCGGCCGTGCTGCGTCCGCCGCCGGCTATGGTGGACTGCAGGGCCGTGGCATAGTTCTGATAACCGCCGCCCACCGTCGATGTGCTGCCGGTGGCGGTGTTCCAATTGCCGCCGGCAACCGTGGCGGTGTCGTTGCCGGCAGTATTGTTGTACCCGCCGCCGACCGTTGCATTTGAGGCCGCGGCCGTGTTACCCGATCCGCCGCTGGTCGCGCCCATGAACGCCGCTGTCTGCGTGTAGCCGTCGGCAAACTTCACCGTCGTCCCACCGAACCGGTTGATCACCAACGCATCCGTCGCCGAGCCACTGTCATATACACGGAAGAACATCTTCCCGGAGTTAATGTTTCCGCCGGTTTGCACCAGAATCTGAGCCACACGTTTGTCCGCCAGGGCGGATGCCTCATTGATAAACATGAGCTGCGCGATGTTCTTGAACGCACCGCTAGTCTGGTTGTTACTGAACATGAATCCCGACGAGACGCCGGTTGACACCGCGGTGGGCTGGCGTACGGCAACCATACGGCTGCTACCCGACCACCCGGAGAATGGTGTTACATAGCTGCTGTCTCCGAAGGTGGCGAAGTTACCCGACGCAGTTATCTCTCCCGTCACGTCCCAGTCGCCCGTGTGCGTGTCGGCCCCGGCAACTCCGGCCAACAAGAGCGCTATACCGACTACCATAGATGTTCGTAGTGCTGACCTCATCTCACTCCCTCCTCTCTTTGTCCCAGAACAATACACAATACTCCCCCAACAGTTAGCCCACATGAATAAAAAGGATTCTTGGCAGGTCTACTCCGCAGCCCTCACCTCCCCTTGAATGCCGGCTCGCTACATTTGGCAGCCGCACCCGTACTGCAAACTGGCTGCCCGCAACGGGCACAGATCAGCAGCCTCTCAAAAACAGGTGGATAAAGTAGAGCCGTGCTTTTGCACCGCTCTGAGTGCGACACAACTGAAACCTCATACGACTTTGAGGCTATCTGGTGTTCCTCCCCATGGGAGTATTCTGACACGCCTCCGGCGAAAAGTCAATCCCCTTCGCCCGGTACGCCCGTTGACAAAACGCCTTCAACGTGGTATAAGTACGGACGGTATCGACAGAACCGTCTGTTGCGAGTGGTGCGCGCCGCCCTCCGGGGCGGTACTATTTTGCGGATGGAGGTCAATCTGAAACTGGAACCATGAATGGAAGATCGTTTCGCGGCGGCGTACATCCTGCAGGGCATAAAGGACTTACCGACAATAAACCGATCGAGAAGTGCACGCTCCCTGACAAGGTCGTCATACCGCTTCAACAGCACACCGGGGCACCTGCAAAACCGCTCGTCGAAGTCGGCGATAAGGTGCAGACCGGTCAAAAAATAGCCGATTCCACCGGGTTCATTTCAGCAGCCCATCACGCGTCCGTTTCCGGCGAGGTGACGCAGATCGCCGTCGCCCCACACCCGCTCGGCAGAAAGATGGTCGCCATCGAGATCGCATCCGACGGCAGCGACGAATGGATCGAGATGCCGACAGTAGGTCAAGAAGAACTCCCCGCGCTCTCGCCCGGGAAGATACGCGATATTGTCGCTCAAAACGGCATTGTGGGGCTTGGGGGAGCAGCGTTTCCCACGCACGTTAAACTGTCCCCTCCTCCGGACAAAAGGCTCGATCTGTACGTCCTGAACGGCGCCGAGTGCGAACCGTACTTGACGTGCGACGACAGACTCATGAGGGACCGCCCGCGTGACGTTGTGGCGGGTCTCAAGCTGCTCATGAAAGGCGTGGGCTTGACTCAAGCCATTATCGCGGTTGAATCCAACAAACCCGAAGCCGTCGCGGCGCTGAACCAAGAGGTGCTCAAAGAGCCCGGAATATCGCTCGAGGTGGTGAGGGTAAAATACCCTCAGGGAGCCGAGAAACAGTTGATCAGCGCGCTCACGGGGTGTGAGGTGCCCCCGGGAGGCTTGCCGATGGACGTCGGCGTCGCGATAAACAACGTCGGCACCGCGGTCGCCGTGGCGGACGCCGTGATTCGCGGCAAACCGCTCGTGGAACGCGCGATGACAGTTACCGGCCCGGCCGTTGCGGAGCCGAAGAACCTCCTTGTCCGGATTGGCACGCCGGTGTGGCATCTGATCGAGCAGTGCGGCGGGTTCAAAGAGCCGCCCGCCAAGCTGATCTCCGGCGGACCTATGATGGGTGTCGCCCAGTACTCGCTGGACGCGCCCGTGATCAAGGGCACCTCCGGCATAGTGGCGTTCACCCGGCACGAAACGGTGGAAGAATCTTATGAGCCGTGCATCAGGTGCGGTCAGTGCGTCGCCGTGTGCCCCATGAGACTCCTGCCCAGCGAGCTGGGTATACTGATCGAGAATTCCAGGTTTGTCGAGGCACAGGATACGAACCTCATGGACTGTATGGAGTGCGGGTCGTGCGTATACACGTGTCCGGCAAACCGACCGATGGTACAGTGGATAAAGTTCGCGAAAAGCGAGTTGAGAAAGATAGCAGCTAGGGAAAAGGCAAAGCAGGAACAGAGCGCTTAGGGAGAGAACGTTGCTGGAGCTCGAAAAACCGTTAGCGGTTTCGGTATCGCCGCATTTTCGCGGTACTGATACTGTACAGCGCGTGATGTTCGATGTCGTGCTCGCGCTGATACCCGCCGTTATCGCCGGAGTGTACTTCTTTGGCGCGCGGGCGCTCTGGATAGTGCTCATTTCCGTGGCAGCCGCCGTCGGCACGGAAGCATTACTGCAGCGGCTGACGCGAAAACCGGTAACCGTTACGGATTGCAGCGCAATAATAACGGGAATTCTGCTCGCGCTCAATTTGCCGCCGGCTGCGCCCTACTGGTTACCGGTGGCCGGGGCTGTAATCGCGATAGGTATCGCCAAGACCATCTTCGGTGGTCTCGGCAAGAACATATTCAACCCGGCGCTGATTGGCAGAGCGGTACTGATCGCGGCCTACCCGGTAGCGATGACCAAAGGGTGGCTCAAACCGTTGTGGTGGCAGGGACAGGGCTTTTTCACCAACGCGGTTGCGAACAGCCAGGGTGCAGCATTCGACGCCATAAGCTGCGCCACGCCGCTCGTGAAAGAGGGCACGCCCGACCCATTCACCCTCGGCGACCTGCTCATTGGGAAAGTGGGCGGATGTATAGGCGAGACCTCAGCAATACTTATCATCATCGGCGGACTGTACCTTCTTGCGCGAAAACGCATACTCTGGCAGATGCCCGTGGCGTACATCGGCACTTTTGCCCTGTTAGCGGCGTTGTTCGGCGGAGCAAGGGGCCTGACCGTGGCAGAGGAAGTGTTTGCCGGCGGTTTGATGCTTGGGGCGTGGTTCATGGCGACCGATATGGTCACGAGCCCGCTGACCGGAAAAGGACAACTCATCGGCGGTATTCTGTGCGGTCTGCTCACCTTCGTCATTCGTCTCAAAGGAGGATATCCGGAGGGCGTGTCTTATTCCATCTTGATTATGAACATGACAACACCACTGATCGACCGGTACACGAAGCCAAGCCGGTTTGGAGCAAAGCGAAGTGCAAAACACAGCTAGACTTGTCGTCGTTCTGGTAACAATTTGCGTAGTCGCCAGTGGATCGTTGGCGTTCGTCAACTCGCTTACCGCTGAACGAATCCAAATTAACGAGGAGAAGGAGACGCAGAGACTCTACGGCGAAGCTCTGGCGGGGCTCGGCAGGACCGTGGAGTTGAGCGAACCGAGACAAGTCGGCAACCTCGTATGTTATGAGGGCAGCGTGAACGGCGAACCGGTCGGAACCGCTTTCATCGTCACAACCAACAAGGGATACGGGCCGCCTATCGAGATAATTGTGGCCGTCGACGCGGCCGGCGACAGGCTCGCAGGGGTCAGGATCAAGAAACACCAGGAAACGCCGGGGCTCGGAGCCAACATTGTCAAGGTGAGACCCGATGAGGACGAACCATGGTTCCTCAGACAGTTTAAAGATCTCACCTCAGACAGGATCCTTCTGAAACCCGCAGGGGAGATCGACGCCATTACCGCCGCGACAATCTCGTCCAGGGCGGTCGTGGACGCCGTGCGTGAAGGGTTTGAGGAATTCGCCCGCGCAAGAAGTGAGCTGGCGGGAGCGCAATAGATGGGACATATGCACGAGTTCACTAAAGGTATATGGAAAGAGAACCCTGTACTGCGTCTCATGCTCGGTCTATGCCCGACTCTGGCGGTCAGCACGGCCGTCGACAACGCGATCGGAATGGGGATCGCGTTCACGATAGTGCTCCTGGGCTCCAACGTCGTTATATCGCTCATTCGAGGTTTCATACCGAAACAGGTGCGAATACCGTGTTTCATAGTGGTGATCGCCACCTTCGTGACGATTATCGATCTGAGCATGCACGCGTTCCAGCCGAAGCTGCACGAAGCGCTCGGCATCTTCGTTCCCCTGATCGTCGTGAACTGTATAGTGCTGGGCAGAGCGGAAGCGTTCGCCTCGCGTAACTCGGTGTTCGCATCCATATTGGACGCGCTGGGGATGGGCGTCGGGTTCACCCTCGCGCTGTTCGTGCTGGCGTTCGTCAGGGAACTCCTGGGAACCGGAATGGTGACACTTTTCGGCCATGCGATCGTCTCAAGACCGCTGTTGCAGCCGGCAATTGTCATGATACTTCCCCCGGGCGCTTTCGTGACGCTCGGGCTTATGATGGCTCTTATGAACAAGATAGGCGAGAAGCGGACGTGAAGAAAAGGGAAGAATAGATGGAATTTCGTGAGATTTTGGTGATAATACTAGGCGCCGTCTTCATTAACAACTTTGTGCTGAACAGGTTCTTGGGAATATGCCCGTTTGTCGGTGTATCCAGGCAGATCGAGGCATCCATTGGAATGTCATTGGCGGTAGTCTTCGTCATGACACTTGCCGGCGCGGCAACCTGGTGCGTCAACAAGTACCTGCTCGTGCAGTTCGACGTGGAGTACCTCCAGACAGTCTCTTTCATACTCGTAATAGCGGCGTTGGTGCAGCTCGTGGAGATGTTCCTGCAGAAAACCAGCCCGGTGCTCTATTCAGCGCTGGGGATATATCTGCCATTGATAACCACCAACTGCGCCGTATTAGGAGTAGCGGTGCTCAACATAAGGGAGGCTCGCACGTTCCTCGAAACCGTGATCTTCTCCGCGAGCGCCGCTGTGGGGTTCGGTATAGCGTTGATATTGATGGCTGGCATCCGTGAACGGCTGGAGTTGGTCGACTTGCCGAAGCCGTTCAGAGGCGCACCGATCGCTTTCATCGTGGCGGCGCTCATGGCCATCGCGTTCATGGGCTTCTCGGGCATGAAACTGTAAACGGCATGGCCCGGTCTGCGGAGAATCGGGCTGTCGAACTTGAACATTGTGGAACTGAGCGGTTAGAATGGATTTTGTGGGAATAGCATCAGCGGTAGGCATACTGGGCGGACTCGCGGCGCTTTTTGGCTTGGGACTCGGCGCTGCGTCCCGGAAGTTCGCCGTCCACGTTGAGCCTGAGGTTGAAGAGATACTCGAGGTGCTTTCCGGCGCCAACTGTGGCGCGTGCGGCTTCGCGGGCTGCAAGAGTTACGCTGAGGCCGTGGCGGCGGGAACCGTCGACGTGAACCAGTGCGTGCCGGGAGCTCAGGAGGTTGCGGACACCATCGCCCACATCATGGGCGTCGAATCGGGTAAGGTGGAAGAAAAAGTGGCCAAGATCCTGTGCCACGGCAACCGCGCGATCGCGGTGGATAACTTCTCGTACAGAGGAATACAGGACTGCCGCGCGGCCGCGCTCATGTTCGGAGGGCCGAAAGGTTGCGAGTACGGCTGTCTTACCCTGGGAACGTGTGCGCAAGTCTGCCCTTTTGGGGCCATTCAGCCAGGAGGTCCCGGCGAGATTCCCTATATCGACCCGAATAAATGCACAAGTTGCGGCGTATGCGTGAGGGAGTGTCCCGTCAGCATTATCTCGCTGGTCCCGGCAAGCGCTAACGTGCATGTGGTGTGCAGTTCGCGTGCGAAGGGCAAACAGGTCAGAAAGGTATGTGAGATCGGGTGTATCGGCTGCGGCGCGTGCAAGAAGGTGTGCCCCGAGGACGCCGTCATTCTCGAGAATAACCTTGCAACCATAGTCTATGATAAGTGCACGGAATGCGGCCTGTGCATCGAAAAGTGCCCGACAGACGCAATCGAAGGGTCTCTCGAAGAGAAGCGTGCCGCAGCATGATCGGTTGGTTCGATAAGTTGGACTGTAGTGGACTCATGATGTAGAATAGAAGCAGGTGGTGATGCAAAGATGGAAATAGAAAAGGTAGGAAGGTACGAGATCATCGCCCCGATAGGCTCCGGGGGGATGGGTACGGTGTATAAAGCGATCGATAGAGAGAGAGATGAAACGATCGCGATCAAGGTTCTTTTCCGACGGTACGACGTTGACAAGAAAAGGCGGAAAAAGGACTACCTTGGACGCGAGATCCTTATCACGTCCGGCCTCGAGCACCAGAACATAGTCAAGATCTTTCCGGAGATCCTTGAGGCGCCCGACAACGAGGGGTTTCTGAGACGATGTCTATTGATGGAGTACATCGACGGGCACAACCTGCGGAAGCACATACGGGATAAGGACCTCTCGTGGGAAGCGGAGGTCGACCTTTGTCTGGACATATGTACCGGCCTTGATTACCTTCATCAGAATAACGTTGTGCACAGGGACGTCAAGCCGGAGAACTTTCTAATCTCGCGCGACGGCGGCCAGGTGAAGATAGCCGATTTCGGGCTGTCAAAAAGGCAGCGTTCCTGGCTCTTTGGCGACAGGCGGGAAACGGGCGGAACCCGAAAATATATGTCGCCGGAACAGCTCGGGAACAAACCGCTGGATGCAAGGTCGGACATCTTTTCGTTTGGAATAACGATGTACGAGTTGTTCACCGGAAGACATCCGGCTCCAGGCCCGAAGCCGGAAGATATGTTGAGGCAGTTGGCCAGCAAGTCGTATAAGTTCGAGCGTCCCTCGAAGATGGACTCGAGCGTGCCGCGGAATCTTGATCGAGTGGTCTTGAAAGCTCTGAAGAAGAAACCCACATCCAGATACCGATCGGTGACCGAGATGATACTGGACCTCAGAAGGCTAAGGGAGAAAAGGTTCTGATGGGACAAGAAATGCCGTTACGCCCGAAGCGGATACATCGGAGGAAGAAGGGGTTCGGAAAAAGAGCGCAGATGGTGCTGGTGTACGTGCTCGTTCTCGTTGTTCTCGGCGGTGCAGTGTTTGGGTTGTCTAAAGCGATACGGTCGCGGGCGGCGGCAAACCTCGCCAGCCAGTATTCTTTGGGAAAAACCCTCTTTGATGACGAGAAATACGCTGAGGCCGCACAGGTGTTTCTCCCTCTGGTTCGCAGCAAGAGCAACTCGCAATACGTGGAGGATGCACTCAGAAAGCTCGGACAGATAGAGGAGAACGAGGGCAGGTACGAGCAGGCGCGACCGTACTGGCAAAGGTTGGCGGAAGAGTACGCCGCTCCTCTCACTGTCCGTGAGGCGACATACCATATAGGGCTGTGCCTCGAGAAGGAAGACACGCAGCGGTCGATGGCGGAGGAGATTTACAACAGGGCCGTCTCGCTCGATCCCGGCGGGATGTACGCGGTGATGGCGACCTCCGGTCTGGGACGGTTGGCGGAATCGGATGGGAGATTGACTGAAGCGCGCGATCTGTACAGAAAAGCGTACCACATGGCGAAACAGGGTTCGCCGGAAAGCAAGGAAGCCGTGGATCTGCTCGGTGACGCGAACGTCAGGATTATCTTTTCGGGCAGGAAAACCGAGGATTCAATGTTGTATACCGTGAAATCGGGCGATACGGTCAGCAGCATAGGCGCAAAATTCAACACTACGCAGGCGCTGATACTGAGGGCTAACGGACTTCAGCAGGGTCCTTCGCTTCGTATAAACAAGACCCTGAAGATCAGCCAGAAAAAGTTTACCATCGTTGTCGACATATCGGATTTCACGCTGACACTGCACGAGAACGGCGACGTGTTCAAGGTGTACGCCGTCGGGCTCGGCAAGCCCGAAAATCCCACAGCTCCGGGCACGTATGAGATCAAGAATAAGATGGTGAACCCGAGGTGGTACAGCCCTTCCGGCAAGGTTTATCCACCACTAGACCCGGAGAACGAGCTCGGGACGAGATGGATGGGGTTGAAACCGATTGGACCGGATCTCCCGTCAGATCTCGGGATCCATGGCACGATCGACCCATCCTCCGTCGGGCTGGCGTCCTCGCGGGGCTGCCCGAGGATGTATCCGGCAGATGCAGAGGAACTTTTCGACCTGGTTACCCTTGGCACCCCCGTCACGATCGTGGAATGACAATCGTGAAAACTGATCCGGCCTACTATCCTGTCTGCCTCAGCACAAAGGGGAAACGGTGCCTCATCGTCGGCGGCGGCGAGGTCGCGGCAAGAAAGGCCGGCTCACTGGTCGAGGCGGGCGCCGACGTTGTCGTCGTGTCGCCGGACCTGTGTAACACCTTATCCGAACGAGCGGACATAACCGTTCTGCAGAAACCGTGGGACGAGCGTGACCTTGACGACGCGTTTCTCGTGATAGCCGCCACCAACGACCGGGCGCTCAACGAGAAAATAGCCGGTGCCGCACGTCGCAGGCGTGTGCTCTGCAACGTCGTCGACGACGCGAGTCTGAGCGATTTCATAGTGCCGGCATCGGTGCGTCGAGGTGCCCTTCTCGTGTCCGTTTCCACGAGCGGCGCGTTGCCGGCTCTTGCCCGTAAAACCAGGGAAAATCTCGAGAAACAGTTCGGACAGGAGTATGCTGACTATCTGGACATTGTCGGGCAAATGAGAGAGAATATCATCAGAGACGTACCGGACGAGACTGCGCGACGTGAAATATTTCGCAAACTGGCCGACCCGCAGCTCGTCATGATGATTAAGGACAGAGGCAGAGAAGCCGTGATAGGGGAGATAGAGAGGATCGTGCGCGAGGTAGTACCCGGGCACTAACCTCTCCAAACGAGAATGTACGTTAAGGTCATAGGAGTCAACTTCAAGACCTCTCCCGTTGAAGAGAGGGAGAATCTGTTTGTCCCTGCAGACAGGTATCCCGCAGCGCTCGAGCGGCTCAAGGCGGAATATTCCCTGCCTCAGGCGGTGATCATCTCTACGTGCAATCGGACCGAGATCTACGTGTCTTCGCAGCAAGATCTGCCCGAGTGCGATCTGATAGCGAAGTTCTTTGCCGAGTTTCAGGGTGTTCCCGCCGAACAGTTTGCCGAATCTACGTACGCTTTCGAGGCGCAAGAATGCGTCAAGCACCTGTTCCGCGTTGCGTCGAGCCTGGATTCAATGGTCGTGGGCGAGACCCAGATAACCGCTCAGGTGAAGGAGGCGTACCGTTACGCCCTCAAACAGGGACACTCGGGGAAAACTCTCAACAAGCTGTTCCAGCGCTCGCTCGCCGTAGCCAAGAAAGTCCGAACGCGGACGCGCATAAGCGAGGGGCGAGTGTCGATCAGCTCCGCTGCTGTGGAACTTGCCGAGAAAGTGCTCGGGCGACTCTCCGGAAAGACCGTGCTGGTCGTGGGCGCAGGTGAGATGGCCGAGCTTACGCTGAAGCATCTCATCTCGAGGGGAGCCACACGCGTGTTGGTCACGAACCGTACGCATGAGAAAGCAATTGGACTCGCCGCAACCTACGGCGGCGAAGCCGTTCCGATGGAAAGATTGTGCGACACGGTTTCCAAGTCCGATATAGTGATTTGCTCCACGTCCGCCGCAGAGCACCTGATCGGAAGGGAAGAAGTGGAGCCGTGCCTCGGCACACGCGATAACCAGCCGATCTTCTTCATCGACATAGCCGTTCCGCGCAACGTCGACCCCGAAGTCGGCTCGCTCGATAATGTCTATCTGCACAATATCGACCACCTCGAATCGGTCGTGGCAGGCAATATCGAGGAACGGCAGAAGGAAATAGATGAGTCGTCGGGAATCATCGAAGCCGAAGTGGAACGGTTCATGAAATGGCTCCACCGCCACCGGTAGACCTATCATGAACGGTTCCAGGACACTGCGCCGCATATGCTCACGTGACCTGTGCCACGGCTCTGGGGATCGGGACGCAGCCTTTATGAAACAGATCAAACTCGGTACGCGGGGAAGTCAACTGGCGCTCGTCCAGGCCCGGTGGGTTGCGGATAGTCTGGAAGCCCTGCATCGTTCCGTACAGGTTGAAATCGTCACGATAACGACAAAAGGGGACATGCAGACCGGGCCCCTGTCGACAGGCGGCGACACGGGACTGTTCACGAAAGCGATAGAGGATGCGCTTCTCCGGGGCGAAGTCGACATCGCCGTGCATAGTCTCAAAGATCTCCCGACGGTTCAGCCGGCTGGATTGGCGATCGCCGCCGTGCCCGAACGGCTCGACCCGCATGACGCGCTGGTATCGCGCGACGGGATGACGCTGGACCAGCTGGGAAAGGGCGCGCGAGTAGGCACCAGCAGCGTGCGCAGAAAAGCGCAGTTACTGGCGTTCAACCCCGAGATTGAGGTGGTTCCTCTACGCGGCAACCTCGATACGAGGATCAGGCGTGTGCTTGACGGCGATTTCGACGCCATCGTTGTGGCAAAAGCGGGTCTCATACGTATGCAGCGGGATGACGTGAAAGCCGTGTCTCTCCCGTTCGATAAGGTGTTGTCGGCGGCCGGACAGGGCGCGCTCGCTGTAGAAGCGCGGCAAGATGATCGGGAGCTTCTAGAGCTTCTCGCCGAACTGAACCACGCGGAATCTGAAGCGACGACGCGAGCGGAACGAACGGTGCTCGACCGGCTCGGGGCAGGATGCCAGGTTCCCATAGGCGTGCTGGCCGAAACCATGGGCGATGGCGGTCTGCGTCTCCGGTGCGCGGTTTTCTCGGAAGATGGACGCGACGTCGTGCAAGCCGACTCAACCGGCACTGATACGGGTGCAGTCGTTGACGAGGTCGTGAACAACCTCGTGGAACAAGGAGCGGAAACGCTCATCAAAGATGCGAGGCAGGACGAATGACGCGAATCGGTAAGGTATACCTTGTTGGCGCCGGACCGGGCGACCCGGGTCTCATCACGGTCAAGGGCGCCGAATGTCTCAAGCAGGCGGACGTCGTGCTATACGACCATCTCGTGAACGAAACGCTGCTGCAGCTCGCGCCGGAACAGTGCGAGAGGATAAGCGTCGGCAAGCGGAAGAAAGCGCACACGATCCCGCAGGGCGAGATAAACAACATGCTCGTGAAGCTCGCGCGAGAAGGGAAAACCGTCGTGCGGCTGAAAGGCGGTGACCCGTTTGTTTTCGGTCGCGGCGGTGAGGAGGCGTTGACCCTGGCGGACAATGGGGCACCGTTCGAGATCGTGCCGGGAGTTACCGCCGGGACCGCTGCCGCCACATACGCGGGTATACCGATCACGCGCAGGGGGCTGAGTTCCAGCGTGGTGCTGGTTACCGGACACGAAGACCCGACAAAAGAGGCTGCGAGCGTTGACTGGCATGGGATCGCCGCTGCTGACACCATCGTCATATACATGGGAAGGAGCAACCTCGCCGCCATTGTGGACAGCCTTCTGGGCGGCGGGATGCCCGCCGACAAGCCTGCCGCGGCTATTCAGTGGGGAACTACCGCTTCGCAGAGAACTGTTACCGGAAATCTCGGGAACATCGCTGAGCGATGCTCGAAGGAGCGCATTGAAGCGCCCGCTATTGTGGTTGTCGGAGACGTCGTTACCCTGAGAGACAAGCTAAGCTGGTTCGAAGGGAACCCCCTGTTCGGCAAGCGAATAATGATCACGCGCGACCGAGCGCAAGCGCAACGCACAAGCGCAGAACTGGAACGGTACGGGGCAGAGGTGATCGCGTTCCCTACCATACGCATTATGCCGCTGGCGGATTACGCCGAACTTGATGAGGAAATCGCCGGCCTCAGCTCGCACGACTGGGCGGTTTTCACAAGCGCTAACGGCGTACGCCACTTCTTCGCTCGCCTTGACAAGCTCGGGCTCGACACCAGGGCCTTCGCCAACGTGAAGGTCTGCGCCGTCGGACCGGCCACGGCGGAGGAGGCGAAACTGCACGGTCTGCTCGTGGATTGCATCCCGCAACAGTACACGACAGAGTCAATCGCGGATGAACTCGCTCGTGTCGACCCGGAGATATCGAAGAAGAAAGTGCTGCTGCCGCGAGCGGATATCGCCACTGAAGCGCTTGCCCGCCGGCTCAACGAGATTGGCACCGACGCAACAGAGGTCGACGTCTACAGGGTAGTACCCGAACAAGAGGTGCCCGAACGCGCCGCCGAAGCGCTTCGCGACGGACAGGTTGACATCGTCCTGTTCACCAGCTCATCCACCGCAAGGAACTTCGCGAGCCTGACAGCCGACGCGGGGATAACCATCCATCCGAACGTCAAATTCGCCAGCATCGGCCCTGTCACCACGAGTACCGCCGAGGAAATCGGCTACAAGATCTGCTGCGAAGCCGAACAGCACACGATCCCCTGCCTCATCCAGACCATAATCTCGCATCCGGGATAACCGCAGGCGGCCTACAACAGCGTGATACTCGATGCCCGCCCGTTATTCTGTGGTAGCTTCCTGTTCCTCGGCGAGGCGGCGGCGAATGTTCTCGATGGACTTCGCGGCCGTTTCGCGGACGGGATAGACTATTCTATCAATCTTCTCCCCACCTCGCGACCCAACCTGGTGGCTGGAATACGGATCTTCTGCCGCCATGCGTTCGAGAAGGGGAATGTGTGTTTCATCACCGATGACTCCAAGACCCCAGGCTGCAACCTCGCGGAAGCCAGCGACGTCACTGTTGGCATCCTGCACAAGCATCTCGGCAATCTGTTGACGTATCTCAGGAGAGTGTTTGTCCGGCCTAATGCAGACCGCACGCAGCCCCCTGCTACGGCTCCAACTAGAACTCGCCGTACGCGCCTGCTCCAACAGGAACGGTGCGACGGATTCATTCCCGGTGGCGCCCAGAGCGCTCCACAGCAGGTCCTTGTCCACATTATCCAATTTCTCGGCGATCTCGAAGAGGACAGATGCCGCGTCTGGACCGCAGCCGCCAAGGTAAAGGAACCGGTTGCGCCAAAGTTCCCACTCGAAACTAACAGTTCTTTCCTGCGGCCGATCTTCCAGAATCCCCTCCTTCAGTGCCTGGATAGCCTCCGGTCCGCCTAGTCGACCTAAAGCTCTGTAACAGTGATCTCTAATCAGGGCATCCTCTGAGGCAGCCAGCACCTCCAGAACCGCCCGCACCGCATCGTCCCGGCGCTCATGCAGTTTTTCCAGTATCATCACCACGCTGAACTGCACGTCCCGGTCAGAGGCTCCGACAGCCGACTTGGTCAACTCGTCGAGTATCTCCCCCCTGGCTTGGTCGTCTGCCAGCCGCCACCGCAACATCACCGCTGCTTTTGCCCAGCCCTTTTGAATCACCTCGGCAATGGACATGTCGCGTTCCTCGTCGGGAATATCCATCATTTGGCGATAGTGCCTCATCTCAGATTGGAGCACCTCGATAGCCGATTCTGCGTCCTTGCGGACAAGTGGGTCATTCAGTAAAGGTTCGATGAGGGGGATGAGGTAGAAGTCGCCGGTGTACTTCATGGCAGTACATGTAGCCCTCCTGCGACCGGCGTCTGGGTGGTTAAGCCCTGCGCGCAGGACGTCCATAATTGTGGAGCGAGCATCCGCGGGATATTCGTGTAATCCTGACCCGAGACCCACCACAGCGGATCGCATCTCAGCGTCATCGCCCGCTTCGACTAACTTCAAGAGCTCTGGTAGGGCCACGTCGGCGCTGCCGGTCCGCCCCAGCGCCCGGATGGTCACGTCTCTGTCCTCGGGAGTGAACGTGTCGTTGGATCTGAGCTCCAGCAAAAAGGCCGCCGCGTCGGCGCCATACTCTCCAAGAGTCTCTATTGCAGATCGTCGCGCAGACCGCCCACGACTGAACTCAACCGTGTGCCGTTCGTCGAGAACCGCCTTTTCAAGAAACGGAATGGCCTCAGGTCGGCGTGGTTCCCGCAGCATCGATACGGCACGGTAGCGGACACGCGCATGAGGATCGTCCAGAAGAACTCTGCAGACAATCTCGAACGCCGCATCGGCGGTCTGCTCGAACCGCGCCGGTATACCCAGCACCTCGAGAGCGCGCACCCGACGCGATCCGTCAAGTGAGGTGTCTTCCAGGACCGGCACTAACAGACGCATCAAACGCTCCATTTCCTGGCCACGCCCCTCCTTGGCGTATCGGCGCGCGCGTTCCACGAGGATGTTATCGGCTTGCCAGACAGTGTTGCCTTCAGCCGTTTCCAGCCGAGACGGTAACAGGCCCAGCGAGCGCTCCACCTCCTCACGGCGCCCTTCCTTGGCGTATTGACGAGCACGCCCCAGGATGGAATTCTTGGATTCCCAGGTATCGCTGTCCGCCGTTGCCATGAACTTCGGCATCAAAAGCTCTATCTCGTCTATTCGTTCCTCTTGTGAGTAATAATCGATGCGTTCCAGAAGAGTCTTTCCGGCTTCCTTCGCATGTGTGCTCGCCAGCACGGCCACCAGTTCCTCATCAGTCGCGTCGGCAAGCTTCCGGTGCGTCTCGCTCTCGGCATCCTCCGCGTAACTGATCGCTGGGAGTAGCAGTAACGAAATGACAATAACGGAACCGATCCAACGGCAAATGAGGGACGTGCGCCGCGTTGCTCGATTGAAGCCCTGCGCGTCAGATCTCATCATAGCTAATCCGTAACATGCCTCTCGTGCCGTTCAGCGTCTGCCTGTCGACTCACTCCTACTACCATTATACGACGAATCCCGGCAAAAGGTTCAGCAATTATCCTGGGAGTTTCCGGCCAAGGCTTGTTTCAGATTCTCATTCGTCAGGTTTCACGGCAACCAGAAGAACGTGCGTGGCGAAGTGGCCCAGAAGCGCTCTCTGTAACACGGGCAGAAAGACATGTCTGAGAATGTCCCGAAGCGAGCCACCGTACGGTTTGGATGTTGGAAAGTACCTGCGAATCCCGACGAATCCAGCCTTTCGGAGCAGCTGCTTGACGTACCGGGGCGTGAAGCCTTTGTCAACCACTCCGCAGCACATCTGCTCCTTCTTGGCCGTTTGCGAGAATCGGTGGAGCCAATTAGGTTCTGAGATGACGAGTCTGCCCCCCGGTCTCAGGACCCTGTAGCACTCTTTGATACAGACGGCTTCATCCTCAACATGGTGCAGTGCCCCGTACATGACCACACCGTCGAACAATGAACCCTTGATGGACATGCTCTCCATGTCGGAGACCGCCCATCCGATGGCGGCAGAGCGCTCCGATTCGGCGCGATCGTGAGCGATCGATACCATGCTCGCGGAAATGTCCACACCAATCACCCGGTACCCCGCCTGACCCAACGTCAGCGCCACCCATCCGGGCCCTGTCCCGGCATCCAGCACAAGCGAGCCTGCCGGAAGGTCGAGAAGATGGAGCAGGTCGGAGAATTGCCTCACGAGAAGCGCGTCCTCGCCCGGAGAGAGGCCAAACGGGCGCGTCTGCAGGTACCGTTTGCCTTCCGGCGGCAGTTTGGAAACGTAGTCTTTCTCCGCCGATTTGCTCACCGTCTGGAACCTCCTGGAACCGTATGCATACCGCTTGAAACGAGGCAACGCGCACATTCTACGCCCGCACGCCCCTTATGGCAACAAGAAAATCGGCATGCAGACCTGCGCGGCAAGCCATCTCCTCCGGAGAGGCAGACAGGAATGTCCGCCCCACCACATCTGCGGCGGAGACGCCCCGCGGGGGGTCTCTACCATTTTCTGCAAGGACCTCAGCAGAAGGTAGGGCGGGCGTCTCGCCCGCCGTTCGGTGATGTCCGCCGGCCTCAGTTCTGTCGGGCAAGATGCCCGACCTACCTCGCACTTGATGGCGCGGCAAGCAGCGCCCCTACGGCATGGTTCACCGTACAGTCTGTCCCGTGTAGATTTCAGAACGATTTTCCGGTAGAATGGTCGGCGATCAAGCGACCATTGTGCCGCGGTGGCGGCTCAGCAACCCTGGAGTGATCCCCCTGTGGAAGACATTGGCATACTCAACGGATTAAACGAAGCACAACGTAAAGCCGTGCTTGAAGGTGACGGTCCTCTGCTGGTCCTCGCCGGAGCGGGCAGCGGCAAGACGAAGGCTATCGCGCACAGGATCGCCTACCTGATACAGGAGCGTCGCATTCCTCCCCACGAGATAGTGGCGCTGACATTCACCAACAAGGCGGCGAGGGAGATGCGCGACCGCGTCACCGGTCTGCTCGGCGGAACGACTCACGAGGTATGGCTTGGAACGTTCCACTCCTTCTGCGCGTTCATCCTCCGCCGTGACATTGAGGTGCTGGGTTTCACGCAGAACTTCACGATCTACGACGAGACGGATCAACGCGGCCTGGTGAAGGAGATCATCAAGACCATGGAGCAGGGCGGGACACCTCCCGACCCCCGCAGGGTCCTCCACAAGATAAGCCGGCTCAAACAGGACATGCTCGGTCCAGAGGCGTGCAAGAGTAAGGATCCGTTCGATGCGACCGTCAAGAAGGTGTATTCGCGCTATCAGGAGGAGCTGCGCCGGCGTAACAGCCTCGATTTCGACGATCTTCTATGGTTCGCCGTCCGCATTTTGAACGAAAACAGCGCGATTCTCAGCAGATACCAGCAGAGGTTCCAGTACATTCTCGTTGACGAGTACCAGGACACGAATCGCGCGCAGTTCATGCTGGCCGAGCTTCTATCGCGCGTGCACCGTAACCTTTTCGTCGTTGGCGACGAGGACCAGAGCATATACGGTTGGCGCGGAGCCGACATAAGCAACCTGCTCGATTTCGCGAAACACTTTCCTGAAGCGCGCGTCATCCGGCTCGAGAAAAACTACCGTTCTACGGGCACAATACTCGATGCGGCAAGCGCCCTCGTCAAACACAACAAGCGCCGCATGGGGAAAAGGTTGCTCACAACTCGCGAGCGCGGCAAGAGAATCCAACTCTACGTCGCGGACGACGCGCACGGTGAGGCGCGGTTTGTCGTGGATGAGATAAAGAACAGCGGCGCCGATTACAGGGATTTCGCCGTGCTTTACCGCACGAACGCGCAGAGCCGGGTTCTCGAGGAGGGCTTCGCGGAAATCGGCATACCGTACATTGTGCTGGCAGGCGTCGGCTTCTACGAGCGCAGGGAGGTTAAGGACCTCATCTGCTACCTGCGCTGCCTCGCGAACCAGAAGGACGATGTGAGTTTCCGCCGGATAGTGAACGTGCCGCCCAGAGGCATCGGGAAGGTCACACTGGAGGCGCTGGCGGCTCGCGCGACGGAGAGGGGTCTCTCGCTCCTCGAGACCCTGATGAGCCTTGACGAGCAAGAAGCCGAACGCGATAGACGTTTCAAGAAACTGCTCCTCTTCCGTCAACTCATTCAAGCCCTGTTGGCGGAACGCGACGACCTGAGCGTGCGCGACCTGCTTGCCCGCATTATCGAGGTGACCGGCTACAAGACGTGGATCGAGGGCACCGGTGACGAGAGGAAAGAGGATCGCGTGGCGAATATCGACGAACTTCTGGTCGCGGCGACGGAGTTTGCGGAAACGGCTGGCACGACGCTCGACGATTTCCTGCAGACGGTCTCACTCCTGACCGATGTCGACCGATGGGACGATACAAAAGGCGCTGTCGCTTTGATGACCATGCACAGTGCGAAAGGGCTCGAGTTCCCGGCGGTGTTCATCGTCGGTCTCGAGGAAGGCCTGTCACCGCACTACGCCTCCTTCGCCAGCATTGACAGTATAGAGGAGGAACGACGGCTCTGTTACGTGGCAGCCACCAGGGCCAAGGATATGCTCTACCTCAGTTGCGCGCTCCGGCGGGCGGTTTTCGGGACATTCCAGGACCAGGTGCGATCCAGGTTCGTGAACGAGATACCGGCGGACCTGCTGCAAACGCGCGACCAGTACGAACTTACAGTCGATGAGTCCGACCCGTCAGCATTCGCGATCGGACGCGCGGTAAGCCATGACCAATGGGGCGCGGGTGTTGTGCTCCACAAGGTGGGCAAGGGCGACAAGACGCGCGTTCGCGTCCGGTTCGATAGGGATGGAACTAAACGTGATCTTGTGATAAAGTATAGTGGGTTAAGACTTCTATGAAATCATGAATGTGCGGCGGGTTTTCTTTCAGGATTTGCCACACCGCGTGGACGCGATTTGATGTAGTGTAGGGTAGACTGTCGCTGGAAATCTTCTTCAGCGTCACGAGGTTCGACGAGACCTTGATCGAGTGGAGGGGGAATTTGTGTCTATTGAAAAACATAGACGGAGGCTGGACGATATAGACGGCGAGGTGGTAAAGCTTCTCAACGAGAGGGCGAAGCACGTCCTCGAGATCGCCCGCATCAAGACCGCGCAAAACTCCCAGTTCTACGTCCCGGGAAGGGAAAAGAAGATACTCGAGGAGATCCGCGCCAAGAACGAAGGGCCTTTGCCTGCCGCGGCGGTCGACTCTATTTACCGGGAGGTCCTCTCGGCAATGAGGTCTCTCGAGGCTCCGCTGGTAATCGCCTACTTCGGTCCCGAGGCAACCTTCACACATATTGCGGCGCGCCAGATGTTCGGCACCTCGGCCGAGTACAAGCCTGCCGCGACAATCGGCGACGTGTTCACCGAGGTGGAACGGGACCGAGCCAGCTACGGCGTCGTGCCGGTCGAGAACTCTACCGAGGGTGTCGTGAGCAGAACGCTCGATACCTTTATGGAGTCGGATCTGAAGATTTGCGCCGAGGTTCTCATGGAAATATCGCATCACCTTCTCGCCAACTGCGCGCTCGACGAGATAAAGAGGGTCTATTCGTTCTCGCAACCTTTCGCGCAGTGCCGCTCCTGGATCGAGAGCAACCTGCCGAACGTGGAGCTTGTGGAGGTGAGCAGTACCGCCCGAGCGGCGCAAGTGGCTGCCAATGAGCCGGGAGCCGCCGCTATAGCCAGCGAGCTCGCGGCTCAAGTCTACGATATCAAGGTCCTTGTCCCAAGAATAGAGGACAGCGCAGGAAACGTTACGCGATTCCTCGTGATCGGCACGGACATGTCCGAAGCCAGCGGGGAGGATAAGACATCGATAATGTTCTCCGTTAGGGACAGGGTCGGTGCGCTGTACGACACGTTGAAACCGTTCGCCGAACACGGAATAAGCCTCTCAAAGATAGAGTCGCGACCGTCACGAAAGAAACCGTGGGAGTACATATTCTTTGTGGACCTGGTGGGGCACTGCAACCACGATAAGGTCGCGGCCGCCATCAACGAACTGTCTGAAACGTGCGTGTTCACCAAGGTGCTCGGGTCGTACGCTTGCGGAAGATTGACCAAACAGGAGGCCACGGCGCGCAACAACGCTGAGGTTTGAGTGATGCCGGAATTAGGTGATGTCGCCGACAGGCTGCGCGAGCGGCTCGCCCGGCTGCGCAGAAACGTCGAGAATAAGATTCCCGTTGGAGCGGTGAGTTCTGCGGACAAGAAGAAGGCCGCCAAGCTCGCCAAGAGGGGCAGACAGGAGTATAACGCCGGGTTGTACGACCTGGCCGCGGATATGTTCGAGAAAGCGGTCAAGCTGGATCCGCGAGACCAGAGGGCACTCTACTCCCTCGGCAACACCTATTACAAGCTGAAGCGGGTGAAGGAAGCTCTTGCTAAATGGCACGCCTGCATCGACGTGGGACCCCAAGATGCCATTGCAGGAAAAGCACGCAGAAGGATACATCACGTCGCAAAGATCGGCGTGAATCTTGATGCGGAACTGCGCCAACTGGAAGAGGATCTGCTCTAATCAATACCGGCAGTCAGTGCAGGCGGGGCGGGCATCGTGCCCGCCCTTCCGAATGCATGGCGTGTGAGGGTCACGTGGACAAGCAAGTAGGCAAGATCCTGCGTATACTTGACGCTAACGCTAACCGGGCGCGCGAAGGGCTCCGGGTCGTGGAGGACTACTGCCGGTTCGTGCTGGATGACGAGGAACTGTCAGGCGAGCTTAAACGAATGCGTCACGATGTGACGCGACTGATCGACGCGGTCGGGACCCGGTCGGAACTTCTCCAGGCGCGTGACAGCGAATCGGATGTCGGAGCCAACGGGCCTGAGGCGACCCAATCGGATCAGGCGCAGCCCGGCCGAGTGGTTGTGGCCAACATCAAGAGAGCTGAGGAGGCGCTTCGGTGTCTCGAGGAGTACTCCAAGTCGCTGGACGCGACGAGCGCCGAGAGTTTCAAGAAGCTGCGGTTCGAAGTCTACACGCTGGAAAAGAGGCTGGTGCCGTTGCTGGGCGAGCAATAACCTATGAATGGCCATAGAGATAATTGTCTGAAGATCGCGACGGTCTTAATATGTGCGCTCATGCTGGGTTGCGGCCATCTCGGCATACGACTGCACAAAGTACATGTTTTCACGGAAGATGACGTTCAGCAGGCGGTCAACACCCTGGCCGCCAGACAAGACGCTCTGAAGAATTTCAAAGCGAAGGTCAAGTTCACGATCAAGTCGCCGGATCTCGAAAGGCGACAGCGATCTCGCGGGAATATCGCGGTCGAAATGCCCGATAAGCTTAGGCTCGTGTCGAGCGGCGCGTTCGGAAGAAAACTGTTCGACATGATCTCGGTCGGGAAGAGTTTCCTTCTGCATTTCCCTTCTGAACAGAAGGTCTTCTTTGAAAAAGAAGGGGTGGAGGTTGAATCGCTTCCATTCTCGGTCTCCCCGAGCGACATCGCGGGAGAGCTTTTCGTGCCGGAGGATTGGGGGAGTGTGGACCTGGATGACCTGCGTCTGGTGTCGCAAAGCGGGCGACTCATGACCCTCGACGTCTGCTCCGATGGTCGCGTCAGACGCCGACTATCGGTCCAGCCGCCGAGATGGTTGCTCGTGCGCAATGAGCTTTACGGTGAGGATGGCGCGTTGCGTGCCGTGACAGTGCTCGGGCGGTATCGTCAAATACAGGGTATTTGGCTGCCAACGCATCTCGAGGCTCATTATCCGCTGCGCGAGACGCGACTGGTCATGCGGATCTCGAGAGTTGAGGTCAACACGCAGCTTAATCCGAAGCTTTTCGTTTTTCCAAGGAGGCTCCTTGCGATAGCGGAGCGGCAGCGTCAAGCCGAAAGGTAATAGTATGGGCGAGGTACGCCTCGCCCCCACCTAACTGCAATGCCAAACACGATAACTAAGCAGTTTCAGTTGCTCATAAAGCCGGTAGGTGCCGACTGCAACCTGGCGTGCGAGTACTGTTTTTACAAGCGTGCGGCAGCGCTTTACCCCGGCGAGACAGGCCGCCCCATGCCGGACGATGTGCTCGAGCAAATGACATCGAGCTATCTGCAGTTGCGGTTCGATACCTCAATATTCTCCTGGCAGGGCGGCGAACCGACCCTGGCGGGTCTGGACTTTTTCCGCAAAGTTGCTGAGCTGCAAAAGAGATACGGTGCTGAAGGGCAGAACATCGGTAACGCGTTTCAGACCAATGCGGTACTGATAGACGACGAGTGGGCGAAGTTCCTGGCTGAACATGACTTTCTGGTCGGGGTAAGCCTCGACGGTCCGCCGGAAATCCACGACAGGTACCGGCGCACACATACAGGTTCCGGTTCCGCCGAGAAGGTGCTTGCGGCGATCGAGCACCTCAAGCGGCACGCCGCGAGTTTCAACATACTGACGCTCGTCACGCAGGCGAACGTGGACCAGGCCCGCTCGGTTTACCGGTGGTTGGTCGCTCAAGGATTCAGGTACCTGCAGTTCATACCGTGTCTCGAACGCGATGCCGAGGGTGACCGTGCGGAGTACGCGATCAAGCCGGGACAGTACGGCAAGTTTCTCTGCGAGGTGTTCGACGAATGGTGTGACAACGGGTTCCCGCACATCTCCGTCCGGACGTTTGATTCCATGGTCAACTACTACGTGACCGGCGTCCCGGCAGTATGCATTTTCAGCGAGTCGTGTGACGCCTACATCCTCGTCGAGCGCAACGGCGACGTGTACCCGTGCGACTTCTTCGTGTTCCCCGAATGGAAGCTCGGAAACGTGATGGATAAGGATATCGACCGTTTCATCGTCTGTGGGCTGAAACAGAAATTCGCCAAACAGAAGTCCGACCTCTGCAAGGGGTGCGAGCGATGCGAATGGAAACTCATGTGTTGGGGCGGATGCATGAAAGACCGGCTGTTTCCCCGGCACGATTACGGTGCGCCTAGCTACTTTTGCGCGGCGTACCGCAACTTCTTCGAGCATACCAACGCGCAGTTCAAGCAAATTGCGCAGAACCTGATAGCAGGTCGCCGGTACGTCTGACATCGTGCCGTCCGACGGGCCGTTCCCGGCCGCAGACGAAAAACCTCCGCATCGGGCATTTCAAGCATTGGGATCGTTGTGCAGAGAGATGGGCGAGGTGAATCGTACTACGGTGCCGGCGCGGGCCGTGACGGTGGCCGCGGGGCAGCAGGGGGGCCGGCAGTCTCGTTGTCGCGCTGAGGCTGCGGCGGGGCGGCGGGAGGAGCAACCGGCACGGGTGGCACTTGCAGCGTGTCGCCTGCACCGGGCTTCGCTTGCTTTTGCTGTTCGTTTCCCGTCGGTCCGGTACCGGTCCGTTGAGTCGTAAACCCTTCCGCCTGGAGACTTTCAATAGGAGCGAAGTCGTCCGTGAGAACCGGCACGTCCCCCAGGAAGGGTGCCCAAGCGATGCACCGCATGAGCCGCCTCCCGAACGCGGGAAGACGGACCTTTCTCTCAAGAAACAGCCGGTTTCCTATCATATTGACCTGCTCAGGAGTGAAATTCACCTTGCGCTTTATCGCCGTGAACACGACGTTCATGCTTGTTTCCGCCGGAAACAGGTAAAGTGACGGGAACACCTCACTCATCGTCCTGTATATGCTTCGCACCTGCTTGCTCTCAAGTCCAAGGATAGTCCCTACCACATTGTAGGACAGAACACCGCCAACCGTCAGATGTTCGCGCGCTTCCTCGAAAAACTCACGCGTGATCAGATGGAATGGTATGTACGGTCCGTACGCACTCGACAGGTACGCGTCAACCACTATGAGATCGTACCGATCCTTCGAGCGCGAGAGAAACACCCTGCCGTCTTCGACATGGATCTTCAACCTCGGATCATCCTTCACGAAGAAGTACTCTTGTGCCACCTCTACGACTGCCGGGTCGATCTCGACAACGTCAACCTGCACGTCCGGATAGTCGTAAAGAAACCGTTTCGGACCGGACCCGCCTCCCAGGCCTATAAACAACACTCTCCTTATGTTCTGGTTGAAAACGAACGGCACGTGGAAGTAGTCCGTGTATTCCAGAGCGCCTTCGAAAGGATCGACCAGCAACATCGAGCTCTGGGGAGCGGCATCGAACCACAGCGTGCGCACACCTCCCGTGTCCTCCACCGCCATGTGATGGTACAGAGTATCCCTCTGGTACACGATCGCCGCATCTGCGCAAAGAGAGGACATGAGGAGACATGCCAGCATCGGTATTGCCAGAGATAATGCTCGTTTCCTCTTGACGGTCTCGAGTGCAGGCTTGATCGACAAGACCGCTCCCATAACCAACAACATGGCTGACCAGGAAAACCACACTCGCTTCACCCCGAACGTCTGAATAAGGTAAAAGGCCGTAAACAACGTGCCGAAGATGCTTCCGGCAGCCGAAAGCGCATAGACGTTGCCTGCAGTCATGCCGGCACGCTCCACGCTCGGCAGGACAAGGCGTATCGCGAACGGCGTGACGGCCCCCAGAAAGAATGCCGGTAGGAAGAACATCGAAGCACTCGCGAGCAGGGGGTCAACGCGAAGCCCAAACCTTTTTCCCGCTATCCAATCGAATACTGCACCGTAGGTTAACGGGACAAGCGCGGCCGTGACTGCCGCTAACGCGATGAGTATCGCCAGCAAGCCGGGCATGGGCTTCCAGTCGGCCGCTCGACCGCCCACAAGGTTGCCCGCGCTCAAAGCGGTCAGAAACACGGCTATAAGACAGGCCCATACGGTTACACCGCCGCCGAAATGAGGAGCCAGCAGCCTGCTGCCCAGAATCTCGAACGACATGAG
>CBFDCQ010000012.1:0-56703 GCA_965603355.1 uncultured bacterium
CCTCGGAAGTGTTTATCCCATCCCTTACGGAGCATTGAATACGGCAGCAGAAAAGTCATGTTTATGCCAACTGCCGTTGCGGCAGCGCTTATCATCACGTCACGCTGCTCACTTACGATTCTGTCAGTCCAGAACGACCTGAACTGGGATTCGACAGCACCGATGAAGGGTGCAAAGCGTTCCGCAGGCGAAAAGAGCAGCCTGGGGTTCGGGACCAGTCCTCGCAGAATCCGGCTCCAGTCGAGAGCTCCCTCGACGCTCATCTTGATTACCACGCCGAAGAAGCACAGTACTATCACGCTGACTACGAGCTTAACGATGATTTCGAATACCTTCGCGCCCCGCCCACCGACGCTATAGAGCATAACTGCCGTAATAGCAAGGGCTAGCATCGCACCGCCCGCAACCAGTTTGCCCCAGGGATCCGGCATTACTTCAACACCAACGATGTTGGGCAGGAGATTCTGCTGAAGCGCGGCAGTCCCCAAGGCGAACTGCGGCATGGACCACACGAGATTGGCCATCATCGAGGCTATCAGCCAACCCCAGCCCAAAACAGGATTGACGTGTTCGTTAATGGCGCGAAACGGGCGCTTTCCCGTCGACAGCGTCACGTATGCGATTGCGCTGAGCATAACAATGCCCAGGATCATCATCAAAGGCTGCAACCACATTAAGCTGAAACCCACGAGCACTCCAAGGTACAGGCTGGACGATAGTGAGCCGCCACCGAGCGTAATCCCGCTTTGCAGCCAACCGGGTCCGGAGAGTCTCAGATACGCTTTCAGCGTCGCCGCACGACCCTTCTGCCCGGCATCGATCAGCAGCTTGCGGTCCCTTTCGATGCGGGGATTAATTGAAATAGTTGATTCCTTTGCAGAATCGCGCTCCACGTACTCCTCCTCGTCTCTCAGCGCTCGGTGAAACCGGCGCGCAACTCCATGTGCGCTGTCAGTACCCTAGAAGGCCTTGACGGGGACTTCGGCGCCGGCCTTTTCGGCTGAGACGTATGCACTGTAAATGGTCGATATGCAGTCCGCCGCAAGATGACTGTCACTCTCCAGTTGCTCCCCGTACGCTGCCGTCCGGTAAAACGCTTCTATCTCCTGCGGGTAACCGGTAAACCAATCCTCGTCCGGCGATGGATTGGACCATCCTTGTTTCGTGCCGATCTTCTCCACCACGTAGATGTCCTTGAAGTTCTCCTCCACGGGATTGTACGTCTGCATCGCCGTGTTCGGGTTGATATTGCAGACAGTTCGATGATTGTTTGCGGCGACCTCAATCCAGTTGTGAATACCGCCGACGAGAACGTCGGAAGAGATGATGTCCGCGACGGTACCGTCCTCGAACACAACGTGCATCAGAGAAAGATCGTCTATGTCGTGATAGTCCGTGCGAATATGTCCCTCGTCCCGGAAACCCTCCATCCTTGTCAGTGCGTGTACGCGAGCCGAGACAGCCTTCGGGCGAATCGGCTTGCCGTCGCGGGCTTTCCCTTCCACTCGTTTGAGATAAAGGGCAGCCGTCAATGGATGGCATCCTTTGCTGATCATCACACCGCCGCCCGCGAACTTCCAGAACCCGTAGTACGCTGCGTGCGACCCTGAATGGGCTTCCTCGCCGTGCATCCAAAGGATCTGCGCGCCGGTCTTCTCTATGATCTCACGTTCCTTCTGAATCGACGGCGCATATACCCAGTTCTCAGCATAGAGGATCCTGCCTTTGCTCTTCTGTTCAGCTTCGAGAATGCGCTCGACGCTTGCCAGGGCATGATCTAGTGCGTCTTGCTTGGGGAAGCTCTGGCCATTGAAATCTTCCGAACCGTCTCCAAAGTAACCGGTAAGCGGCTTCTCCACAATCACAAACTTGTCGTTCTCGAGCGCGGCAATCGCAATAGACTCATGAAACGCGGCTGGTGCACAACAGTGTACCACGTCCACATTGTCTACCAGTTCTGCCAGGCTGCCAAACGCGCGAATCCCACGCTCCTGGGCGTACGATTCTGCCTGTTCGGTATCAACTCCATACACCCCTTCGACGACCACGCTTGTGCCATAGACTTTCTGCAGCGCTTCAAAATGGAAAGTCGCCGAAAAACCTGCGCCGACTATGCCCGCCCTAACGGTCTTCTTATCCAATCCCGCTTTCATTCATCTTTCCTCCGGGAACATCCCTCAGTTTCTTGAATCCTCCTGCGCCTTCGCGATCATGCGCTTCCACAGGTCATGCTGCTCAACAATCGCCTCGACACCGCCCTTCAGTTCCGAGTGGGCTTCCAGAAGCACCCAGCCCTTATAGCCCATCTTCACGAACAGGGTCATGAGCGCTTGGTACGGATACGTGCCAACATTCATCTCGCGCACGTGCGCCGTCGCGCCGAAGCGCTCCTTCACCAGATTGAAGTTGTATTCCAATCCCTTACCGTCAAGATCCTGCGGATTACAGTTCCAGCATATGGCCACATTGGGATGGTCAGTTACCTCCAGTACCTTCTTCATAACCGGCAGCCGAGCGAAGTCGCCATGAACCTCCAGGCGGATCTGCTGACCGTACTCGGCACTAAACGCCGCGAGCATGTTCAACGATTTGCCTATTTGCTCGATCGTCTTTTCATGCGGCACACCCTCGTGGAAACTGTCCGGCTTGACCTTGACGCCCGAACCGCCAACATCATGGCTTAACTTAACGAAGGCTTTGGTGGCCTCGATAGCCTTCTTGAGCTTAGCGGGATCCGGATCGTCGAAACGCTCGTTACTGCCCAGTCCTACCAGCACCACAGGGCTGTCCTTGAAACGCTTCTTCACCTCGCTGCGCTGCTGCGCATTCAGGTTAGGCTCTACACCGTGCGCGTGCGTCGTTCGCAGCTCGACACCAAGCACCTTGGCCTTTTCGCAATTGGCGATCAGCGTCGGCAGGTCCCAATCCCTGCCCCACTGGTAAGTGACCAGCCCGAACTTCATTCTGGACCTGGACCTTTCAGAGGCCAGCGCTGTAGCCAGCGGGCCGGCCGCGCCAAGCCCTATCGACAGCCTGAGAACATCACGACGAGACAGTCGTTTCCTCTTCTTTGACGGTAATACGTTCACGCTTAGTCTCCCTGGCTGACGCACTTATTCCAGTGGGGTCCACGTTTCCTGTCATTCTAGATGTAGTCCCGGCCATTGTCAAGAAGGAAACAAAGAATGGGGCGCAGTGCGAGATGGTTTACGTTGGCTACGTCTCATCAGGTGCACCCGGTCTGGGCACTGGTCCTACTGGATACTCAAGACTGAAGTCGAGTACATCCGGCCCGATTTTCAGATCCGTCTCCAGTGCCTTCGTATATGAAAGCCGCTGGCCCGTATAGGCCGACATCCGGCCCATGATCGCCGTCATCGTACTCTCGGCCACCCGTTGCCCTTCATGATAGTACGGTCCCGTACCTGTAATGCTGTTGACGAGGTCAATGTGTTCCTGGACGTACGGGTTGATACCTTCTTCGCCCATATCCAGACAGTTGCTCTTGCCTTTGCTGCCGTATACGGTCTCGAGCACGCTGTCAGTCGACTCGTACCAGTGGCGCGAGAGACTCCACATGCGGACGCCGTTCGGGTACTCATACTCGCAGGAGAAATGGTCGAAAATATCGCCGTATTTCTCCACGGGCGGCTTCCAGGCACGTCCGCCAGATGCCAGGACGTTGCGCGGCGGCCCGCCCATCACCCAATTGCACGTGTCGAGGTTATGGATATGCTGCTCGACGATATTGTCACCACAACACCAGCAGTAACTGTACCAGTTACGCAGCCGATATTCGAGATCACTCATTCCCGGCTTGCGATCGTGCACCCATGGCAGTGGAACGCAATAGTGAGCACGCAGCGCGATCACGTCGCCGATAGCACCGTCCTGGATCTTCTTCACGGTTTCGATGTACTCCCTCTGATGCCGGCGGTGGGTTCCCGCCACGAACGAGAGCCCCCTTTCTTTGTGCTTCTTCGCCGCAGCCATAACCTGGCGTATGCCCACGGGATCTACTGCTACCGGTTTCTCGGCAAAGATGTGTTTTCCTGCTTCGACCGCCGCTACTATGTGTTTCGGCCGGCCATACGGCGGCGTGCATTCGAGGATAATGTCAATGTCAGTAGCCAGAATCTTTTTGTACGCGTCGACACCGACAAAACAGAGTTCATCCTCGACGTCGAACTTTGACTGTACCTTCGGATCTTCACGTCCCGCAATGTGCTTCCTTGAATTATCGAGCCGGTCCTGGAACATGTCGGCCATGGCGATAAGCTTGACATTGTTATCGCTTTCGAGAATGTTAATGGCGGCACCTGTACCCCTGCCGCCACAGCCTAGCAGCCCGACTTTCAGCGTGTCTACGTTTGTCTCAGCGCGAGCCGATCTTGAACTTACGATTGCGAACCCTGCTATCGCCGACGTTTTCGCGAAATCTCGTCGAGTCATCGTACCAGACGCCGTAGTTCCCTCGACGCTGCGTTCAGAAGTTTTCTTCATTACGTTTCTCCTTTCAACCAGCGTGCCCCTCAAGGCACCCCACTGAACATCAGTTTATCTCACGCTCTGGCTGTCCACAGCCGTATCTATTCCGTGTCCTGCCACTCACCGTCGGGATCGCAGGTAACTTCATCTCCAAAACAGGCGACCGGGTCTCGCATCACTCTTTTCATCTCTTCTATCCGGTAGCCGAATCCCGGACCTTTCAAAGTCGAGAGGTCCACTTGCCCGTTTCGCCTTTGATAGAGCCCCGGATGGACTTCAGCTTCCGGCGCGGACGCTTCCGGATAGAACTGCATCGCATTGGTCTCGACACCCATTATGGTACCGGCGTGCGCTGCCAGCAGGACGTGTGGTATCTGGGCCAGCATAGGATTGGTCAGGTCCTGAACCATAAGCGCCATCCCGTGCGCTTTCGCCCAGCATAGGCTCAGTAGCGCGCCTGTCTGAGTCTTGCATGTTTTCAACGCCACGCCGGTCCATCCAAGGCTTCGACCCAGCCTGATCATCTTCCAGTCGTGCGCGCTTTCATCCATGAACAGAAGCTTGCGCGCGGACACCGTGTGGACGTCAATTCTGTGACTCTCCAAGTCGTAAGGGAAAGGCTGTTCCACGTAGAGAATCATTTTGTGAATGCGTGGATGCTCGATAGCCAGTTGGTCGAGAATATCGTTCACATATGCAGGCTGAGTTACCGTGCAGTTGAAATCGGTCGTCAACCATGACACGCTGTGCTCGATCGCTATCTGGCCAATCTTCACCACGCGCTCGTAATCCCACTCCGGATCGTTCCCACGCAGTTTCACCTTCAAGCATTTCAGCCCGTCCCGCTCAATCCAGTCCGGGAGCACTACAGGGTAACCGTCATCGGGCTCGGTTCCCGTCAGCTCGGCAGCATCGAGAAGATCCATCCCGCCAACGAGATGCCATGCCGGCAGAACGTCCGCTCTGGGGTAGATCAGAAAATCAGCGGGATACTTGCCGGCAAACGAGACGTCAGCGTCTGCAGCGGGCTCAAGTAACGCTGACAGGTCAACGTTCATAAACTCGTTGTCATAGGTTGAGTATATATCTCGATTCAGGAGCTTCCCATAGGCGTCATGCAGTGCAATGTCAAACGCCGAGCAGCATATCAGCGCCGCCAGCCATGGCATCGGTTCGGCTTGTTCACCCCTGCTCTCGTTCAGTTGACTCAGCAACGACGGCAGCTTGGCTTCCATAAACTGGTGGCCCAGTTCGATCGGATGCCCATATCGATCGAGTGCCGCCCAGGCCTCTGCGAGACTACCGCAGAACGCTTGCATAGTCTCACATCGTTCTTGGTACGACAGATTGCTTGGCCACGCCCATTGGACGCTGAGCGGGGTTTCCCCCCATCCTTCAGACTTTTCGCCGTGCCGATTGGTGACCGTCACGCCCACGCGGGCGCATACCACGGAGGTGAGAGTTTCCGGGCCAAACTTGAGCGGGACCCTTGTCTCAACGGGAATAAAGAACACCCTTGTCGCTACCGGAGTAACATCAAAGTCCATCTCTCACGTGTCGCCGCCTCAGTGTCGAGCACACTGCGGAATTGGGAGTATATTCCAAACGCGCCGGTTTTTCCGTCGTGTAGCTGCAACCGCACTACTTATTCGGCATCTTGATCCATTTCTGTTTGGCTTTGCTGCTCTTGACCACCGTCTCGATGAAGAGCATACCCCGCACCCCGTCGTCTACCGACGGGAAGTCGAGCGCAAGCGGATCGGGCTTCTCTCGCAGAATGCGGGCACGGATTGTGTCAGACGCGTTGCGATAGATGTTGGCGTTCGCCTCTATGTACGCTTCCGGATGGCCAGAAGGTACGCGGGTGGCGCGTGCGGCTGCGGGACTTCTCGCGCCGACGTAATCGTTACCGCGACGCCACACCTGGACAGGCCCGTCCGGCACCTTCACATAGAGGTAGTTCGGATGTTCCTGATGCCACTCAAGACCGCCCTTCTCTCCATAGATCCAGATGGCCAGACCGTTTTCCTCGCCAATCGAGATCTGGCTGGCGTGCAGGACACCTTTGGCTCCCTTCTGGAAACGCAGCAGCGCGTTGCCGTCATCATCCAGTCTTCGACCCTTGACATAGGTTGTCAGGTCAGCGCATATCTCGACTATCTTCAGCCCGGTGATATACTCCGCCGTGTGCGCGGCATGGCTGCCGATATCGGCCATGCAGCAGGATATGCCGCTCTGTCTCGGATCTGTTCGCCACTCGGCCTGCTGATTGTGCACCTCGGTGGCGAGCCAGCCCTGCGGGTATATGGCGACAATCTTGCGGATCTTGCCCAGGTCGCCCTGCTGCGCCATGTCCCTCGCGAGTTTGACCATGGGATAGCCCGAGTAACAGTGGTTAAGCGCAAACACCCTGCGCGTCTTCCTGACAATCTCTTTAAGTTTGCGGGCTTCCTTGACGTCCATCGTCATCGGTTTCTCGCATACCACGTGGAAACCGGCCTCCATGAAATCCCGGGCGATAGGGAAATGCCAGTCGTTGGGCGTCGTGATCGAGACGAAATCGATTCGCTCACCCACCGGCAGGTTAAGTTCTTTCTCGATCATTTGCCCATAGTCGGTGTACGTGCGTTTCGAACTTATGTTCTGCTCGCGGCCCATCTGCTTGGACTTGCGCGGATTGATGTCAAAACATCCGGCCACCAGTTCGATACCTCCGTCCATGCGCGCGGCTTTACGGTGCACTTCGCCGATGAACGCGCCCGGACCGCCACCGATCAAACCCCATTTCAGATTGCGGTTAAGTCTCGCCATTGCCCCTTCCTCCTTTCCATACTAGATATACTCGTTCAGGATATTCTCCATTAACTCCTGCTTTCCGCTCTGGACCTCAGGTTCCCCATGTTCCAGAGTGTAAGCTTCAAGTTCGTCAAAACCAACACTGCCGCTCTCAATTTGGGAACCGATACCTGTGTCCCACCCCGCGTATCGGCCCCTGACCATTTCCTCAAGACCCTTATCGTCGATGATTCTCGCGGCGTTCTTCAAGCCGCGAGCGAATGTGTCCATGGCGCCGATATGGGCGTGGAAGAGATCTTCGAGATCTATCGACTGGCGGCGAACCTTGGCGTCGAAATTCAAGCCGCCTGTAGTGAACCCACCGCCCCGAAGAATTGTGTGCATCGCCAACGTCGTGTCGTAAACGTTCGTGGGGAACTGGTCGGTGTCCCACCCGAGCAGAAGGTCGCCGCGATTGGCGTCAACTGATCCCAGAACGCCTTGCGCAACGCAGAACTCCAGCTCGTGGTGAAACGTGTGTCCGGCAAGCGTAGCGTGGTTGGCCTCAATGTTCAGCTTGAAATCCTTCTCCAGCCCGTTTTTGAGGAGAAAACCGTAGATATTCCCCGCGTCAAAATCGTACTGGTGCGTTGTTGGCTCCATCGGCTTGGGCTCGATGAGCAGTTGCCCGTCGAAACCGAGCTTCTTCTTGTAGTCGACAGCCATGCGCAGAAAGCGAGCCAGATGATCGAGCTCGCGTTTCAGGTCCGTGTTGAGCAGGGTTTCGTACCCTTCGCGACCTCCCCAGAAGACATAACCTGCTCCACCAAGGCGCTGGCTAATCTCCATGGCCTTCTTCACCTGACTTGCCGCGTAGGCAAACACGGCAGGGGAAGGGTTCGTCGACGCCCCGGCCATAAAGCGCCGATGGGAAAACGCATTGGTAGTGCCCCAAAGAAGTTTCGAGCCCGTATCCTGCTGCAGACTCTCAGCCAGATCAACGATCTTATCGAGACGTTTGTTGGTCTCGGCCAGATTGTCCGCCTCGGGAGCGATGTCACGGTCATGGAAACACCAGAAGTCGACACCCAGTTTGGTGAGAAATTCGAACATCGCACGCATCGTCATCTCAGCGGCTTCCATCGGATCGTTTGGTTCGTCCCAAGGTCGAATCTGTGTTCCCGGGCCGAAAGGGTCGTCCCCTGTAGCCTTGAACGTATGCCAGAAGCACACGGCAAAACGCAGGTGTTCAGCCATCGTTTTTCCAAGCACCTCTTCCTTGGCGTCATAGTGCTTGAACGCAAAGGGATTCTTCGATTTTGGGCCCTCGAACTTGATCTTCGGCACGGACGGAAAAATATCCAAGGCAGGTCACCTTCCTTTCATTGCAGTTACCAGGCCCCGCATCAACAGGGCTCGCCCCCCCACAACTTCACACTGGAGGTCCTATGAACTCACCAACGACGCGTCAAGCTACTCGCTGAACGCCGCGTCAAATGCCACACCCGACGGTTTGAAATCCACCGACCTGACAAACTCGCACGCCTCGCTGGCACCATGCTCGCGGTCCATGCCGGAGTCCTCCCACTCGACTGAGAGCGGGCCGGTGTAGCCGATGCGGTTCAGCGCGCGAATGATCTCCTCGAAATCGACATCGCCGCGACCGAGCGACCGGAAATCCCAGCCGCGGTTCGGGTGGCCGAAATCCAGATGGGACGACAGAATGCCCGCACGGCCATCGAGCATCGTACCTGCATCTTTCATGTGGACGTGATAGATGCGGTCAGGGAACTCCTCAATGAATTTGACCGGGTCAACACCCTGCCACAGCAGGTGACTCGGGTCGAAGTTGAACCCGAAGCTCTTCGTGCGCCTCTTTTTCAGCGCATCAAGCGCGCGTTTTGCGGTGAACAGGTCGAAGGCTATCTCCGTCGGGTGAACTTCAAGCGCAAACTTCACCCCGCACCTGTCAAACACGTTGAGAATCGGGCCCCACAACTCCGCAAAACGTTTGAACCCTTTATCGATCGTTTTTTGGGAGACCGGCGGGAACGAGTAGATCAGGTGCCAGATCGGCGAGCCGGTGAAACCGTTCACGACCTTCACGTCCATGTTTTTCGCGGCGCGAGCGCAGTTCTTCATCGTCTCGATCGCCCACTGACGTTTGCCCTCGGCGTCGCCGGCGAGCTCGGCCGGGGCAAATCCGTCCGAGCGATCGTCATCGTTCGGATCGCAAACCAGCTGCCCGGCCAGATGGTGCGAGATTGCCCAGCATCCAAGACCGTGTTTCGCCAAGAGTTTCTTCTTCTTCTCGCAATAGCCCTCGTCAGTGGCCGCGACGTTCGGGTCGAAATGGTCGCCCCAGCACGCGAGTTCCAGCCCATCGTAACCCCACTCCTTCGCCTTCTTGGCGAGCGTGGCCAGCGGCATATCGGCCCATTGCCCTGTGAATAGAGTGACTTTTCTAGCCATGATTCCTCCTTTCCCTATTGTAGGTGACGACAGACACCTGACGACTCACTACCATATCGCATCATTCTCCGCGCTGTCTACTCCTCAATCGAATCGGCAAGCCTCTCGTGCGCCCTCCGGGCTTCCTCAGCGACTTCCTCGTCATCGAGATATTGTTTGACGAACTCGAGCGCCTCCTCGCTTTCCAGGTTGGCAACGCCGCTCAATATCAGCCTTTTCTCCTCCGGCCTTCCGGCAATCTCCATGGCAATCCTGTACATCCCAAGCCGCTCTTCAGCGGAGAGGTCGCCCGGGAGTCCGATCAGACGGACGTACCCATTCAGAGCCAGAACTTGACAGGTCTCATCGGCATCACCCTTGGCAATTGCCAGCAGATCCTCTGCCGGCGAAGGATCAGGCCAGCTGCCCATAGCACGGATCGCCGCCTTCTTGATCTCGACGTTCGAGTTCCCCAGGTTCTTCTGAATAACTCCGCGCGCCTTCGCGCCTCCGGATCGGCCCAATACGGCCAGCAGGTTCGCTGAAGCAGCCTCCTCCGCCCGATCCAAACCGTCGATTATCGGGGCAACGGCTGCGCTCGCGTCCTCCATTCGTCCGACCACGGAAACCATCGCGCGTTCCAGGCTGCGCCGCTCCGAGGAGCTCTCGCCAGCCAGAAGCAAGGTCACCATATCCGGCAGATCCTCCTCACCTGCCAGAGAACCGAGAGCCCTGTAAGAAGCGTTCCGAACGCTTCCGTCCTCGTCCTTAGCCGCCCTGAGCAAGGCGGGCACCGCAGTCACCTCTCCGCGAGCGTTAAGCGCCTGAATGGCCTGGACACGAACCCCCGGCTCGCCGGCGCCCTCAACAATCTCAATCAGAACATTCGCGATCCCTGCGCCCCGGATCCGTCCCAGCGCATCCCCGGCGGCACGCCCTGCGTCGTCCCCACCTGCTGCCATCTCCGTTAGCAGTCCAACATTAGACTCGTCGCCCAGGACTGCAATTGCCCGGATTGCCGCAGCCTTCACGTTCTCGTCGCCGCTCCGAGTCGCCCGCGCGACCGCGGGTAGGGCAGCTCTGTCACCTCGGTCGGCCAGAGCACCGAGCACTACGACCTGCGTGCTCGGTTCCAACCCCGGAAGCTGTGCGGCAATCGCCCTCGTGGCCGGCGACCCAGGTATCTCGCCGGTTAACTTGCCGGCGGCATGTCGCACATCTCGGTCCGCGTCCTTGAGCATCGCGACCACTGCCGGGACGGCCCTAGCCTCCTCCGCACTGACGATACCTTGAAGTGCAGCGATTCTGACCACCGTGGGATTAGCCTCTCCGATCATCTTGCGGTATATTCTTATTGCGGCACGAGGCTCACCTTCCGCAAGTAAGCCATCAGCACACATCAGGTACGCGTCGGCTTTCGGGGTCTCGAGTTCCTCGACCACCCTTGCACGAGCAAGCGTTCTGGCCGCTCTGACTCCCCCTATCCGGCCGAGCGCGGCAATGGCCGCCCGTGCCAGGTCCGTATCACGGCTCGTCACAAATCCTGCCAGCTTGTCAACAGCCTTCCGATCTCGACGCGCAGCTATCGAACTAATCACTCCGATCCTCAGATTGCCGCCGAGCTTGCCCAACGCATCGCGGAGAACGTCGTCAACCTTGGGGTCGGGTATCTCCTGCAGGGCGAACCGCGCCATGTGCGACAGTTTCTCGTCCGGCAGCAACTCCGCCAACGCCGGTACGGATGTGCCCGTGCCAACCCGCCGGAGCATCCGGCAGACGAACTGCTTGCACGCGAACGTGGCCTGCGGGGACTGAAGCACCTCCAAGAGCTTCGCCTCGATCTCCCCGCGCTGTTCCGGCGTTGCACCGCGGATTTCCTCCTCTATCGTGGTCAGTGCACGTCGGCTTTCACCGAAGTCATATGTGAGAAGCGCCCTGTACGGCCCTTCCTGAGCGTATGCACACAGGCTGAGGCTCAGCATCGCCATTCCCAGTAGAAGTCGCAAGCAAATGTCTTTCGTTTTACAGATCTTCATGGTCACCCCCTATGCCATCCTTTGTGGTTCTTCTCCGTCTTTCAGCAAAGCCTCGTTTGACACATGTTCCAACACACTGCAACTCTATTCCCTTAATGAATCCATATCAATTATCCACGCATTGCGATACGCTACGGGACCATGGTCGCCCTGGAGCATGAGCTGACCTGTGGGTTCTTCGTCATCAAACATGGCCGCCCGTGTCGGCCCCGCTATCGACTCCCGGTAGCCGGCCTTGTCCGCTGTGGGGAAATCGCCCGGAACTTCGGTCTGCGTCACCTTTCCCGTGGCGGCCCATTCCGCACCGCGCTGGAGCGTGTATATGAATGCGACGCAATGCATATTTCCTGCCGCGTGCCCGAGCGGCGTGTGGAACACCCGGCCCTTGCCATAGCTGACCGTGAACAGAATCGGTTCGTGCTCGCCGGTCCCACCTATCCCGGGATTGCAGTAGGCCGTTGCGAGGACCGTGAGGTGCTTCGCGGGACCTCGCAACGCGCTGTACAACTCGTCCTTACTGTTCATCCATTTCTCGGGCAAACCGGCCATGATAGGATGTTTGGCATTCCTTACCACCACCTGAAACTCGTGTTGAGCAGGGTGCGTTCCACCCTTGCCGGGCGAGTTGTCCAGCACGACCTTACCGTCGCGGAAACGGACCATGGGACCTGAGCGTTCATCGCGACCGCGCCATCCGCCGAGACCGATGATCTCGTTGTACTCCTTCCAGTCGGGGAACGCGTTGTTGGCCGCGTGAAAAACAACCACTCCGCCGCCTGACCGGACATAATCGACAAACGCTTCCTTGGTTTCCCGCGGCCAGCCCTCGTCGTCGTCGTAGTTCATGATCACCACATCGTAGGCCGCGAAGTCAGGCTTGTAGTCATCGAGAGGTTCCCCTTTGGCGGGCGCTGTGGCACGGTCGACCTTGAACAGACCCGATGCTTCCAGGATCTCTTCCAGCACGGGCGACGTCGTTTTCCAGTCATGGTAGATCGCCTGCCGACCATCAATGATCAGCGCTTTCAAAGGGGGTTCAGCAGCTACGGCCCCACTGGCTATCATGGCTAGAGCCAGAAAAACGGTCACGACGGATATCAAATTACGGCGCGCCATCATTTCTCTGCAGCTGGCCTTCCTCGTAATCGTAATCTTAATCATAATCGTACTCCTAAACGCTCATCCTTACTGCCCGATTCGTTCCTCAAGGCCAGCCAAATACTCAGCCGGCGTTTCATACACCCTGCTGGACGAGTTACTCTTGATCAGCCCAACGAGCATTGATACGATTCCCACTAGACGGTCCTTCTCAGTAGACTTGCTGTTACCTTCCGCAACGGCTCGCAGTGTTTCACGGTCAAAACGCTGCGTCACATCCAAGGCCCTCTATGATGTCTTCGATTACGAGCACGATTACGATTACGAGTACGATTAACAGTCACAAACTCCACGGTTCGCGATACGCTCGGCCGAGCAACTGGCTCGCGCCGGGATCCCCGATGATCTCTTCCTTGTCCGGGTCCCACTTGATTCTGCGTCCTGTAAGCATGGCGATCTCGCCCAGGAGACCCACACTGATGGAGCGGTGAGCAATCTCTGCAGGCGCGATCGTCCGTTGGCGACTCTTCACGCAATCCAGGAAATTCTGTTGATGATCTCGACTCACATATAGAGTGACCTCGCCGGGTCCTATGCGCTCCTCCAGGAGGTTCTTCGGCTGGGCGTCCAGCCCCCCGCGCGAGACATGGACCCAACCGTCGTCACCGTACCATTTCGTGCCCATAGGAATCCGGCGGTCATTCGCCACGGTCATCGACACGCCGTTGGCGTACGTGCACGTGAAGCTGTACTGGGCCGGCGCGTTATAGAGCCCGTCCTCGGGGTAATCTCCCTTACCTTCGATCGTAACGGGACCCGTGTGGTCAAGCCCAAGCCCCCAATGCGCGATATCGATGTGATGCCCGGCCCAGTCGGTGAGCTGGCCGCCTGAGTAGTCCATAATCCACCGCCAGTTCCAGTGGCAGCGCTGCTCAGGGTCGCGACCGAACGGGCGATACGGAATCCAGGGTGCCGGGCCCAGCCAAAAATCCCAGTCCAGGCCTTCCGGCACCGGCTGTTTCGGCTGAAGCGGGCCGCGTGCGCCCGTGGGCAGACCGACCTCGACCGTGTGTATCTCGCCGATCCGACCGCTGCGGACAAGCTCGCAGGCACGCCGGAAGTCGGCCACCGACCGCTGCCAGCTACCGGTCTGCCATATACATCCATGGCGGCGGACCGCGTCGCAAACAGCCTGACCCTCCCGGATTGAGCGGGCCAGCGGTTTCTCCCCGTAAATGTCCAGCCCGGCCCTCGCGGCCGCGATAGAGATGATGGCGTGCCAGTGGTCCGGCACGGCGAGACTCACCGCGTCCAGATCGCCGCGACCGATCATCTCTCGGAAATCCGGGTACGCTTTGCAGTCCGCGTTGCCGTACCGGTCATCCACAATTGCCTTGGCTTTATCGCGTTCTCGCTTGTCGACATCGCAGACGGCTACCACCTGGACTTCCTGCTTGTCCAGGAAACCGTGCAGGTTACCGGTCCCCATTCCCCCCACGCCGATAGCCCCCATCACAATGCGGCCGCTCGGAGCAATATGATCGCCGACACCCAAAGCCGACGGCGGGATAATCCTGCTGCGGGCGCATCCAGCCGCGAACGCGGCGGCCGCCCCTGCGGTTTTCAGAAACGTACGACGGTTCAAACTCTTCGACTCAGCCACACCCTTCCCTCCTTTTACCTGATTCCCCAAGACTCACAGGGACCACGGTTCGCGGTACGCCCGGCCCAGCAACCGGCTTGCGCCGGGGTCACCGATAATCTTCTCCTCTTCAGGATCCCATTTGATTTTGCGCCCGGTCTGAATAGCAATCATACCCAGATGCCCGACCGAGGCCGACCGGTGCGCGACTTCAATCGGCGTAATGGTCAGTTCGCGACTCTTGACGCAATCCAGGAAGTTCCGAATATGGTTGCGGCTTTCGTACAATCTGATCTCGTCCGGACCAATGACCTCATTCAAGACATCTTTGGGACGGGCATCCAGCACACCACGGTCGACGTGCACCCACCCCTCGTCACCGTACCATTTAGCGCCGCCGGCAACGTTACTGGCGATGATCGTTTCCACGCCGTTAGCGTACTTACAGGTGACTCTGTACTCGGTCGGTGCGTCCCAGACACCTTCTTTCGGGAAGTCAGCCGTCCCCTCGATCTCGACCGGACCGGTATAATCCAACCCCAGGCCCCAATGGGCTATATCGAGGTGGTGCCCGACCCAGTCCAGGATTGTGCCGCCGCCGTGATCGAGAACCCAACGCCAGTTCTTGTGGACCCGAGCGGGGCAATAGGGCGACCATGGTGCCGGACCGATCCACCGGTCGTAGTCCAGACTTGCCGGCGGTGGGCCAATCGTCTCCTGACCTTGGGTGCCTTCATAATCTTCGTGACCCTCGCCCAGGCCGACTTCGACTGTATGCACCCTGCCGATCCGGCCGTTACGAACCAGCTTGCATGCCCGGTGGAAGTTAGCGACGGACCGCTGCCAGCTTCCTGTCTGCCAGACGCGACCGTAGCGCTTAACGGCATCGCACATGGCGCGACCTTCTACCAGATCGTGCGAGAGAGGTTTTTCACCATAGATGTCCAGTCCCGCTTTCGCGGCGGCAATGGCCGGAATGGCGTGCCAATGGTCGGGCAGAGCGATGGTCACCGCATCCAGATCACCCCGGCCGATCAGTTCCCGGAAGTCGTGGTAGGTCTGGCAATCCCTGTTCCCATAATGCCGGTCCACCATCCCTTTGGCATCGTCCAGATGTTCCTTATCGATGTCGCATACCGCCACGACTTGGACGTCGTCGTTGCTCAGAAATCCCCGCATATTGTCGCCGCCCTGCCATCCCACACCGATCGAGCCCATCACTATGCGCTCGCTCGCCGCGGCCCGCTCGCCCCCACCCAACGCCGTCCGGGGAATGACGCGTGCGCAACTCGAAGCAACTGCCATTGTTCCGGTCGCCGCAGCAGTCTTCTTCAGAAACTCTCGACGATTCAGGTTTCTGGACTCACCCATTTATCTCCTTCCTTCTGCCTAAGACGGCCCGCCACAGCGGATGATAGCGTTTGGTCGACTTCCAACGCCATCTCGTACGAGCTGTGGCACGCTGCGTTGGCGTTGACTGAGATTAAGTATAGTATAACCCGACTGGCCGGAAAAGGCCATATCCGTTCACATAAACGGATTCGCAACCTTGGCTGCCGCGCCCGCAGTCCTCGGAAACGCCCGAGGATTGAGACGATTCGATTCAGTCACACCATTCTCCCGCTCTTGCTACATTTTCCCAGATCGACCTGCAATCACCACGGCTCGCGGTACAAGCGGCCACCTCGAGGCTAGTCCTTGGCCGGCGCGTCGGATGATCCGCCGTTCTCCTCCAACCACAGCGGATGATGGTGTCTGGCCCACTCCGAGCCAACCGTGCCCAACACCATGGAACGTATTGTACCCCGATTGGCCACGGTTGCCAAGTAGAAGTGTACCGCAACCGACATTACAAACAAAAGTGCTCCGTAGCGATGGATCTCGTAGATGAGTTCCTGGTGGGCGGGAGGCAACACGGGAGTCATTCGCCCAAGACCGGACAGCAGAGTCACTAGCCCGAGCAACACGCTAACCCAGAAGAACGCTTTTTGGCCCGCGTTGAACCGGCCAGCAGGAACGACGTTGCTACCGCCCAGGTAGCCGCCCAGGCGTCTGACCCACGTCCAGTCGTGGCGCGCAAACCGGCAGTCCATCGCCCAAAAGAGTGCCATTAAGGCTGTCGCTATAGCAAAGATTGCGCCCGCCGCGGCGTGGGACACCCACAACCAGCCGTGAAGTGGGCTACGAAGGGCAAGGACGGTCCAGAAACCCGTTCCGGCCAGAACGATAAACGCCAGCAGGGTCGTAGCGTGGACGAGCCGTTCCGACAAGCTGAACCGGTACACTGACGCAGTGCTTTTGTCCGGTCTCCACCGTTTGCGACCGAAAACCGCATAGTGGAGCAAGCACGCTGCAACCGTACCGGCGAATCCAACTACTGAAACCAGGCGAAACATGCTACTTCCTTCCATCGATCCGTGTCGGTTTTCGCACCGTCAGAGCTCTTAGCACCCATTCGAGCCCCGCGAAAGCGTAACGCGCAAGCGCCATGACAAGGATCACGCCGATCGCCCAACCGCCCACGATGTACAATGCACGCAACCGGACGCCTCTTGCCCAAACCTTCAGAAGCCGCAGGTCGGCACCCTGGATTTCGTACATGGCCCTGACGGCAACGTCCTCGGTCTTGAGTGGACCGAAGGCTATGATCTCTCCAAAGAAGAACGGCGCGTCCGCCGCATGGCACTCCGTGCAGGATTTCGCGCCCAGCGACTGGGCGGCAGGCCGAACATTGTGCGCTACAGGCCAGAAGTACGGTTCGGCGACCGGATGGTCCGAGGATACAAGCGTCTCCCCCGGGCCGAGGCGGAACATTTTCCCGCCCGAAACATACACGAACTCGTTCGATTCGCCGGTTTGCTCTTTCTCGGCATCAGAAAGCGCCTTCAGCACTATCGCGACCTGTTCCTCGGAGAGACCCTGTTCAATCCCCGCGGTTTCAACAACGGCCCGCACAACGAACTCCGGCACGAGCGGCGAAATAGTGTCATTCTGCCGCCACCCCCACGTCAGCACATCAGCTGCGACGTCAGGTCGTTCCGAAACCTCCAAGAGATCCTCAATCGTACGCCGGTAGACCCTGTTGGCGAAAACGGCAACCGGCACACCCTCTTGTGCCGGAACCAACTCCAATCCACCCAATATCGTCAGAATGGGATCCTCGATTTCAAGCTCCAATACTTCCGCGCTCGGATCGAAGTCCGGGACTAACGGCCGAATTTCGCCATCTTTCTCCCGCGCCCAGAGCGGCGCTGTAATCGCCATTTCTCCGGTGTACTCCGTAACATCCAGACGGCCGTCCACGTTGCAGTGATATACTTTGCCGGAAGCTACCAACACCCCTTCACCGCCCGTCTCAGGGTCGGCGGTCAGGTCTACCAGTTCGGCCAGGGCCGTGGAGATGGCGGCCAGGACACGGCCGACTTGCTGTTCCGCATCAAGGATCCCTTCAGCGACCAGCGCAACGTCATCAGGCAGAAGCGGCTTTACGTTGTTATCCTCGAGACGTCCCCAGAACGCGGGCCATGCTATACGGTGGGGCTCCAGCTTACCGTCGTCCGCTCTCAAGAAAACCGGTTCCGCAATATACGGCGCGTCGGTATGCCACACGGCTTTGCCGTAAATCCCCAGACGGTTGGCGCGGGACGTGCGGACGCGTGTCGGCGTTGACTCCGGCGACGCTCCCGAGTGGCAGGTGGTGCAGGAAATCGTCTCGAGATGTATGGGAGGCAGCCCACTATGTATCGGCCGAGGCGCGCCGAGCCGTCCTACTCTCGCCGACGAATCTTGTGCGTCGGACGCACCAAGATGGCATCCCCGGCACGAGAACTCCGCAACAGTTCGGTCACCTCGCTCCACCGCTTCGTTCTCATAGCCGCGCACCATCATATGGTTGAGACCATTGCGATGGCAATCGGCACATTGCATACCGGCGGCGGTATGCACGTCGCTGTCCACTTCCCACCTCTGTCGGTCAACCGCCGAGACAGAGTGGCAGTACAGGCAGCGCTTATCCTGTGGTTTACGGACAATATCGAGCAACGCGTTCTGTTTGCTGTCGAACTGCGCCGCGTCGTAGCGGACCGAAGGAGGGACTGCCCACCTGGTGTCATCCGGGTTGGGCCCGTCGTGTACCGTCCAGGTGCCAGGCAGCCGGTACGCCATACCGGTCACCTCGCCCAGCCCGCTGGCGGCCGTGCCGGCCCAGCGGAAGTTATCGCGAGCCATCTGTATGGCCCACGCGCTCTGGTCGTGGCGCGGCGAGGCGCTGTGGCAGCCGAGACAGTTGATCTCAGCCCCGCCGGAAACAGTCCATCTTGCTTCCGGGTCTGCGAACTCGTCTTGAGGTTCAGCAGCATCTCCTCCAGGCATATGCCGACCGAAGATCTGGGTGAAACGCCACGGTGTCATCCCGAGTTCGTCCGGTCGCCAGGTGCCGGGCGTACCGCGATACGAAATAGGCAGGTGCGTTCCCGTCAACTCGTCGACCCATATCCAAGGTTCACCCGGCCTTCCCGGGGGAATGTCTCCCCTGAAGGAGTTGAAATGCAGGCCAATGCTGATTGTTGGATAATCGTGGCATGGTCCGCACGTGTTGCGGACGGAGAAAGGCGTTTCGTGCCGGTAGGTCGGTACGATTTCCTCCCCATCCTCGTCAATGAGCGGCAGCCAGTGCACCGGGGTGGTACGGTCTCCGCCCCACTGCTTTATCTCAACCGCGCTGCCCGGCATTATGATAACTGTTCCTGTAATGACTAACAGGAGACCGGTAACAATCACGTTTCTCAAACGTGGAAATCCTCCTCCTTGAACTCCAGCTTTCGCGCAGCTTCAACGGCCTCGTTGACTTTCAAAACGGCTACAGCGGTTTCATATCCGATCTCAGGCGGACAGTTCAGTGGCTTGCCGTGCCGAACCGCATCGAAAAAGTTCTCAAGGTGCGGCTGGTGCGCCTTCTTGGCAAGCACGACAGGCAGCGGCCATTTGCCCAGTTCCGGGGTTTCACGAACGTCCACAAGCACGTTCCGGGTGGCGGTCTCCCGGATCGGCGCTCTCGTCTTAACCAGAAGACCTCTTCTGGCCAGCTCGTTCCATTTCGGTTCAGTATCAAGATTCTCTTCCTTCAACGCGGCATTAGCTTGTTCAGCTATCTCGGAAATCTCGATTGTACCGTCTTCGCCCATGAACGTCTCAAGGAAACCGCCGTGCGACGTGGTGGTGAGCACCTGGTAGAATGCCCGGGATGTGCCCAGTTCGTTCTCATACTCGTAGATCGTCATAACGTTGTCGTACCATTCATGATGTTTGTAGAAATCTATGCCGCCGCTGGCAACAACCGACTTTGGATTCGCCCGGAATACCCAGCTATAGATGTCGATCTGGTGCGAACCCAAGTCCACGATTGGACCGCCGCCGTACTTGCGGTACCAGCGCCAGTTTCGAAATGTGCTCATCGAATCGTAGCCGTATTCCCTGAGCGTATCCGGGTCGATTTCGTATTTCTTGGCCGATGTCAGGTCCTCGCTTTTCGCGCGGTTCCACTGCCCGTAAGCCTGGGTCACGCGTCCCAGGAGGCTCTCTTTATGGATCAGGGTGTCGATCGCGTGAATGTACCGCGGATTGCTCCGCCGCTGGTGACCGATTTGCATAAGTTTACCGGTACGCCTGGTTGCCAGCACCATCTCTTTCGCCTTCTCCAGCGAGTTCGACATCTCCTTCTCACAATAGACGTGCAGACCAGCATCCAGGCAGGCGATCGCGTGCTCGGCGTGCATCCAGTCCGGCGTAGCGACGATGGCCGCATCGAGATCTTTCTCCTTGTCAAGCATCTCGCGGTAGTCCTCGTAGACGTTGACGGTGTGACCGTAAGCCCTGAGCCGTCCCGAAGCCTGCTGCTGACTACGCGGCCAGATATCGCAGATAGCCCTGAATCGAAGACCGGGTATCAAGCGCATTGCCTCCATCAAGACGCGCCCCTGCTCACCGACACCTATCATGGCGATGTTCAGATCGTCCGTACCGGACGGCGCCTCTTGAGCCAGACTCTCCCGCGCCATCGCAAGACCCGTCCCCGCAGCCGCTGCCGACGCAAGAAACGTTCTCCTGTCCATCTCTCTGCTGTTCTCTTTCTTCCTTGCCATTTGCGTTACCTCTCTGCCGTCCTGGATCTCTCTCCAGTCTCTAGCTGAGTCTCTCCTACCCTCTCACAACGGTTTGATCCGTAGATTGCGGAACCAGACTGGATGGCCATGGTACTGCAAGCCTACGTGGCCCTCGCGGGACATATCCTTATATGCATAGTTAAACTTGTTCGGGGTATCGTCCGGGTTCTTGTGCGGTTCGGTCCACAGGTCGAGGTCCATATCAATCACCTGTTCGCCGTTAAGGATGACGTAGATCCTGTTTGCCTTGGCAATGATGATATAGTGGTTCCACTCGCCGGGCTTCTTCACCATCTGTTTGGTCGGGGCGAGACAGTCAAAGATCGCGCCGCAGCACTCTGTCGGCCTTTCTACAGCCGGCTGCAGAATCTGCACTTCGATGGCCGTGTGCAGCCACTCGTCAATGCTCTTACAGCGCAGGAACACTCCGCTGTTGGTCTCCGGGTCGCACTTGAACTCCAAGTCGATGACGAAATCGCCATACCGCTTCTTCGTCCAGATATCACCTTCGTCTTTGGCGGCCAGCACGCCGCCATCGACAGCCCAACCCCCTTCCGACATGATAGCCTCCGACAGATCCTCCTTGAACAGCGGTTCGTAGCCCTCCTCAGCAAACGCGGCGGCGATCAGCCCAAAGTACCTAGCGCATTCCCTGATCTCCGGCACGGAGTTATCCCAGTTGTACTCATATTCTATCGAAAAGACACCTTTAAGGCCTTGACGCTTGATCTCGGCGAGCATGCTGTACGCGTTACCGGCACCCGTACCCCAAGGCACGTCGTGACCCTCTCCCCCGCTCTCGTTGAGGTCCTTGAAGTGCAGGCTGATAATCCGCCCTTCAAGTTTCTTGAGACATTCGATCGGGTCGAGACCTGACCGCATCCAATGACCCGTATCAGCACAGGCACCCATGCGTTCGCTGCGCCCCTCGACGGCCTTCAGAACCGTATCCGGGTTCCAGTAATGCGTAGGCCGGGGATGATTGTGTATCGCCACATTGATCTCGAACTCGTCGCAGAGCTTCTCGACCAAGTCCATGTGCTCCGCCCTGGGCTCAGAGACGATGGTCTCGATACCCATATCCTTGGCGAACTCGAAAAGAGAGCGCCATCCAGCTTCGTCGCCTGCACCAACCACACCGTAGTTGACGAGTTTCAGACCCGCATCACGTAGCTTTTCCTTCACCTTCAGACGTGTTGCCGCGCTCATGCCGAAATTCGTGGTAGCGCTGTCATCTTCGGAGATGCGCTGCCCGGGAAACATCTCGATATACTTCAGGCCCAGCGCATGAGTTTTGTCAACGGCCTCAAAAAAGGTACCGCTGTGGAAAGTATACGCCTGCATACTAAGGCGCCATCCCAGTTGGTCATCCACGGCCGCGTCCTCCTCCACTTCCTCGCAGCAAACAGCACAGCAACCGTACAGCACAGTCGCTGCCAGAACAGCCACAACCACTTTCGCAAGCCCTTTCATGTGTCGTTCCTTTCCGAATCCCAAGCCGTCGTCGATTGATAACTGTTTTACACTCCCCACCCTTTCCGATACTCGCTGCGGACATACCGGTTCGCTTCCGGAACGTTAGTGACTTTCATGTTGACAGCGTCCCACTCTATCTTCTGACCTGTCCGGACCGCCAGGTTACCCAGCACAACCATCTCCGTGAAGGGTCCTGAGTAATCGAAGTTGGAACCTGCAGGTTTGCCGCCCTTACACGCGCGGATCCATTCCTGGTGATGGTCTCCTCCCGGAATTCGCGGGATGGTCTCCGCCGGCCGGTTGGGCATGAAGTCGCGCATCCTGCTCTCGGGGATCAACCTGGGGCCGTTGCAGTAGTCGTTGGTGTCCATGATTGTGCCGTCATCGCCAAGAATCAGCTGGCCGCCTTCCGACAGTTCACGATCCTCCTCGAGGTCTTTCGGGCGCGGCGGTTTCTTACCTCCATCGAACCAGACCAACTTCACCGGCGGCTTATTACCTCGGGCCGGGAACCGGTACGTTATGATCGACCAGTTCGGCGCGGTCTCGTCATTCACCGGCGAAGAGACCGCCTCGACACTCGTGGGCGCTCCCAGGCCCAACGCCCAATAACTCGCGTCCATGATATGGCAAGCCATATCTCCCAACGCGCCGCATCCGAAATCCCACCATCCACGCCAGTTGAACGGCAAATAAGACGGGTGGTACGGCCGCTCAGGCGCCGTTCCGAGCCACAGATCCCACTCGAGCGTGTCCGGTACCGGCGGCCTTTCCTTCGGCCGATCAATACCCTGCGGCCAGATAGGCCGGTTCGTCCAGATATGCACCTCGCGGACCGGGCCGATCACTCCCGCGTTGACCCACTCATTGAGAAACCTCGTACCCTCGTTGGCGTGGCCCTGGTTACCCATCTGCGTAACGACCTTGTGCTCTCGTGCAGCCAGAGTAAGCTGGCGGGCCTCCCAGACCGTGCGGGTCAGCGGTTTCTGCACAAACACATGTTTCCCCATCCTGATCGCCCACATCGCCGCCGGGAAATGCGTGTGGTCAGGCGTCGTCACCGTTACCGCGTCGATCTGATTGTCCATCTTGTCGAGCATGCGACGGTAGTCCTTGAACTTCCTCGCCTTCGGGAACCTCTCGAACGTCCCTGCCGCATTCTTCCAATCCACATCGCACAGCGCGACGATGTTCTCCGAGCTGACAGATCTGACATCCCCCGCGCCTTGACCGCCGACGCCTACGCACGCTATGTTCAGCTTTTCCGTCGCCGGTACGCGCCGCCGTCCCGCCCCGGCGCACGCCGACGTACCCACCAGCAGCGCGGCCGCTCCAGCGTCCTTAACAAACGTTCTTCGCGAAATCCGGTGCTTACTCAATGCCTTTCCTCCTCAGGTCGGTTCACAACCGTTAGTTTTCTGCCACCCTCCCCTTTACGGTCTGACGGGACGATCGCCCCAGACCTGGTACGAATATATCATACTCCTGTTCAAGAGGCAAGAGGGCTGCAATCTCGCGCACGGCGCCTGCACTGGTCACGAGCAAAAAGTGCTGCGACTCTCTCGTTCCATCGAGTCTCGGTCGATTTGTGCGGATAGCGCTTTTGTGTGGGGAATTATGCTATGATGTGACAAGAGGTAAGAACGGTCCTGATGGCAGAATCAAGCGACCGTGACGATTGGAGGTGGCGGAGTAATGCCGAACTCAATCCACGACGGAGCCTCCCTTAAGCAAGACATTGGCAGGGAGGAGGCTGGCCCTTCCAGGCACACTCCGAGGCAGGAGCGCTGGTATCTGATCATGCTCGCGCTCGTGGTAACGCTTCTGGTTTCCCTTTATCCGACTTTGGCGAAATCGCCGTACATGGGAAGCGCTGACCTTCATGCCGCGATCGAAACGGTCGGCGCGCTGTTTGGGCTGATTGCCGGGTTCGCGCTGGTCATGCGTTTTTCCACCCTCGGGAACCGCTTTCACCTAATCATCGGTCTTGCCTTCTTTGTAAACGGCGCCGAGGATCTCGCGCACGGTCTCTTATCGTTTGAGAGCATGCATGGTTTCATCGGCGTGCCGACATCCTCCCTTGTGCGATTCATTCCAGTGACGTATGTCACCGGCAGGCTGATGCTGGGGGGAATGCTGCTCATCGCTCCATTTGCGAGGGCTTGGCTAAAAGAGAGCGAAAGACCAATACGCGAGACCGTTTTCGGCTCGTCTGCAGCAATTGTTCTGACGCTCATTGCCACATTTGTCGCATTCAGGATGAGTTTGCCTCAACTCGTCTTTCCAGAGCGTTTGATCTCCCGGCCGGTGGATTTCCTGTCGGCCCTCTTGCTCCTCATGGCTCTTGCCGTCTTTCTCCGAGAGTATCATCGAAGCCTGGATATGCTGACGTGGTGGATCTCGTTGTCCATCGGTATCAACTTTGTAGGACAGCTGATGATGTCCGCCTCCAAGGCGCTTTACGACCCGTGCTTCGATATCGCCCACGTCTATAAGGTACTCGGTTATGCCGTCCCCCTTGTAGGGTTATCCTTCTATCAGGTCGCGATCCTCAAGCACCGAAGGATAGCTCTGCAGTCTGCGTTCCGGCAGGCCGCCCTGTTACAGGCGGTTAACAAGGTGCTCCTGGAATCGCTCAGATGTGAAACAGAAGAGGAAGTGGCCAAGACCTGTCTTGCTGTGGCACAAGAACTGACCGACAGCAAATTTGGCCTCATCGGCGAGGTTAACGAGGCTGGCAAGTTCGACACTATTGCGCTGACCGATCCAGGATGGGACGCATGTAGAATACCGGAAATGGCTGCTGTCAGGATGATCAAAGATATGGAGATCCGCGGCATCTACGGTCAGGTGATCAAAGACGAACGCTCCCTGATAGCCAACGACCCCGCGTCTCATCCAAGCCGAGTTGGGATGCCGGAAGGTCATCCGGCGCTGATCTCTTTCCTGGGCGTTCCGTTGAAACAGGATGGCAAGACAGTCGGCATGATCGGTTTGGGCAATAACGAATCAGGCTACGATCCAGTCGATGAGCAGGCCGTGGAGGTTCTTTCCATAGCCTTTATGGAGGCATTGCATCGGAAGCGGGCAGAGGTAGAGTTGCGTGAACACCGTGAACACCTGAAGGAGCTGGTGGAGGATCGTACAGCCGCATTGGAGCAGGCCAATGCCGAGCTGGAGGAACGTAATCGTGACCTCGACGAGTTCACGTATATGGCCAGCCACGACCTCCAGGAACCTCTGCGCAAACTGACCGCCTTCAGTCACCTGCTGCAGGAGGACATGCAGAAGGACGAACCGGAAGAAGTGAGCAATGACCTCGAGGTGATATCCTCAGCCGCTCAGCGCATGCAGACGCTCGTTCAAGATCTCCTGGTTCTCTCGCGTTCCGGGCGGCAAAGCATGAGCTGGGAAGAGGTGCCCCTTGATGAATGTGTCGCCCAGGCGCTCGACGCACTTGCAGTACGCGTGGCGGAAACCGGCGCTCAGATCCGGACCGGCCACCTGCCTTCTGTGCGAGGAGACCGCCGTCTGCTGACACAGCTTTACCAAAACCTGATCGGCAACGCGTTGAAGTTCCACGGAGATGAGCCGCCCCACATTGAATTGTCAGCGGAAAAGGCCGGCAACCGTTGGATACTGGGAGTCGCCGACAACGGCATCGGAATGAACCCGGAATATGCCGAGCAGATCTTCTTGCCTTTCAAGCGGCTGCACGGCCGCCGCAAATACGAAGGTACTGGTATCGGTCTGGCAATCTGTCGTAAGATTGTCGAAAGGCACGGCGGGACCATTTGGGTGGAGTCGGAGCCCGGCAAAGGAGCTCATTTCAAGCTTACAGTTCGAGGGCAAGTCGGAAAGGAGGGAGAATGAGAGGGGCGAGATCAAAAACGGCAGTCATCCTCTTGGTGGAGGACGATCCGGACTACCAGAGGCTCACGAAACGAGCTCTGGAAGCCGGTGGCATTCCAAACGAGCTCTTCGTCGTGGATGACGGTGAGCAGGCGCTTGACTATCTATACCGCCGAGGGGAATTTGCTGATCCAAACCTGTCTCCTAGGCCTGATCTGATTCTGCTGGACTTGAACTTGCCAAAACTCGATGGCCGTGCGGTTCTCAAAACGATAAAGCAGGATCCGGAGCTGCGCCGCATAGCTGTGGTAGTTGTGAGCACGTCTTGTGACGAGAAGGATGTCCTGTTGAGCTACGAGCTCGGTGTTAACTCGTATGTCACCAAACCGTCTCAGATGGACAGTTTCATGAAGGCAATTAGAGATCTGCACTACTACTGGTTTGATGTTGCCATGTTATCCGGCTGAGAACCCCACTTACTCAGCAGGAAAAGTTACATAGAAGGTAGAACCTCCTTCCGGATTGGAATCAACCCATATTGTTCCGCCATGGTATTGCGCGATCTTCCTGCACATGGCAAGACCGATTCCGATACCCGGGTAGTCCGTCCTGCCGGCACCTCGAGCGAACATTAGAAAGATCTCGTCGGCATCTTCCTCCTCAACGCCGATCCCGTTGTCGCTGACGGCACACAACCACCAGGGGCCCTTACGATCAGCCGACACACGAATCATGGGGGGCTCCTCGCCCCGGAATTTAATCGCGTTGCTGAGCAGGTTCTCAAACAGCCCCGCCAACAACTTGCCATCGCCCCTTACCGGAGGCAGGGGCTCGACCTCGACAGTAGCTCCTGCACTAGTTATCATGTCTTCGAGCCCGGCGCATACGTCCTGCACGACGGCCGACAAGTCAACCATTTCAACGGGCCTGCCCTCCTTGCCCACGCGCGAATAGTCCAGCACGCTCTGCACCAACAGCTCCATGTTCTTCGCTGCGTGCAGTACGGGATTCAGCAAACGATACCTGAGGTCCGCGTCCTCATCTCCCGGCTCCGGCAGCTTCATCTGTTCTACTTGACAGGTTATCCCCTGCAAGCACACCTGGAGGTCGCGCGCCACAACGTTGGCGAACTTTTCCAGGTCCAGGTTACTTCGGCGCAGTTCCGCAGTGCGTTCGCGCACGCGAAGTTCAAGCTCTTCGTTGGCCTTGCTTAGCGCCGCCCTTGCACGATGGTTCTCGATCGCGTACCGAATGGAGCGCTCGAGAAGAGCCGGCGTAATGTCCGCTTTCTCCAGGTAGTCAAACGCACCCAGCTCCATTGCCTCGATGTCCAGTTCGAAGCTGCCCCGGCCTGTGAGGAGAATGACCGGGATGTCGACGCCCAGGGCCTGCACCTCTCTGAGCAACTCAAGGCCGGTGCGCTCCCCCAGTCGATAGTCAAGCAGGCACACGTCGTGACTACCGGTCTCAATTACACGTGACGCTTCCTCAAAATCAGATGCCCATTGTACTTCAAATGGTCCCGTACGGGCCTTCTTCAAGTACCGGTTGACGAGGATATGATCCTCCTCGTCATCGTCAACAAGAAGCACTCTGACGGCCGAGTCACTCATGAGTACCCCCCTCGTGTGTACACAACCTGCCAGCCTGTCACCATTATATGCGTTTTTCTGAACCTTTGCAACGATTCTGAATGCCGTTTCAACGGATGCCTCGTGCTTACACTATTGCCTCAGCAGTCGAATTCCGCCCAGACCGTACTTACGGCGGTTGTTCAATTCCCACTTAAGCCGTTCCCTTACTTGCCTTTAGCAAGCCGTCGCGCCAACTCCACGGGAAGCCCCGCCTCCACAACCTTCCTGGCCGCGGTCTCTATGTCGTATCCGACACGGCGAAACTCAAACAGTCTTGTCTCAGTATCAAACAGGCCGAAGGCTGCTCGCGGGTCGTGGTCACGCGGCTGGCCGACCGAGCCTGGATTGATTAGATAATGGTCACCGGAGTTAAGCGAGTATTGATTGGAGCTCTCTCCCGCGGGATGCTCGCCCCTCTCGCCAAAAAGAGATGCCCGATGGCTGTGGCCAAAGAAGCAGAGCTTGGAATTAGTCTGTCTCAGGACCTCGACGTGCCGCATCGCGTCAAGCCAGTCCATGATGTATTCGTCGCGCGACCTGGGAGATCCGTGCACGCCCAGGCACCCGCCGTCAAAAGGTAGCTGTTCCGGAGCGGTCGCCAGCCACTCCCTGTTGTCGTCGCGGATCCACTCAGAATGGTACTCCACGACCATACGGGCCTTTGTGTTGAAGAACAAAGGATCTTCCAGGCCACAAACCACGGCATCGTGGTTGCCCATCACAGTTGGAATCTGACGCTCCCGTATGATGTCGACAACCTCGTTGGGATTTGCGTTGTAGCCAACCAGGTCGCCCAGACAGACAACCGTGTCCGGTCCAATCTCGTCAAGCCTCTCAAATACGGCGAGCGTCGCTTCGAGGTTCGCGTGAAGGTCCGCGATAATGCCAATTAGCATCCGACTGCATCCCGGAAGTTCGAACCAGCCCGTGTGAGCCGGCCAGCATGTTGACGGTTCTCGATCCTGTCCGTCTTTCGTGTTCCCTCCGAGCAAACCGTCCGGCTTCGCCTCAATGGCCCCGAGGATGCCGCGCGGATCCCACGGGCCCATCGTACACTACACTCCTCCCATAGCGTATCGTATCACAGAAGGTCGGAACGGTCAATTTGATGAATCATGCCGAATGTTCGTTGATGCTGCCGGTCAGACGGAGCACAGCGCTCCGGCAGGAATTACGTAGGGGCCGGGCATGCCTCGCCCCAGCGACGTTGATCCGCGTGTGCGGTGAACTGCGGGTCGCCGCGGCGACCCCTACCCTTTCTCGCTCACTCCTTCGACATCGCCTCTTCCAGCGCCGCCAGACGCGCTTTCAGCATCCGGATTTCGGCATCTTTCTCCAGCCCGGCCTCATACAGTCCCTGGATGGCCGCAAGTGCGACGCCGTCGGCGTCAACCGTGGTGATGTGCTTCTCATCCGTGCCAAGGCCGAACGCTGCATGGAAGTCCTGGCCCATAGGTCCCATGTGAAGGTACTTGCCGTCCTCAGTCTTATAGTTCCACGTCGACATCGGCAGTGCGGCCACTTTCGCAAGCACGGCGCGGCTGTCCACCGGCTCGAAGTTCTCCTTGACGTTGCGGTCACTAGGACCGTGTATGGCACCCCCTTCGTAGTATATGCCGCCGGACGCATGGACGTTGAACGTGTTGGCAGCGGCGCTGGTCCCTCCGCCATCGTCGCCCCACACGAAGCTGTTGTCATGGCTTGCGGTTGCATTGTATCCCGCGGCGAAACTGCGGTCGCCGGAGGCGGTGTTGCTGTAGCCGCCAGGGACGGCAGCTGCGTCGCCGGTTGCGTCGTTGGAAGAGCCACCGCCGACAGTGGACGTGTTGCCGCTGGCGGTGTTATTACGGCCGCCGCCCACCGTGCTGTTCGTGCCGCTAGCGGTGTTGCCGCTGCTTCCGCTGGTCGCGCCCATGAACGCCGTCGTCTGCGTATAGAGGTCGGCAAACTTCACCGTGGTCCCACCGAACCGGTTGATCACCACCGCATCCGTTGCCACGCCAGTATCATATACCCGGAAGAACATCTTGCCCGAATTGATGTTTCCCCCGGTTTGCACAAGAATCTGCGCAACACGCTTGTCGGCCACAACCGATGCCTCGTTCAGAAACATCAACTGCGCGATGTTCTTGAACGCCCCGCTGGTCTGGTTGTTGCTGAACATGAATCCGGCCGAGACGCCGGTTGACACCGCCGTGGGCTGGCGTACAGCCACCATACGGCTGCTGCCCGACCACCCAGTGAAAGGAACTACGTAGCTGCTGTCTCCGAAGGTGGCGAAGTTACCCGACGCCGTTATCTCCCCCGTCACGTCCCAGTCGCCTACGTGCGTTTCCCCCTCGGCAACCGTCCAAACCAGAACCGCTATACCGAGCACCAACGATGTTCTCAATACTGACTTCATCTCACTCCCTCCTTTCTTTGTCCCCGAACAATAGAGAAAAGCGCTGCTTATCAAGCGGTTGTAGGGCGGGCAGTGCCGCGCCACGCCGCGCGGTATTGCCCCCCGTGCAGCTTGCGGCCAACCTGGGATTGTGTTAAGATCTCACCCGGCCTCGACACTGGCACATTCCAAGAAGGCTTAAAGCAGACTCGGGGAGGACCCAGCCTCGGTCCAGGAGGATTGTCATGTCCGGGAACATGGATCGCCGCAGTTTCTTGAAGGGCTCTCTCATCGCGTCCGGCGCGGCTTTGGGATTGAGCCTCGAAGAGAAGGCTCTGTTGGCAAAAGCCGCAGCTGAACCGACAGATTCGGCTGTGGAAAAACCTGTCAAGGACTTTCCCACCGGCAAGATCGGTGATGTTGAGATCAGCCGGCTGATCTGCGGAGGTAATGTGATCAGCGGCTACGCTCACTGCCGGGATCTGGTCTATATATCCGACCTGCTGGTGCACTACTTCACCGACGAGAAAATTTTCGAGACTTTTGAGAAATGTGAGGAGAACGGAATAAACACGGTTGTTTCACACTTGCCTGATCTAGCCCAATCCCCCAACGATGCGAGGAGCCTGAGACTCATCAACAAGTACCGAAACGAGCGCGGCGGAAAGATACAGTTCATTGGCCAATGCGCGCCGCGATCAGATACGATAGAGACAAACCTGCAGGTGGCAATCGACAGCGGCGCTGTGGGTATATTCCTTATGGGAGGATGCGGCGACCTGTGGGTCAAGAACAAGCGGCTCGACCTGATCGGCAAGGTGGTCGATATTGTCAAACAAAATGGGCTCATAGCGGGAGTCGGCGGCCACTCGCTGCAGGTCCCTGTGGCCTGCGAGGAAGCGGGCATCGACCCCGATTTCTACGTGAAGACATTTCACCATGACAATTATTGGTCCGCTACTCCCAAGGAAAAGAGAGTGGATTTCAACGTGGATAGCGGCAGTGAACAGGACCACGACAATATCTGGTGCATCGATCCTGAAGCAACCAAGAGCTTCATGGAGAAAGTGGACAAGCCGTGGATCGCGTATAAGACCCTTGCAGCCGGGGCCATCCATCCGAGCGAAGGGTTTGAGTGGGTGTTCAAACATGGCGCCGACTTTGCTCTTGTAGGAATGTTCGACTTCCAGGTTACGGAAGACGTGATTATCGCCAAGAAGGTGCTGGCGAAGGACGACGTAAAGAACAGAACGCGTCCGTGGAGGGCGTGAGAATAGCGCTGGACCGTATGGAGCGCGGGATCGTCTGAAGTCAGCAGTGTAGGGTAGTAGGTGCGCCTGTTTTCAACTGAGACGAGGAGGTAAATTATGTCAAAGGAAATGAATCGCCGCAGTTTTCTGGGAAAATCCCTTATTGCAACGACAGGTGCAGCCGCCCTGGGTTTGAGTTTCGAGGAGAAAGCGCTGCTGGCTCACCAAGCTGAAGCGGCCGAGCGTGCAGAAGCAAAAGAGGCTGTCAAAGGACTTCCGATGGGGAAGATCGGCGACCGGAAGATCAGCAGAGTTATCTGCGGCAGTAATCTTTTCGGCGGTGGAGCGCATGCGAGAGAGCTCATGTACGTCTCTCGCATAGTCGGGGACTACCATACCGACGAGAAGATCATGGAAACCCTACAGCTGTGTGAGGAGAACGGTATCAACACAAACGTAGGCGCTATCGGAACAGTCAATGAGTACAACAGGGAACGAGGCGGCAAGATGCAGGTCATAGGGCAGCTCGGCCCGTCAGCAGAGGACCCGATAGGTGACGCGCAGGAAGCTATTGACGGGGGCGCCATAGGCGCCTTCATATGGGGCAAGAGGTCGGAGGACCTGGTTCAGGCAAACCGGCTGGATGTGATCGAGAAGTTTGCCTCCTTCCTGCAGAAGAACGGCGCGATCGCCGGCGTAGGCGCCCACGACTGGCGCGTGGTCGCGGCCTGCGAGAAAGCCGGCATAAATCTCGATTTCTATTTCAAGACGATACACCATGACAAGTACTGGTCCGCGTACCCCAAGGAAACGAGAAGGCCGTACCGCGTTGACAGCTTCGCTCCCGATGATAAGGATTGCATGTGGGAGCAGTTTCCTGAAGAGACGATCGAGCTTATGAAAACGGTTAAAAAGCCCTGGATCGGGTATAAGGTGTTGGCGGCCGGCGCGATCCATCCGGAAGAGGGTTTCAAGTTTGCGTTCGCGGGCGGCGCGGACTTTGTCTGCGCGGGAATGTTTGACTTCCAGGTGCGAGAGGACGTGCTCATCGCGAAGAAGATGCTCACCGACGACGCTATGAAGAATCGGGCAAGGCCGTGGGCCTAGCCTGGACGTGCTGAGCTGGCATAGCACAACCAGTGCCATTGGCAACGATACAGGACACAGATGATGTCGAAGAAGGTTGGTAGACGAGGGTTTTTCGCAAGGTCTTTGGCTGCTTCCGCTGGTGCGGCAGCTTTGGGCATGGGCTTCGAGGAGAAAGCGCTACTTGCTCACCAGGCTGAAGCGGCTGAGCGTGCAGAGAAAGAAGCGCCTGTCAAGGGTCTGCCGACGGGGAAAATCGGCGATGTCACAATCAGCCGCGTGATCGTCGGCAGCAACCTCTTTGGTGGCGGCGCCCACGCCAGGAACCTGCAGTACGTCTCTGCCCTGATGAGCAGGTACTTCACTGACGAAAAGATCATGGACACGCTCCAGCTCTGTGAGGAGAACGGGATCAACACCAATGTGGGCGCTGTTGATATGGTCAATGAGTACAACAAAGAACGAGGCGGTAAGATGCAGATCATCGGCCAACTCGATCCCAATGATTACGACTGGAGCGATGACAAGAATCCTGACGGTTCCGTCACGACCACCAAGGATGAGATCAGGGCAACCGTGGAGTGGGCTGCCGGCGAAGGGTGCGTGGGCGCGTTCCTGCTGGGCTGCAGGGGCGACCGGTGGGTCAAGGCCAAACGGTTTGACCTGCTTGACGAGTTCGTTTCCTGTGTGAAGAAGAACGGTATGATCGCCGGGATAGGAGGCCACGATAAGCGCGTGCCTGTGGCCTGTGAGAAAGCCGGCATAGATGTCGATTTCTACTTTAAGACTATACATCCTGAAAGCTACTGGGGTGCGATTCGCGAAGAGGACAAGAGACCGTTCGTGGTTGATAGCTTTGGTCCCGACGACAACGATTGCATGTGGGAGCTGTACCCTGAAGAAACGATCAACTTTATGAAGACCGTGAAGAAACCCTGGATCGGGTACAAAGTGCTCGCGGCGGGTGCGGTCCATCCGAGGGAGGCATTCAAGTTCGCGTTTGAGAACGGCGTCGATTTTGTTTGCCCGGGCATGTTCGACTGGCAGGTACGCGAGGACGTACAGATCGCGAAAAACGTGCTGGCCACAGACGCGGCGAAGAATCGGGCGCGGCCGTGGGTTTAACCAAGACATCCGCACGCTCTTCTTGGCTTGTTCTACGCTGACAGTTCGGCGAGTAGGGGCAGCTTGCGGTTGAGAAGGAGATTATCAATGAGAAACCGGACCATAGTGCACGGGGTGTGTCTGGTATTGCTTACGGCGGCACTTGGCTGTGCCACGCTTGCTTCAAACGGGCGAGAATGTGGAAGCTCAGCAAAAGCTGTTGCGCTGTTTGACGGCAAGACGTTCAAAGGCTGGGAAGGTAACCTGGAATGGTTCCGTATCGAGGATCGTGCCATCGTCGCCGGTACGCTCGACAAGCAGGTTCCGCGCAACGAGTTTCTCTGCACGATCCGCGAGTACAGCGATTTCGAGCTGCGGCTGCTGGCTAAAGCAATAGGCGAAGGGGTCAACGCCGGGATACAATTCCGCTCTCACCGCATACCCAATCATAACGAAGTGAGCGGTTACCAGGCGGATATAGGCGGCGAAAGCGGCCAATATGAAATGGTCTGGGGAAGCCTGTACGATGAGTCACGGCGTAACACGATGCTTGCCATTGCCGACGCTAAGGAACTGGCGAAGGTGCTCAAGGCCGGCGGTTGGAACAAGTATGTGATTCGTTGCGAAGGCAACCGGATACAAATGTGGCTCAACGGTCTCCAGACAGTCGATTACACCGAAACGGACGACTCAATTGCGTCTACCGGCATCATTGGGCTCCAGGTCCACGGCGGACCGCCCAGCGAGGCGTGGTACAAGGATATCACGATTAAAGAGATCCGATAGTCTATCCAAGGAACTTGCGAGGTAAGTCGGCCCACCCCGACAAGAAAGGAATTGAGAATGGGAAAGAGGATCTTGAACAGGCGCAATTTTATGCGTTCAACGGCTGCCGCGGGAGCCGGGTTAATGTTAGCTCCGAAAGTGCTCGGGGCAACAGAAGGCGGCAAGAAGCCGGATGACCTCAATGTAGCCCTGATAGGCGCGGGCGTACAGGGACAGGTTTTGCTCGACGCCTGTCTCAAGATGGAAGGTGTTCGTTTCAAGGCCGTTTGCGATATCTGGGAAGCCTACAACCAGAAGCGCGTCTCTGGCCAACTCAATAGTGTCGGTCATGCCAACAATCCCTACGTCGATTACCGCGAGATGCTCGATCAGGAGAAGGATCTCGATGCGGTGATCATAGCGACACCGGATTTTTCGCATGCTGAACACACGGTTGCCTGTCTGAGGGCCGGCCTGCACGTCTATTGCGAAAAAGCCATGTCCAATACGGTAGAGGGCGCCAGGAAAATGGTTCAGGCCGCCAGAGAAACCGGCAAGCTGCTCCAGATCGGCCACCAACGCCGGAGCAATCCGCGCTACCTCCATTGCTTCGAAGGCCTTCTCCAGGAGTTGGAGCTGCTGGGCCGCATCACAAACGTCTACGGCCAGTGGAACCGCTCCGTGCAGCCAGACATTGGCTGGCCGAAGAAGTACCCCATTGACGAGGCAACGCTGAACAAGTATGGCTACAAGTCAATGCACCAGTTCAAGAACTGGAGATGGTTTAAAGGACTTGGCGGCGGCCTCGTAGTGGACCTTGGCGCACACCAGATAGATGTTTTCAACTGGTTTCTCGAAACGCCGCCAAGATCGGTAACGGCCCGCGCTGGTACGCACTATTACGATAAAAAGACGCACGAATGGTACGACACCGTCATGACCGTTCTTGAGTATGAGACAAGCGCGGGAACCGTCAGCGCGTATTATCAGGCAATCACCACCAACGGTTACGGTGGCTATTATGAGATCTTTATGGGGGACAAGGGGTCGCTCGAGATATCGGAATCCGCCGGCAGGGGCAACGTCTACCCCGACCGAATCCATCCTACTGAATGGGAGAGATGGGTCAGGTTAGGATACCTGAAGGAGCCCGTCGCAGAAGAGGCGCGGGAAGAAACGGAGGAAGGCGTGCTGCTGGATGTACGAGAAACCGTAGTGCCACCAAGCTATAAGCTGCCGGTACAGTTGAACCATCCCTACCACAAACCGCACTTGGAGAATTTCTTCAAGGCCATTCGCGGCGAGGCTGAACTTAATTGCCCGCCGGAGGTTGGATATCAAACTGTGGTCACCTTGTTGAAGGTCAACGAAGCGGTGGAAGCAGGCCGCACGCTCGATTTCAAGCCGGAGGAGTTTGTGGTTTAAGCCGAACCGACGGTTGTGCTGAAGTCGCCCGCATTCTCGCCTCGCTCTCAGGACAGCATGATCTGGCCGCCGGTCACGGGTACAGCCTGACCCGTCTCGTACCGTTGCTCCATGAGGTAGTAGACGGCCTTCATCACGTCAGCGGTCGTGCAGCCTCGTCCCATGGGTATTTTCGCCTCGTAGGCGCGTCTGACGTCCTCGACGGTCTTCGCTCCGGGGACCTTCCCTGTCCGCAGGTACTGCACGAACAACCCGTTCTCCGGGTCGGACCAGAGCGGTCCGTCGAAGTAGTTGCCGGGGCACACGGCGTTCACCTTGATACCGTCCTCGATCAGTTCCAGCGCGAATGACTGTGTCAGACCTATCCCGCCGAACTTTGCGCCGGCATAAGCGCTGTTACGTGACGAGCCTGCGAGACCTGACTTCGAGTTTATCTGGATAATATCGCCCCAGTAGTCAGGTTTGGCGAGATGCTGGACTGCCATTATAGGTGCAGCGTTCTGCACACAGAGGAAATAGCCCCTGTAATTCACCTCGGTTACGAGATCGAACTCTTCCACAGGCTGAGTCTTGACACTTCCCGCTCTGAGCACGCCCGCATTCGATACAAGCAGGTCGAGACCGCCGTACGTGACGACGACCCCATCGAGCGCCTCCCTGACTGAATCGCTATTGGTCACGTCCATGGAAAGGCCGAGCGCGCGTCCCTCGCCCAGCCGTTCGTTGATTTCCCCGGCGGCATCCGCGACGCCTTTGGTATTGACGTCGCACAGCGCAACGTATCCGCCCTGCTCTGCCAGATCCTGAGCGATCTCGAGACCGAATCCTTGCGCTGCGCCGGTAACCACGGCGACCTTTCCTCCGGCACGTCCTGCGCTCGGCACGCTGGCCGGTTCACTGATTCTGAATGTTCCCAGATTTGGTACGGCGACCGCCGTCGGCCTCGCACCAGCGGCTTGGATCGCCTTCCGCAAGGCCTTTACGACCTGCACCGTGTCGCCGTCACTCGGTGGCTGGAACGTCATTGCGCTCCCGTCACCAGCGACATCATCCTCGAACCGGACGAGTCTCAGTGCATCCCCTTCAGCCAGCAGCGCCCGCAGTGCCGGGGCGATCGTGTTGATCAATTCACGCTTATCCATTGTCATCTCCGTCTTGCGCCCTCTTTTCACGACACAATTCATAGTAGCGTTCGATCACGGCCGCACCAAGCGCGGCAAAAGCACCGATGCGTTCCTCAACGCTATCGTATTCAGGGTTCAAATTGCCATCTCCGTCCACGTAACCGCACTCGTCGTGCAGTGTCAGGAACTGGTGTGCGGCCACGACGCACGCTCCCTCCCAAAAGAGGCCCTCCAGCTCGTCGGGGATCATCTTGCCGCCGACACATCTAGGCACCAATGGTATCATGTCGAGCGTATTGTGTTCAGTTCCCGCCGTAACTACCAGGCCCGAAGACCGCAGCGTCCTGACATAGCGGCGCAGTACGTCCGGTTCATTGCGCACCGGAATAAGCTCAGTGGCATGAATGCCGCGTGACCGGATGTCCGCCACCAGGTCATCGAGCGAAGATTCGAACGGGGTGATCGGCTGCACACCATCAGCAAGCACCGGATAGCACGGGATACCGCCAAGTGCCAGAATCAACCGGTAGCCCTGCGCAAAACTTATACCCGAGGATTCCACGAACGCAGGCTTGCCCGCTTTCATCAGGTGCAACCTGAGCGCCTCCTGGACGCCTACCGCGTCCTCTGCGTCGTTCTCATAGCCCGAACCCAGAATGTCCCGCAGGCGGCGTTCCCGCTCTTCGACCGCCGGAACCGCTTCGAACAAAACCTCCTGAAACGCCTGCGCAACGTGCCGCTCCTGAAGGTACACAGTGCGACCAGCGCAACTGTAACGCGCGGCTACCGAGTCAGCAATTCTCTCGGGAGTCAGGTCTACAGATACTCCGTGCGACTTAAAGATGTCAGCCATTAGTCTCACCGTTCGCGAGACACGCTCCGAATCGTCGCACCGCGTGATGTTCATGATTCTCGCCGCATCGGCATTCATCGGGACGAAACGCGTGATACCCCTGCCGCACAAGTACATCTTGCCGGGATTACCAGGATCGTTGATGAGAATGTCGTCGCGCGCCAGGTCGTCAATACGCACGATCGTTTCGAGCCCAAACAAGGGGAAGATCCCGTGGCGACGCGCTTCAGCCGCGAAGCTCCGGTACACCTCGAAATCATAGTAGTTGCTGGCTCCGAGCACGCCGACGCCCTGTTGCGCGGCCGACGTCACCGCTTGGGCCACTGTCTCGAAGGCCGAGAAGTTCGGCGGGAGGTGGACATGCGTATTAACCTTTGGCCGAGACTCGGGGCGAATGCCTCCCTTCGCCAAGGCCCGGAGTTCCTCCGGCGTGCCGAGGTCAAAAGCAACAGTCTGCCCAATGGTGTCAGCGAGCGCCATCGTTCATCTCCTGCAGTATCGAGCATATTCAAAAACGGCTGAAGGTCACGGGGCAATGTCGGCGGCGTTTTGGAGAACATATTTCTCCGCCTCGACGGACCACAGGCCGTTGTGCTCGGCGGTGATCGCAGCCAGGTCGCGGTAGAACGGATCGTTCTTTCCCAACTCCTTGAACTCGTCAATTGCGGTCAGCGGCATAGATTTCTGCGTATAGATGAGCTTCTTGCCACCGGGGATATTCGGCAGGTTCAGTATCGTCTCCGCGGCACAATCAATCCCGCCGACATGAGTAACCAATACCGCAGGATCGATCGCGTTCTTCGACATCAGGTCCAGCGCTTGCCTCATATCGTCCGTATTACCGCCCGACGAAGCCGCAATGTGATGACCACTGTAGTGGATGTCGTAGAAGTTCATCGAGGCCGAAAATTCTCTCTCCGAGGGCCCGGCGAAAAAGTTCATGCATCCGTTGATGCCCAGCAGCATGCTGGCCTGGTCGACAAGCGCAGCCACCGGCGCGAACACAAGAACGTCGTCGTACCCTCCCCCACTGTTGAGCGAGCGTAACTCATCCACGGGATCCCCCGTGCCGGCGTTGACGTAATGCAGCTCCACACCGCACCGTTTCGCCTCCTCCCTCGTGAAAATCCGCGCGGCGCGTTCCAGTCGTGCTTGATCGATATCGGTCACGACCAGCAGCCTCGGTTTCCTCGGGCCGTGCACCGCGTAGTCAATGGCGCCCAATCCCATCGGACCGGCTCCGGCAAGGATCGCCATTGCACCGTCCTCAACGATACCCATCTTGTGGATGTACTCGCCGGTCTTATAATGGTACTGGCAGTTGAACGCACCTATAATGCACGACAACGGTTCCGACAAAGACGCCTTGAACAGACCGTCGCCGTCGAACGGCAGGAGACAATCGTGTTCCAACACTTCCTTGGGAACAATCACCTTCGTCGCCTGACCACCCAGAAACTGGAATGAGTAGCCCGGCGCATCAAACTCTCTTCCGGGGTACACAATTGCCGGTTGGACGCTGTATTTAGTCCCGACACGGAACTTGTCTTTGTACTTGTTCCCGACTTCGAGGATCGTTCCGCTGAATTCGTGCCCGATAATAATCGGATTCTCGGCTACATCATCCGGGACCCGCTTGTGATTGGCTCCCTGCTCGGCCGCTTTGTGCGACGACATACAGATGCTGTTAGTTACCACGTCCGCAAGTATTTCGTCGTCCTTAATTGGCGGGAGATCAAACTCTTCCAGCCGTAGATCCCCTACGCCGTATAGTCTCAAAGCCAATGTTTTCATCCAGCCGGTTGCCCCTGTGTGCCAAGTCCACACGTCCCGAGCCGATATTGAGAGCGATTCTGGTTGACTTAGCTTACCTCTTTTGTGGTATTATATCCAGAACAATCACCATCATTCAACGGTAGCCGTAGTATCGGCGCTGCGATGCACATAAAATGACCTGCCGAATGTTAGACTCGGCCAAGCAACCACTCTAACGCTCGACGTCATTCGAGGTTGATTCGGTGTGAAGGGAGCAATAGATGAGCAGTAGTCCAAATTATCTGAGCGATTTACGGCCGGATTTCACCCCGTTTGAGATTCAATGCGGCACCATTCCCGCATACCGATACGACGGGAACTTGAAGCAGGAACTCGAGCAGGGTCGGCTCGATGCCGCAGAAGCGATCGCTCTGTTGGAAGATATGCTTGCCGTCCGCGAGCTGGAAGAGATGATCGTTAAGACACGTGCCGGCGCGTATGAACCGCTTCGGGATTTCAAGTACCGCGGCGCAACGCATATGTCCATCGGGCAGGAAGCGACATCTGTTGGTGCGTGCAGTGCGCTCCTGCTGCAGGACAACATCACCAGCACGCATCGCGGACACGGCGACAGCCTTGCAAAAGGCACCGTGGCCATTCGCCGGATGAGCGAGGATGAGCTGCGGGCACGGCTGCCTGAGTCCACGTCTGAGTCGCGTGAGACGCTTCTGGAAGAAGTCCTCGAGGACCACTCGTACCGCGCAATAGCCGAACTCTTCGGCAAGGAGGACGGGTACTGTAAAGGTCGCGGCGGCGGCATGCACATAGCCGATTTCACAGTCGGGCATCTGGGAGCCAACGCAGTCGTCGGTGGGAGCGTGCCGATTGCCACCGGCGCAGCTCTGGCCCACCGCTACCTCAAGGACGCCAATGTGGTGTGCTGTTTCGCCGGCGACGGCGCATACGAGAACGGCGTGGTGCTCGAATCGCTTAACTTCGCCGCGCAGAGCCAGTTCACAAACGAGATGGCAGGCGACCGTGCTTTCGGGCTGCCGATCATCTACCTCATCGTCAACAACCACTACGGTATGACCGGCCGCGCCGAGCAGGAAGTCACCGGCATATCAAGTATGGCACGCCGCGCGGCTGGGTTTGCGGAAAACAACATGCACGCCGAGATCGTTAACGGAATGGATGTTCTGGCCATGCGCGATGCAGTGTCAGGGGCGGCTGAAGGGTGCCGCAACGGCCACGGCCCGTTCCTGATTGAAGCGAACACGTATCGATTCTACGGCCATTCACTTAGCGATCCGCGCAACGAGTACCGCACCCGCGAGGAGGAAGAGGCCTGGAAGCAAATCGACCCGATCAAGACGTTCAAGGCGCAACTGTTCGAGTGCGGCGTGCTTGATGAGCCCGGATTCACCGATCTTGAACGGCGCGTCAGCGAGCGCAACGCACGTGCGGCGGTGCGCGCCGCACAGGCCGCCGATCCCGACGCCAAGGACGTGATCAAGTACATGTACACTGATACGGTCGAGGAGACCGTGCCGGATGAATTCAAGAAAGTCACTATCGTTACGTCGCTCCCGGAAATCAAACGCGAGAACGGCATGCTCACATATCGCGACGCCACCAAGGAGGCGATGATAGAGGAGATGAAGCGCGACAGCCGCGTTATCTTCTACGGTGAGGACGTCGCCGATTATGGAGGCGCGTTCAAGGCGAGTAAAGGTCTGCTCGAAGCGTTTGGCCGCGACCGCGTCTTCAACGCGCCGATCTCCGAGGCGGCGATCTGCGGTACCGCTGTGGGCGCGGCAATGGCGGGGTTGAGGCCGGTGGCTGAGCTGATGTACATGGATTTCACGCTCATGGCCTCGGACCAGATCAGCAACCAAGCCGCCAAATGGCATTATATGTCCGGCGCACAGGTGGAAGTGCCTCTGGTGTATCGAGTTTCTGTCGGCGGCGGTAAGGGGTACGCCGGCCAGCACTCACAGACTCTCGAAAGCGTGTTCACGCACATTCCCGGCCTGTACGTGGTCTACCCTGCCACGCCGTACGACGTTAAGGGTATGCTTAAATCGGCGATCCGCGATAACAATCCGGTGATGTTCGTTGAACCGCAGCTCCTCTATGGTGTCAAAGGGCCGGTTCCCGAGGAGGAGTACCTGATACCGTTGGGCGTCGCCGACGTCAAGCGTGAAGGCACTGACATAACGCTTGTCACGTGGGGTGCCGCGCTGCCCGATGCGCTGAAGGCGGCGGACACGCTTGCCAACGAGAGCGTCAGCGCCGAGGTTGTCGACTTGCGCTCGCTCGTTCCTCTCGATATCGACACCGTGTTGCAGTCGGTCCAGAAGACCGGCCGGTGCGTCGTGGCAAGCCAGTGTGTGCACATCGGTAGTTTCACCGGCGAAGTAGCGTCCACCGTCCAGGAGAAAGCGTTCGATTACCTGGAGGGACCTGTGATGCGTGTCGGTGCCAAGAACGGTATTGCCCCGCAGTCTCACGTTCTCGAGAGCGCGTTTCTGCCTTCGGCGGACGATATCGTAGAAGCTGCTCGGACTATTCTTTAAAGGGACGTTGCCATGGCTCAACCGATCACCATGCCGCAGTTCGGCCAGACCGTCGAGGAGTGTACCATCGTCGAATGGCGGAAAAACGAAGGCGACAAAGTTGCCAAAGGCGATATACTCTTCGAGATTGAAACCGATAAGGCTGTCCTCGAGGTCGAGAGTTTCTTCGACGGCACGCTGCTGAAGGTCCTCGTGCAGGAGGGAGAGACCGTCTCGGTGCAGACAGTGGTCGGTTTCATAGGCGAACCGGGTGAAGCCATTCCGGAAGTTGAAGCGCCCTCCCCAAAAGCGGTAGCCGAACCGGTACCCGCGCCTGAAGCGCCGTCCCAGCTTGCACCAGCGGCCCCTCCGACGCGCGGGAAGGCAGCCCCTGCGGCCCCCTCCGCGCCGGAAAAGCCAAAACGATTTATAATCAGCCCGCGTGCGGCAAAGCTGGCGCGCGAAAAGGTCATCGACCCGACGCGCATCAGAGGTACCGGTCCGAAAGGACGCGTAGTCGAACAGGACGTGATCGCTTACCTGGAGGAGCGCGGCTACGACCGGTTACGGGTTACACCGACAGCTAGAGCGCTGGCATCGAAGGAGGAACTCGACCTGCTGTCAATCGAGGGTACCGGAGACGGCGGCAAGATCGTGGTGGACGACGTCAAGCTGGCGGTGGCCGAGAAACCCAAACCGATGAGCAAGATACGACGGGTGATTGCCCAACGGCTTACGGACAGCTTTACGACTACACCGCATTTCTTCACCACCGTATCGGCTGACTTGACCGACCTGTTGGCGTTGCGTGCGGAATGCAAAGCGCAAGGCATGGGATATACGGTGACCGATTTCATCATGAAGGCAGTCGTGCTTGCGCTCGAAGAGTCTCCCGCCGTCAACAGCTCCACGGACGGCAAATCAGTGTGGTGGCACAGTCACGTTCACCTGGGTCTGGCCGTAGCGCTTGACAGGGGACTCGTGGTCCCCGCCATTCGCTGTGCGGAAGAACTTACGCTGGCACAACTCCATGAGGAAGCCGGCCGGGTTACCGAGAAGGCGCGCGCCGGAAAACTCCTCCCCGAGGAGATGGTCGGCAGCACGTTCACCGTCTCCAACATGGGCATGATGGATGTCGAGAACTTCACGGCCATCATTAACCCGGGCGAAAGCGCTGTCCTGGCCATATCCAGCGCAATCAAGACACCGGTCGTTCGCGACGACGCCGTGGTAGTCCGCACCATGATGAAGATGACACTCTCGTCGGACCACCGTATAATCGACGGTGCAACGGCTGCACAGTTTGTCAACGCGGTCAAGGCCAAGCTAGAGGACTCCGAATTATGGAAAAGTATGATCTAGTCGTTATCGGCTCCGGGCCCGGCGGATACCCGGCAGCGATCCGGGCCGCGCAGCTGGGCGCATCGGTCGCCCTTGTAGAGAAAGATATCCTCGGCGGCACGTGCCTGAACTGGGGGTGTATACCCACCAAGACGTTGATCGCGTCGTCGGACCTGTTCCATCGCGCGCGCCGTGCGGACTCGATGGGAATCTGTGTTGAAAACGTATCCTTCGACTACGCCGCGATGCTGGAGCGGAAAGACGCCGTCGTTGAGAAGCTGCGCAGCGGTGTGGCGCAACTGCTCAAAGGTAACAAGGTTACCGTGTTTGAAGGAGTCGGATCCTTCAAAGACCGTAAGACGATAGTGGTCAAGAAGGACAAGGAAAAGACAGCGATCGAGGCGGCCAATACCATCATAGCCACCGGCGCGAAGTCGACCGTGCCGGAGTTCCTTCCAAAACACGACCGAATTGTTGCAAGCCGGGCCTTCCTGACCCGCACGGAGCTGCCAGAGAGCATGATCGTGCTCGGCGGCGGCATCATCGGGTGCGAGTTCGCGTGTATGGCTGCGCAGCTCGGCGTCAAGGTTACCATAGTGGAAATGCTCGAGGATATCGTGCTCACGCTTGACCGCGATATCCGCCGCGAACTGCGTCGTCATATGGAGAAGACGCTCGACATCGAGGTACTGACCGGCGCATCGCTCGAGGATGTGAAAGCCGACGGAGGAAGCGTCGGCGGGAAAGCCGGAGATGAGCGTATCACGGCGGATCTCTTGCTCGTCTCGGTCGGTCGCCGGCCGGTGACAGATGGGCTCGCGCTGGACAAGGCCGCGCTCGAGACGGATGAAGCAGGATACATACCGGTTGACGACTATTGCCAGACACGTGCCGGGACCATATATGCCATCGGTGACGTCACCGGCGGAGTGCAGTTGGCGCATCGCGCGACCTCACAGGGCCTAACCGCAGCCGAGAACGCCTGCGGACCGAACCGCCGGAAAATGGAGACGGTCGTGCCCGCGTGTATATTCACCGCGCCGGAGATCGGCAGTGTCGGTCTAAGCGAACAGGATGCCAAGGAACAGGGGATCAAGGTCAGAACAGGCAAGTACCCCTTTTCCGCCCTCGGCAAGGCCATGGCGCTGGGCGACACGCTAGGTTTCGTTAAGTGGGTCGCCGACGCAGACACGGACCAGTTGCTGGGCGCGCACGCTATAGGACCACACGCAACAGAGCTGATCGCTGAAGCGACACTCGCCATCCGAGACGAACTGACCGCCCGTGAGCTCGGCAAGGCGGTTCATTGTCACCCCACCCTATCCGAATCCTGGATGGAAGCCGCCCACGCAGTCCACGGGGAATCCGTCCACGCCGCACCCAGGCGAAAACCGCGATAGAGCGCGCAAGCGGCGTTGGCCATCCAACAGTTCCTTGATGGAGTACCTCATCAGCGTGTTGAATGCGCTTGTCTAGCCGTGTTCACGTCGCCTTGCGACGTCATCAGCCCGCCTTGAGCACGCTCACACTTCTAACGGAGGAGAACCACGAAACGAACTGGTGAATTCGTAGTCCGTCACGAATGGCTCGCTCAACCGTCCACGTCGCCTTTCGATCTTCTCAGCCCGCCTCGGCGGGCTCCTCTTTGCACCCCGCTTGAGCGGGGGTGAAAGGGAATGACAAGAGTATAGGAGGGCGCTTCAGCGTCGCTTCTCGAACCGCCTTCAGCCCGTTCTCCTCACCCGCGGGGCGCGTAGTCGGGACACTTGCGCGCGTTCGGCCGTTCAGGACGCGAACAGGCCGACGGGTAATCATAGAGACAGCGGTCGCATAGGAACTCGCTCGGGGACCGCACCTGCGTCCACCGTTGCCGTATCGAGTTCCATGTCTTCATCCACCATCGCCGCATCCACCTCAGAGGATTCATACGTTACACCCTTTACAGAGTACCACGAATCAGGAACGCACGTGTACTACCACCAATAGTGTACCAGATACGTGATCGTCTTTTCCTCGTCCGGCTCCAATTTGATCTTGAACTCCATAGTCTGGCTGTCTGTCTTCTCATGCGTATGTGAAGACTCTCTGATCTCCCACGTGAGCCACCGGTAGAGGTGTTCGACGACGCGGACCTCGACCGGCTCCTCCTTATGGTTACGCACCTTGATCTCAAACGACTCGTCAAGCCAGTCCTGGCTGGTGTTGATCACGAAGTTCGTACGACGCCGTTCTCCGACGATGTCGAACGCGTTACCTGTGTACACGCGGACTTTCTCGTCCTTCGGCGTGTGGTCAATCATGTTCTCGCCCGTGAACTCCAACTGCCCGTCGTCGTCCTGCCGGTAAAAACGCACTCGACCGCGCGGCAGCGGGATACCCAGATTGTTGCCCTCTGCGTTCTCGAACTCGCGCATCACCCACACCTTCGGATTGGATTGCGTGCCATACTCCCGGTTCTGCCGAATGTTCTGCATGTCCCACCCTCGGTACCGGTTCGAATCGATCTTGACGCCGTCGTAGACGTAAATCCGCTCGGAGTCGACGCCGGACGCGCGAACAAACTCCACCTGTTTTGTCTCTCTGTCGTGCAGAGTAGCCCGACGGTTCAGGGTGTATAAGTGATAGTCTTCAAACGCCTTCTCGGTGACCGGTGGACGCATGGCGCCGGAGGCTGCAAAGGCACCCCCGCCAACGAATCCGCCTCTGCGATATCGTTCCTCCGGTTGAATCTTGCTTACATCCCCGGCCATCAGCTTAATGCGCGCGTTATCAAAGGACTTCCCACTCTGGTTGTCCATGGTGACCCAGCCGACCAGGTCCAGCACATCGCCCTTCTCCGGCGCAACTAGGTTGTAGTCCGCCTCCCAGCTCATCCCGCCGGTCACGTAACACAGCTCGCCATCGAACTTGCCCGGCTTGTCCGTCTCGAGCAGCCAATGCAGCGTCGGTTTCAGAATCGTATCGTCGGTCAGCGCCGGAAAAAGCGGGATGCCCGGAAGCTGGAACCGCAGCCTGCCCTGCACCTCGATTATCGGTTGATTGCCACCGCCGGACGCGCGTGCCATCTGGGTTTGCCGGTACTGGTTTCCGTACCTCCGCAGCCCGGTGCTGTGCGGCATGTAACCGCTGCGGATGATCTTGCCCCTCACAACCCTGGTCCGATCCCCTTGCTTCTCGAGGAAATCGATCGTTTCCCCTTCATACAGTGATAGCAGGAGCCCCTGTGACACGGGATCGGCGCGATAGTTCTGCTCGAGGATCTGCAACGCGCGAGCGCCAGCCGGATCGCGGAGTATCACCGATTCCGGTTCAACGTGCGCGGTGGTGTCGGTGTATCGCACCTCGTTAACACCCTGATTCAGATCGAGAGGTATCGTCTCTCGCACCACGGCAAAATCCTGGTTGTAGATGGTCAGCGCCGGCTGAGCCCAGAGCATCCCCTGAACCGTCAAACACCAGATTGCAGCAACTGTAATGATCGCAACTCTCTTCATCGTTCCACCCTCCTCCTGTCTGTTCCTCTTCACCTCACCCAGGAAAGCAGCAACTGTTCACCAATATTATCAGAATGCCGGCCGTATTGTGTGAGATTATGGTAATAACTCTGTAAGAAACCTGCAAGATAGTCGCCAAAGCCCCGTACGCTCGTGCTTCGTCCACCAAGCACAGCCTGCCCTTTTCACCTATATAACGTTTGAGCAGGCGTTTTGTTTGAGGAAATCCCACGAAGAGCACCTATGCGGCGCATCAGCGCACATGACGACAATGTTGGCACGGTGCCGCTGCAGCGACTACCAACCGCCGCCACCACCGCCACCGCCGCCACCTCCACCGCCGCTGGAGCCTCCTCCGCTGAACCCTCCTCCGCTGCCACCGCCACTGCCGGAACTCGACGGCACCGAGGACAGCGTAGAGCCGATCGCGCTGGCCATTGAGTTGAAACCGCTCGCCATAGACGAGAAGGAGATGGAAGAGGGCACACCTCCGCTGCCGGGGGAACGGTGAATGTCGTAACTCCGGTGAGGTTCATAGTACGGAACCTCGGCCAACTCTGGATCGGTAATCTTGCCTAGAGCGTGCTCCGTGACGCCGAAGGCGACAGCCCACGGAAGAAGGTGCTGGAGACCCAATGACCGGTCGAACGGGTAAGATCCGGTGAGCCGATTGCGCAGTTCCCGAACTCGAAGATTCACCCCCGCACCAACGCGGCTCTTGCGGGCCATGGATGGTGCAGCCATACACATAAGAATGCCGAGCACCATTCCCGCCACACCGAAATCGAACTGCCACCTGCCGGTGCGGTAGAAAGAGTAGGACACCCCAATCAGGACACCCATCCCGATTAGTACAAACGGCACAAGCATTATCATCGGAAGACATCCTTTGAGCCCTTTTCGCTTTATGGTCGAGACGAGTATGACCCCGGGGATCCCTCCGAATCCAGCACCCCAGATGGCAAAGAACAGGAACTCAGGCTTCGCTGTGACGGCGAGAAGAAGGCTGGGAATCAGGATGACCAATCCCAGGGTAATAAACACCTTTCTGGCGCGTTGGGGAATTATGTCGAACCATCCCAGTTGGCTCACAGCGTTCCAAGCCGCCTTCTTGATCTCCGGAATGTTCTTGTAGAACTTATTCTTCAGCTTGCTCGTATATACTTTCTCACCCTCGGTCAACGCAGAACCGAAAAGCCCTTCCAGCAGCATATCCTCAAACTCCGCAAGCTCGCCCTTCTGCGGAACCTTAATCAGCTCGAACCTGTAATATCCCGGCTCGGAACGTTTCGGTTCCGTCGTCTCTTTAACGGAAATATAGCCGCGTCGCGCGAGATCCAGAATCGTGGCCGTCAGGTCCTGCATGTCAAAGCTCTCATCAATGAGCAGCCCCGAAATCCCCGGCGGGATCATCATTATGTCGCTGGGAACCTGCGACGAAATGACATCCGGTTCCGGGTCACGGCCAATCGCGAACCAGAGCACTACCCATAACACGATGCCGCCGATCAAAGCCGCCGGAAGCACAAACGGTCTGACGCTGTGGTAGTAAATGTTCTTGAAACCAGCGGTCTGCTCAAGCAATCCTTTGGGCAGCGATACCTTGATCTCGAACTTGTCTGTCTTCGGGATACGGGCTGCGGAAAAATGAATAAGACGCGGATCGTTCTGGTCGACTTCCCAACTGGTGCTCGGTGCTTCAGAGTAGAACACGACCTCAATCTGCTCAGTTGCTTCAGGCAGTTCCAGTGTTACATTCACCTGAGCAAACGGGTACTGGCGCTTACTCATGATAGGTTTCCAGTACAGGACGTCGCGTTTCCGGTATTGACCGACCGCGCCGGTAAGACGATAGCGAACCTGAAAGGTGGTCCCGTCATTGTTGTAGGGCGCGCCGCCTATCTCGCGGCTGCGCCACTTGACGTTCACATTGCCCCTCTTACGTTCCACGATATATCTACCTTTTGTTTGAGTGCTTCCCTGCTTGTAGGGCACGGCATTTTCCCAAACGCTGATGTTCTCTATGTCGCTGCCGGCGCTGAGATTGTAATCCCGCTCCAGACCGTTCCAGGCACCGCTTAATCGCACCTGCTGAGTTTCAACGACATCGATGGAGGTGTCCCTGTTCAGCGTCATCCTGACATCCGTGAGCTCATAGATGAGGCTCTTGCTTGCGGCATCGACCTGCACAGTGACAGCCAACATCGTAAAGAGACATAGCACAAGACAGATTCGGGCATGAGAAATGAGCGGCTTGAGTGAACCGCAAGCCGTTCGACACTTGTCTGCCCGCGATTCTACAATCCGTTTCGTTGTTGACACACAACTGTCCATTTAATAATCCCTCCATCAAACCGGCGTGCAACCTGAAAGCCCAGAATATACGTTCTCCGGCAAGTATAGCGCGGCCCGTGCGCGACGTCAACGCATTCCGCGATACAGGCACAGTTCTGCAGGCGGCATACGGGGCGTGAGCCAAGCGTGAGGGCGGTTCGCGAACCGCCCCTACCCGACTTCATTGCAAGCGAAAGGACAGCGCTAGTACTTTTTGAAATTCAAGGCTGACAGTAGTAGAATGAGGCTGGAATCTTAAGGATGCCGCCGTAATTGGCCGGAATGCGCCACCCTTGGTGGCAGAAACGTGAGTTTGCGGAGGAGCTGGTCCGATGATACATCACCCGGTCTTGCTGGGATTGAAAACGCTGTTCCTGATAATTCTCATCGTGGTTCTGGTTATCCTTCACGGCTACCTGACGCCGGAAGAGTTCCGAATCGCATTGATCATTGCCGCGGTGCTATTCGTATGTTTCACTTTGGCATTATGGATCGCGGCGTTCAAGCTTCTCAACAACCCCGAGTCCAAAATGGCCAAGCAGATGATCCTTTCACAGGAAGCGCGTACCGAGAACGGTTTTCAGGCGTCCGCGGACCAGTTCGCGGCACTGGTAGGCAACCGAGGTGTGGCGCTCTCCGCCCTGAGACCGTCAGGTATCGCACTCGTCGACGGAGAGAGGGTGTCGGTCGTGACGGACGGGGAGTTTATCCCCAAAGGTGCGCCGGTGGAGGTTGTTGCGGCAAAAGGTTCGCGCGTAGTGGTCCGCGCCGTTCCTGGATCGGCCGATGAGAAACAGAACCGAGGTTGACGGAGACGTTTTCGCCTGCCGGCGATTCTAGCCGCAGAGAGGTCAACATGCGCAAGATGATCCTGGGCTGTTTGCTGGCCCTCTGGCTGTCTGTCCTTGTAGGATGTGCGACGCAGCCCGTCCGGCCGTCGGCCATCGAGAGCCCGCGCCCTGAAGTCCCGGCTGAGGAATGGGCTTCCAGGACCAGACCCGCGCGTCCGTTCAAATTCCAGGAAATGGCGCTCGATAACGGACTGCGCGTGCTCACGATGGAGGACTTCTCCAGCCCGATCGTGGCCGTGCAGGTGTGGTATCACGTCGGGTCGAAGGACGAGAATCCCAACCGGCAGGGTTTCGCCCATATGTTCGAACACATGATGTTTCGCGGCACGGAACTGCTCGGTCCGGAGGACCATTTCAACCTCATCCGAGGCGTCGGCGGCGACACTAACGCGTTCACCAGTTTCGACTATACAGCATACGTGAACAGCGTGCCGGCAAACCAGCTGGATCTCGCGCTGTGGCTCGAAGCCGAGCGTATGATGTTCCTTAACGTCACCGAGGAAGGGTTCGAAACCGAACGGAACGTCGTGAAGGAGGAGCGACGCGAGCTCTGTCTCAACGTGCCCTACGGCACACTCCCTGAACGGGTTATTTCTGTCGTCTGCACCAAACACCCCTATAGATGGATCCCCATCGGCAGGATCGCCCATCTTGAAGCAGCCGGGATCGATGAACTCCGGCACTTCTGGGACATTCATTATGTGCCGGGCAACGCGACACTGGTTATCGTCGGGGGCGTCTCGCACGAGCAAGCTCGAGAAGCCGCACGCACGTATTTCGGCTGGATGCCGAAGTTGCCGGACCCACCAAAGGTCACCATCCAGGAACCTCCGCAGACGGAGGAGCGCAAGGTCACCCTCAGGGAGCGTCTTGGCCCCATACCCGCTGCGGGGTATGTCTATCGTACGGTTGCACAGAGCCATTCGGATTCAATACCGCTCGAAATGACACTGCGAATTCTCTCCCGTGGCGAGAGCAGCCGTCTGCATTCAGATTTAGTGAAGAAGCGTAAGCTTTGCGCACTCATAATGAGCCAGGATTTCCCCCTTGAGCAAGACGGCTTGACGGGAATCGTTGGGGCGCTGCACCCGGTGAAATACATCCTGGGCAGGCTGAACCCTCTGGGCTTTATCCTCAGAAAACTGCACATCGTCAAAGGCCATCACGCGGCAATTCTCCAGGCCTTCGACGAACATATCGAGGCGCTGCAGCGCGACGGCGTCACGCAACACGAGCTTGAGAAAGCCAAGAACCAGATGATGAAGGCCGCGGTCGGCGGCTTGCTTACTGTCCGGGGTAAAGCGCAGAAGCTCGGCGAGTCCACCGTGTTCCATCCCGATCCGGAATGGCTCAACCGCGAGCTCGACGCGATCGCCGGCGTGACAAGGCAGGACATACAGCGCGTCGCGCAGACCTACCTGGTGCCTGAACGCCGCACGAGCGTCAACGTCGTGCCGGACAAGAGGTACAAATACGATCCCAACGCTGGTTTGGACCTGGAAGATTATGCGCCGCCCAAACGGGATTCCAGCAAGACAGGCATCACGCGACCCAAGAGTTTTCCCGCGACACCCCCGGTCAATGAGCTGCTCGACGAACTCCCTCTTGTATCTACCGAGGAGACCGTTTTGGCCAACGGTCTGAAAGTCGTCGCCATACCTAACGATGAGGTCCCCTTCATGGCCGTTGCACTCGGGTTGAAACATGGCGCCTGGACCGAAAACCCGAAGCGGCCCGGCGTTGCCTCAATGACCTTGTCTATGCTTACCAAAGGGACGGAACAACATACCGCCGAGGAGCTTGCCGACATCATCGAGTTCAATGCGCTCGACCTGCACGGCACCGCGTCGGTCGGCTCGGCACTGGTGGCCGCGACTGGTTTATCCGAGAAGCTTCCGACAGCGATGGACCTGTTGGCTGAGGTGGTACGTCAGCCGACTTTTCCGCGACGCGAACTCCGCATCCTCAAGAAGACGCGACAAGTAGAACTGATGTATCAAGAGAAGGAGCCAAGCTATAAGGCGACAACCGAACTGAAGCGGCGGGTTTTCGGCGACCATCCCTACGGGCAAGTGGCGACAGGGCGGCGAAAAGACGTGCGCCGGATCGGACGACGCCACCTTGTCAAATGGTGGAACACGTTTGCGCGCCCCGACGCGGCAATCCTGTATGTGGCGGGCGATGTGACACCAGAACAGGCTTTCACCCTTGCCGAACAGCATTTCGGCGACTGGTCTGCGGAGGGCCCGTTGCCAGAGATTGAGGTGCCGCCTGTGCCGGAAAGAGAAGATACACACATCTACCTCATCCAGAACCGTGGCGCCGCTCAAAGCGAAATTCGTGTCGGTCAGACAGGTTTCACAACTCACCATCCCGACCGCCGCAAAGCTCAGATCTTTAACCAGGTCTTCGGCGGGTCGTTCGGCAGCAGGCTCAACAAGGCGGTACGCGTCGAACGCGGCCTGACTTACGGAGCCGGCGGCGGGTTCAGTGCAGCACGATTCGGCGGATTATTCGCGTGCAACGCTTCCACGAAAACTGAGTCGACCGCTGAGGCGCTCGAGGCCACTTTGGACGTACTCGAGGGCATGCGGAACACCCCTCCATCGGGTGAAGAGTTGACCTCGGCGAAATCCTACCTGGTTGGCCGCGTGCCTGCCAGGTACGAGACAGCTCTCGACACGGTCAACGCACTCTTGCGCATAGAAAGCAACGATCTGCCCAAAGATGACCTTGAACGTTCGGTCGCGGAATACAAGGCCGCCGAGACAGACGACGTCCTCCGAATTGCGAACGAGCACGTTGACTTGGATAGACTGACTATCGTGGTCGTTGGAGATGCCAGGAAGATAAAGGGAGACCTCGAGACCATCGCACCGGTTACCGTTGTGCGATGATCGGCTGACGTTGGTAAAGTAGCAACAGGTATTGGAGTCAGCACATTGAAACGTTTTCTCCTCTTACATTTGTCTCTCCTGATCGGCGCCGCGATATGGTTGCCGTGCCTGCATCTGCTGTTTCGAGCCGATCCGCGCGACTACCGCGCTGAAGGCGAACCGCCGCAAATAACCCGGGCGATTGCAGCACGCCACATAGCGTTGTGGCAGGACACGGATTTCAAGGAGCACGAACTGGCTCAGATGCGTGCTGTCAACGCCGAGTGGGATTTCATGGGCCGCACGTACCTCGTTCTTTCGCTGGCGAACATGGCCTGCCGCGAACCGGACAAAGAGGCGGATTATCTCGATGTAGTTGACAGGATCATCGCGGATACGTTGAGGCTGGAAGAAGAGAAAGGGTTGTTTCACTTCCTGATGTCGTACGCGCGCGGCGCGCCATTCGTCGTTCAACCGCCGCGAAGCCTCTTCCTGGACGGTGAGATCGCGCTCATGATGGCGGCCCGTCGGCTGGTCAAGGAGAATCCCGACTACAAACCGCTTATGGATGAACGCATTGCCACAATGGTCGCCAGAATGGAAGAGAGCCCTGTGCTTGCCGCGGAGAGTTACCCGAACGAATGCTGGATCTTCTGCAATACGGTTGCAATCGCCGCCATCAAGCTGAGCGACATACTGGACGGGCCGCGGCACCCGGACTTCATTGAGAGATGGCTTGATGTCACTAAGCGGGAGATGCTCGATCCCGAGACGGGCCTGCTCTACGCCTCTTACGACGTGGCCGGCGTCCCTCTGCAGGGGCCGGAGGGATCATCCATCTGGATGGCGGCGCACTGCCTGCAGTTGGTGGATGAGGAGTTCGCGCAAGACCAGTATCAAAGGGCGAAGAAAGAGCTCGCCCGGTCGGTCCTGGGATTCGGTTACGCGCGCGAGTGGCCTCCTTCGTATATCGGACCGGCCGACGTGGATTCCGGTCCGGTGGTTGCCGGAATAAGCACCGCCTCCAGCGGGCTGGCTTTCATGGGGGCGAGCGCCTTTGGCGATACCGATTATCTGCAAAGACTTCTGACCTCGTTGCGCTTCGCTGGCTTCCCCGTGGAGACGGACGGGCGCCTCATGTTTTGTGCAAGTAACCAGGTAGGCGACGCCGTTGTGTTGTACGCAGCCGTACTCGGCCCTCTCTGGGAGAAAGCTCGACTGCTGGAGGAGAAAGGGTCATGAGACGTTTTCGGACGTGGCATTCCAGCAAGCGCTCGTTGTTCACACCGTCCGGCCTGATCCTCCGGGTGGCGTTAGGTGTTCTAGCCTTTCTCATTCTTCACGCTATGGGATTCCGCAGATACACGACCGTTCTATCCGGAACCTCTCCCACGGGCGAACAGATCGTATATTCTGACATGCTGAAGATGGTCGCATATGTCATCACTTACCTGTTTGCCACGGTAATGGCGCCGATTCTATTGATCGCCGCGCTCGCGCTGACAGCGCTTCAAAGGAAGTTCATCCCCAGCAGCGGTCCCGCAGAGATGAAGCAATGCAGCGTCGAATCCGATAACGCAACAGGGGTGGACGATGGCGGAGTTGAGAAAACAACCGACAACCAGCCCAATGCTTAAGAGCCCACCCTGACAAAACGCTTTACTATGCGCTCCAATTGGGGTATGATCAGCGGGTAAGTTGAGCAGCCGAGAAGTGAGTTCCGGCTGCTTGCTCATCGCGTACGCACCGGGGCGTGCGTCGTGGTGAGAAAGGTTAACGGTGGATGGTGGCGGTTGGGCGAACGATATTGCTCTTCGTAAAGGTACTCTCCCGACTCGCCGCACCCAAGAGAAGGTTGCGCGTTTCATGATAGCCAAGCTGTGGACGGCACTTATGGCAGTTTCGCCTCGTTTCAAGACGTCCGTCTGGAGAAGGTGGTACCAGTTCCTGGCAGGACGGCATCCGAGAGAGGACTGGTCGTTCATGAACTATGGTTACGCGCCACTGGACCCTCAAACGGAAAGGCTTGCCCTCGACGATGCTGACGAGCCGGACCGTTGCTGCATTCAGCTCTATCACCACGTTGCCAGCGCCGTCGATCTCCACGGGTTGAAGGTACTGGAGGTTGGCAGCGGTCGTGGAGGAGGTTCATGCTATATCAAACGCTACTTGAAACCGGAGAGAATGGTTGGCGTCGATTTCTCGGAGAAAGCCGTGGTGTTTTCCAACAAGAATTGTTCGGTTGAGGGGCTTTCGTTCACAACTGGCGACGCTGAATCTCTGCCGTTTGAAGATAATAGCTTCGACGTGGTCGTCAACGTGGAGTCGTCACACTGCTACGGTTCGATGGATGCTTTTCTCGCGCAAGTCAAGAGGGTGCTTCGGCAGGGTGGTTACTTTCTGTACGCGGACCTGCGCGGTAAAGAAAACGTAGATACGCTTCACGAGCGACTGCGCCGTTCCGGGATGAAGATCATACAAGAGACGAACATCACGCCAAATGTTGTCGAGGGGTTGAATCTGGACGATGAACGTAGGATGACACTTATCCGGGAGTCAACACACAAGCTGTTGTCGAGACTGTTTCGGCAGTTCGCCGGCGTCAAAGGGTCCAAGATCTATGAAGGTTTTCGAACCGGCAGCATGGTATACCTCAGCTTCGTGCTGCAGAAACCCTGAAATGAGTACGAGAAAGACGTTGTGGCATAGAAGACTTCTGGTCCTCGGTATCCTGCTCGTTGCGGCAGGTTGCGCCGGCGGGCGACGTACCGCGCCGCGTCCCCGCACAGAACGTCCCACGTTACCCAGGTACGAATCGCTCGACATAGCGGCGATGTACGGCAAGAAGATCGTGATCGACCCGGGTCACGGCGGCGTGTTCCAGGGCGCCATAGCGCACAACCGGCTGCGAGAGGCCGACGTCAACCTGGACCTGGCCTTGCACCTGCAGGAGATGCTTAGAGATGCTGGTGCAGATGTCACTCTGACACGTTCCGCCAACACCACAGTTTCAGGAAAGAAGAGCCCCGGGCTCCAGGAGGAGCTCGAAGCCCGGCCTGCTCTCGCCAACGAGATAGGCGCGGACCTGTTCATATCCATACATCACAATGCGGATATATTCCCCGATTCTGAAAGGAACGACCTCGAAGTCTACTACAAGATGGCAGATCCCGGTCAGTCGATGGACCTTGCCAAGCGTATCATGCACAGCCTGGCGTTCACTGACCTCAGCCTGAAGCGGCGAAAGCTGCTGCTGCCGGGCAACTACCGCGTCCTGCGCCAGAGCCAGATGCCCGCAGTACTCATCGAGGTATCCTACATGACCAACACGGAGAACGCTCAGAAACTGGCGCTGAGCAGCACGCATAGACTTCAGGCCAGCGCAATATTCAAAGGGCTGATCGACTACTTCGGCGCGGGCATCCCTGAGGTGGAGTTCCTCGGGCCGTCAGACGAGGAGATCGATGTTGCCGCCCCGCTGATTATGGCGGACCTGAAACCCGGTATCGGCGGCGTCGACTCCACGTCCCTTCGCGTAATGCTCGACGGGACAGTTGTCCCGCACGAATACGACGTGGAACGGTCGCGCCTGCTTTATCTCCATCCCGAACCTCTTGCGAACGGAGAGCACACGGTCACGGTCCAGTTCAGGAACCTTGCGGGAAACGCGTCGCCGGCCACGAGCACGACGTTCAGAATAGCGCGGCCGCCGACGTCTATCTCGCTTGATGCAAGCCCGGCGGTACTCCCTCCGACCAAAATAGCGCGGGCTGTCCTGGCTGCGGACGTGAGGGACAGGTTCCTGATGCCCGTGGCGGACGGCACGGAGGTAGTCTTTGGCGGGAACGCCGGATGGGTCCAACCGCAGAGCGCGACGACCGTGAACGGGAC
>CBFDCQ010000013.1:0-53617 GCA_965603355.1 uncultured bacterium
ATAGAGGACATTTCTACCGAGTCCACCTGAGGACATTATCAAAGAGTTATGACATCGCGCAAAACATTCGTTGACAAATGACATGAAAGGTGCTAGAATAGAACGTCAAGGGGGTCATGGGGATCCTAGGAAGCAGCAGAATGGAGGGTGAGTAGTATGCCGACAGGAACAGTCAAATGGTTCGATGATCGTAAGGGATACGGGTTCATCGAGCCGGAGGGCGGTGGAGAGGACGTTTTCGTTCACTTTGCGGCCATGCAGGGCGAGGGTTACAAGACCCTGGAGGAAGGTCAACAAGTGCAGTTTGAGATCGTGACGGGTGAGAAAGGGCTGCAAGCGGCGAACGTGTCTAAAGTAAGCTGATATATACGATTGACTGCATGGGCTAAGAGCCGGTTTTCGTACCGGCTCTTCCTTTTTTTGTTCGCTTCGCGTGGTTCAGGGGAGCATTTTGGGAGGAGAGGGTGGCACGCAACGCTTCCAGCTCGCCGCGGCTGCGCTGGTCCAACCTGTCGGAGAAGCCTGTTCCGAATCTGTCCCTCTTTGGCACAGCCTTTCTGCGGTGCGTCTCGGACAGAGCCTTCTCAACCTGATCGATGAACGATTGCGGCTTTAGCACCAGCGCGCCCATCCCGCGGGCCAACTGCGCCACAGTGCTGTCAGCGGTCACGACCACTGAATCCAGCTTCTTCGCGGTATCAAAAATTGCTCTTTCGATATAGGTGTCCGCGGACATCGCGCCTTTGCAGTAGACGATCTCCAGGTTGCCGACCTGGCTCGCGCCCTTGGCCGATATGGACGGGTTGCCCGTTCCATCGAACACAACCACCACCTTCTGACCGGATAGCATGCAATAGTCCGCTGCCATCTTGACAAGAGTATTTCTGGCGGAATCCATGCTTTTCTCGATGATCGTCCTCAGCGAATCGCTGCAGTGGATAACGTTGTAGGCGTCAAGATAGTATGTGGTCACTGTACGTTTACTCGCAAGGTGTCTTAGGTAACATTACATGAGGTGCCGTTTCTTCACGCAGATCACCGGCCTCCGACATATTCCCGATGCGCCATTTTGCCGACTCGTGTAATCACGTCGTACGGTATTGTATGCGCCCTTTCAGCTACATTGTCCGCAGTAATGCTCTGTTTGCCGTCGCGCCCGATCAGGGTCACTTTATCACCTACGGTCACCCCGGCTATGTGCCCTACGTTGACGAGTGTCTGGTCCATGCATACCCTGCCGACGACCGGCGCCCGCTGACCGCGTACAAGCACTTCGCCGGCATTCGAGAGCGAGAAATCGAACCCGTGAGCGTAACCCACGGGAATGGTGGCGATCATTGTGGCGTTCGGTGTCGCGTAGGTGTGATCGTAACTCAGCGGCGTACCTTCTGGAACCGATTTGACGAAAACCACGCTTGTCTCAAACCGCATTGCCGGCCGGAGGTCTAGTTTTGCATGCAATGCCTTGGCCGGCGCCACGCCGTAAAGCGTGATTCCCACGCGCACCATATCAAACTGTGCGGAGGGATAATTGATGACGGCGGCGCTGTTCGCGGCGTGCGTCAGTTCGAACGGGACACCGTTGTCGCCCAACCGCTTGATGATGTTCTTGAAAGTCTTGATCTGGCTCGTTGTAAACGGGTCTCTTTCAGCAGTAGCACGCGGAAAGTGAGTTGAAATACCTTCCACATCTATGCTTGAATACTGCAAAATCGCCGGTATCTCTTCCGGCGCGCGATCCGGCTGGAATCCTATCCTCCCCATACCGGTGTCGATGATGCAATGAACCTTCGCAACGCACCCCTTAGCGGATGCGGCTCCTGTTATTTGCTGGGCGGATTTGAGGGAGGCAATGGTCAGTGTTAGCTCCTTGTCCAGGGCCGCTGGAATCGCGGGTTCGGGTATGAGGCCCAGAACGATTATCGGTTTGGCCACGCCGGCAGATCGAAGCGCGCTACCTTCAGCGACATCTCCTACACCGAGGAGATCCGCCCCTTCACGTTCAAGAACACGGGCGGCCTCCGTAAGGCCATGACCGTATGCGTCACTTTTCACCACAGCGAGGATCTTGACACGCCTATCCACGTCTTTTCGGATGACGCGGAAATTGTGCGCAATAACGTCAAGATCGATGATGGCACGCGTTAACGTCGTTTCAGATGATATTTTCATTGTTGAATCCTGCGCCTTGGCTCCCTTCTGAGATTTGCTGTGCACCGGCTGGTCTGTCAGCGGTGTTGCGTTTCTGCCCTCACAATCCCCTCAAACTCCGTCTCGTCTATGACGCGAACGCCGAGTTTCGCGGCCTTGTCCAACTTGGACCCTGGTTCCTCGCCGGCCAGGACGTAATCAGTCTTGGAGCTGACGCTCGCCGAGACTTTGCCTCCAAGCTGTTCGATAAGCCTGCGCGCCTCATCGCGCGTGTACCCTGTGAGTTTACCAGTAAGTACGAGCGTTTTGCCAGCGAGAAGTCGTTCCTCTACCACAGGCGGCGCTGCCAGCCTGCGGGTATTGACGCCCGCATCCTGGAGTTTCCTTATTGTAGCACGGTTGTGCTCGGCGGCAAAAAAACGGACGACCGACTCAGCAACGATCGGACCCAACCCCTCAATCTCCGCAATCTCCTCGGTCCTCGCCCCGGCAAGCGCGCCCAGCGACTCGAACCGAGCCGCAAGCAATCTTGCCGCGTTCACCCCGATATGGAGGATCCCCAGCGCGTATATCAGCCTGTGCAGGTCTCTAGTCTTGCTCTGCTGCGTGGCTAGAACGAGATTGTGGGCGGATTTTGCGCCCATCTTCTCAAGTTTGGCGAGCTCGTCGTCGCTCAACCGATAGAGGTCCGAGAAATCCTCCACGAGGTTCTTGTCCACAAGCTGTTCGACCAGAGCGGGACCCAGCCCTTCAATGTCCATGGCGTCGCGGCTCACAAAATGCCTGATTCTGGCCTTGACTTGCGCCGAACAGGATACGTTGTGACAGCGGTGGTACACGCCGTCGGGATCCTTGACAACCTGCGAGCCGCATGCGGGACAGGTGCGCGGCATGCGGAATGGTTTCTCCTCGCCGGTTCTTCTGTCAAGAAGGACCTCCACAACTTGGGGAATGATCTCGCCCGCTTTCTCGACTAGGACGGTGTCCCCCACACGAACATCCTTGCGTTTTATCTCGTCGGCGTTGTGCAGGGTCGCTCTCTTGACGGTTGTCCCCGCGAGACTTACCGGCTCGAGGTTCGCCACCGGCGTCAACGTTCCTGTTTTGCCCACCTGCACTACAATGCTCTTGAGCCTGGTAACCGCGCGTTCCGCCGGGAACTTGTATGCCACTACCCACCGCGGGCTCTTGGCTGTTGAACCGAGACGTTCCTGCTGGTCGAAGGAGTTCACCTTCACGACCATACCGTCGATCTCGTACGGAAGCTTCTTCCGGCGTTCGTCGAAGGCGAGACAAGACTCTATCACGTCGTCCATTGTGCGACATTTCAATCTGTGCGGTTCCACAGGCAGCGACGAGTTTTCAAGAAAACTAAGCGCTTCCGCGTGTGAGGTGATTTCTAATCCTTCGGAGTATCCGATCCCGTACGAGAACATGCCCAATCTGCGCGTTGCGGCGACTCTCGGGTCGAGAAGTTTGAGCGAGCCTGCCGCGGCATTACGCGGGTTGGCGAAAAGAGGTTCTCCTTCTTTCTCGCGCTCTTTATTGATGCGTTCGAACTCGCGTTTCGGAAGGTATACTTCCCCACGCGCCTCAATCACGGGAGGCACAGCGGCGTTCGTTCTGAGCTTCAAAGGTATCGCTCTGACCGTTCTCAGGTTTGCAGTAATGTCGTCGCCGCGTCGTCCGTCGCCGCGAGTCGCGCCCTGAACGAATACGCCGTCCTCGTACCAGAGCGAAACCGCAACACCATCTATCTTCAACTCGACAATGTATTCTACCGGTTCTCCAGATAGTAACCGCGATATGCGCGCGTCGAACTCCCTGATCTCATCGGCCGAATAAGTGTTGTCAATGCTCTGCATGGGAACGCGGTGCTCAACGACCGCAAATCCTTCTACCGGTGCTCCGCCGACTCGTTGTGATGGCGAATCAGATGTTATGAGTGCGGGGTTCTTCTTCTCGAGCGCCTGCAGCTCCGCCATGAGCTTGTCGAACTCAAAGTCCGATATTTCGGGCCTGTTCTCGACATAGTACCTGTACTCGTGATGGCGAATCAGATCTCTGAGCTCATCAATTCGCTTTATCACGGAGTCCGGCATTGTCACTTGGGTCCATTGCGCTTCCGTGTTCTGCGCTTCTCGGACTTCTTGGCTTCTTTCCAGTGCGTACACGCCTCCTCGACGGTCTCGGCACTCGCATCCCCGAAGACGTGTGGATGTCTTCTCACTATCTTGGCCTCTACTTCTTCAAGCGCGTCGGTCAGCGAGAAATCGCCGTTCTCCTCGGCCAGCACCGCCATGCTCAGCAGAGTGAACAATGCATCCCCAAGCTCCTCGCGCACATGATCGGCGTCACCGGCGCAAGCTGCTTCGCGAAGCTCTCCGGCTTCCGACAGGACGTATTTCGACAGGCTCGCTGGATCCTGAGCTCGATCCCAGGGACATCCCCCGTCGCCCCTGAGGGTCTGTGCCAATCTAATCAACCGCGAAAAGACCTCTTCCTCTTTACTCACAGGCCTACTCCATTACTTATGCTGCTCTCGCTAACGGCTAGCAGAAACGGAGTGCCCCACACCCGTTAGAGCACTCCGCTTCCGAATCGATGGTATGCGTCGATATGCCTACTACTTGAGCTTCTTGCTCGCTTTGAAAGCAACCACATTCTTTGCTGGTATCCGCATCGTTTTGCCGGTCTGCGGATTGCGTCCCATGCGCGCCTTCCTTCTTCTGACTTCGTAAGTACCGAACCCGATCAACTGCACCTTCTTGTCCTTGCGCAATCCTTTCGCGACGCCCTTGAGAACAGCGTTTACCGCTCTCTCTGCAGCAGCCTTTGAGCTGCGCAAGTCCTTCGCCACCGCTTCAACCAGTTCAGCCTTATTCATTTTGTCCCTCCTTCTTGCGCGCCGGGCATTTCACCTACGACGCAATCCACCGTTGAATCGAGCACAGTCTTCAAGCAAGAACTTGGATTAGTTAAGTCTCACCCCCTCCTCTGAAGAATCGAACCACCATTGCGAGAACTGTTACGTGCTTTTCGACGACTGTATGCCGACTGCCCTCTAGTATAGCAGACTTGGGCGGGATTAGGCAAGCGTTTTTTCACGGGGGCAAACCTGTCCCATCGGCACTGGGCACGCCACGCGGAGTCGGTGGCAGTTGTTCAGAAACAGGTCCTTATCACGAGGCCGTTGTCCGCAGAAAACTCTTGACTGTCGTAAAGCCAGTTGGTAGAATACAACCGTCCCCGTCGGGACGCCTTGTGGCCGGGAAGGGGATAGGAGTACCTGGAGTAATGGTTCCTTGCCTCGATAAAGGAGCATGGCGTTGGATTGGAGCGGCCTTCGCTGCTGCGGCAATAGCTGTGATCGTGGCCGCACCTTTGTGTCCAGCGCTTCATGACCACCTGTCCAACGGGCGCCACAGCAAGTCTTGTCCTGCCTGTCTGCTTGTAGGGGCTGTGGCTTGCGTTGCGGTGTCTGTCCTGACGGTACGCTGGGTTGCGAAGCCCGTGTGCAGTGGCTCGTTGCGAGTTGATGGCACAATCCTGCCATACCAACACTTTTCTGCAATAGGTTTCTCAGTCCGAGCGCCACCCATCCTCTCAACTTGACTCCCGTCTTTTTTTCAACAACACTAACGGTAAGAGCGCGCAGATCGTGTGTGGGCGTGTTAAGGCACGGCAAGTGCCTATGAAAGGTTGGGAAACATGAGACGCAACAGAGAATCAGGTTTCACCTTGATTGAGTTGCTGGTGGTCATCGCAATCATCGGCATATTGGCCGCGATACTGCTGCCGGCGCTGGCGCGTGCGCGCGAGTCTGCGCGTCGCGCATCGTGCGCCAACAACCTCAAACAGATGGGTTTGACGCTCAAGATGTACGCTAGCGAGTATGATGGCAGCTTCCCGCATATGAAGTGGTACGACTGTTATGGACGGATCGTTCCATGGGCGACGGTTTTCGCTCCTGAAGCATTGTACCCCGAATACCTGAACGATTGGAACGTGCTCGTGTGCCCCAGCGCGGCCTCCGGCAACACGGCTCTGAAGATCTGGGACGAGGGAGATACGCTTTCGACACATTGGGAGCCTGTGCCGCCCTTCACGAACAACGGCATTGTTGAACCCTGCGAGGTCTTCGAGCATCCTTACGTCTACGTTGGATGGGCTGTTGACTCGGATGCGCTCCTCAGGCACATGGCTGCCGAGGGCAATTTGGAGCGTCTGGAGCAGCAAGCCCACGAGTTGGGCGAGGCTGTTGAATCGGGGAACGTCGGATTAGTCGACGAAGACTGGAGGCTCGATGAACCAGTTGGCGGTGTATCGGTGTTCTACAGGCTGCGCGAAGGTATAGAGCGCTTCTTCATCACGGATATAAACAACCCTGCCGGGTCCAGCAAGGCTCAGTCGGAGATTGCGGTCATGTGGGACACGATTTCCGGTCACGAAGTGTCGCACTTCAACCACCCGCCCGGCGGGTGCAACGTCCTGTTCATGGACGGACACGTGCAGTTCGTCCGATACGGAGGTCTTGCAGGTAATGAGTTCCCTGTGAACGAGGGAGGAATTCTCTTCCACGAAATGACGCATGTTCACGAACCTTGACAAGTGACTCGCTATACGCGGGTAGGGGCGTTCAACTGAACGCCCCTGCAACCCCCGCCCGCGTCCGACACGGAGGTCGGCCCTCCGAACGGTATACGCGCAGATGCCGTGAGATCTTCGCGCCCGCACATGGCTGTCAGAATTCATCGCAACGCGTCATTGACAGCGAGAATGAGCGAGTGATAAGATGCACTCCGGACGAGTCGGGGGCACCTACCAATTCCCAGGAATCAGCCGGACGAAGTGTGCGCGGGTCGATGCTTCTTCGTCGACCCGGGACTCGATAAGGAGGGGAACGGTGAACATTGACGACATTCGCACTGTCGCGGTGGTCGGCGCAGGCGCCATGGGGCACGGCATCGCCGAGGTCGCCATGATTGCCGATTACAGGGTGAACCTGTACGACATTGACCAGGAGTTCGTTGACGGCGCTGAACAGCGCATCTGGCAGAGCCTGGACAAGCTTGTCTCGAAGGGTAAGGTTCCGGCGGAGCAGTACGAGAAGATCAAGAATGAGCTCTTCAGGAAGACTGTGGACCTTGCCGAGGCTGTGAAGGATGCGGACCTTGTTATCGAGGCTGCTCCGGAAATGCTTGACATCAAGAACAGGGTCTTCGGAGAACTCGACAGACTTGCGCCGGAGCGCGCGCTGCTGGCGTCGAACACCTCGACGATGAGCATCACGCAGATTGGCCGGGCCACCGCGCGGTCGGGCAAAGTGCTGGGGTTACATTACTTCAATCCGGCAGTGATCATGAAGCTGGTCGAGGTCGTTCGCGGCGACTGGACCTCGGAAGAGACGATCCGGATCGGGCTCGATTTCGTCAAGAAGAACAATAAGGTGCCGGTCCTCGTCAAGAAGGACGTGCCCGGATTTATCGCTAACCGGGTGAATGCTCCCGTCAGCGTGCTCATCGGTGCTATGATCGAGTCGCGCGAGATGGAGCCCGAGGAGGTCGACGCTTTCGTAAGGAGCTTGGGCGCTCCGATGGGGCCGTGCGAACTGGTTGACTACACGGGTGTTGACACCAACGTTAACATGTCAAGGTACCTTGCTGTAAACGTTCATTCGGACTACGCTGCACCTCCACACCTTGTCAGGATGCTGGATGAAGGCAATCTTGGCAAGAAGACCGGCAAGGGCTATTTCGATTGGTCCGAGGGACGCCCGAAGATTGACCGGTCGAAGGCTACGGACAAGTTAGCACCGATGGACATTGTAGCCGTCCAGGTCAACGAGGCGACCAAGCTGATTGAGATGGATGTCTGCTCGGCAGATGATGTTGATCTAGCGTTGACCAATTCGGGCGGTAATCCCATCGGGCCCATGAACGTTGCGCAAGAGATAGAACCGTTCGATCTTGCGCAGCGCCTTGAACGTCTCGCCAACAGGTACAAGAAAGAGATATTCAACCCGACGCAGATGATCCGCAAGGGGCGGTACAGATAGCTCCGGACTCGCAATGAAGCGCGTCCTGTGCGGGCGGGCATAAGTCGGTTGTTTCTGCCCGAAATGTCAAGGGGCGGTGGAAGAGGTTGCGGCAGGGCGCCTAAGATACCTTGACAGGTAGCTGTTGAATCGCGCCGGTGATTCCGCTTGCGGATAGTGGCCCGCGCCGGGTATGGTCACAATGGTGGAGTTCGGTATCAGGCTGTCCAGCTCTATGGCGTCGGCGAGCGGGGTGACACGGTCGTCTTCTCCCCACACTATCAGGGTCGGGACGGCTATCTCCTTGGCACGCGGTCCAAGTCGCCACTGGCGCATCCTCTTTCCGATGTTTCTGTACGCGCTTGCCGCGCCCGGCGACCTGAACGGCCGGTGATATCCCTGTATCACGTCGTCCGTCACGAGCAGAGGATCGCCGTAAACCGAGTTCCTCAACACGCGTCCGACATAACCCTGCCGGAAAAACAGCCTGAACGATGCTCTGCCTATCACGGGCTTGAAGAAGAGGCGTTGCGTACGCGACAGGTTGCAGGATATTCCGAGCGAGTCCACCAGGACGAGCTTCTCGGTCTTGTCGGGGAACCTGAGCGCAAATTCCGCCGCCACGAGTCCGCCCAGATCGCTGCCGACAAGGACTACTTTGGGAAAACCGTTCGCTCTGGCGAACTCGTGCACAAGGTTTACCCACACATCCGGCGAGTACTCGATGGCAGGCTTGTCGGACTTGCCGAACCCGAGCAGGTCCAGCGCCACCACCTTGCGTGTCTGAGCGAGCGGCGCCAGATTCTCGCGCCAAACGAACGAGCTCGATCCGAACCCGTGCAGGAATATGACGGGCGCCTCGACCTCTCCCTCGACGTGTGTCGTCAGCCCGCCGGTCTTGTAGTATATCTTGTAACCGCGCCAGTTGTGAGTGAGCTCCTTGACCTGCGGCAACTCCTGCGCTTGGGTCAACGTGCAGGCCAGGACGGCCAACAACGCACATCCCAATAGACGGAACTTCATGGAGCTTCGTCCCAACATAGCTCGACATCTCCAGGTGACAAGGCCAAATACTCTCGTATCGCCGCGTATTCCTCACCAATTATTTCCTATTTGATGGCTATATGTCAACAGCGTGGCAAGTAGCCGAGCCTCTGGGCGCAATTCCGAGTTGACTGAATCGTGCCGGAGATGATACCATTACCGGACATGGTTTTCCTTTGGAGAAGGCCTCACACGGTGGTGTTGCGCCAGTGCCCCAGCATCGGACAGAAGGCATTGTGCTGAAATACGTCGATTACAGCGAGACGAGCAGGATCGTCACGTTCTTCACGCCCGACTGGGGTAAGCTGAGCGGTCTCGTTAAGGGAGCCAAACGTTTTAAGAGCAGGTTTGGCAGCTCGCTTGAGCCGATAACGCATGTGGAGGTACTGTTTTACGCGAAGGAGGGGCGGTCGCTCCACAACATAACGCAGACGGGCATAATCGATAGTTTTGACGCGATCAAGCGCGATTTCGACCGGCTCGCTTACGGCGGGTACATCGTTGAGTTATTTGAGCGTTTTGTCCAGGAAGGCGAGGAGTCGAGCGAGCTGTTCTCGCTTGCTCTTGAGTCGTTGCGGATGCTTTGCGACTGGACCGGGGACCTGGCGTTGCTGGCGACCGGTTTTGCGCTGCGGTTTCTTGCGCTGGTAGGTTTTGCGCCGTCACTCGACGTGTGCGCGCGATGCGGAGGCAGTCCGCCGGGTCGTGGCAAGGTGTGTTTCAGTCCGGATGAAGGCGGTATCCTGTGCGATAACTGCCGCGAACCGGGCGCTGCGGAGGTGGGGACATACCACCTGCGGTTGATGCGCAACCTGTCGCGGATCCCGTTGAATCGTATGGAGAAGGCCAGGGTCAAGAAAGAGGTGCTCGGTGAAACGTTTGACCTGCTCAACCGGTACGTGTCGCGACGCGGCGACATGCACCTCAAATCGCCTGCATTTCTGAAAGCGACTGTTACATCGTAGACGAAACGAAGGAGGCAAGTCTTGAAAGCCGGAATATTACGTGTAGTAGAGAAGATAATCGGTCCGCTAACCAAGGAGAACGCTATTCAGTGGGCTCAATCCATTGCGGTCGCGCTCGTGCTGGCATTGACTATTCGGCACTTTCTGTTCGAGCCCTTCAAGATACCGTCGGGGTCAATGAAACCGACGCTGCAGATCGGCGACAAGATACTCGTGAACAAGTTCATCCTCGGGGTGCGCGTCCCGTTTACTTTCAAGAGGCTTTTTGTTCCAAGAAAACCGATACGCGGTGACGTCGTCGTGTTTCGCGCTACTACCGGGGAGAGAAAGGACATTGTCAAAAGGATCGTTGGACTGCCGGGAGAGAGAATCAAGATAGATGACGACGGCCGCATCCTGGTGAACGGCGAACCGGTAACGAACCATCCATTCATCGCCGACAACACGTACTACAACCATCCGGACTTCGGGGAATACGGCACCACAAGCGAGGTGACGGTGCTGGAGGACTCCTATTTTGTGCTTGGTGATAACAGCCGGCACAGCAGAGACAGCCGCGATTGGGGATTCCTCCCGCTGACCCATATCAAGGGCAGGGTGGTGTGCGTCTGGTGGCCGCTGTGGAAGGCGAGAAGAGTGATCTGATGGCCGGTAGCCCCGTTTCTGACCGTTTAGGCTAGACCTGCTACTTCTTCTTCTTGGGTTTGCTGGCCGCTTTTTCCGGTTTTGCGAGGGCTTTGTCAACCTCGTCGACGAGAGTGTCAATCTCAAACGGTTTTCTGAGGCATGAGAACGCGCCTCGTTCAAGCGCCTCCTGTACCTCCTCGTTGGACGCTAACCCGGTCACTATTATTACCGGCAACTCCGGCAGCCTCTCCCTTATTTCGTCCATCAATCCGAGACCGTCCTTGACCGGCATTCGCATGTCGAGCAGAAGGAGATCGACCTGCTTGTCGTTGAGGATCTTAAGCGCGTTTAGACCGTTCTCGGCTGTTTCGACCTGGTAGCCGCGTACCCCCAACGTGTCGGAAAGCAGATCGCGAATGTGCTCTTCGTCGTCAACGATCAGTATTGATGCGGTGGCGCGTTTCTTGGAAGGCGCGGCGCGCTTCTTCTGCGGCGGTTCAGCCTTCGCTATCATCTGTTTCACATCCACAGCAACAGGGAGCTCCACGGTAAACGAGGTACCCTCACCGACGGTGCTCTCGACGTCTATCGTTCCGCCGTGGCTCGTCACGATCCCGTATGACATCGCCAGACCGAGACCGGTTCCTTCGCCCTCCTCCTTTGTGGTAAAAAAGGGCTCGAAAACGTGCTGCAGATCCTCCTTGGGGATCCCATTTCCCGTGTCGGATAACGTGATCAGAATGAGGTCCTTTGCCGGACTGAGGGAAGTGCTTACCGTCAACGTGCCTCCCTCGCTCATGGCATGTTCGGCATTGAGAACAATGTTGAGGAACACCTGTTCGAGCTGGTGCTTATCGGCGCTAATCTTGGGCAGACCCTGAGCGAACTCGCGTTGGCACTCGATGTTCTTCTGCCGGAGCTGGTTTTCGACCATGGAGAGCACGTGATGGATCACGAAATTCACGTTGGTCGGTTCGGTTTTGGGCATGGCAGGTCTGGCGAAACCCATCAGGTCGGTCAGAATCTTGCTGGCCCTGCGCGTCTGCTCGACCATGAGCTTCAGCGCCTTGGCCTTTTTCTCGTCCTTCTCATCTCTGAGCATCATCTGCGCCCTGCCGGATATGACGGCCAGCGGGTTGTTGATCTCGTGAGCCGCGCCGGCAGCCATCTTGCCGACGGAGGCGAGGCGCTCGTTGCGCATCAACTGTTCGCGCGCTTGTTCCTCTCTCCATATAGCCGTCGCAAGCTCCTCGGAGCGCTCATTCAACTTCTCCTGCAGTCTGAATCTGGATACGGCGACCCCGGCGGCGCTGCCGAACGCGAGCAGTTCCTCAAGCTCTTTGTCCGTGTAGCTGAAACTGTCTGCGCGATTGTCAATGACGATCTGGCCGACGCTCTTGCCCTGAGAGACCATCGGGACGACGATGAGGTGGTTTTTCAACACGATGTCGGTTATGCGTTCACCAATCCAGGAAGAGTCTGTCACGCCGAGAGACGTCTCCTGAATCGCTTCCGTAATCTCGGCGTCGAGCCTGGTCTGATCTTCACCGGTTACCGGCTGGGAGCTTCCCATGGACAGGAGCAGATCCTCCATGCCTTGATCTTCCCCGGTCCAGATCTTGCCCACCAGAATCTCGCGTTCGCGGTCCGCCATGAACAGGAATCCGCACGGCACGCCAAGACCGTCCCGCAAGGATTCCGCTACAACATCCAGCATCTCACTGAGCGCGTGCGACGGAAGCATTTTGGTGTTCATGTCGTGCAGGACGCCGAGCCGACTTGCCTTTCTACCGAGGTCGCGGTTGTTCTCCTCCAACCTGAGCGCCATCCTGCTGAGCTCCTGGTTTGCGCGCTGGAGCGATTCGAGGTAGAGCCCCTTCTCGGTCGCTTCGAGATTGACGATGGACGCGCGTTCCTCGACGAGCTTCCAGAGGCGTTCTTTGAGCTCATCCAGATCCTCTTCTCTGAGTTTCATCGAGGTGAGAAGCCGCAGCGGCACGGGATACACCCTCGAATCGCCGCCGGAACCTATCATCTGGCTCCGCACAACGATATTTGCCAGATGCACTATCTCGACGAGATCTTTATCGAAACCGCTTTCGGGAACGCTGCCCGGCGGTTGGTGATGGAGCCAAATGGCGTGGGTGAACATGTCCGGGAGACCCCACCGTTCGGCAACCCATTTCCCGACGACCGCGTGGTCTGTTTCCAGGAGTCGCCTTTCGGCTTCGAGCACGGAGATATGTCTATCAGCGGCCTGCCTGATAACCTTATCGAAGTCCTCCCTGGCACACGTGTCAAGCGCGACCTTGCCTATATCGTGGAGCAATCCTGCCAGGAACGCCTCCTTGGCGTAACGGCTCCCGACTTGTTCAGCGATGAGTTCCGCGCAGATCGCGCACGCCAGCGAATGTTTCCAGAAACCCGTCCGGTCGAACGCGCCAGGTTCTTCCGAGGGACCGAACATGTCGGATACCGTCATGCTGAGTGCAAGACTCCGGATCGTGGAGAAACCGAGCAGGCTCACAGCGTGCGCCATTGTCGTAACGCGACCGGCAAGACCATAGCCGGCCGAGTTGACAATCTGGAGAACCTTTGATGCTAGAGACTGGTCCGTCTCGATAATCGCCGCAACCTGCTGAGCGTCACTCGTCTCGTCCATGGTTAGTTTTATCAGCTCAGTGGCGACAGCAGACAGAGTCGGCAGTTTCTCAAGCTTGGAGACGTTCCACTTAATCTGGCTCTTTTTCATGGTTTATTGAGACTCGCGGCTGTAGACGTGTTCCTAGACATGGCGCTCCCATCCCTGGCACTTCCGCACTACCCCTATATTAAATTTTATACTGAAAGCACGTATTTGTCAACTAATTGCGTGATTTTTTGGGTATTTCGTGCAGTGGTATTTGGGAAGTGAGGGTTGCTTGGGCGGTCAGGGCTCTGTTGACGCCCTGATTGAGGCAGACGTCTGCATACATGATACGCCCTCTGCTTGACGGGATGGGCAAGATCGGCTACAATGCCCTACGTGGGGTGTTTCGAGAGTAAGAGTCGCGGTATCGCAAAGCAACTTTGCATTCTCGTGCAAGGGCGGTCAGAATGAACTGTAATGCTTGTTCCCTATCTTCCTCTGCTCTCGGGTTGCCCGAAATGCTGGGCTGTCGTACGCTGGATTTGTTTCTTCCTTACTCTAACTGGACCCGGGAAGAATTGCCGAAACGCGGGAATTAAGTAGGTCAGGAGGCTAATTATGGAACGGAAAGGCCGGCAGGTTGAAGAGGAAATGGCCGATTTGAAGGAGGAAATTGACAGGTTCAAGGAAGAGAAGGAACGTGTCAGGTCAATTGTGGGCAAGATCGGCGGAATGCCAACGTTCCACACTAAAATATTCAATATTGTCTTTGTCACCCTGATTGTGGTGTCTCTCGTCATCTCTCTGGTAACCGTTCAAGGACGCGTGACGCTGGCAATGATTGAACTGGCGGTTGCTGCCTTGTCTCTCAAGCTTATCCTGCTCATGAACAACCAGGCCCGCGTCAATCACTTTCAGTTGTGGATCCTGTCATCCGTGGAATGGCGACTTAACGAAGTGGTGAAAGCCATAGAGGGGAATAGCGAGAAGGGTTAGAGCGTTTCTAACATGAGGTGACGTGCCGCCCGGAACATAGCCAACAGGTAGGAAACGCTGTCATTTGCCGTTGCCTGAGCTTGGCGATGCAACGGCCGTCTGTTCGCAGAAACGTTGTGAGGAATAGCTCTTGTCTGCTCGCCGTTAGGCAAAGTTGCTTTTGCAGGCGGAGTTGATAGGTGGCAAGGTATGGACGAAGGTCGAGGCAGGAGGTTAATCCGCCAACTGGGCGGTTTTGACGTGTTCTGTATCTCTGCCGGCGCTATGATCAGTTCCGGACTGTTTGTTCTTCCCGGGCTGGTTTACGCCGGGGCGGGGCCGGCGGTGATCTTCGCCTATGTTTTGGCAGGCGTATTTGTATTGCCGGTTCTGTTTGCGAAGGCTGAACTAGCGACGGCTATGCCTAAAGCCGGCGGCAGTTACTTCTTTATTGAGCGGAGCATGGGCTCAGTTGCCGGGACAATCGGCGGGTTCGCAAGTTGGTTTTCACTCAGCCTTAAGAGCGCGTTCGCCTTGGTTGGAATCGGCGCGTTCGTGACACTGATCAATCCAGGCATCACCGAGTGGCACGTTAAACTCATTGCCGTCGGATTCTGTTTGTTCTTCACAATTCTCAACCTGATAAGTGTCAAGTTCACCGGCAGACTTCAGAGTTTTCTTGTGGTTGCACTCATAGCGTTGTTGATCCTGTATGTCTTTCGGGGAGCGATGGCGATTGACGTCCAGAGGTACACGCCGTTTATACCTTTCGGGAGGCGCCCAATGTTGGCCGCGGTTGGCATGGTGTTTGTCTCGTTTGGCGGGTTGACAAAAGCTGCAAGCGTCGCGGAAGAGGTCCGGAATCCCGGAAAAGACATTCCGTACGGAATGATATCAGCGTTTCTCGTGGTACTAATGCTCTATGTGTCAACCATTTTCGTAACCGTGGGTCTGCTTGACGAGGGCGAACTTGCGCACTCGCTTACTCCCATATCGACCGGGGGGTACAAGATTCTGGGAACAGCCGGCCGCGTGACGATGGCTTTTGCAGCCATCCTGGCTTTTGTATCCACGGCCAACGCGGGAATATTGGCCGCGTCCCGGTTTCCGCTGGCAATGAGTCGGGACCGCCTTTTGCCGCGGTTTCTTGCAGCGACGAATAGACGGTTCAATACGCCGCATTTGTCCATTATAACCACCGGCGCGTTCATGGTAGCCGTCATACTTCTTCTGGACCTCGAGAACCTCGTGAAGCTTGCTTCTACCATGAAGATCATATTGTTCGCGTTCGTGCTGATAGCCTGCATCATAATGCGCGAGTCGCGGATCCTGAATTATAAGCCACTATTTGTTTCGCCATTGTACCCGTGGTTGCACATACTCGGGATCGTCGGCTACGGCTTCTTCTTGTATCAGATGGGTGGTGCAGCGCTCCTGACAACCGTGGGATTCGTCCTTGCCAGCATCCTGTGGCACAGGCTATACGTTCGCGGGAGCGCCATGCGCAAGTCTGCCTTGATTCACATTGTTGAACGCATAACCGCTAAAGAGATAGCCGGCGATTCATTAAGGGCTGAGTTGAGTGCAGTCCTTAGTGAGCGCGATGAACTGGTGGAGGACAGATTTCATAAATTGGTGAAGGGATGCGAGGTAATCGATATAGATAGACAAATGACGCTTGTAGAATTCTTCACTATTGTCGCCGGAACACTCGCCGAACGGTTGAACGTTGAACCCAGTGAACTGCTGGATGCATTCATTTCGCGTGAAGAGGATACGACGACGGTGATACGACCCGGGCTGGCGATTCCTCACACGACCGTTGATGGCGAACATAAGTTCGAGTTGCTGATGGCAAGATGCGCGCCGGGGATAGATTTCGCGGAGACATCTCCGCCTGTCTATGCTGCGTTCGTAATGGCGGGCACCCGTGACGAAAGAAACTTCCACCTGCGTGCGCTGTCAGCGATTGCACAAGTTGCTCACGCTCAGAATTTTGACAGGGATTGGCTCCGTGCCAGAAACACTGAGGAATTGCGCGATATAGTACTTCTCGCCGAAAGACGTCGTGAAGGGGGCTGAGAGCGCAAGACAACCGGCGGTGCTGGCACAACGCCCCAGGGAGACCCCGCCCTGGCTTGTCTAGCCGGGGAATCAGAGATAGCCCGGGCGCCAATGTCCGTGTGAATTGCCAAGAGGCTGCTTGTGCAACGTGCTCCGCCTCGGCACAGCTACTAAGAGAGAGATTTGACAGAACGGTCGGCAAAAACTATAATCAGAGACACGAGGGTACCGTGTCGGGGACTTTTGGGAACGCGAGAACGCCACTTTAGAGGGATAAACCAAATATGTTGTTGAGCATGACCGGTTTCGGAAGGGCCGACGTGAAGACGGATGAGGTGGCGGTGAGCGCTGAGGTCGCCGGTGTGAACGGGCGTTACCTGGACATTATCGTGAAGCTGCCTCCGGAGGCAGCCGCATTGGAGATTGGCCTGAAACGTCTTGTCAGAGCCAAGGTTAGTCGCGGCAGGGTGTCGGTCAGCGTCAGCGCGCAACGGCTGGGTACAGCCGCTTCAAGAGTGATGCTGGACGAGGACGCTGCAGAGCAGTACGTGGCAAGCAGCCTGGCTCTTGCAAAACGGCTTGGCTTGAAGAACGATCTGACCTTAACGTCCATCTTGAACCTGCCGGAAGTGGCCAGGGCGGAGGAGCAGCGCGAACCGGATGAGAAGGAGCGCGAGCCCATCGAGAAGGCCGTAATGCATGCTCTGGAGGAGTTTCAGTCAATGAGGCGCGCTGAGGGGGAAGCCCTGGAGCGGGATTTACTGGAGCGGGTAGAGGGCGTGCGGTCTGCGTTGGCGGAGGTGGACCAGCGCCTGCCGCAACTGAATCGCGAGTACATGGAGCGATTGCGCCAGAAGATGGCCGACATTGCCGCGGATCTGTCCGTGAAGGAGGAGAGAATCGCCATGGAAGTGGCGATAATGGCTGAAAGAGCGGATGTGACGGAAGAGGTGGTACGGTTCAAGAGCCACCTCGACCAGTTCGTCGGATTGATCGAAGGTGATGGTTCAATCGGTCGAAAGCTGGAGTTCCTTGTTCAGGAGATGAACCGCGAGGCGAACACGATCGGTGCCAAGAATCGTGACAGCAAGGTCGTGGAGCATGTCCTCGAAATCAAAGCTCAGCTCGAGAAGATAAGGGAGCAGGTGCAGAATATCGAGTAATAGACGGCGCATCCGGAAGAACAGGCGCGGGACGGGATTGCGAGAGCAGGAGGCGGAACAACTGGTGCCACGTAGGGGTCTCATCTTCATTCTGTCTGCACCTTCCGGGGCGGGCAAGACCACCGTGCTGAGGAAAGTGTTGGAGCGGCGACCGGAGCTCGTTTATTCGATATCAGCGACGACCAGACCGCCTCGGCCCGGCGAAGAGGAGGGAAAGGACTACTTTTTCACGTCGGCTGCCGAGTTCCGCAGAGGCGTAGAAGAGGGAGCGTTTGCGGAATGGGCGGAGGTGCACGGCCATTGCTACGGCACCCCTGAAGCCTGCGTCCAGGGGCAGACTAGCGCGGGCAAGGACCTGATCCTGGACATTGACGTGCAAGGAGCGATTCAGCTCAAGAAAAGGCATCCGGAAGCGGTACTGATATTTCTCCTGCCGCCGTCGTTCCAGGAGCTGGAGAGGAGGTTGCGAGGCAGAAAGACTGAATCGGATGAGGCCGTGCAAAAGCGGCTTGAGGTCGCCAAGAAGGAGCTATGCCTGCAGGATGCATACGATCATGTGATCGTGAACGACGAGCTCGAACGCGCCGCTGAGGATGTCGAGACGGTCATTGACCAAGAAAAGGCGCGTCGTCAAGGTACGTGACGCGAGTGGCGTCAGGTGTGTTGGGACTATGCTGGTACCTTTCCTCCGTCGAGGAAGGTGATGCGTAAGATAAGGTGCTGTTGACTTACGAGGCAGGAGGTGTTGTCTAATTATGGCCAGAATTCCTAAGGATAAGCTTGATGAGAAGGTGGACAGTCGTTACCGACTTGTGCTTATTGCGGCAAGGCGGGCAAGACAGCTGGGCAAGGGAGCGAAACCTCTTGTGAAAACGGATGCAAGGAAGGCTTCCACTATCGCGCTCGAGGAGATACTTGCCGGGAAAGTGAGTTATGAAGACACGTCGAAGAAGAAATAAGCTCAAGGGCAAACAGATTGCCCTTGGCGTTACGGGAAGTATAGCAGCATACAAGGCGTGCGATCTCGCCAGAATGCTCATCAAATCCGGCGCTGCTGTCACGCCGGTGATGACGGAAAACGCGACCCGGTTCGTCACGCCGCTGACGTTGTCAACTCTGTGCAGGAAACGCGTTATCGTCGGGATGTTCGATACACCGGAAAGCTGGGACGTGGAACATGTTGGGCTTGCGAGGACGACTGACCTTCTCGTTGTGGCGCCTGCCACTGCGAACATCATCGGGAAATTCGCCCAGGCGATAGCCGACGACTTCTTGACCACGTGCTTCCTTTCGACAGAGTCGCCGGTGCTGGTCGCTCCGGCGATGAACTGGGCGATGTACGAGAACCCGGGTGTCCAGAGCAACATCCGGGTGTTGGAGTCGCGTGGTTGTCAGTTCGTTCATCCTGAAAAAGGCGAACTCGCGTGCGGTGAGATAGGCACCGGGCGGCTTGCTGAGCTGGATGTGATCGTTGATGCGGCGGTAAGGCTGGCGCAGCGTTCGACGGAGCTCTCAGGTAAGAAGGGGCTCATTACTGCAGGGCCGACACGAGAGGCGATTGACGCGGTGCGATTCTTGTCGAACGGGTCCACGGGCAGGATGGGGTACGAACTTGCTGTGGCGGCAGCTCGGTGCGGCGCTCAAGTTACACTGGTGACCGGACCGACGCATCTGTCCCCGCCTGCGAATGTTGACGTGACCGGCGTTACGAGCGCCGAGGAGATGTACCGCGCCTGCAAGAAGCTGGCCCCCAAGATGGACTTCATTGTAGGAGCCGCTGCGGTGGCGGATTATGCGCCGGCGGCTGTTTCTGAAGGTAAGATCAAGAAAACCGGCGATGCGCTCACCATTGAGTTCAAGCGCACCCCGGATATCATCGCCGAGATCGGAGCGAAGAAGAAAAAAGGTCAGGTTGTTGTGGGATTCGCCGCGGACACCAAGAACGCGGTCCGCAACGCGAAGAAGAAACTCCGTGAGAAGAACCTCGACCTGATCGTGGCCAACGACATCAATTCCCCTGAATCCGGGTTTGCCGCCGAGACAAACAAAGCTACCTTAATCGACCGCGCGGGGAAGACCGTCCGCCTCCCGCTCTTATCGAAACGTGAAGTCGCCGACCGGGTTGTTGACAGGATTGTTGAACTACTGAGCAAATGAAGCTGCTACGCTTCCGCTGACCTCCTGCCTGTCTTCTCAGTCATTCTTCTAGCGCAGAAAGGGGTTGTGGAGCTTCTCGCGGGCGACGGTGGTCTCAGGTCCGTGACCCGAGTACAGGACGGTATCGTCGCCCAAGGGTAGTATCCTCTCCTTGATGGACTTGATGAGCGTGCTGTGTGAGCCGCCGGGCAGGTCCGTCCTTCCGATGGAGCCGGCGAAAATGGTGTCGCCAACAAAAGCGACATCGTCCGTGTGCAACGTGACGCCTCCGGGCGAGTGACCGGGGGTCTCAAGCACGTGCAGTGTGATGCGTCCGATACGTATCTCGTCACCTTCCGCCATAAACGCGTCTGCGGGCGGGGAGTCGTCGACCTGGAGCCCGAACATCGATGCGAGCGTGCCAGTCTGCGGCAGCACGTCAGCCTCGGCTTGGTGTATCAACAACCGTGCGCCGGTGAACTGCTTGACCTTCTTGTTGCCTCCCACATGATCGAAATGCGAGTGGGTGTTGATGATGTACTTGACGAGAAGTTGCTCTTCTTCGATGTAGTGCTGTAGTGAGGGTGAATAGTCGCCGGGATCTACTATGACGGCCTCCCGCGTCTCGGGGCAGGATACAACATAGCAGTTCGTCTGTATGGCTCCAAGCACAAATTCTTTGATGATCAACTTGATTCCCTTCCAATGCTGCGCCGGTCAGATCCAAATGATTTCACGATTCGGGGAATGTTCCGCTAATTATACCATTGGTTTCTCTCTGGTCAAGAGAAAAACGGCCGGCAAGCCTCAGTATATCAGGTTGCTGGTAGGGGCGGGTCTAAGACCCGCCCGCGGCCGACACGGAGGTCGGCCCTCCCAAGGGCAGACGCCCCGCCGGTGTCTCATTGGTGGGGCAGACATTCCTGTCTGCCTTCGAAAGGAGACACACCTACCTCTTGAGACGCCCCGCTGGAACGTCTTGGATGACGGTTTCGTAAGCGGCCGCTGCGAGCAAGTACGATATTGTGTCTTGTGAGCGCGCTCCGCCTTCTGCACTATTCTCAGTTACACTTGGGGCATACTCGTAAGTCCGTCCTTACAATAGAGTCATGTAATCATCATCTTGCCTCTTTTCGTCCGTTTGATTGGGCACCGAAATTGCTCATATTAGGGCGTGTGATAAGCGGATTGTGCGGAGGATAACTCCGCCTGTTCGGGTAGGATCGTTGCTGAAAAAGGCAAAGCGCAGGTGACTGCGTGACGCAAAGCCATGGGGCTGTCCAGCGGGGCAGTCAGCCAGGCTGCCAGAGAACGATTCAGTCGCTGATTCTCCCGAACTTGGAAGGAGAATTCGAGAGAAGAGGTGACACCCGATGAGAAAAGGTCTGTTACACGTCGATCTACAAGTGTGTCTGGTTGTCTGCGCGATTCTCGCCTTTACCTGTTCCGTTTCTGCCGAAACGTACGATGACAACGGACAGGTCGTAATGCAGTGGGTTGCGAATACCGATCCCGACCTTGAGGGTTACAATCTGTACAAGGCGGCACAATCCGGCGGCCCCTATAATAAGATCAATACATCTCTGATCACTACAAATACCTATACAGACACGGACACGGTCGATGGTACAACCTATTACTATGTGGTTACTGCTGTTGACCATGTTGGAAATGAAAGCGGTTATTCGCCCGAGAGCGAGGGCTGTTGCGTCGACATGACTGCGCCGACGGTTACGGCATCGCCTGCGGGCGGTCACTTCTTCGAGGCGCAGTCGGTAACGCTGAGCTTGTCGGAGCAGGGGACAATCCACTTTACGACGGACGGCGCGACCCCGACGGAGTCGTCTCAGGCGTATAGCACAGCTTTGTCTCTCTCTGAAGATACGACACTGAAGCTCATCGGGATTGATCTTGCTCAAAACGTGAGCAGTGTTCAAACGGAGGACTATACGTTTGCTCAGCCCGAAGACGATTCGGACGGCGACGGGATGCCTGACGTGTATGAGGTCGAGAACGGGCTCGATCCGCTGGACGACTCTGACGCCCAGCAGGACGCTGACGGAGACGGTTTCTCCAATCTCGACGAGTACCAGCAGGGCAGCGATCCGAATGACATAGATGATTATCCAACTCCGCCTTCAGTTGTCGGCGAGGTGCTGAGACCGCACGCCGGTCAGGGCTTGACGGCGGACACTCTGCGGGTGCCTGTCGATACATCCGTGATGGTTGCCCTGGAGGACGAGGAGGGGATCGATCCGGCCAGCATAGACCTGACAATGAACGCAGAGGTGGTGGCGTACACCGTTCACGAGGTGACGCCGGGCGATATGCGAAAGGTCTGGGTCATCTACGATTCGCTCGGGTCCTTCGCGTACGACGAGCAGGTGGATGTCACGGTCGAGGCAAGCGACGTCAACGGGTACAGCATGACCCCATACGCGTACAGCTTCAAGATCGAGACGAGCGATGAACACGATGCGGCGCTGGCTGCTGCACCGGCGACCACCACTGTTGTCGACGATCCAAGCACCGGTCTGACCACGATATACGGTGAGGAAGGTACCGAACTTGAAGGGTTGGCGATAACCTACCCGAACGACGAGACGGTTCCGCCGAGATTAGGACCTTCCAGCGAGATCGACCCGATGGCCGATTCAGCAACGCTCGACATTCTACTGAATATCGAGCCGACAAGCTACTACGAGACGCCGGTGACCGTGATAGCGCCGGTCTCGCAGGCGCTTGACATAAGCTTCGTCGCGATATACTACTTCAACCCGTCCGAGGGTTGGGTGCAAGCGGTTGAAGGTGACGGTTGGCTCGTGTCCGGCAGCCGCGTCGAGGACGCTGTGAACAAGCTTCTCGAGTTCCAGATAATGTACGCGGCACCGATACAGTTCCTTGACGAATCGCCGCCGCTCGAGGAGTTCGCGCTGACGGTGAACGTTGTCGGGTCGGGTGCCGTGGACCAGGATCCTGCTGCACCGTACTATGATGGCGACACTGTGACGCTGACCGCCGTGCCGGATTCGGGTTGGAGCTTCGTCGACTGGTCAGGTGACGCGACCGGCGGCATTAGCCCGACATCCGTCATTATGGGCGGCGACAAGACTGTCACAGCAACGTTTAAGGAGGAGGACAATACGCCGCCGACCGACCCGGTGATAGGAACGCCGGCGCAGATGGTCAACGCTGCGGCGTTCGCAGTTGTGCTCAGCACGCCGAGCACCGACGCGAACTTCAGCGGCTACCAGGTGCTGGGCGGTCAGTACGCCGACTGGACAAACACGCCAGAGACCGGACCGTTCCTGTTCACTCTCGCGCAGGATGCCGAGAATACCTTGAGCATTCGGGGGCAGGATACGTACGGCAACGTGAGTAATGCCGCGGCGGTGGTCATTACCGAGGACTCCGTGCTGCCGACAGAACCGGTTATCGAGGTCGTGAGCGATGTAACTGACGCGGATAGCATGACCGTGACGGTTGTGACACCGAGCATGGACGATCATTTCAGCAACTACCAGATCAGAGGCGGTCAGTATGCCGGTTGGACTAACACGGCCGAGACGGCAAGCTTCGAGTTCACCCTGTCGCAGGACGTTGAGAATACGCTGCAGGTGCGGGGTATGGACGCTGCCGGGAACGCAAGTCCTTCCGCCGCTGTGCTGGTGGTTGAGGACTCCAGCGCTCCGACGCAGCCTGCACTGGCGGTCGCATCGCAGGCGGTCAATGCGGACGACTTCACGGTCGGGCTGACCACGCCTAGCGCGGACGCCAATTTCGAATGCTACCAGTTGCAGGGCGGACAGTACGGCGACTGGACGGATACGGGTGACACGGACAACTTCGTGTTCAACCTTACTCAAAACGCTGAGAACGTGCTGGAGGTGCGGGGTAAGGATACGCTCGGACACATAGGCCTGGCGTCATCCGTGACCATAACCGAGGATTCCGTGCCACCAACAGCACCGGGACAACCTCAACACGCATACTAACAACGGAGCGCGCGACGGTCATACCGTCTTTCCCCCAGCGTCGCGCGCGCCACGCTCAGGGCGGTGTTTCCCCTCGAACACGAGGAAACACCGCCCTTAATTCTAACCGGCTCCTTCGGTTCAATATCAAAACCGTCCTACTACATTTGGTGTTCATCGATCATGATGGAAACGTCTGCAAAATAGGAGTTGACGAAGCCGGCAAAACAGACTACAATGAATGGGAAGCGGCCTGGGCCATTCCAAAACTACCATGCGGATATTGATTGGGGAGGTTTCAGTTTAGCACAAGGTCTTGAGAGGTGTGACAGCTATGGGCGGATTGTTTGGAGCTGTTTCTAAAGAGGACTGCGTTGCCGACCTGTTCTACGGGACGGATTATCATTCTCATCTCGGCACGTGTCGCGGCGGTCTTGCCGTAAGGAATGCCGAGGGGTTTACAAGACATATTCACGACATTACGAACGCTCAGTTCCGGTCGAAATTCGAGGATGATATCCCGGGAATGACCGGCAACAGCGGTATCGGTGTCATCAGCGACAACGAGTCCCAGCCGCTACTCATAGGATCGCATCTGGGGTTATACGCCATAGTGACGGTCGGCGTGATACAGAATATCGACGAGCTCGCCAAGCGGGCGTTGGGAAGGCGAAAAGCGCACTTCTCGGAGATGAGCGGTGGCGGGATAAATCCGACGGAATTGGTCGCCTGTTTAATAGACCAGGAATCCACTTTCGAGAATGGAATTCGAAATGCGCAGGAGAGCATTGAGGGTTCCTGCTCGTTGTTGTTACTGACGGAGGAAGGGATATACGTCGGACGGGATAGGCTGGGACGAACGCCTATCGCGATTGGCATGAAAGAGGGGGCCTATGCGGCGGCCTCGGAAACCTCGGCGTTCCCAAACCTAGATTACGAAGTGGACAGGTATCTCGGACCGGGCGAGATAGTGCTTATGACGCCGGATGGTGTCGAACAGAAAAAACCTCCCGGCAACGAGATGCAGATATGCGGGTTTCTCTGGGTGTATTATGGTTTTCCCTCGTCAAGCTATGAAGGTATCAACGTGGAAGACGCGCGGAATAGATGCGGCGTAGCTCTCGCGCGTAAGGATAATGTCTCGATAGATCTCGTGGCGGGAATACCTGATTCCGGAACCGCGCACGCGATAGGCTACGCGAACGAGGCGAGAATACCGTACAGGCGACCTTTTGTGAAATACACGCCGACGTGGCCGCGAAGTTTTATGCCGCAGGTTCAGGAAACGAGGGACCTCGTCGCGAAAATGAAATTGATCCCCATAAAGGAGCTCATACAGGGGGCGAAGCTGCTTTTCTGCGAGGATTCTATTGTCCGGGGCACTCAGTTAAAGGATGCTATTCAGAGGTTGTACGATTACGGGGCGCTGGAGGTGCACATGCGCCCGGCGTGTCCGCCGCTGGTGTACGGCTGCAAGTTCCTGAACTTCTCGCGGTCGAGATCCGAGCTGGATCTCGCGGCAAGAACTGCGATAAAGGAGCTGGAAGGAAGCGGCGACATGTTCCTCGACGAGTACGCAACGGTGGGAACGGAGAAGAACCGCGCCATGATCGACAGGATAAGGCAACGGTTGGCGTTGACCACTTTGAAATACCAGGAACTGGATGACCTCGTGCAGGCGATCGGACTGCCGAAAGAGAAACTCTGTACATACTGCTGGGATGGTGTGGAAGCGACATGAGTCCAGGCACCGGGGGGCTTACTCCCGACGGCGAGGGTTCAGGAAAGGGACGCGAACCTCTGTATTTCCTCGTAGGGGACCAACTGTCCGAAGTCTAACATCGTCTTCATCGCCCAGTTTGTGGTCCTTATACCGGCCTCCTCAACTGCCGCCAGCGGGTTGAGTCCCGCCATCACGATCATGCCCGTCCGGCCCTGCCCCACCGGCACGTCGAAAACCGGCTGATTCGGCATGCCTATCACGAGAGCTGCCCCGAGGCCGCTCCGCTCCAGTTCGCCGTTTATCCGTTCTACTTCATTGATGCCGGCGGTCGGTATTTCGCGAAAACTGGCACCCACGATCCCGTTTCCGGTGGACGCAGCCCGCGCTACTCGCGTCATTTGGCCTCTGATGAATATCTCGAGCGGGTCGATCGTGGTGCCGTCGTAGTTGATGATCTCGGTGAAGCGGTGAGGTTGTCCGTTCCTCATTTCCAACAGACTGCCAAACTTTGAATGGGTCACTATGCCCGCCTTGAGCAGCACCCCGTTAATTGTGATGCTGCAAACCGTGCCGATGGCAAACTTGCCGGGCGGTACCCCGAGGTTGCCAATTCGTTCTCCGGCGCCGGCGAGAGCCACGTACTTTCCCATACCCAGACCCGCGGAATAGACTTGCATTATTTCGGAGGCTGCCCTCTTCACTTCTGCAGCGTCTATTAGAGAGATGTTAAGAATGACTTGCCCGCGAAGATGCTCCAGGTCGAAGGTCATCTCGTAGGCCAGCGCATCAACCGTGGCTACCATGAAACCGACCTTCTCAACCGTCATCGCGCCCCGTAGTTCCATCTCTCCGAGAGGTGTAATGGCGCGCCCGCGCTTGCCGAGACTCCGCGTCAGACCCTCCTCGTCCATCATCCCGAGATAGTAGCGGACGGTCCTGTGACTCAGTTCAATGCCCTGAATATGAAGCTCGCGGGCGATACGCGTGCTTCCCAAAGATCTTCCCGCCTCGTCCAATATCCGCAGGATCGCCGCAACCTTGCGACGTGCTCGAGAATCCATAACCGCTCCCTTAGCCTGTTTCAACGCACCTTTAAGCTACCACAAAAAGCCATTTATGTCAAAGGAAAGCGAGTATGCGGCAATATTACCGCCTGATGAGGCTGCGGCTACGACCTTAAGACACCTACAACAGTAGAACTGGCAGAGCACAAGTATTGGACATACAAGCAGTTAGCGTATACCAACAAGTCTCTTGACAAATCTCACTCAAAATGTTATTATACGGCATATAGTTGCCGACATCGATGGTCGGAAGCATGGTACTGGTTCACTCGTCGGCACGAGGAGAAACGGATGAACGCGATCGAATCCCCCGCTGTTCTAGATGTTGTTGAAGGTTGTTCTTCTGATTTGATCGAAGTCCTGCAGGACATCCAAAGTCAGTGCAATTACTTACCGGAAGATGCTCTGCGAGCGGTGGCGGAAAGACTGAGCGTACCGCTGATAGAGGTGTTCCGAGCCGCCAACTTCTTCAAAGCGTTTACGCTGGTGCCGAGGGGAAGGCATCTTATCACGGTCTGCCAAGGTACTGCCTGCCACGTTCGCGGGGCATCAAGGCTGCTCGATGCGGTTTCGGGACGGCTGAGACTGTCTCCGGGCGAGACGACGGGAGACGGTGCGTTCACCCTTGAGGCGGTGAACTGTCTTGGCGCATGCGCACTTGGCCCGGTCATCGTGATGGACGGAAAGTGTTACGCTCATATGACACCGGACAGACTGCGCAAGCTCATCGCAACGACCATCAGAGAGGATGAGGAAGGTGCAGCAAATGGTTAAGTGCTCGACGCCCGAGAAGCTCGCCAAGTGGGCCGAGCGAGAGAGTCGCGAACGTTCCAAGTTCGATTTCACGGTGACGATGTGTGCAGGCACCGGTTGTCAGGCGAGTGCCTCTCCTGCGGTGATTGAGGCGCTGCGTGTCGAACTGAACCGGCAGGGTTTGCACGAGAAGGTCAAGATTCGAACCACAGGGTGCCACGGCTTTTGCGAGCAGGGGCCCTTGATGGTTATTGAGCCGGGGAACATTTTCTACCGAACTGTGGGACCGGAGGATGTGCCCGAGATCGTATCGAGCACCCTGATAGACAAGAGAGTTGTTGAGAGATTGTGTTACGTTGACCCTGTATCGGGCCAGCAGATCGTCAGGGAATCAGACATCCCGTTTTACAGGGCTCAAGAGCGTACAATTCTTCGCGAGAACAGGCTGGTCAACCCATCCGAAATTGAGGACTATGTTGCCAACGGCGGCTATTCGGCACTGGTAAAAGTACTGACATCGATGAAGCCACCGGATGTCATCGATGAGATCAAGGAATCAGGATTGCGCGGCCGCGGCGGTGGCGGATATCCGACGGGTCGCAAGTGGGAGCAGTGCCGCCAGGCGCCTGGTGATGAGAGGTACGTCATATGCAACGCCGATGAGGGCGATCCGGGCGCGTACATGGACCGGAGCATTCTGGAAGGCAATCCGCACCTGGTGCTCGAAGGAATGATGATCGGCGCTTTCGCTATTGGCGCGCGAGAGGGCTACATCTATGTTCGCAACGAGTACCCGCTCGCCGTAGAGCACTCGAAGAAGGCCGTTGAACAGGCACGCGAAGTGGGTCTTCTTGGCGAGGATATCATGGGTAGCGGTTTCTCATTTGACGTTAAGGTCGTGCGCGGTGCCGGCGCGTTCGTCTGCGGTGAATCTACCGCATTGATTGCCAGCGTTGAGGGAAAGGTCGGTGAACCCAGGCCAAAGGACGTTCACACGGTTGAAAAAGGACTTTTCGACAGACCAACGAACCTCAATAACGTTGAAACGTGGGCCAACGTACCTGCCATCATTAAAGAGGGCGCCAAGTCCTTTGCAGCAAAAGGGACCGCAACCAGCAAAGGCACCAAGATATTCGCGCTGACCGGCATGGTCAAGAACACCGGTCTCGTCGAGGTGCCTATGGGAACGCTGCTCAAGACGATTGTGTTTGATATCGGCGGAGGAGCAGTTGATGGCAAAGCGGTTAAGGCCGTGCAGACGGGTGGGCCGTCGGGCGGGTGCCTGCCGGTCGAGAAGTTCGATCTTCCGGTGGATTTCGAGGCGCTGAGCGAGGCCGGCTCAATGGTCGGTTCCGGCGGCATGGTTGTCATGGACGAGAGCACGTGCATGGTGGATGTCGCGCGGTACTTTCTTGCGTTTCTGCAAGACGAATCATGCGGTAAATGCGTGCCGTGCCGCGTTGGGCTCGACAGGATGCTCGAGATCGTCACCGATATCACGGAAGGTCGCGGCACTGAGAGACAACTTGCCCTGTTGGAAGATGTCGCCGAGACTGTGCAAGTAGCTTCGTTATGCGCGCTCGGCAAAACGGCACCGAATCCAGTGCTTTCAACACTGAGATACTTCCGTTCTGAATACGAAGAACACATAAAAGAGAAACGCTGCCCGGCAGGTGTGTGCCGCGCGTTGATCAGCTATTCAATCGATCCCGAAATTTGCACTGGGTGCGGCGCCTGTTTGCGCGCGTGCCCGCACGAGGCCATATCTGGGAGCAAGAAGGAGCCGCACGCGATTGATCAGACTTCCTGCCAAAAGTGCGGCATATGCCGCGACGAATGCAAGTTCGGCGCCGTGGTTGTCCAGTAAGGGTTTGAGCATGGTTAAATACGTATCACTCACAATTAACGGCGCCAAAGTCAGAGTGCCGGAAGGGACTACAGTACTTGACGCAGCGTTCGAGTACGGCATTTGTATTCCGCATCTATGTCACATGCCTGGTGTGGAACCGATAGGGGTATGCCGAGTATGTGTCGTCGAGCTGGTCCAGAACGGAAGGTCGCGAATGACCGCCTCCTGCACGCTTAAGGCGAAAGAAGGCATGGTAGTTCTGGCCCATTCCGAGAAAGTGCTCAAGGCCAGGCGCGTCGTCGCGGAGATGCTCGTCGCGGAAGCCCCTAACTCGCGTGCCATACAGGATCTGGCCGTCAAGTGTGGCGTTACGGACGTACGTTTTCCCTTCAAAAACAAGGACTGCGTCTTGTGCGGGAGGTGCGTGCGAGTCTGCAGCGAAATGTGGCAAGCGCAGGCACTCGGATTCGTCGGTCGGGGCAAGGACCGTCACGTAGCTCTCCCGTTCGATACGCGGCCGGAGTTCTGCAAGAGATGCTGGTCCTGCATCGATATCTGTCCGATGACCATCACTCCGTGTAACGGCCCGATGGTATGCGGCGAGGAATATTTCTGTGCGCAATGCGCGTCACAGTTATCAATGTCAGAGAGCATCGAGGATACATGTTCTTGGTGCAGACTGGGTGAAGGGTTTCAGTGCTCAAGACAGGGCCCATAAACGAGAAGGAAGACAGCTATGAATCTGCAACGACCTAACTCAAATGACGTATCACAGACTGCGAACCGCTCGCGCAACGTGGTTCCCGGTTCAGGACTATGCACGCGATGTGTGGACGGATGCCGGGGCAACTGTGAGGTGTTCAAGTCCTCGTTCCGGGGACGAGAGGTGATTTACCCGGGACCTTACGGAACGATCACCGCTGGCGGCGATAAGGACTATCCCGTGGACTACTCTCACCTTAACATCCAGGGGTACGCCTTCGGCGCGGCGGGGCTTCCTGAAGGTACTCCCGCCGACCCCGATCACACCGCGTTCCCGGTGGTCAACACCGAGACCGAATTCGGTGACGAGCACCAGATCAAACTGAAGGTGCCGGTTTTCTCAGGGGCGCTAGGTTCGACGGACGTAGCGCGTCGCAATTGGGAACATTTTGCTGTTGGTGCAGCGATATCGGGAATCAGTCTGGTTTGCGGGGAGAACGTGTGCGGTATTGACCCTGAGTTGGAGCTCGACAGGAACGGCAAGATCGTCGAATCACCGGAGATGCGCCGTCGCGTTGAGTTGTACAAGCGGTGGCGTGAAGAGAACTACGGCGACATCCACGTTCAGATGAACGTTGAGGATACGCGGTTCGGCGTGGCCGAGTACGTCATTGAAAAACTCGGTGTCGAAACCATAGAGCTGAAATGGGGACAGGGTGCAAAATGCATCGGCGGCGAGATCAAGGTTGATTCCCTCGAACGCGCTCTGGAACTCCAAAAACGCGGCTACATCGTGACGCCTGACCCGTCCAGTGAAGCGGCCCAGGCGGGGTACCGTGATGGCGCGATCAAGCAGTTTGAGCGTCACTCCCGTCTTGGATTCGTGGACCAGGAAGAGTTCTTCAAGGAGGTCGAGCGCCTGCGTGGTCTTGGTGCAAGACGCATAACGCTGAAGACCGGCGCTTACCCAATGCGCGAATTGGCTATGGCGCTCAAGTGGTCCTCGGACGCCCGGATCGATCTGCTAACGATAGACGGTGCACCGGGCGGGACCGGTATGAGCCCGTGGCGCATGATGGAAGAGTGGGGAGTGCCGACGTTCTACTTGCAGGCAATGGCGGTCGAGTTGTGTGAAAAGCTCGCCGCGAAAGGGACCTACGTGCCGGACATCGCCATGGCGGGCGGTTTCTCTGCCGAGGACCATGTTTTCAAGGCTCTTGCAATGGGCGCCCCGTATACCAAAGCGGTATGTATGGGTCGCGCCATGATGATCCCGGGGATGGTCGGAAAGAATATCGAGCACTGGCTCAATAACGGCAACGGCGGTTTGCCGAGAACCGTCGCTCAGTTCGGCAATAAGGTAGAGGAGATATTCGTGACGTATGAGACGCTCAAAGCGAAGTACAACTCGCAAACCAAGGAGATCCCGCTCGGTGCGATCGCGATGTACACGTTTGTGGACAAGCTTAAGGTGGGTCTCCAACAGTTGATGGCGGGCACGCGGAACTTCCGAGTCTCGGCGATATCGCGTCAAGATCTCATGGCGTTAACCGAAGAGGCCGCGAAAGTCTCTAACGTCCCCTACGTCATGGAGGCCTATCGGGAGGAGGCCGAGGCCATAATCAACGCCTGATGTGCGACATGCGCGTTGATGGCACGGGAAGATCGTGGGCTGCAGCTTCCTGCGCATTGGACTTAAGGGGGCAACTGCACGCGGAGTTGCCGCCGCCGCATTTATGCAACTACCGGTGGGGACTGCGATACCCTGTGCAGGCAACTAGTTGATGTCGTTCTTCATGTAGCACATGACGCGCTGGTTAAACGTGTCCGCATAGAGGGTTACCGTTACGCCATCTGCCAGGTCCGAGGCGTTAATGACCCGCACCACGTTCTTGTATCGTTGAGCGTCAGGGAGCAGTTGCACGAGGCTGTTGCTCGATTCTTCGAAGAAAGTCTGATTCAAAAGATTGTGCTTTCGGTTCGGGAAAAGGGCAAGGTATAGCATTTCCGCCTCGATAAGCTCGCTGAAGAAATGCGTGCCCAAAGATACGTCCGGTATCAGATCATCGCGCATGGCGACGATCTCACACAGTATCGATACGGTGCTAATCTCGGCAAAGGAGACCGGCACTCCTAGCAGGGACGTGGAGGTACCCCACCGGCCGGGTCCGACGAGCATCGTGACCTGCGATCTGTCGGCGTTCAGCCGCGTGAGACGGCCGATGAGTCGTGCGACAGAATAGCGTTCGCTAATCGGTAGGCGCCCGTACACAGAGGGCACCACGTAAATGAACTGTTCCACCGTGTCATATCGGCTCTGGCCAATCACCGGTCCGGACGTCTCCAAAATCATATCCGCGTCTTCTATCGCTTCAATACCGCCGGGTGGTAAAGCCGCGCCCCCAAAGCCGCTCTTCACCTGAAGGGGTCTACACTGTACAAGGTTGATCCTGTACCCGTTTCCGTTGAAGAAATTCGCGGTGAACTCGATGTCCACGGGGCACCCGTAGGCTTCTTGAAGAACGCGGAGCGCCTCGCGCATGTCACTTATGAATGAAGTGCGGGTAAGAAGCCCGTCGAACGTCAGCATGAGCGGAGCAGAAGCGCGAAGTCCACGTTCCTTGGCAGCGCGTTCGAGCGCAGCGTCACGTGCTGCAAACAGAGGCATCGAGACATTGTCGTCCTGCGCTATGGCACTCTGGAAGTCGACGCAGACCAACTGATTTCCATGGAGGTCCAACACATCAACCTTTCTCTGCGAATACTGCCTGATGTCATCGGGATTTGCCTCGGGTCGGCGGCTGGGATTGTTTAGTGCCACTACGCGCGTATAGTCATCGTCGCTGCGGTCCACGGCTCGTGTTCCGAGCCCGAAAACGACGCGTAACATCCCGGCGCTGGGGTCGATGTCTTTGCTCCAGACATAGGGATTGAAGGAGAAGCCAACACCAGCGATCTCGGGGTAGAACAGACTGCCTCGCAGCGACCCCGACACGCGCTGCACCAAGAGAGCCATTTGCTCGTCGCGGTCAAGGAGACCGTGACGCGCACGGTAGGAAAGTGCCCTCTCACTCAGTGTGCTGGCGTATACCGTTTTAACCGCGGAAATGAAATCTTCAAGGCGTTTCTGGCGGGACCCCTGGTTTGCGCAAAAGACGCTCTCGTACTTCCCCGCAAATGAATTCCCGAAGTTGTCTTCGAGCAGGCTGCTGGATCGAACAATGATGGGCGATTGGCCGAAATAGTCCAGCATCTCAGCGAACTGTTGTTCGATGTACTCTGGAAAGATACCGGTCTGAATGCGCTGGCGCGCGGTCTCTACACCTTCGAGGAATGAGGAGGTATCCTGACGGTTTCTGCAGATCCACCAGCACCCGTTGCGCACCAGGAAGGTGTAGAATACGTCGGCAGCGATGAAAAAAGAGTCATGTACTTCGAGCACGTCCTTCCAGCGAGGATCTGTGCATTCAAGTATAGCTCGAGCGAGAAGCATGCCCACGGACTTGCCGCCAATAAGTCCTGTGCCGATCGTCCGTTTGCCCACTTCAAGCACATCGGACAGTTCAAAATACCGCTCAGCAAGCTGGAGGACGCGCTGATCCCTCGAAATGATCATACGCAGGAGTCGATGGAATATCTCTGTTGTTTTCTGATCCGGCTCGTCTTCAGCCAGCCGGTCATTCAATACTTTTTCTGCCTCCAAAAACATGCGGCGCCACACGTCCAAGCGGTTAATGGTAAGCTCGAGCGCGGAACGAGGAGTCGAGGTAAGGACTTCTGAAATAATGTAGCTGTCGGTTACGGCATGAAACTCGTCCTTATCCCACGCATGGAGCATGTGCATCGTCGGTGAGTACCGACTCTGTGCCTTAACTGGATGCACGTAGATCTTGTCACAATAATGGTAGACGTCAAGGAGCAGTTGCGTTGTGTCTCTGATCGGTACAGTTGCATAGAATGAGTGGTAGTTTCTAAGCAGGGCAAAATACGCGACAGTCTCCAGATCGTACAAATAGGGACACGTGAGCATAAAGAAGTTGCCGAGCATCTGATCGCTGAACCAATCGACGGCCAGGTCGGAGAGACAATCAAATACGTAGAAACCGCCACGACCGACCTCGTCAATCGTGGCGTGAATGTCGCGAAGAAAAGTCTCGAATCCAGCTTGCGGATCGAGCGTGTGTATTTCCACGCCCATGTCGTCTGAAAGCAGCGCCTTGTGCCTGGCGAATCGGAAATAGACCAGCCTTCTGCCGGTTTTGACTGCTTTGCGACAACACGGCTCGACGAACGCTAGATAGTCCTCAATCCTTTCAACCTGCCAGACGACGTTGTCGCCTGCCATTAGCCCACGAATCAACCGATCAAGCTCAGGAAGCCCGGTACTCAATTCTCCGTCTACCTGCACAATACCGTCTCCCTAATGCAGTGGTGCGGCGGACAGCCGGCCCTCGTGCAACGGTTAAACCAAACCCTGGTCCATCATCGCGTCGGCCACCTTGATAAAGGCTGCGACGTTCGAACCGACCACGTAGTTGCCTGGCTGGCCGTATTCCTCAGCAGTTTCGGAAGCCCGAGCATGAATGCTTTTCATTATGTCTCGAAGACGTTGATCTACTTCCTCACGAGTCCACGTGACATGCTGAGCATTCTGCGCCATTTCGAGGCCTGAAACAGCAACACCGCCGGCATTTGCAGCTTTTCCCAGTGCGAAGAGAATGCCGTTTGCTAAGAACTGCTCGACTGCTTCGGGCGTACTGGGCATGTTGGCGCCCTCGCAAACCAGGACACAACCGTTTTTCACGAGTTCCCGAGCGTCCTCGGCTGAGATTTCGTTTTCCGTGGCACTCGGGAAGGCGCACTCGCATTTGATTCCCCAGGGCCGTGCGCCTTCGCGATACTCCGCACCCGGGAATTTCTCGGCGTATTCCCTGATCCGCCCGCGGCGGACATTCTTCAGTTCCATGACGTAGGCAAGTTTCTCTTCATCGATACCCGCAGCATCGTAGGCGGTTCCGTTGGAGTCAGAAAACGAGACGCACTTTGCGCCCAACTCAATGAGTTTCTCGGCAGTATACTGCGCTACGTTCCCGGAACCGGATATGGTGCAGACCTTGCCCTCGAGGCTTTGGTCCCGCGTCTGAAACACATTCTGCGCGAAGTACACTGAACCGTAACCCGTAGCTTCGGGGCGAATCAAGGAACCACCCCAGTCGAGACCCTTGCCCGTTAGGACGCCGGTAAACTCGTTTCGCAGTCGTTTGTACTGGCCGAAAAGAAACCCGATTTCACGGCGTCCCACGCCGATATCACCTGCAGGGACATCAGTGTCCGGCCCTATATGCCTGCTCAACTCGGTCATGAAGGATTGGCAGAACCGCATTACCTCGGCATCGGACTTTCCTTTCGGATCAAAATCTGAGCCGCCCTTGCCGCCGCCCAAGGGAAGAGTCGTCAAGGCATTCTTAAAGACCTGTTCGAAGGCCAGAAACTTCATGATGCTGAGGCTAACGTTAGGGTGAAATCGCAGGCCGCCCTTGTAAGGACCGATAGCGCTGTTGAATTCGACACGAAACCCCCGGTTGACTTGAGGAGTCCCATTGTCGTCCATCCAGGGAACACGGAATATAACAGCGCGTTCCGGTTCAACAAGACGTTCTAGGATTCTGGCCTCCATATACTCCGGATGGCGGTCCATTACAGGCTTCAGGGTGCTAAGCACTTCTTTAACTGCCTGATGAAACTCAGGTTCGGCCGGGTTTCGCTTTCCGACCAGTTCAAGCACATCTTTCGTATATGACATCTCTTATCTCCAAGCGGCTACGGTTTCGGCTAGATCAAGCAAGGTTCTTTCGAAAGAACACATCCTCATGGGTCGTCCATCTGCATCCGGCGTTCGATAACCTGTTCTCAGAGCATCACCTGGCACAAGCTCTCAGCCGTTGCCTCCAATCTCTACATCGTTCAGCAAGACCTTCTAAGTTTGTCTCTCCTCCCTGGAAGACCACGATGACGGCGCGTTTTCGTGAAAACGCCTCAACGACGCTTGCTATTATGTCAAACATCCCGCCACCGAGTCAACAGCGGTTGAACGAAAAACCGCTGGCGCTTGCCGTAAATGAGAGAAACGTGGCAACCGGGGGGCGCGCGAGAGGAACAGTCAGCATTCGGTGTCTCGAATATGCTTGAAGAAAGAGTTCACGATTCGTTTCTGTACCGCGTCCTCGGAGAACATGACACCGCCCTCGAAGCTCTCTCCACCGGAGCTGCGCGCGTTGCGGACTTCGGCGGGGATATTCTCAATACGTTCGCCATTTGGCAGTATGAAACTCAACGTTACGTTGTCGCCCACTGATAAACGGGCATTGACTTCAATCAGGCATCCGCCTCTGCTCAGGTCGCGAATAACACACTCGATCTCGTCAAGCGCCTCCCCTTCCCCGGAGCGACGCGAGAGTGAGCCGACCATGAACGTGCTTATCCTCTTGTGTTTCCTTATGCTGAACGTCTCGATCTTGTCGGGATACCGGAAAAAGATCAGAGGTTTGGGGGTGAATAGGGTCTTGGTGAGTTCCATCTTGAACCCGAAAGCTTTGCCGGAGAGGACATATCGTGCAACCCAGTCTGTACCTACTTTGAAGATCTCGGAGGCACCTTCCACCGAAGGCATATCCGTCAGGATGAATCTGCCCTCGTCCCAACCGTGCACGACGACCGGGTATCTGTCCTTGCAGTCGGGAATATCCGGCTGGAGATGAAGGAGGCTCCCCACCGCGAGCCATTGCACGTCGTTTTGGCTGTTCTGCCCCACCATGCTTCCGCAGCCGCGTAGGACCTGTGCTCCCGTGCGGACCCTCATCGCGACGAGGAGCGCCATTGACGTTTCTAACGGGTTTCCGTCGAGTCACAAAAGCCGGACGTTACTCCAGCTTTCCGAAGTGCTGTTCGAAATACTCTTTATTGTCAATGAGCTTCAGATCAATGTTGATGAAGTCCCTGACCTCTTCCTTCGTGAAGCTGCCGGAGCGGTCGTCAAGAGGCGGCTCGAACTCCGCCTTCTCCTCGAAGTCGGTAAGGTTCGAGATCGTTCCTTCTTCGCCGAAGATAGGAGGTAACGGGCCCACAGACTCAATGAACGTGGTGATGATTTCGGCCACGTGCTGCACTTTTTGTTCGCGCGTGCCGTTCTTGAGAATCTCGCGGTTGACAGCGACAACCTCCCCTTGATACAAAACTACGCCCTCCCCGCACTGAGGACATGGGGCGATAATGATATACTCTTTGGGGGGAGGTGATATACTTCCCGTCGCTCCGCAGTGCGGACATGTTATCGTAACCATTAGGTACCTCCGCCGGGGATATACTCAACACACCTTCCCCGATCTACCGGGTCTATTTTAAACCACGAGACTGATAATGTCAACAAAAATCGCACGATCTTGGTGGCTTTGGCCCGGTTTTAGGGCTCTAGGCAACAATAAGCTTACATTTCTCATATCTGACACCGCTTCTGACAGGTTTTTGGGCAGCAGGACCGGTTTTCCAGGCCATTCCCGGGCGGGAGTGTTTACGGCACATCTTGACAACATAGTCGTGCGGCGCGGACATGGTTCGAGCCTGCGGTCTGTTGTGGACGGCTTCTTCATTGCAGTGTGGTTGAGTTATGTATTGTGATAAGGTTGCAACCTTGTTCCATGGCGATCTCTTCTCCCACGCTCTCATGCATGTTGGCGGCGCGTGATGATCTGCTTGATCTTTTTGCGAAGTTAGTTTATAATCCCTAAGTTTGCCGGGCCACGACCCCAGCACGAAACGTTCTTGTGTCGTGGTGCGTCTCTGAATGACACGGGAAACGCGGCAACTGTCAGTATTGAAATGGAGATGTTTTTGTGCTCGGTTAGGCTGCGCGTGATTGTCCCTGCTGAGATCGCGCGAGCGGTAAGCAAGGCGTACAAGTTTGTTCTTGGATTAATAGGGAGGAGTGGTGATGTCAGGAAACAAAGTTGAAGAATACCCCGTGATATGGTTTCAGGCGGCGACCTGTACGGGATGCTCGGTTTCGGTTCTCAACACGGCCAGTCCGACTGTCAGGAACTTGCTGGTTGATGAAGTCGTGCCGGGTAAACACGTAAGCCTCAGGTTCCAGCCTACGGTGATGGCGGCGGCTGGCGAGATGGCGATCGAGGCGATGGATTCGACAGCGAGCGCTAACAAGGGCGGATACTTGTTAGTCGTCGAGGGCTCGGTGCCGATAAAGCAGAGTGGAATATACGGAACCGTTGGTGAAAAGGATGGGCGTGAGGTGCCTATAATGGAACGGGTAACCTCCCTTGCCGCGGATGCTCTGGCGGTCATTGCCCTGGGTACCTGTGCCTCTTACGGCGGCATCTTCGGAGCCAAACCTAATCCTACAGGGTGCGTGGGGGTCAGCGATCTGCTGGCCAGGGCTGGTATCTCGACGCCGGTAGTGAACGTTCCTGGATGTCCTCCGCACCCGGACTGGTTCACGGGCACGGTTGCGCGTGTGCTTCTGGGCGGTTTACCTTCTGCGGAAGAGGTGGACGACGACGGTCGCCTGATCGCGTTCTACGGAAAGCTGATCCACGAGAACTGTCCGCGTCGCGCCTATTTTGATGAGGGTAAGTTCGCAAAGAAGTTCGGCGACGAAGGATGTCTTCACGAACTTGGGTGTAAGGGTCCGCTGACTTACGCGGACTGTCCGATCCGGTTATGGAACGGCGGACGGAACTGGTGCATCGGCAGCGGCGGGGTCTGCATCGGCTGCACGCAGCCGGAGTTCCCGGACCTTTTTTCACCGCTCTACGTGAAGGTCAGCGATGTGGATTTGCCGGTCATCGGGGAGTACTGGCTTGAGAAAGAGAGGAGCGCTCAGGATGAATAAGATAGTAATTGACCCGATCACCAGGATCGAGGGTCATATGAAAATTGAGGCAACCGTCGATGACGGTGTTGTCAAGGACGCAAGAAGCTCCGGCATGCTGTTCCGCGGTATTGAGCTGATACTGAAGGGAAGAGACCCACGCGACGCGAATCGGATAACACAGCGCATATGTGGAGTCTGTCCGACGGCACACAGCATGGCATCGGCACTGTGTCTTGACGACGCCTTCGGCGTTGCCCAGACCGTGCCGGACAACGGACGGATAATGCGGAACCTTATTCTCGGGTGCAACTTCATACAGTCTCACATCCTTCATTTCTACCATCTAGCGGCGCTCGACTACGTTGATGTGGCCAGCGTGGCGGACTACGATGGGCATGATCCAGAACTCAGCTCCGTGAAGGATTTTATCGCGCGCGGTGAGCTCGGGCCATTCGTGCCGCGCTACGAAGGCGATTACCGTCTGTCGAAGGAGCAGAACCGCGCCGGCGTTGCGCACTACCTGCAGGCGCTGCATATTCGCAGGAAGGCGCACGAGCTGCTGTCGATATTCGGGGGCAAGATGCCTCACAACTGCTCCATAGTGCCTGGCGGCGTTACAGAACATCCCACCGTGGACAAGATAACCTCGTTTCTCTGGTACCTGAACGAGATTCGCGATTTCATAAACAACATCTACATCCCTGACATAATCATGGTAGCCGGCGCGTACGGCGACCATCTCCGGATTGGACGCGGCTGCGGCAGCTTCCTCTCTTACGGGGTGTTTGACCTGGAGGCGGCAGCAAGCGATCTCGGCAGGCAAACAAGGCTGATCAAGCCGGGCATTACGAGTGCGGAACTGAAGCCAGCCGCTGTCGATTCGAGCAAGATTGCCGAGCATCTCAAACACTCCTGGTACGACGATTCATTTACCAACCGCCACCCCTCGAACGGAGAGACTGCGCCGAAACACCCCAAGAAAGAGGCCTATAGCTGGATTAAATCGCCGCGATACGATGGGGAACCGCATGAGGTGGGACCGCTGGCACGTATGCTGGTTGCCTATGCGCAAGGGCAGCCGGCAGTGAAAGAAGCGGTGGACGGTCTTCTCTCAGAACTGAGTGCGGAACCCGATGTGCTTCTGTCGATTCTCGGCAGACACGCTGCCCGGGCGCTCGAGACTAAGCTCGTGGCTGACTCGATGGCGCATTGGGTGCTGCAGCTCAAGCCCGCAGAACCCGTCTACCAAGATTACGAGCTGCCCGAGGAGGGAACCGGTGTGGGCATGACAGGCGCTCCGCGAGGTGCGCTTGGTCACTGGATCGAGATAAAGGACGGGGTAATTTCCAATTACCAGGCAGTCGTCCCGACGACCTGGAACGCGTCCCCGCGCGACGATTCAGACGTCCCGGGGCCAATCGAACAGGCTATCATCGGCTCGCCTGTCAAAGATCCTGAGAATCCGTTCGAGGTCGTGCGTATTGTGCGCTCGTTTGATCCGTGTCTTGCCTGCTCGGTACACCTCGTGACGCCGAAACGGCGCAGTGTGGGAAAGGCGACAGTATCTTGAGTGAGACAAAAGCGGTAAAGACGGCGGTCGTTGGGGTGGGAAACCTGCTCATGGGGGATGAGGGTGTAGGAGTACATGTTGTGGAGAGGCTCAAGTCCGCGGGTCTGCCGCCCGACGTGGCCGTGCTTGATGGAGGCACCCATTTCTCCGGTCTTGAAAGGGAGCTGAACGGTGCGGAAAAGCTGATCATAGTCGACGCCGTGCTGGGCGGTGCTGCTCCGGGTACAATCTATCGGTTCCGCCTTGACGAACTTGAAGATGAGGCGTCGGACGTTAAGCTGTCTGTTCATGACACGGGATTAGTCGAGAAGCTTCGCCTTAGCCAGTTTGCCGGGTTCAGCCCCGAACAGGTTGTGGTTATTGGTGTAGAACCCGCAAAAATAGAGTTGAACACCGGTCTTTCCGGGGACGTCGAGGAGAAACTTCCTGAAATTATAGATGCTGTTATGGCCGAAATAGCGGGTTGACCGCGAGTGTAGACCCTGTTGGGACTCGGTCTCAAGACGGTGACGGATTTCCTGCCGTCTTAGGAAGGGATAAGGAGCAGCAAGAATGATCGTATCAGAGCAGAAGCCGCTTGAAGAGATCCTCCAAATGATGGAGGGTGAGGGGAAGATATTCGTCGTTGGCTGCAACGGTTGCGCCGAATCCAGTGGCACCGGCGGGAAGGCTCAGGTCGCCGAGATGAAGGAGCTGCTTGAGAAAGAGGGCAAGAAGGTTACCGGCACGGTCTCGGTGGATTTTCTTTGCGATAAGGGTCTGGTAAAGTCCCGGCTCGCTCGCCGCGCCTCGCAGATAGGAGAAAGTGACGCGCTCTTGGTGATGACTTGCGGTATAGGGGTGCAGTCGACGGCCGCAGTTGTCGCCAAACCGGCTCACCCGGCATGCAACACGATCTCGCTTGGTGGGTCGCGAGGCGAGTGGCGTGGTAGCGAGCGATGTCGGGAGTGCGGTGATTGCCTGCTGGACCATACCGGTGGGCTGTGTCCGCTGACCGTCTGCACGAAGGGTCTGATCAACGGACCGTGCGGTGGCGCGAAAGACGGCAAATGCGAGTTCCAGCCGCAGACCAGAGATTGCGGATGGCAGTTGATCTACGAGCGGTTGAGAAAACTCGGGCGTTTGGACAGGATGAGGACGATCATCGAACCGAAGGACTACAGCAAGATGGACGTTTCGGAGGAGATCCGGTCGACGACAAGATGGGCTCTTGAGCAGCGTGAAGGGGAGACTGTTAAGAAATGAAATTGAGTGACGCGTTCAAATCGGGGAAGTTCGTCATAACATCGGAAGTTGGTCCGCCAAAGGGTGTCGACGTTGCTGCCATGATCGATGATGCCGAATTGTTGCGCGGCAGAGTGGATGGGCTCAATGTCACCGATCAGCAAAGTTCGGTTATGCGGCTTGGGTCACTTGCCACCTGCAAGCTGCTCAAGGACAAGGAAATCGAACCCGTGTTCCAGATAACCTGTCGCGACCGCAACAGGATAGCCCTCCAGTCAGATCTGCTCAGTGCGCACGTCTTCGGGGTAGAAAACGTGTTGTGCCTGACCGGAGATTACGTATCTCTCGGCGACCATCCTCAGGCCAAAGCAGTATTCGATCTCGATTCCGTCGGCCTTCTGCATGCGGCGACGAGTCTTCGGGAAGGTAAAGACCTTGCCGGCAACGAATTGAAGGGCAAACCGGATTTCTGTGCGGGTGCCGTGGTGACTCCCGGTGCCGATCCTCTGGAGCCGCAGATCATCAAGATGGAGAAGAAGGTAAAAGTGGGAGCGCAGTTCTTCCAGACGCAGGCCGTGTACGAACCGGAGAAGTTCGAGCAATTCATGGCTCAGGTCAAACATCTCAACGTGCCGGTCATGCTCGGTATAGTCCTGCTGAAGTCCGCCGGTATGGCACGGTTCATGAACAAAAACGTCGCGGGCGTTCACGTGCCGGACCGCCTGATTGATGAGATGGACAAGGCGGAGGACCGTGTCAAGAAGTCGATCGAGATCGCTGCGCGGCTCATCAAAGAGATGAAAGACATGTGCCAGGGTGTTCACCTCATGCCGATCGGTTGGGAGAAACGTGTCCCGGCGGTCCTTGACGCTGCGGGACTATAGGGAGTTGCTTGGCTGCGTGAGAGCGCATCCGAAACTGGTCAAGTTGCTGACGGGTTCTTTGGATAAGCACGCCGTTATTCCTGCCGGCCCACCTTTGTCCCTGTCGCTGCAAGTACCTGGTTTGTTGTGACGAACGCTTCGGCCGGCTCTCGCCCCTCGCTCTTACTGCCTATTGGAATACCCACCTGCAGCCGCGGAAGTTGAACAAAGCGGCAAGAAGGTGCACAGAAGAAAAGGAGCGGATACAAAAGTATCCGCTCCTTCAATTTTCAACCACCCGGATGGTTGCTAATAAGCAGTTAATCTCGCCCTGCTTATTCCGGGAACTCGAGTGCCGGATATGACCAGCCAGCACCTGTGCCCAGGTTCCACGAAACGGCAGCGCCAACGATCCTACCTTCACTGCTGATCACGACGCCTCCGTTACCGCCACTGTCGACGATGCCGTCGTCGTTGCCGTCGTTTGTCGCTAACGTTCCTGCTCCGTTGGCATCCGGAATAAGATCGGCCGAGGGGCCTTCGAAATCCGGATCGTTACGGACAGGACGCCAACCGAGTGCCGTACCGGCGGCAAGTTCAAACGTACCCGCGCCGCCGTCGACGCCGTTCATATCGGCATACTCGACCAGCACGACAATCGCCTCATCCTCCAGGTTCTTCAGCTGAATAAATCCAGCCAGACCCTGTGGAGGGCTTTCAGCGCCGAGAGCGCCACCATCCGAGAAGAACGGGACGATGATCGAGTTCGCACCAGCAACACCCGCAGCAGTCAGCACCAACGCTAACGATACTGCTATACCGAGAATTTTTTTCACTACTTCTTCACCTCCCCCCTTTTGAGATTAGTGTGAAACAAACGCCAGAATAATCAGTCTTGCCGCCTATTCCACGTCCTTCTCCCCGAGAATACTACTCCGATTCCGCGCACCTATCGGCCCATCTTGTAGGCTTGCCCCCCTCTGGGAGACGCAAGCAGAAACTTACATATATCGGGAGTCCGACGTTAGTCTTGGTTTTAGGGATTTCCCCCGTCTATCGCGAATAGTTTAGCATAATGTAGCAGGTTTGTCAAGAACTTTTTTACGCCTGCGCCGGGCCCGATTGGAGGTATTTCAGCAAGGCGATTATCATGTTGATTCACCATGGCTAAGTATGGAGCCGAACGCTGCCGGAAGCTGCGTGCCAAAAGCCTCGACCGCGATCTAGGCAGTCGCGTGAGAACAAGATTCGCCCGAGCGCCGTGCGCGGCGGGAGAGGCGTTTTTTTTGGCGGGCGGGCTGTGTGAGCCGGCCTCTCCGAGATACATCTTGTCAGATGGCGGCAAATGTAGCATAATTGGAGTGATTTCAGCCGATAGAGCAAGGTCGGGGAACCTTAATTGACGACGTGGGCCAGCGAAGGGTTGCAAGACGATGCCTATTTTCGGTGTGAGTCGCCAGAAAGAGGAAGCTCTGCGGAGGAAGATGGACGCGCTCGGTGTGCGCGAGGAAGATCTCGAGGAGAGATTCATTCGCTCCAGTGGTCCTGGAGGCCAGAACGTCAACAAGGTTGCCACCTGCGTCTACCTGAAACATCCTCCAACCGGTTTATCGGTCAAGGTGGGGCGGGAACGGTCGCAGGCGTTGAACCGGTATCTAGCGCGCCGCCGACTGGTCGAGAAGATTGAGAGCCAGCAACTCGGCAGACTCAGCGAGGAACAGCAACGGCGCGAAAAGATCCGTCGGCAGAAACGCAAACGTTCAAAACGGGCCAAGGAGAAGATGTTGAAAGGTAAGAGACTGCAATCGGAGAAGAAGAGGCTCCGCGCGCCACCCGCGCCGGACGAGTAGGGGCGAGGTGTGCCTCGCCCGGGGGTGGTAGGACGGGCCTCGCGCTTGACGTGATAACCAAGCACGAGAATCACACGGTATGGAGGAGGTAAGATGCCAGACAGCATAGTCAATCGCGATGAGGCGTTCGCACTTCTCAAGGAGTTCAATAGTAGTGACAGCCTGATCAAGCACGCGCTTTGTGTCGAGGGTGTCATGCGCAGCATAGCACGCAAGAGAGGTGAGGACGAGGAGAAGTGGGGAGTAATCGGGCTCGTGCACGATCTCGACTACGAAAAGTTTCCCGACCAGCACTGCCATAAGACCAGGGACATACTTACAGAACGCGGTTGGCCGGAGGAATACGTTCGCGCCATCGTGTCTCACGGTTGGGGTATTTGCACGGACGTGGAACCCCGGACGGATCTGGAGAAGACGCTTTACGCTGTGGACGAGTTGACAGGTCTCGTGACGGCCGTAGCTCTGGTTCGTCCATCAAAAAGCGTCAGGGATGTCAAGGTCAAGTCCGTGATGAAGAAGTGGAAGGATAAGGCGTTTGCGGCCGGCGTGAACCGTTCTGTCATAGAGAAGGGAGCGGAAATGCTGGGCGTTGAGCTGCGGGAACTCGTTGCGGACGTGATTGAAGGGATGCGTGAGGTGGCAGCGGAAATCGGACTGGAGGGCGTAACTCCTTGAAGCCGATTGCGAGCGCTGAAACGCGTGGCGATTGCTGTTACTTCTCCACGGGGTTAGAATATCTGTATATTGCCACCTCCGCGCCACCATCGGCCGAGAGGGTTTTCCCGGAAAATGCGTGACGTCGTGAAGGGGTTGCTTTTTGGAGGAGAACACGCTAAGATATTGCGGTCGGTCCGGGGACAAGGTGTTCTTGGCGGTCAGCGCCGGCAGTCGTCAGTTGCGGTACCTGCGACGGAACCCAACTGACGGCAGGTGTTGTGCCGGCGTCTGGCGTACAAACGAGGGGTGGGGAGAACCCTCACCGGAGTTGAAGCTCCCGACTGACGCGGTGGAACGGTCGGATGCGGACGCAGGCGTTTGCATCGCTGACTGGATGACGCACGTGGTGCCACGGACGCTCGACACGCTGTGAGGAGTCGTTTGCGGGAGGCCAAGCCATGTACAGAGTCGTTATCGCTGACGACGAGACGGATATCGTCGAGATTGTCGCGGAAGCGCTTTCGGAGCGCGGGTTCGAGTGCCACCCCGCATATCGTGGTGACGACGCCTTTGAAAGGGCCAAAGAGGTCAGACCTGACCTGTTGATTCTCGACATATTCATGCCCGGCAAGAACGGGTATGAGTTGTGCCGCGACATCAGGAAACACTCGATGCTCTACCCGGTGCCCATACTGCTGCTATCTGCGATAGGCAGCGAACCGGAAATTCTTTACGGTCTTTCGCAAGGCGCGGACGACTACATACCAAAACCGTTTGACGTCAACGAGTTGGCATTACGGGCCGCCAAACTGGCGGAACGCTACGTTCGCAGCAGACAGGCTGGGACCGAGGGGGGCCTGGCGGGACGCGACGTAACTTTGAAGATGCTGACGAACAAGCTTGCACGCGGCGACGATTTCGCGCTGTGCTACGTGGAGGTCAAGGGGTTGGGCATTGCGCGGCGCAGATACGGTTCGGACCTGTACGATGCCATCCTCAGCCTGGCCGGCAAGGTTCTCAGCAACTCTGTGACTGAGATGGGAATATACGAGTCGTTCGTCGGGCAACTTGGCGGGGGGCATTTCGTATGTCTCGTGGAGAGCGCCAAGTACGACGTCTATTGCAAGCATGCCACGGAGCAGTTTATGGAATCGCTGCAGAAGTTTCGTCCTCTGCTGGCTCAGCCGGTGCAGTTTGTTCTACCGGAGGCCCGGGACAAGTCCGCTGGACCTGGCCTGCCGTTGGTTCAGATGTGCGTTGGAATTGCAACCAACAGGAAGCGCGAGTTCAAGACTGCGCTTGACATGCTCAGGGTAGCCGACGAGGTGAAGCGTAAGCCGTTGCGAAGTCCTAAAGACGCGCCCATCTTTGTTGACGAACGATATTGATGCAACCTAGATATTACCCAGATTGAACGCAAACCTGCCGTTGTCCGCTCGCCAGCCGGTCCTCGAGGGGGTCCGGTTCTCGATAGAGGAACGCGGCATGCTAGTCCCGAGGTACAACGGTTGATTCTGTGGGGGGCAACCGTGTGGCGAATAAGGTAGGGAGCGGGGTCAACAAGGTGCCCAAAGAACGAGAGGATGCCGACGGCGCCAGGCGAGAAGTCTACCCGTTCCGGGAGATCGAGCCTGAATGGCAGGAGTACTGGGAGAGCGAGGGTCTATTTCGCATGGATCCCGGCTCGTCGAAGCCGAAGTTCTACTGCCTGATGATGTTTCCGTACCCTTCGGCGGAACTTCACGTCGGTCACGGGCGCAACTACATTATGGGCGACGTGCTCGCGCGTTACCAGATGATGAAAGGGTTCAACGTCCTTGCGCCGATGGGCTGGGACGCGTTCGGCTTGCCGGCTGAGAATGCAGCCATACAGCGCGGGATACACCCTGCGGAGAGCACGTGGCAAAACATAGAGCGAATCAAGGGACAGCTGCGACGATGGGGTGCCTGCTACGATTGGAGTAGAGAAGTAGCCTCCTGCACGCCGGAGTACTACAGGTGGACACAGTGGCTGTTCCTGAAGTTCTACGAGCGCGGGTTAGCTTACAGGAAGAAGGCCGAAGTCAACTGGTGCCCCTCGTGCGCGACTGTGCTTGCGAACGAGCAGGTAATCGACGGTTGCTGCGAGCGCTGTTCGGCGGAGGTGACCGCTGAGCAGCTCGAACAGTGGTTTTTTAAGATCACCGAGTACGCCGAGGAACTGCTGAACATGGACGGGGTCAAGGACTGGCCGGAACGTGTCAAGCTGATGCAGACTAACTGGATCGGCAGGAGTACCGGCACGATCATAGATTTCGTTCTTGAAGAGACCGGTGAGCTCGTTCCCTGTTTCACCACGCGACCGGATACCATTTTCGGGGCGACGTATATGGTTCTGGCTCCGGAGCATCCTCTTGTGGGGCAAACCACGCGCGGAACCGACATTGAGGCTGAGGTACGCAGTTTCGTCGAACGGGTGCGTAAGATCAACCGGTTCGAGCGCGCGTCGGCCCAGCTCGAGAAAGAAGGATTGTTTACCGGCAAATACGTTATCAACCCGGTGAACCAGGAACGCATCCCTCTGTGGGTGGCCAACTACGCGCTGATGGAGTACGGAACCGGCGCCGTCATGGCTGTGCCGACTCACGACCAGCGGGACTTCGAGTTTGCGAAAAAGTACCGGCTGGCGATGCGTGTTGTCATCCAGAAACCCGACCATTCGCTCTCGCTCGAGACCATGACCGAGGCCTACGTCGACGAGGGCGTGTTGGTGAACTCAGGCCAGTTTGACGGGATGGACAACCTCGAGGCGATTGAGAGGATCAGCGAATGGATGAAGCAGGAGGGTATCGGGCGCCATGAGGTCCATTACCGGTTGCGCGATTGGCTCATATCCCGCCAGAGATACTGGGGTGCGCCGATACCGATCGTGTATTGCGACAACTGCGGGACCGTGCCGGTGCCTGAGTCCGGTCTGCCGGTGCTCTTGCCCGAGAATGTGGATTTCAAGCCGACGGGCGAGTCGCCGCTGGCCCGGTGCAAGGAGTTCGTCGCGACGAGCTGCCCGACGTGCGGCGGACCGGCGCGGCGCGAGACCGATACGATGGACACGTTTGTGGATTCGAGCTGGTATTTCCTGAGGTACCTCTCCCCGAAGGATGACGAGCGCGCGTTTGACACGGACCTCGTCAACGCGTGGTTGCCGGTCGATCAATATATCGGCGGGGTGGAACATGCGATACTGCACCTTCTGTACGCGCGCTTTGTCACGAAGGTGGTGCGCGACGTCGGGCTAATCAGTTTCGGCGAGCCGTTCGGCAGTTTGTTCACGCAGGGGATGATCTGCAAGGATGGCGCAAAGATGTCCAAATCGAAGGGTAACGTCGTCCCGCCGGACCCGCTCATCGAGCGGTACGGGACAGATACCGTGCGGTTGTACACGCTGTTCGTAGGACCGCCTGAGAGGGACGCCGAGTGGAATGACAGGGCGGTGGAGGGATGTTACAGGTTCCTCAACCGCTTGTGGCGGGCCGTGATGGAGATAATAGAGCGGTCGGATGGCGGGGACGTCGCGTTCGACGAGATGAACGATGAAGAGCGCGAGCTTCACCGGGCGGTCCACAGGACTATAAAGAGGGTGGGCGACGATATCGAGGACAACTTCCATTTCAACACGGCGATTGCTGCCATGATGGAGCTGCTAAACACTATGGGCGACGCGATGAGCGATGACGTTCGTCCCGCCGTGTTGAGCGAAGCTGCCTCGTCGCTGATCGTTCTGCTCTCTCCGTTCAGCCCGCACATTTGCGAGGAATTGTGGCGGCATCTCGGACATTCGGACAGCGTTCTGAAGGAGTCCTGGCCGGAGTACGACCCGGAAGCCGTTGTCTCTCCGGAGAACGTCATAATTGTCCAGGTAAATGGCAAGGTACGGAGCAAGTTTACCGCACCGGTGGACACGCCGGAGGAACGCCTGCGGGAGCTGGCGCTCGAGGACCCGCGCGTGAAGAAGTATACTGAAGGAAAAACCGTACGCAACGTCGTCGTCGTGCCGGGACGACTTGTGAATATCGTCGTGTGATTCCTGATGGCCAAAGGAGGTCAAACCGGCCCGGATTCTCGTGGTTAACATTCGGGTTGGGAGGTTTCAACGGTCAAGTAAGACTTTCACAACATGAACCGCCCGCTGTTGTGGGTGGCCGGCAGTTACGCTATTGGCATAGCGCTGGCGGCAACCTACCCCATCTCTATTGCGGTCCAGGCTGCGGTGGGGATCCTTTCGCTTCTTTTCTGCCTAATCTCCTTCCGTTTTCGATGGCGTCGCGCCGTCAACCTCCTTCTGGTACTGGCGACATTCTGTATGGGCGGGCTGCACTACAGCGTCAGGCACGCCATCACTGAGGAAGAGGATGCGCTCAGCCGCGAAATTCGCAAACGCCACGGGCAGATGGTCACGTTCCAGGGAACGGTTCTGGAAACAACGTTGTTCCGTCCGGACATATACTCGATATCGTTCGTCATAGCGGTTGACAAGTTCGAGGACGATTCAGGCGCGCACTCCACAAGCGGCAAAGCGCACATCGGGTGGTACTCGCCCGAATTCGATCTGCGCATCGGCGACAGAGTCGCGTTCAGGATCAAAGCCATGCAGTTTTCGGGCCGTCTCAACCCGGGTGCCTCCCAGTTCTATCACTATTTACATAGACGCGGCATCCATACCGCTCTTGATATTCGCCGTGCCGGGAAAGTCGAGAAGGCCGGATACGAGAAGCCGCGTCTCAACGTGCGTCTCCTTGAAGCCGCGCGCAGAAAGATCCACGAGACTTTTCGGGCGACTCTCGACGAAGAGCACGCCGACTTCCTGAGCGCGGTGTGGCTCGGCGAGAGGAATATGTTCCCGGCGGAGATGAAGCAGAAGTTCATAGAGAGCGGTACGTACCATTTTACGGTCGTTTCGGGGATTCACGTATTCATCGTGTACTCGATGGTGACCATCCTGCTCGGCATTCCGGCGACGGTGCGGAAAAGGCGCATCGTCGCCGCCATAATGCTCGTGGTGTTCTACGCGTTCATCTCGGGAGCTAACCCGCCGGTGCTTAGGGCGACGATTATGGCCGTGACGATTCTGGCCTCGGGTCTGCTCAGACGCGAGGCGGACCGGCTGAGCATGCTCTGTCTGGCGTGTCTGCTGCTATTGGTGTGGGACCCCATGCTGCTCTTTCGGTTGAGCTTCCAGCTGAGCTTCCTTGCCGCTACGGCGATCGTCATGTTGGCGCCAATGGTCGAGAACTTCTTTCTGCAGACCATTGCCAGACGGAGAGGGATGCCGAACGTGCATTTGAGCGCGAGCGTGCCGGTTCCGGGATTCGTCGCCGCGGTGGGTCTCACGCGTTTCCAGATGTATTTTCTCAGAGCGTTCAGCCATGTTCTGGCTATAGTGGTGTTCATGGCGCCGGTAACGGCACGCTACTTTGGAATACTGGCGCCGGTCGGCATTTTGGCCAATCCGGTAGTGATCCCGCTGATCGGCCCTCTGCTGAGCCTTGCAGCGCTCGCCTCGGTGAGCGGTGCCTTTTCCGTTCCTATCGCGAGACTGTTCAGCGCCACGAACCGACTCGTCATGGACGTCGTGTTCGGGTTGGTCGAGTTCTTCGCCGGGATCAAAGGTGGTCACTTTACCGTTGAGTCCCCGCCGAGTTGGTCAATAGCGTTCTTCTACGCTGCGATGTTCCTGGTGATCTTCCATCGGGACATCCGGTTGAGCAAACGTGTACTGGTCGGGGTTATAGCCTGTCTTTTTGCGTGCTCGTTAGTCGCGTGCGTATTTGTCATCACTCCGTCGGAATTGGAGGTAGTCTTCCTCGATGTCGGTCAAGGTGATTGCATATTCATCCAACTGCCGGATGACGGTGCGCTGCTGATTGACGGCGGACCGGTCGGGAGGCGGAGCGATGTCGGTGAGAGAGTGATCGCGCGGTTCCTCTGGGAGCGACGTGTCAGGGAGCTCGAAGCGATGGTGGTCAGCCACCCGCAGGCGGACCATATAGGCGGACTGCCTTATATAGTGGAACACTTTCGCGTTAAACGGCTTATGACAAACGGTGAGCAGGCCGATACGCAGGCGTATGCGAAGCTAATGGATGCGGTGCGTAAGCGCAACATACCGGTTGAGACCCTGGCCGAAGGAGCGGTCATATCGGCAGGCGAGAAGGTACGAATCCGAGCGCTGCATCCGCCTCGGGAACCGCCTGAAAGGGAAGGGCTGAGCACGAACGGGCTGTCGCTCGTGCTTCAGATGTCGTATGGGAAGATCGATTTCCTCTTCACGGGCGATATTGGTGCAAACGTTGAGCGCGATCTCTGCGAGGAGTACCCTGACCTCGAGTCGGAAGTGCTGAAAGTCCCGCATCACGGGTCACGGGGTTCAAGCTCACGGGGGTTCCTGAACGCAGTGCGCCCGAAGATTGCGGTGGTGCAGGTAGGCCGCCGCAACACGCACAGACACCCGCATAAGGATGCTATCGAACGGTACGATTCCGTGCACTGCGAGGTGTTAAGGACGGACCTGGACGGAGCGGTCACCGTAACGAGCAACGGCAAGACGTTCCAGTTCCACAGGGAGGCGGATTACGGCTTGAACGTCGAGAGGGAGTTCGTCGAGCTGGGACATTGGCCCTGAAGTCTGCTGTATTCGTTTCTATTGAGTGAACTGTACGCTGCAGCGCTGGATTTCTCCACGGCGGAGGTCACTCGGAGATACTATCTTTGCCCATTGTCAGCCAATCCAGTGTGAAGCGGGCAAAGTTGATTGCCGCATCATCTTCTCCGGCCTCGTAGAGGCTGCAAATATCACCGTCGGGTAAAACCGTAAGGCATGAGTAAGCGGAGGATCCGGAGCATAGTTGCCTGGCGACAGGCCACGTCTTGCCCTCGTCGTAGCTCATACGCACGGTCATGTTTATTCGGTCGTCCATGCTCGCTGGATTGGAAAAAAGCAACCGGTTCTTGCCGCCGTCTTCGACACTCGAATAGCGCAGGAAACTTGCCTGGCATGTAGGCTCTGTCAATTGTTCATGCCGCCATGCTTTGGTCCAAGTCTCTCCGCCGTCAGTACTTGTAGCTATAGCCCTGTGACCAGACGGGTCATAGGCTCGCATATTCATCATAAGTGTGCCGTCAACCAGTTCGACGACCTGGCTCTCATTGCAACCGGGGCCGATCGGCTGGGACCGCTGCCACGTCTTTCCGTGGTCGTCTGAATAGATCACATGTGACCGGTAGTGGTGGTCCTCGTACTCCACGTTCGAGTGGTTGGACGGACAGACCAGGCGGCCCTTGTATTTGCCGCGTTTGAGCTGGATGGCCACGCCTGGTCCGGTAGCGTACCAACCCCAATCGGGGTCACGGCACGTCTCGGACAAATCGGCCGGCTTGGACCACGTTTTGCCGTCGTCGTTTGAGTAGCAGATATAGGGCCGTCGCGTATACTCAGCGGAACCCTCGATGAGTTCTTCCTCTGGATCGTCCCGGTGGTTCCAGGTCATCAGTAGCCAGATGGTTCCTGTTTCGCGATCTTGGACGGGGCACGGGTTGCCGCATACGTTTTCGCCTTCGTCCCAAATAACCAGTTTGCGTGACCACGTTTCCCCGCCATCTTCTGAGCGTCGCATCACAAGATCGATATCGCTTGAGTCGCCACCTTCCCGTGCCTCGCAGAACGCCAGCAGCGTCCCCGCCTGCGTCGTGAGTAGTGCCGGGATACGATAGATGTTGTACCCGCCGACCCCTCTGACAAAAAGTGGCTTCTGCTCCACCAATTCGTTAACGACAGGCTGGGCAAAGGAGTGACTGCTCAGCACCACCAAAATCGTCGCTAACAAGAAACAAGCAGCTCGATGCCTCATCTGACTTCTCCTTTCGGACCTCTTGGTCTTGCGTGACTCCTGCATAGCTTTTCAGTCCTTTCAAAACTCAACCTATACAGCTTTGCTTTGTCCTTTGGCCGATTTCCTATTGAATCCGGAATGCGTAAAGCTTGGCGTTGCGAAGACGGAATTGAATCTGTACGACTTCGCCCGTCAGCGCCGAAAGGCCTTTGTTATCCTTCCAAGCGGGTTTTAGACGCAGGTTATCCACCGCCTGATAATCCGCAGCGTCCTTGCCGGAGAACCCGGGGATGGGAACTCCGTTTTCGTCAAGCATTTCAATCTGTATCCGGCCGGCCTGTGCATCGACGTTCACTTCAAGTTTGTCACCTTCGAGCATGAACGCTTTGGTGACGACCGTACCCGGCGTATCCTTTGCCTCCAGACAGATGAAACCGTCCAGCCGCAGCTTTGCCAGTCCGATATTCAAGTGCCGGCCTATACTGTAGTGACGCTCGCCCATGCCTCCATAGTAGATCCAGTGCTCATCGTTGTAGGTGACAATCTGGGAAGGAGGCTTTATACCGTCCTTGTCAAAGCTTCCGGCCGGCCCACGCGGCACGAACGGCTTGCGCGCGTATATCCAGCTCTTGTCGAAAGTGATGCCGTCCCGGCTGGTGCCGACGTAGAAATCCATATAGTCATCTTCGTGCCTGGTCTCATAATCATACCCGTCGAAAAACCCCGACTCCCCCATAGTATAAACGTCCATTAGCCCGAAGTACACGCCCTCGTAGATCCAATTGGTCATGCCGTTGAACTGCAGCCGCGGATTGCCCCAGCGGTTTCTTTCGTTAATCGGATCGTCC
>CBFDCQ010000014.1:0-52014 GCA_965603355.1 uncultured bacterium
GGAGGACATTTCTAATGCGTTAACATAGAGGACATTTCTAAAGAGTCTTGACAGGAGTTTCTGCTGCTTCCCGCCGCAAACCCTTCCTGTGAGCCGGCTTTTCCATTGCTAGGACGACATCGAACCCGGTATAATAGCTCCCGGGGCAGAGGGAAATCGCACAATGGCAACACGGGAAGTGTGGATCGAGCGCAAAAGCACCGCCAAGACTCGATATTGCGCGTTCGCACGAGCCGATGGTGACATTTTCGCCGTAGCTAGACGAAGAGTGCGGTTCCTCAACTTAGCGACCCTGGCACCCGCGGTCTTCTTTTGCGCACTGTTCGTCCTTGGGTTCGCGAAGGCAAACCTTCCCATGTTGCTCACAGCACCCCTCATACCCTCAGTCTTTGCGATTATGCAAACCGCAGCTCAATCAAGGGTCGCGATCGAGTATCGTGGCAACGACGGTCTTGACTGCACCGTAAGGCACAATCGCATCACCTTTTCTAGACCGTCATCCTTCCGGGTGGAAATCCCGGAGAGCAGCGTAGACATAGCGCTCCGTTTCTCTCGCAAAGGCGACGCTACTGTCAAGATCTCCGGCGAAACCGCTCTTACTGTAAAACCGAGACGAGCGCGGGGGCAGGTGGTCCGTCCGAGGTCGCTTCACCTGGATTTCAAGGATCAGGCCGGTCGAACCGCTGCGCTCGATCAATCCCCGGAACAACGTCGCATGTACCGGCTGGTCTACGACGAGGAATTCACGCCCGAATGGCTCCTCTTCATTATGGTGGCAACCTTCCTCCTCCGCTAACCCGATTCGCCCTGTAGGGGCGGTTCGCGAACCGCCCGCAGGCCACGGAGAAAGGCTTGAACTTCCGGCGAAGGTTTGATAAACTATAGGCGCGGGCGATTAGCTCAGTTGGTTAGAGCGCTGTCTTCACATGGCAGAAGTCACAGGTTCGAGTCCTGTATCGCCCACCATTGGTATCATTGAACTTACCTCTTTTCGGCACGTCACCCGTCGTCACCGATTACCCCCTTACTTGGCAATGTGCGCAACTTACGCGCCAAATGGTCTATACTATTGCCTGGAACATCCGCCGACACAGCAGAAAAAGCGATTGTGGCGCGTTTCTTGTCCACAAAATGTCCGCCTCAGGGGTCTACATGGGTGAAGGCAATGCATTGCGTGTGAGGCAACCGGCGCCGAACTCGAAGGAAAGGGGCAACGTTGAACAGGATTCACCGCAACTACGGAACCCTGATCGGACCGATCGAAGACAAGATGATCCGGTCCATCTGGCGGGTCGTGCGGGATCCGGATGATGCCGAGGAGGCGTTCCAGGAAGCTCTAGCGACTATCTGGAAGCGGTTGGGCAAGATCGGCCGTCACCCAAATCCGCACGCGCTGATCCTGAGAATCTGCATCAATGCCGCTTACGACGTGTTGCACAGGAAAATCCGCCGGCGGTGGCGCGAGGAGCTCAAAGCCGTCCCTACGGAGATTCCCGATCCGAGACCCTCTCCAGCGGAGCGTCTCTCCGGACAGGAGGAACGGGCGGAGATCATTCGCGCGATACGTCAACTGCCGCGAAAACAGGCTGATGCGGCACTGATGCGCTTTGTGCAGGAGCTGTCCTACCAGGAAATTGCGCAGGCACTGGGCTGCAGCGAGGTAACGGTGCGAACGCATATTGCTCGTGCCCGCACACGCCTCTCCAAGCTCCTGGCCCACCTTGCACCACATTCACCCAAGGAGGCGATGAACAGATGAGTAAGAACGATAGAGACCATGCGATGGACAGTTTTTTGAAGGAACGATTGGACACGGAAGTACCGCCGGAAGTGGATGCCCGGCTGCGTCAGCATTTGGCGGCCTTCCGCGAGCGGATGGAGTCGCGTGAATCCACTCGGGAACGTCGGCGCCGAATTCTATTCGTCCCGCGTTGGCGCGTGGCTGTCAGGTATGCCATACCAGCGGCTGTCCTGCTCCTGGCAGCACTGATGTTCTGGCCAAGGCCGGGTGCTAAGAAAGGACCCTTGGCGTTTGCCGATGTGCTTGAGCAGCTTCGCGAGTTCCGGCCGTACGCCTGTACCCAGACCTGGCTATACGATGGTAGGGAGCCTTATAGTTCGCGACTCATGCGGGACAGCCTCACACGCGCACGGGTGGAGCACGACGACGGTCGCATTACGGTTGGTGACAAGTCCCAAGAACCTATTAAGACCCTGGTTCTCATGCCGGAGAAAAAGCGTGCCATAGAGAGGACGTATTTGGGCGTAGGGCCTGCCAAGGATCACGACATTTTGCGAACAGTGGGCGGCATGCGCAACGGTACCGCCGAGAACCTCGGCATGAAAAGGGTCGAGGGCCGGCTGGCGCAAGGTTTCCACAGACCGCACGAAGTCAACGACTACACAATATGGGTCGATCCAGAGACGGGTCTGCCGATCCGTGTCGAACTTCGCCAGGACAGAGTCGGAAGAACGAGTATCACGAGTGATTTCGAATGGGATATCGAGCTCGACGAGTCGCTTTTCAGCACGACGGCACCCGAGGGATACACAGTTCAAGAAGTGGTGGTTAAGGACGGCGTTATTGCGACCGAAGAGCACGTCGTCGAAGGGCTTCGCGCCATCGCGAGCCTTCAGGACGGCAACTTCCCTTCCGCAACTGATTTTCGTGAACTGCAACACGGGTTTAAGAGATATGTAGAGCGCATCGGGCTCTCCGCTTCAGAAGAAGAGATCGAGTCGCTCCGCACCAGTGTGAGGCGGGCTCTGGAATACATCAAGTTTCTCAAACGCGTCTACAAAGTCCGCGAGCTCCGTTATGTCGGCGACGGCGTGGAGCTTGGCGATGCGGAATCCCCGGTTATCTGGTGGCTGTTCAGGGCGTCAGACACGTACCGGGTTGTGTACGGCGACCTGAGCGTCCGCGACGTGCCCCCTGAAGATCTGCCGGACTTCTCCGGGGACCAGTATTCGGATCTTCTTGTTCAGGCGCCTAGCGACTTCCTCCCTTATGTCTGCACTTACACAGTCAAAGACGAGGGGATACCTGAGGAGACGTATCGTCTCATGCGTTGGAGCCTCTCGCGGCGGCGCGAGGTCATGCCTGACGGCACTATCACCGTGGTTGACCTCTCCCAGAGCCCGATTAAAACCCTCGAGCTCATTCCTGGCGAGAAACGAGCTGTCGAGACGAGTCTTATCGGCAGAGGACCTGCGCAAGATCCCGATATGTTGCAGATGGCGAGGGACGCGCAGGGCGGGCCACGGGAGAATCTCGGCCTGCGCGTGGTCGAAGGACGCGAGGCTCAAGGATACCGGAAGGTTGGTCCAGGAGACGATATTACGTTCTGGATCGACGAAGAGACTGAACTTCCGCTCCGTATCGAGATCGTCCACGCTGGGACAGGAAGACAGATTATCATGAGCGAGTTCGAGTGCGACATCGAGCTCGACGAGTCGCTCTTCAGCACGACAGCCCCTGAAGGATATGCGGTGGAGAGGATTGAAGAGGAGGAATAGGAGACAACCGATCCTCTTCAGAATCGGCCGGGGGGAACATCCCGTGTGGATGTTCCCCCCGTCACCCCTTGATTACGGGCCCTCAGCATGGGCCTCCAGAAGTCACAGGTTCGAGTCCTGTATCGCCCACCATTGGTATCATTGGACTTACGTCATGTTTTCTCCCCGCATCCCCAAACAGAGACAGGCTGCTGCTAGCTGCTATTCCCAGCCTGCAGCTATTCCTCTGGATTCACGAAGAGCGTTGTGCGAAAACCTTCCTGCGACGCACCACCACAAGCCCCGCTAGCAAGAACACAGCGGTAAGGAGAATCAGTCCGGTGAAGTTGGTCGTTGGCAGCGCCGGCCAGCTCTCCGGGTCGGTGGGATCGGTACCGAATGCCACTTCCCTCCCATCCGAGATACCGTCGCCGTCAGTGTCCGGGTTGTTCGGATCGGTACCCGTATCAGTAGGCGAGACGTACACACCCGTGTTGGTCTCAACAACGTCCCGCAGCCCATCACCGTCGGAATCGACCAGGAACTCGCAACTGGGACCACCATAACCACCTTCCGCTATGGCATCAGCGAAGGTACCAGTGAATCCCATGTACCTAGTACGATAATTGGGCCAGTTTTCGCCATATTCTACATGCCAAACCGTAGCGCTGAGCATATCCTCGGTAAGTTCAGGAATGACCGCCGGTATCTCCTCCCAGGTCCACATCTCAACGTACCAAATGTTCAGATGAACTGGATCCGTGGGTTCACCATTAATATAAAGTGTGAGGTTGAGTGGATCGCCGACACCCGCATCGGTCGGGTAAAGCGCCACGCACAACTCCCCGTAGTACACGGTTACGCCGCGCCCTTCCAGGATGGGAATGTCAGTATCTATGGTATCCTGGCTCAGTGGGTTCCACAGCAGCCTCACGACATCCCCGGTGTCGATACCCGCATTCGCCACAAGAGCACTGACGTCCGAAATTTGGTTGCCGGAGAGGTTGAGCCACGTCAGGCTGGTCAACCCGCTCAACGGACTCGCGTCGGAAATTTGGTTCTCCCAGAGCCAGAGCTCTGTCAGACTGGTCAACCCGCTCAACGCTCCCACATCGGAAATCTGGTTGCCTCCCAGTTCGAGCTCCGTCAGACCGGTCAACCCGCTCAACGGACTCACGTCGGAAATCTGGTTCTCCCAGACCCAGAGCGTCGTCAGGCTGGTCAACCCGCTCAACGGACTCAAGTCCGAAACGTCGTTGCATGCGAGGTAGAGGCGCGTCAAACTGGTCAACCCGCTCAACGGACTCAAGTCGGAAACTGGGTTGCCGTTGAGATTGATCGTGCTCAGGTTGGTCAACCCGCTCAACGGACTCAAGTCGGAGATTTGATTGTGCCCGAAAACGAGCTCCGTCAGGCCGGTCAACCCGCTCAACGGACTCAAGTCCGAAATTGGGTTCCCCCAGAGGGCGAGCACCGTCAAGTCCACTGCATACTCAAGACCCGTCAAGTCCGTGATTCCACGGTCGCTCGCATCTAGATTCGTCAGCCCGATGAGATCCGTGTCTTCAATGTCGCCTGTCGGTATACCGATGGCGTCGCGAATTACCGCTTCAACGTTCGGGTCGGGGAACGTCACGACATCGCCAAATGCCGTACTACAAACTGCGATGGCAACTGCAAACAGAAACGCGTATCTCTTCATGGTTCCATCCTCCCAGTTCATATACACACACCTCTCCATAGGTAAAAACAGTTCACACTCGCGTTGGTGTCAGTTCTGTGATTTAACGCATGGCAGGCACAATCATACTGCTTAAGGAGCGCGCACTTCGGATGCAAGCGACTCATGATCCTTCGCCTCAGCGCGCCAGGATCTCAATAGCGTCAGGAACGCTACTCCTCCCCAGGGTAGCAAACGTCGGTGAGCTTGAAACGACTAGGATTCTCTTCAAACCCTCAACTCATTAAACCCCCACACTACCAGAATAGCACTAAACCCGCCAAATGTCAACAAAAATCCTTGGGCAGCGGATAATCGCAATGTACCGACTATCGCCATCCTGCCATTGAGTTTGCCATTGGATTTGGCGATCATAGAGCGACATAAACGACCTTATCTTTCCTTAAAGGCCCTTATATCGCTCTATTTCGCCTTATATCGTCTTCCCACGGCGCCTTCACATGGCAGGACTCATGCGAGGTTTTCAAGGTAGGGAATGCTGTCTGTGAAGTGATACACGAGGCTGTACACTTATCGTCAGTCGGCATTCGCGTTGGCCAGACGTTCTGTCCAGAAGGTTCTGGCTTTGTAGTGATACTTCAGGACCTCTTCCGGCTTCTCGAGTTCGGCACGTTCGATTTGGGCGATACGGGCGTTGATCCACTCGCAGAAGAACGCGGTCGATCGCCTGCTGATATGATGGCGTTCCGGCCCGATCTCCACATAGTAGGGACCAGTAGAGGCGAAACGGAAGGACGTGTTGTTGTCGGCTATCGCACGGACAAGAAACCAGCCGGAGCGTTCGAAGCGAATACTCCCCAGCAACCCTGTCTCCGCAAACTCGTCATAGGGCACGGTTCGCTCAACGATGCCATTCTTGATGATCTCGACCGCAGAAACCGTATCGGCACCGTCCAGGCGAGCTGTGACTTTGATTTCGAGGTAACCACCCGCGTCGGTAACAAACACATGGCCGGGAAGCTGGCCGTTGGCCCGTGCACGAAGTAGCGGCCCGTTCGTGACAAAACACCGTCCTTTGCGCAGTCCTTCCCACCATTTGGCGTATGTGAGAGGCCCGTCAACATGCACGTACACGCGGTTATAGCCCACAGGACTCATCATTACCCCGGATGCGCTTCCCGCGCTGGGTGGAATGCGTATCCCACTGTTGAGTATATGATAGTAAAGGTCCTGACTATACAGGGCGTTGCCGAACCGGACATCATAACGTGAACCTCGCGGTCGTCCCCATGCTTCGTTGTCCAATTCGCCTTCCATCCACATGTGGTTGTGTGCCAGGCCGATCGAGTCACCGTACCCGTGCGCCAACGCTACCGGTACGTCCCACCAGAACGGTTTCTCGATATCGACCCACACATCCGGATATTTTCTCTTCGCTTCCTCAATGAACGCGAGGAGGGAGGGATACTCCTTCTCTGCACCCGCAATGTCTAAGGGGCGCTTCACATTGAAGTACATGAACGCGCCACCACGACGTTCATCCTCCCCCGCCATAACGTCGCAGAAACGGGTTTCGCCGAAACGCCGAACCGGATTCACAGGGAGAGTAGCGTCAGTCCAGTGGTTTCGCTCATTCCACCAGGTTATACACGGTACGACATGCAGGTCCTCGGCCAGCATGATCAGTTCCATCTCATCCACCGGCCTATGCACGTGCAGTTCCCCGGACCACCACCCTTCTGAAACGAGATCCGCGAGTCGATCAAGTGTCGGCGAAAACTCCAGAACATCTCCGGCAGACACTTCGAACGTTCCCTGGGCGGTCGTATACTCGGGGCCACGCGCTATGACGTATTCGTACTCTCCTTCGGGCAGGCTGAATGTTGTGGGGCCGGGACAAGAGAATTGATCGTGCCACAGGGGCGGTTTCGGCAGTTGCGCCGGGTCCGGCGCAACTGCAGGGGAGAAGTTCCTGCCAAGAGTCTCAAACCAAAGGAAATCCCGTAACGAGTCGGGTAGCTCTTCCCTGAGAAGAACGCGGTCCCGATCTCGGTCAAGGGTCTCGAACATCTCCCTACCGAATTGTCTATCTTCAGCCTCGAAATCGGCCAGCACAATCCGACTGTCATGGTCGGTATCTACAGCCTCGAAAAGAGAGATGTACCTTTCGACGAGGGCTACGGGGATGTCGGTCTTCGTCGAGCGGAGATGGAGCCGAAACGGGATGGCTTTCCCCGAGCCCTGTTCGTTTGCACTGAATAGAACGCGACCCACATGCTCTTCACTCATCGCAGCTGTGTGCATTACCGCAAGAACCACACCTGCGATCAAACACATCCATCTCGCGAGTAAACTTGTCTTCCTATCCATTTGCCGTCTCGTATCCTATGGTTGTAGCCTATATTCTTGCACCCGCCGGTAGCCAAAGCATCTATTCGACGCCGGGATAATCTTCCTTGAACTGCCTCAACGCATCTTCCGGTGCGCCGTGCATCAAGTAGAAGCACCCTCGAACCGTCGCACTCTCACCGGGCTCGAGGTCGCCAAAGACGGGAAATAGGTGGAAGCATGCCCTTTCGTCGCCGGCATTGATGGAGGCCCAATCGGCGGCCTCGAAGCCGAGGGCAGTCGTAAACGTGCCGTCTTTACTCTGCACTGCGATAAAGGGGTAGTCGAAAGTTTCAGGGCCGTTTATCCACCATTCCCACTCGATGGGGGTACGACCCTTTCGCATGAAGGAAAGATGGATTTCGTCCCGTCCCAACTCCGTCTCTGCGAAGTTGAAGCTTCGGCCCTTGGACCAAAGGTAGGTTCGGTTATACAAGCCCATATATCGTCCGACCCTGCCTTTGCCCTCCGAGGGGCTTTTCGTCAGGCCAGGAAAGAACGCAGGCGCGTCGGTGGTTGGAATACATGTGTGCACCAGGACACGCTTCAGCGTTTTCTGGGTGGTGTTGGTCAGCGTGTAACGCAGCCGAAGTCCGTTGCCCGTCACGGTGCCCACAAAATCCACTTTGATGCCTTCGGCGTAATTCCACGTGTACGAGAACGTGTTGTCCGTGACGGTCCAGTGGGCTCCAGGCGCGTTCGGGTCCGGGGAGACCTTGACCTCAAAGAGCGGTGTGGCGGTGGTCGGCTCTCCGTACAAAACGCCCTCGCAACTTAGGTAGGAGAGCGTATTCCCCGGAAGGTGCGGATGCGAAACACTCAGTCCTCCGGAATTGCTGTCCTCCTGGATTGTCACTCTGAGAGTCTTTGTAGGTTGCTCGGTGGTCAAGCGCTGTTCCTGCACCAATGAGCAACCGACCAGAATCGCAACAGTCAACAGGAGTAATGTATTTCTCTTGCTCATTTTATTCTCCCTTCATTCTCCCCGTTCATTCTACGCCCCCACCGACCGGCCCCATGCCGTAATGGCCGTTGCGCCAATGGCCGTACTCTTCAAGAACTCCCGACGATTCTGCGTGCCGCTTATGATAGTGCTCCTCTTTCCTGATTGATGTTAATCGCGATCAATCTGCGTTCGCAATGCACAATGCGCCTACTCACTGACAACTGCGATCTTCGCCCAGCAGGCGATCTCAAAGTCCCAATCATTGGACGCGTTCAGCAGTTCCAACATGATTTCGGAGCCCGCATAGGAAGACAGATCGACCGCGATGTCCCGCCATCCGTCTTCAGTCGTGTCACTACCGACCACGGTCTTCAGGAGTTCGTCTTCGTCAGCCTTCAAGGTCATCAACGGCGCCGTTGCCGCTCTCATCATCGCGGGCTTGCGTGCGAGACTGAGCGAACAACCATTCAATCAGTTCCGGATCCCGGTAAGCCCTGTCCCAACTGTAGTGGCCGACGCCGGGGTACTCCGTGTACTTTGGATTCCCGCCAGCATCCCTCAGTGTTTTGACCATCTTTCGCGAGACGTCCACCGGCACCGTGTCGTCTGCATCACCGTGGAATATCCACAGCGGAAGCTGGGCGAATTTCCTTCCTCGTTCCTCGGCGGCCACGCCTATGGCGATCCCGCCGGTCGCGCAGATCGGCACTGCAGCGGCAAACCGATCCGGCCGTTCGATGAGGGACAACCAGACGCATTCACCCCCCCAGGACAAGCCCGTCACATACTCGCGCCTGGTGTCGATGGAAAACTCCTTTTCCAGACTGTCAAGAATCTCATGCATGGTCCGGATATGAAGCTTCACGACATCGGTCGTTGAGCCTTTTCCTTCGCTGCTTTTCGACTCCTTGCCCGGAAACTGTGGGGCAACGATGAAACACGGGTTCTTCGCCTGCGCTTCCGGCTTGATCCATTCTCGTACGCAGGCACTTTCGAGGTTACCCCGGTTGTCGGTGCCGGTTCCTCCGCCACCATGGTGGAAGAGTAGGATTGGATATTTTTTGTCCGGGTTGTAATCCCGGGGAACAAACAATCGGTAAGGTATCGTGTCGCCCTCTGAACTCGTCAAGCTCCGCGCTTCGTAGATATCGAACACCGATAGCCGGGCCGCCGCCGAAGCCGCCTCGGCTGCAGAGAGAGGGGAGCCAACGACAACAGCAGTGACGCCGAGAATGGTGAATTCCCCTTTGATTTCTTTATCGACGACTGTGCCCTCGAAGTCGGTTTCATACTCTTCAGTCTCCCCGAAGAAGAAGCTGAAGCTCACAGCATCGCCTTTCGACACGACATTCCGGAGTTTCGACGTCCAACCTAGCTCCAAGTCTTTGACGGTCCCGGTGAGATCCGGATTCACGGAGACAATGTGCTTCCCCTTCTCCTCCCCCTTTCCCCAATCCGACGTCAGCTCCCACGTTCCGATGATAGGATTCTTCTTTTCATCGGGATTCTCCGCACATCCAGAGAGGGGGACAACTATCGATAGTGCGATTGCTATGGCTATAGCGCCAAATCCAGATCCAAACTTTGGGCTCATTTTCGGTTCTCCTGTGCATCTTGCTCGCCAATTCGTACGGTACACCTATTGGCCGACATTTCCCATATGGAACCGACCTCTGCCATCTGAAACGTGACGTACCGTGCGTGGGTGACGACCTTAGCGCCAATCGTGATCAGCTTTTCCCTCAACGTCGTCAGCGACCAGTGCTTGACGCTTCGAGGCAGCGCCAGCCTGCGAAGGAAGTTGCCCAAGCTTTATGCCAATGTTCCACTTTCTTGAGTGATGTTAATCGCGATCAAACTGCGTTCACAACACGTAATGTGGCCTACTCGCTGATAATGGCGATCTTCGCCCAGCAGGCAATCTCAAAGGCCCAGTCATTGGACGCGTTCAGCAGTTCCAACATGATTTCGGAGCCCGCGTACGCGGACAGATCAACCGCGATGTCCCGCCATCCGTCTTCAGTCGTGCCGCTGTCGACCTCGGTCTTCAGGAGCTCTTTTCCGTCAGCCTTAACGATGAGCAACCAGTCTAATCCTTCAATGTGTCCTACGGCTAGCTGCAGTTGCGTTTTGCCGCTGGGGATCTTCACGCGTTTAGACAGGGTACATGGGACTTCCTGGCTCTCCGGATGTGTAACCAGGACGTTTTCCCGTTCAAGCAATTTGTTGTGAAGACCGAAATACTCGTTACTATTGCAATCCTTAACCTTCCACCCTGGGGCAATCTTGCCGACGGCCTCGTCCAGATCCTGCACATCTGCATATTTTTCCACTTCCTCCTCTGCGGGTGGCGGGTCGATATGCACAAGCTCTTCTTCCGTGAAGCGGCTGTTCGCAATCGGGCCGGGTTCCCAACATTGCTCCAGAGCACTCGGTTTCGGTTCCTCGACCGGTATGACAAAGGTTTCGCGGCCCTCATCGTCTCTCTCGACACGACCGCCCTCCCTCATAATGGCTGCGCGCGCCAACGATTCGCAGACATGCACGAGGATAGGAAAACTGTAGGGCGTATGGCTGAACTTGCCCTCCTCGTTAAGCGCAGAGGTGAACCGGTCAGGCAGGTTTGAGAATCCCAGGGAAGTGAACAGAACACCGGCAGCGTTGGATGGGTTACAGTCGGAGTCCTGCCCGCAACGCGTCGAGATGATGACGGTCTCGTCCAGGTCACCCTCACCATAGAGCAATCCCATGACGATGTATGCACCATTGATTTTCGCATCGATATTGAAGTCTTCGCGTTTATCGCCACAACTGGCACGACGGTACTCCGGGTTGTCGTTGTACTTCTCTTCGATCAGCTGCCATGTCGCCTGCCAGTCGTCCGGGTTCTCCTTGTACCATTTCAGGACATCGGAGATACACTCGTGGAACTGACTTCCCTCCGGAACGCATTCGAGTCCGGCTCGCACGACCTTTTCCATGTCGGTTTCAAAGAATGCCTCGGAATACATGCCGGCGACGAATTGGCCTCCGTACAGACCGTCGCCGTAGTTCATGACTCGTCCGAAGATCTCGCCAAGCCGTATGCCGCTGTTTGGCAGTCCCGGCGAGATGAGGCCCGCGTAATCCGCTTCGATCTGATAGTCAATATCGTCGGCGTGCTTGTTGAACTGCGGGTGACCGGAGTCGGGCGGTGCAATACCGTTTCGCACGTTCTCACGCCCAAATACGTTCGCATGCCACAACATGTAGCCGCTGTTGGCGAAATCTATCCCCGCCTGCCGGGTCGATACGTCCAAACCATACAACTCCAGCGTCCTCAGGAACGTCATCTCGACGTAGATATCGTCCTGCATGAACTGGTTAACCTTGTCCGGTTTCCACTCCGGCATTCTTTCTTCCGGAATGATAGTGCCCCTGTACTGGAATTCCGTTGGGCCGCCCCACCCGACGCCGACCATCTGGCCAATCCAGCCTGCTTTCATCTTGTCGACATACTCCTCGACAGGAATACGCCGGAATTCCTGACTCTGCGCTGACGCGACTGACATCTGCAACGGGAGCACAAGCATCGCTACGACTATTACTACTCCTAACTTACGCATAACCATACTCCTTTCTTTAATCCGACATTCCCCATATTGATTCGCCCGCGACCACCACGGGCAGATCTTAGTTATTATATGCTCATTAATCGATCCGGTCAATGCCTCATGCTGTATGTCTTCAGAACATCTGGGATAGTTGGGTGCTTGAAGCAGCCCTCACACGTGGCGGGGCTACCAGACGCTCCCTCTCCTGCCATTGAGTTTGCCATTGGATTTGGCGATCATAGAGCGACATAAACGACCTTAACTTTCCTTAAAGGCCTTATATCGCGTTCCCTACGCGCTTTCACATGGCAGAGGTAGGGGGTTCGAGTCCCTCATCGCCCATCAGTCCTCCAGACGGGTCGGAATCCTCCTGTCACTCATCCCGTTCTGCGGCGAGGCGTTGGCGGCCGTACTCGAACTGTTCCTGCACGAGGTCCGATGTGCTGTCCCAGACGCGGTCCTCGAAAGAGCGCTGTTTGAGCGTCCTGAGGAAGCCTTCGAACTGTTCGAAGTACGAGCCGTAGATGTGGTATGAGTTGGCGCAATGGACGTACTCGCCGACAGCTATCGTTTTCCCGAGGCGTTCCGATATGGCGCTCGCGACATCCTTCTGCAGCTCCGTGAAGGCGAACATGTTCATGAAGGCCGCTTTGAACGCGTCGTTCGACCGGATTGATACCTGCAGGACCAGCCGGTCGTCGTTGTCGATCCGGAACCACATTCTCTGGAGACACGCGGGATCGTCCACAGTGGGATCGACCGAGGGATTCCACGTTGTAGCCTGGGCGCGACGCGAGTAAGGCGTCTCGGACAGCTTGTCTATCACGTACTGAATCTGGTCGATGGTCTTGCCGTCAATCTCGTACGCGCGAAGACGTTGGTGGTACGTGTAGGACCATTTGCCCTCCTCCGGCGAGACCCAGTGGTCGTGCACGCCGTCAACGACCTCCTGCCGGTATATCTCCAGGTCGTCGAGACCGCCGGGGAACGCCCTGTGGATGCGCGGTTCGCTGAACGGTTCCTCGACAACGAGCAGCGCGGTGCAATCTTTGCTTGTCGGGTCGGTAGGTTTGTCGTACTCGGTGCGGAACGCGTCGCCCTTCTCCCAGCACTCGACGATGGACCGTTCCCACACCTCGGGCAATGTCTTACCTGTTACGGAAATGTATCGCATAATTCCCCCTGATCAGCAGATTCGCGGCAACTGGTCGCCCGCAAGCATTGTGATCAACCGCGAGCCGCCGACCGCCGTGCGCAAAACGACCTCGCCGGGGTTGTCCGCGCCGATCTCGCCGATGACCTCGGCATCCTTGCCCAGATCGTCGCCGCGCAGAGCGTTACGGACCTCGTCGGCAATGCCGCCGTCTACGACCATCACCACTTTACCCTCGTTTGCGAGATACAACGGATCAAACCCCAGTATCTCGCATGTTCCTCTAACCTCGTCCCGAACCGGCACCTTTTCTTCCCAGATGCTCACCGAAACGCGTGCGGTTTCCGCCATCTCGCACAGTACCGTGGCCAACCCGCCGCGTGTCGGGTCGCGCATGAACCTGACGCCGTCAAACCGTTCGAGAACGTCACTGATAAGGTTATTGAGCGGCGCACAGTCGCTCTTGAGCCCGCTCAACTTCAGCCCGAGGTCCTGCCGCGCGGCAAGTACGGCTATAGCATGATCGCCTATTGTGCCGCTGATGATCACGCGGTCGCCGGGCGATATCTTATCGATACCGAGATCTCTTCCGTCCGGCAGCAGACCGACGCCCGACGTGTTGATGAAAAGCTGGTCGGCACCGCCCGATTCGACGACTTTCGTGTCGCCGGTCACGAGGGATACGCCCGCTGTCTGGCACGCCTCGGCCATCGAGTCGGTCACGCGGTCCAGCACGCTCCGTTCCAGACCCTCCTCAATGATGAGCGCGCACGATATGTAGAGAGGTTCGGCGCCCATCACCGCCAGGTCGTTCACGGTGCCGTACACCGCCAGTTTGCCTATGTCGCTTCCGGGAAAGAAGAGCGGTTTCACGACGTAGGAGTCGGTCGTAAAACAGATGCGGTTCGACCCGACCTGCACGCGCGCGGAATCGTCCAACTCCGCCAGCACCGGATCGGGGAACTTCGCAAGGAAGCCCTCGTTGACCAGGTTGCGGGTGAGCTTGCCACCGCTGCCGTGCGCCAGTATGATTTTGTCGTCGGCATCCATAACTATCGTCTCAGCTTATACTTATAAAACGCGGCGCATGTTCCCTCGGACGATACCATACACGGTCCGATAGGATGTTCCGGCGTGCATTGCTCGGCGAAGAGCGCACAGTCGCTCGGTTCGATCGCGCCGCGAAGCACGTCGCCGCAGAGGCATCCGGAGGTCTCAGCCACCTCCTGCATCTTCAGGCCAAACCTGTTGACGGCGTCGAGTTCCGCATACGCCTCTCTCATTGCCAGACCGCTCGCCGGGATGGCGCCCAACCCGCGCCAAGCGCTGTCCACAGCCTCAAACACCTCGTACATACACTCCAACGCGCACGTATTACCCTCGTCCGTCACAACGCGCGTGTACGCGTTACGCACCTCGGGCTTGCCGGTCACAACCATCTCGACAAGCCACGCCAGCGCCGCGACAATGTCAACCGGCTCGAAGCCGGCCACCACGCAGGGCGCGCCAAACTCGTTAACGATAGGTTCGTACGCCCTGGCTCCTATGATAGTGCTGACATGGCCCGGACAGATGAAGCCGTCGACATTGACCTCCTCGTCCTGAAGGAGTGCAATAAGGGCCGGCGGCACCAGCTTGTGGCCCACGAGAACCGAGAAGTTCTCGACATTCCTGTTCCTCGCCTCTCGGACGGACGCGGCCACCGTCGGCGCGGTTGTCTCAAAGCCGACCGCAAGGAATACCACCTGCCGGTCAGGACGCTGCTCCGCCAACGTCACGGCGTCCAGCGGCGAATATACGGTTACCACGTCGGCACCTTCAGCCTTGCGCCTTTCCAGGCTCGTCGATGAGCCCGGCACGCGTACGAGGTCGCCAAACGTGGTCAGCGTGACGTCCTCCCTGCGCGAAAGCTCGATCGCCGCGTCAATATAGCTTGTCGGCGTCACGCACACAGGGCAGCCCGGGCCGGATAGAAGCCGGAGCTCACGAGGCACGATCTCCGGTATACCGTGCCTGTGGATCGCCATAGTATGCGTGCCGCACACTTCCATCAACGTAACCGGCCGGTCGATTTTAGCGGCTATTTGGCCCGCGATCTCCGTAACGAGCCCTTTTTGGCGGTACTCCTCGACGTACTTCACGGGGAACCTCTATCTTCCGGCTGCAGCTCTTCAGGTTGCTCAATAGCGCCTGCAGCTAGCATCTCGCGGAACAGCTGTATCGTATCGAGAGCGGACTGTTCGTCGATCTTCTGTATCGCGAAACCGGCGTGTATCAACACGTACTCGCCGACCTGCGCATCCACGAAATGCAGAGCCACATCCCTGCTGACACCTTCCAGCTCGACGACGCCACGCTCGCCCTCGCGTTTTACGACTTTCATTGGTACTGCAAGACACATATCATCCAACCTCACTTACATCTTGACGGCACGGCGCGCGGCTATCACTGCTTGACCCAGCGCTACACACCCGTCATTGTTGGGAACCGCGCTGTGCGTGTACACTTCGAAACCGAGCGCGGCAAGCTCCTCGCTCAACGTACTGAGCAGGTAAACGTTCTGAAACACTCCGCCACTGAAGACGACGCGCTCAAGTTTATCAGAATCCCGCACCATTATGCACGCTTCTTTGAGCGCATCGGCGACGGTCCTGTGAAATCGCCGACTGATTGTCGCCGCATCAACACCCCGTTGCAGGTCACTCACGATGGCACGAATCGTATCCCCAAAACATAGCAGAAACGAGGTATCGGACTCTTCAGCTCGTATGGCACAAGGATACGAGCCGGCATCGTCCTCCGCCATAATCCCCTCCAGCTCGCAGGCGGCTTGACCCTCGTAGGTTATTGCCTGTCTGACGCCTGCGAGCGCCGCTACCGCGTCGAACAGCCGGCCGCAACTTGACGTCAGCACGGAATTTACGTCTTTGTCGACCATACCGAGCAGTATCTCCGCCTTGTCACGGTCGATATCGCGCACAAACTGTATGTCCACGTCCCACAAGGACTTCCCGTACGCGTGGTACAGGTACGACAAGGCCATCCGCCACGGTTCTTTGATAACCGCGTCGCCGCCCGGCATCGGAACGTACTCGAAATGGGCCGCGCGCCGGTACGACAACTCATCCGCCACGAGTATCTCGCCGCCCCATATCCGCCCGTCATCGCCGTAGCCCGTGCCGTCAAGCGCAAGCCCTATCACCGGCCCTTCGATGCCGCGTTCCGCCATACAGCTCACGATGTGCGCGTGATGGTGCTGGACAGCGACTAGACGCAGCCCACCGCTATCCTGCTCTTTCAGCGCCATGGCATAGCGCGTACTCAAGTAGTCCGGATGCATATCATAGGCGATTATCCGGGGAGCTATCTCGAAAATCCGTTCCATGTGCTCGATCGTCTTCTTGAACACGGCGAACGTTTCCGCGGTTTTCAAATCGCCGATATGCTGGCTCAGAAACGCGTTTTTCCCTTTCAGAAGGCATACCGTATTCTTGAGTTCCGGCCCGCAAGCAAGCACGGTCTCGGCCGGTTCCTCGAGGAATACGGGCCGTGGAGCGTACCCGCGCGACCTGCGCACCATCACAGGCGACCCGTTGACAACCCGGGCAACCGTATCGTCATTCTGGATGAAGATGTCGCGGTCGTGCATGAGGAAGTAATCGGCGAGGCCGGCCAGGCGTTCCAGCGCCTCGTCGTTGTCTATCACAATAGGCTCGTCGCTGGGGTTGGCGCTTGTCATCATGAGAGCGAGAAAACCGTCGCTCAGCAGCACGTAATGCAGCGGCGTATACGGCAACATCACGCCGAAATATTTGTTTCTAGGCGCGACTCTTTCTGAAATCGCACTTTCCGGTCTCTTTGTCAGAAGCACGATCGGGCGGTTCGGCGACTCCAGGAGTTCCTTTTCCTCATCAGAGACGACGCAGAACCGCTCGATGCTCGCGATGTCCGGCGCCATCACGGCGAAAGGTTTTTCCTCGCGCATCTTCCGCCCGCGCAGCTGCTTGACGGCATCGTCGTTGGTGGCGTCAACAGCCAGATGGAACCCGCCTAACCCTTTGACAGCCAGTATCTTGCCATCCTGCAGAAGCTCTGCGGTGGCACGAATCGGGTCGTCGCTATCCAGCTTGCTTCCGGCAGCATCCGTCAGGAAGACTCCCGGTCCACACTCCCAGCACGCGTTCGGCTGAGCGTGGAACCGCCTGTTCATCGGATCCTCGTACTCGCGGCGGCAATCGCCGCACATCTCGAACTCGCGCATCGTGGTGTTGGCCCTGTCGTACGGGATATCCGTGGTGATGGTGTATCGCGGCCCGCAGTTCGTGCAGTTGATGAACGGGTAACGGTACCTCCTGTCATCCGGGTCAGAAAGCTCACGAAGACAGTCGGCGCACGTGCAGACGTCCGGGGCGATCAGAGCTGTCCGCTCGGCGGCGGCGGCGCTCTCTCGAATGACAAAATCGGCGCCTGCAACCGGCGGAACGGGTTCGGAGGTCACACCCGTGATGAGCGCCAGAGGAGGCGCCTCGCGCTGGATCGCGTCAAGGAACTCCTTGAGCTTCGCCTCTTCCCCTTCAGCTTCTATGATGACGCCGTCGCTCGTGTTCGAGACGTACCCGACCAGCTCGTGCCGTTTCGCGAGCTGGTATATGAACGGTCTGAACCCGACTCCCTGAACAATGCCGGTAACCGCGATTTTCAACCTGTTCTTCATCTACACCCCGTCCAACAAGTTGGAATATGGGCCTCCGCTCGACCCGACTCGCCGATTGTAATACAGCTCGGAGGGCTCGATCAAGCATGCGAACGCGGAATGAGTTGGGGTAACGTACCCGGGTCCCGTGTCATCGCGCGCCTACGTTGGTGCGTTGACGGGAATGGGCATATTGTGCTAAACTGGGTGGGACAGGGCAGTTCAAGGCTTCCAAACCAGTTCTATCAAGCCCTGAAACCAACTGGAGGATCGAGAACCGTGTCCGCAAAGTTCGTAATTGTTGTTCTTTTCCTGGCGGTATGTCTGTGGTTCGCGTTCGAGCTGCTGTTCACGGCGGCAAGCTTCATTCTCGCCGCTATTCTCGGAAGGCGCGAGCGACGGAAAACCACCAAGCGACTGAAACCTGGGCGGGTACTCCTGGAGTTCGTCATCGAGATCGGCGCGGCGGCTCTGACACACTTTCTGGTGACGGTCGCCGGAGCGTTGCGTTTTCGCAAGAGCAGGGTGTCGCTTAACGTGACCACGACGCCTGTACTGCTCATACCGGGCTATTTCTCCAACCGCGGAATCTGGGTCTTCTTCATAAAGCTACTGCGCGGATTGGGTGCCGGTCACGTTCACACGATTGACCCTAAACCGATGTGGGGCGACGTCAGGGACCTCGCAAAACAGGTTGCCGACGCCGTTGACGCGATTCTCAGCACGACGGGCGCCGCGCGGGTGAACCTCGTTGGTCACAGCATGGGCGGACTGATCGCCCGGTACTACATCGAACATCTGGGAGGAGCTAGCAAGGTAGGCGCCTGCGTCATGCTCGGTACGCCTAATCATGGTACTCTTATCTCGCGGCTCGGACCCGGCGTTTGTGCAAAACAGATGTACCCCGGAAGCGCGTTTCTCGCGGATCTCAACAAGTTTGAGAGTATTGAGAAGAGAGTGAAATACGTTTCCATCCGGTCGACGTTCGATAATATGCTTGTGCCGTCGGGCAACGCAATCCTCGGCGGAAACACCACGAACATCGCGCTCGATCATATGGGGCATCTCACCATGTTGTACTCGTCGAGAGTCGCAAAACTCGTCTGGGAAAACCTGCGCGAGTAGCCCGACACGCCGGCGCTTGCCGTTCAACCCTTGACCACACCTAACGGACGTATGCGTACCACCTTACGACATATCCCGGCAGCGTGCATCACATCCACGACGGCATCCACGTCCTTGTAGGCTTCCGGCATCTCTTCCGCCAGCGTCTTTCTACCTCTGGCTTTGACGACAATTCCCTGCTGTTCGAGTTCCCTGTCGATGTTTCTGCCTTTGCTCCGCTTGATGGCCTTTGTCCGACTCATCATCCTGCCCGCGCCGTGACACGCGCTGCCGAAACTCTCGTCCATCGCCTCTTGCGCGCCGACGCAGACGAACGAGCCGGTACCCATGTCCCCGGGCACTAACACCGGCTGCCCGACGCCCTTGTACGGTGCGGGCACGTCCGGGTGACCGGGCGGAAAGGCTCGTGTCGCGCCCTTTCGGTGGACGCACAGGGTCTTCTCCTCGCCCTCCACTTTGTGCCGTTCGATCTTCGCGATATTGTGGCACACGTCGTAGACGAGTCTTAGACCGAGCTCACCCGGTGACGCGCCGAGCGCGCGCACCAGAGCTCGTTCCGCCAACGCCATCATGACCTGCCGGTTAGCCCACGCGTAGTTCGCCGCCGCGCTCATCGCACCAAGATACCGTCGCCCTTCCGGCGATTCGACGGGCGCGCACGCAAGCTGCCTGTCGGGAATCCTGAGATGATACTTCTCCACAGCTCTCTGCATGACCTTGAGGCTGTCGTCGCAGACCTGGTAGCCTAGACCGCGCGACCCGGAGTGTATCATTACGGTTATCTGACCCTCCTCAAGACCGAACGCGCGCGCGACGTCGGAATTGAACACCCGCTCGACGACGCCCATCTCGAGGAAATGGTTCCCAGAACCGAGCGTGCCGACCTGGTTGCGTCCTCTCTCCAGCGCCCGTTCGCTCAGCGCGTCCGGGTCGGCCATCTCTAAAGCGCCCTTCTCCTCGGTGCGTTCCAGGTCCGATCCACTCCCGTACCCATTTTTGACCGCCCAGCCGGCGCCGGCGCGCAGCAGTTTTTTCAGGTCTCCGACGGACAGTTTCGAGATCGCTCCCGAAGAGCCCACGCCGCAGGGAACGCCGGCGTACAGCGAATTGACGATCTTCTCCATCCGGTCCTTGACATCGGCGTGGCGCAGGCTCGTGGCGAGCACGCGGCATCCGCAGTTTATGTCGTAACCGACACCGCCCGGAGAGATCACTCCACCTTCCGAGACGTCCGTGCCCGCGACACCGCCTATCGGAAAACCGTAACCCCAGTGCGCGTCAGGCATGGCGATCGAGTACCGCACTATGCCCTGAAGATGGGCGACGTTTATGATCTGCTGCGCACAATTGTCGCGCACAATGCTCTTCAGCAGCGTCTCGTCAGCGTAGATTCTCCCCGGTACCCTCATCCCGCCGGTTTTCGGGATTTCCCAGGTATAGTCATCGATCTTCTTTAGCTTCAACGCATCGGACATATCGCATCACCCCTTTACGGACGTTCAATTCAACGCCCCTACAGGTCGAATATGACCTGGACTTCCCACCCGTCACCTTTGTGCTCGATTTGCAGATCGTGGTAGGTAGCTGCCTTGATCTCCGACTGCAATTCATGGCGCTTCGGGTCGTAGACCTCTCCTGCTACCTCCCCCTCCAACGAGCGAGGTTCAACGCTCGTGACCGTGAACTTCGATAACAGGATGCGTTTAGATTCCCAGATGTAGAGCAGCTCTTCCAGCCAGCCGACGAAAAGTTCCTCGAGGTTTGCCGCTTCCAGAGAGACCGGCACCGATTCTCCCGGTCTAATCTCATCGAGTGAGGCAATGATCTCGAACATCCCCCGCGCGGCACATTCGAAAAGACCTTCCAACGTCGGCGCCTTGCAGCGCAAGCCCATATCGGCCGTATGCTCTACAGGCTGACATTCGCCCCCGGGGTCGCCTCTTCTTGGTTTTCGCACGGTTGCCCTCGTTCATGATCTCGAACACGCGCCGCCGACCGTAAGACTCACGGCATCAGCCAACACGTGCCGCCGCACCTGCTGCGGCATCAAGATACTTTTTCAGAAACCTGCCTGTATACGACTTACTCGTTCGACAGATCTCCTCCGGTGTGCCCTGCGCTACAATGTATCCGCCCTCATCCCCACCCTCGGGACCGAGATCTATGATGTAATCCGCAGTCTTGACCACGTCGAGATTGTGCTCGATGACTATCACGGTGTTGCCGGCGGAGACCAACCTCTGCAGAACCTCCAGCATCTTCTCGATGTCCGCAAGGTGCAGACCGGTCGTCGGCTCGTCCAGAATATAGAGCGTGCTGCCGGTGCTTTTCCGCGCAAGCTCCGTGGCGAGCTTCACACGCTGTGCCTCGCCGCCCGATAAAGTCGTGGAGGACTGACCCAGCTTGATGTAGCCCAGTCCGACATCCTGAAGCGTCTGGAGTTTCCTGTTGATCTTAGGTACATTCGCGAAAAAGTTCAACGCCGCCTCCACGGTCATATCCAGCACCTCGGCAATACTTTTGCCTTTGTACTTGATCTCGAGGGTCTCCTTGTTGTACCGCTGCTCGCCGCACTGGACGCACGGGACGTATACGTCGGGCAGAAAATGCATCTCGATACGGATCATGCCGCCGCCCAGACAGGTCTCGCACCGTCCTCCCTTCACGTTGAAGCTGAACCTGCCGGGTTTGTAACCCCTCATTCTCGCGTCGGGAGTCATCGCAAACAGCTCCCTGATATGCGCGAAGACACCGGTGTAGGTGGCTGGATTCGACCGGGGCGTTCGTCCTATCGGCGATTGGTCTATGTCTATTACCTTGTCGATAAGTTCAACGCCTTCAAGGAGATCGTACGAACCGGGTTTCTCGCGCGCACCGTACAGCTCGCGTGCGGCGATCGGGTACAGAGTCTCGTCAACGAGGCTCGACTTACCGGATCCCGACACGCCCGTCACACACGTAAACACGCCGAGCGGGAACGACACGTTCACGTTTTTCAGGTTGTTGTGTCGGGCCCCGTGTATCGTGAGCGCTCCTTTATCCGGTTCGCGTCTGGCTAGCGGGACGGCTATCCGGAGCTTTCCGGCAAGATACTTGCCCGTAAGCGACGCGGCACACCGCTGTACCTTTGCCGGCGGACCCACGGCAACAACCTCGCCGCCGTGAGCGCCGGCGCCCGGTCCCAGATCGACCACGAAGTCGGCGTTTCGGATCGTCTCCTCGTCATGTTCCACGACAATAACGGTGTTGCCCATATCTCTCAACCGGGTCAAGGTTTCCAGCAACCGCTTATTGTCGCGCTGGTGAAGACCTATCGTCGGCTCATCAAGAATGTAGACCACGCCGACAAGCCCGGCGCCTATCTGTGTTGCCAGCCGTATTCTCTGAGATTCACCGCCTGACAGGGTGCCGGCTTGGCGGTCAAGTGTGAGGTACTCCACCCCAACGTTTATGAGAAACTCCAACCGCTGCCTCACCTCTTTGAGCACCCTTTTCGCGATAAGAAGCTGCGTCGGACTCAATGTCAGCTCCCTGAAAAAGTCCGCCGCATCGTTGATCGTTAAAGCCGTTATGTACGATATCGAACGATCCGCCACGGTTACCGCCAGGCTTTCGGGCTTGAGCCGTCCACCCTCGCAAGCCGGGCACCGTCTGACGGACATGTGCTCGGCGATCAGCTCGCGCAAAGCCACCGATTGAGTCTCCCGAAACCGCCTTCGGAGATTCGGTATTACGCCCTCGAACGGTCTCTCGAAAACACGTTTCGCGCCAGCCTGGTAGTGCTCAAATCTGATCGTCTCATCGCCCGAACCGTATAGAACGATGATCTGGAACTCAGGGGCAAGTTTGCGGAACGGTTTCCGGAAGTCAAAACCGTAATGTTTGGCAACCTGTGCAAGCATCTCCCTGTAGAACGCCGCCACTTTGTTGCCAAATCGCCACGGTCGAACGGCATCTTTAGCGAGACTCAGCGATCTGTCCGGCACGATCAGGTCAGGATCAAGCTCCATAGCCGTGCCCAAGCCGGTACAGTCCGGACACGCACCGTGCGGGCTGTTGAACGAGAACATCCTCGGAGTGAGCTCCTCGAAGCTGACCTGGCAGTCCGGGCACGAAAAATGTTCGCTGTAGAGCACTTCGGTCGCCCGACCGGAAGGAGGTTTACAGGCCACACTGATGGTTCCACCTCCGAGACTGAGAGCCGTCTCGACAGAATCTGCAACCCTGCTCCGTATCCCGGCCTTCACGACCAGCCTGTCAACGATCACATCGATATTGTGCCGCTTATTCTTATCGAGCGATATTTCCTCGGCAAGGTCACACGTGTTGCCGTCAACGCGCACCTTCACGTACCCCTCTTTGCGGACGTCGTCGAACAGTTTTCTGTGCCCGCCCTTTCTGCCGCGCACGAGCGGAGCCATAATCTCCGCGCGCGACTTCTCGGGAAGCGCCATGATCTGTTCGGCAATCTCCTGAGGTGACTGCGACTGAATAACGTTTCCGCAGGAGTGACAGTGCGGCGCGCCGATACGCGCGAACAGAAGCCTCAGGTAATCGTAGATCTCCGTCACGGTCCCGACGGTTGACCGCGGATTTTTCGACGTGGTCTTTTGCTCGATGGATATCGCAGGAGATAGACCGTCAATATGGTCCACGTCCGGTTTCTGCATCTGTTCGAGAAACTGGCGGGCATAAACCGAGAGGCTTTCCACGTAACGGCGCTGACCCTCGGCGTAGATGGTGTCAAAGGCAAGGGACGACTTGCCCGACCCGCTGAGGCCGGTTATCACGACGAACTTGTTGCGCGGGATCTCGACGGTGATATTCTTCAGATTATGTTGCCGCGCGCCTCGGATGATTATCGAATCGTCAGGCATGGGTCATTCGTGCTGTTCCGAGCCAGCACCGGGATTCTCGTGCGCCTTTCTGCGCAGTGAACGTATCTTAGAGCCCTTCTTCCGCAAATACTCGTACGGACTCTCCCAGAACCGGTAGAACTTCAACTGCTTTACGAGCCTCCTGTTTGCGCGGCGCCACCGACGCACGATTCGCCATCCCGTGTAGCGAAGGGAGGCGTTGAAGAACTTGAGGTGTAAGATGTTTCCGATACACTCTTTGAGGGAATAGAACCCTGCCATCGCACGGATCATCGTCCTCTGCAGCTCGAACGGAGACATCTTCGCAGGTTCAAACACGACGTGCATGCCGTCGTAGAGTTCCCACCGTTTCGTGAACAGCCTGTCTTCCCGCTCAAGCTTCTCATACAGATCAGTGCCCGGTAGCGGCGTCAGTATCAGCAACTGCACGCTGTCAATCCACTGTTTGCGCGCAAACTCCACCGTCTTGCGCGCAACCATCTTGTCGTCCTCGTCGGACCCGAGCACGAACATCCCATGAACCTTTATCCCGACTCTCTGAAAGGCCCTTATGCTTTCCTCCATCTCTTCCACGGTCTGCTGTTTGCGGTACGCGACGAGTGTTTCAGGTACGACGGACTCGAACCCCACGAAGACGAAGTGGCAGTTCGCCCTCTTCATCAACGCCAGCAGCTCTGGATCCTTGGCCACATCCACGCGGACTTGCGCACTCCATCTAGGGGTCAGGTTCCTCCGTATCATCTCCTCAAGAAGCTCTTTTGTCCGCTGCGGACTGGCGGTGAAATTATCGTCGTAGAAGAAAACGCTCGGCCTGTAGTTCCTCGCGAGCTCCTCGATAACGCTTTCAGTCGACCGGAACCGGTACTTTCTGCCGAACACTTTCGTGACTGAACAGAAGCTGCAATCGTACGGGCAACCGCGGGACGTCATTATCGGCGCAAACGATATTCGCTCGTCACCTTCGATGAGGCTCAGGTCCGGAATCGGGAAGGAGTCCAGATCGCAGGGATGCGGTATCGGCTCATTATGGTGCATCTCATCACCGCGCCAGTAGGACAGAGCCGGTATATCCGCCCAGGCTTCCTCGTCCGCCAAGTTCTCGACCAACCGTAGAAGGCTGTGTTCCGCCTCGCCCGCGATGGAGAATTCTCCGTATTGGAGGGCTTCCTCCGGCATGAAGGTCGTGTGCGAACCGCCGAACACCACCGGGATGCCCTCTCGCGAAACGCGTTGTGCGATCCGATACGCCTCGGGCGCAGTGGATGTCGTCGTCGAGATTCCCACCAGGTCAGCGCTCAACACGCTGCTGTAGTCTATCGGCTTCACGTCCTGACAGTAGACTCGCACGTGGTGTCCCTTGTCTCGGAGTATCGCCCCGAGCAAGGGTAATCCCAGCCTGGGTAATACCGTGTAACTGTAAATGTGGTAACCTGGTGACCTGGGTTCGATTAGCGCTATTTTCATTTTGTTTCACCTCACGTCGTGCCAGGTTTCCCCGACTCGTTCAGGCCCGCCGAACACTTCCGGCATATTCTAAAGCTTCTTCATGGCCGCGATGGCAGAGTCTTCGCCGACAAGCAGGAGCCGGTCGCGTTCGCCGATCTCCTCTGATGGGTCCGGGATGCTCACCCTGGGTGTATCCGTGCCCGGAACCTCTTTCTTGATCAGTATAACCTCGACATTATGTCGTTCACGCACCCTGAGTCGTGTGAGACTCTTGCCGACCCAAGATTTCGGCGCGAGCATCTCGACAATGCTGAACCCTTCGGCAAGCTCTATCTGGTCGATCACTCGCGGCGCGCTCAGACGGTTCGCAATCCTGACGGCCATCTCCTCCTGGGGAAAGATCACTTCATCCGCCCCGACAAGCTTGAGGACCTTTCCGTGATCGGGCGTGTTCCCCTTGACAATGATCTTTCGAACGCCGAGCTCTTTCAGGAAGAGAGTCACAAGGATGCTCAGGTCGGTCTTGTCCCCCAGGCAGACCACCGCGCCGTCGACATCCTTAAGCCCCATTGCGGCCAGAACGCCCTTGTCAATTGCGTCGGCAACTACAGCTTCAGTCGCCCAGTTCTTGACCTCCTGGATCTTGTCACGGTCTCTGTCAATCACGAGTACCTGGCACCCTGACTCGCTCAGCCGTTTTCCGATCCGCTCCCCGAACGTGCTCAGACCTATTATGGCATACTGTGGCATGATCCGCTCCCCGTCCTGTCCTTGATCCCGCTCTTCTTCCCGTTCATCCTATCATGACCGCCTCACGCGGATGTTCGTACGAAACCCTCTTCTTGGCGCCTGCGAGCCCCATGGCCATTGTAAGCGGTCCGATCCTCCCGATCAACATCAGCGCGCTGACTAACAGCCGTCCCGCCGTGGTCAGCGAGGACGTTATTCCCGTCGACAACCCGACAGTCCCGAACGCGGAAAGCGTTTCAAACGCTACGTTGCGGAACATATTCCCCTCGCCGCCCAGCGACGCGCGTTCCGTGACCAGCAGCGCCAGGCAGAACACCAACACTACGCTGAACGACGCGGCAAATACCGCAAGGCTCCTGTTGACAACCTCTCGCGGCACGGTCCGTCGAAAAAGGTTAACCTCCTCTTGCCCTCGGAGGCGGGCCCTCGCCAGGGCAAGGAAAATGCCAAACGTGGTCGTCTTAATGCCGCCGCCGGTCGAACCCGGCGACGCGCCCACAAACATCAACATCATCACCACGAAAAGCGTGGCGCTGCTCAATGCTGCTGTGTTAAGCGTGTTGAAACCGGCCGTCCTGCTCGTGACAGAGAGGAAAACCGACGATAGTATCCGACTGCCTAATGAGCTGCCCGCCAGCGTGTTGTCCTTCTCAAGAAAGAAACACGCGACACTTCCTATCAGAATAAGCCCACCCGATACCGCCAGCACCATTTTAGTCTGTAGAGTTAACGTTCGCAACCGTGCTCTAGGTTTACGTCGCGGACTTCTCGCAAGGTCCGCGAGCACAAGGAAACCCAGTCCCCCTACAACAATCAACGTGACTATAACGCCGACAACGCACGGGTCTCCGGCGTATTTCATGAAACTTGTGCTGAATAGCGAGAATCCTGCGTTGCAGAACGCTGAAATAGAATGAAATAGTGACAGAAACGCCGCCTTACCGGCGTCAAACTCCTTGGAAAACCTCAAATACAGGAGAATTGCCCCCACGGCTTCGATACACAGTGTCAGCTTCAGTATATCGGTCACGAGCGTTTTCAGGTCGTTGTCAAAGAGCGTTCCGAAACTGTCACGCACTATCACTCGTTCGAGCAAAGCCACTCTCCTGCCCATCAGATAAACGAAAAAGGTCGAAAACGTCATCAAGCCCAATCCGCCTATCTGTATGAGGCAAAGAATCGTACATTGGCCGAACCGGGAGAAATCGACAGCCGTATCCTTGACGATAAGACCGGTTACACAAACCGCCGAGGTCGCCGTGAACAGCGCATCCACCGGCTCCACTGTGACACCTTCCTGCCAGGAGACAGGCGTGGATAGGAGCACCGCCCCTATGAGAATCGCCCCACAGTAAGTTAGCACGAGTGCGTGTGCAGGTCGCAATTACGCCCCTTCCGCCCCGATGCTCGGGTCACTTCCGCCGGAACATTTGTTCCCGCGCGGAACCGTCCAATCCACCTTGACCGCTGCAACACAAAAGGTCGGGCCCATTCCCTGGTTCAGAGCAGCCCTCAGGACTTCCCTTCGATCAGGGAATCCAGCTCCCGCCTGACCTGTTCAAGAATCTCCTTGCGGGTGTCATCCGCGATCTTGTAGTGGTACTTCTGCTCCAAGAGTTCAATAGTGCGCATTACAACCCGGTGGCACAACTCCTCGAGTTTCATACACCGTCTCCCCACACAGATCGATGAGACCAACGAAGCCTTCCCGAGCATAAGATGTACGCGGTGAGTATATCACACGCCCGAGAATCCAGTCAATTTCGCCCGGGCACGAAATGTATTGTCACACCGGGCTGACCGGTCCTGCTGTGGTAGACGTCTCTCCGGTGCGCCTTTACTCCTTCTCATCGGCAGTCTCGGCCGCCTCGGACTCTGTGCCGGCCTCGTCCTTCTCCTTCTCTTTCGTGGCCTCAAGCAGACTTTCAAGCTCCTTGACGCGTTTGTCGACTTCCTCCCCCGACTTCTTCAACTTATCGACTTCTTTCCTCAGTTCTCGGACCTCGTCCGTCTGTTCGCGGGCGGCGTTGATCCGCTCCACGGCACGCTCGGCACTTCTTCTCTCTCCGTCGTCCTTGGTGGTTTTCGCGAATCGTTGCAGGTCGTCGATCGCCTTCGGGTCCCCGAGCTCCCCCAAGGCGTCAACGGTCGCAGACCTGACCCTGCGGCTGGGATCCTCCAGCAGTTCAACGAGAATCTCACGCGGTCTATCCTTCTTGTCCATCCACTTGCCCAGCCTGCCAATGGCCGATATCGCGCTCGGGCGAGCCGATCTCGGTCTGCCGGCCGAGGCGTACCGGGCGACCGTCTTGAGGCTCTCTTCGGCCTCGAGATTGACGAGCGCGTCGAGTGCGGCCCGCCGAATCACCTCGTTGTGGGAATCTCGTGAAAGAGCCCTGGTTATCGTCCTCTTGGCCTTCTCGCATTTCAGCTCCCCGAGAGCCCTGATCGCCCGTGCAACCACGTAGGGGCTCTCCTCGTCGCCGACCACGGCGAGCAGTGTCTCGCAGACACGTTCCTCGTCCATTCTTCCGAGCGCCTCGACCACAGAGAGGCGTACCCGAGCATCCTCCTGGTCCGGACCCCCGATCAAAGCGTCAACCGCCTTGTCGTTGTCAATTTCGCCAAGAGCTCTCGCAGCCGCCGATCGGACTGCCCAAAACGAGTCGTCGAGCAGGACATCCCTCAATGCTTCAACAACGTCATCCGTCTTGAACTCCTTGAGCGCCCGAACTGCCATTATTCTCCCCACCACGGTCTTGTCACCGGCGAGCTGCGCCAGCAGCATCGGTTTGGGTTTTTCGAAATCAAGCTTCTTCAGGACGCCATACTCAGGGTCAAATCTCACGAAATCCGGGCGCTCAGCAAGAGGAACATGGAAGATGTGTTCCGGCTCGCTGATCTCTATCTTCTCACGATGGTTGCCGTTTGGACAAATGAACTGCAGGTCCGTAGTGAAACGGAACAGAGGCGTTAGCTCGTCCACAGTCTGAGTCTGTTTGACGACGACCTTTGCCAGTTTTTCCTCGTTGAGCCACGAATAGGAGACATCCAGCTCGGGATAACCTCCGTGATAAACCCACTGGTCGAAGAACTGCTCCATGCCACGGCCGGAGACCTCCTCGACCGTGCGCATAAGGTCTGTGGTCTCGACCACTTTGCCGCTGTGGCGAACGCAATACTCATGCATACACTTCCAGAAAAGGTCGTCACCAAGCTCCCTGCGCAGCATGTGTAGGACCCAGCCTCCCTTGGAGTATGACCTCACGTCGAAAAGAGGGTTGGGACTACCGTACGTCGTCCTCACGATCGGCGCTCGCTGCGTGCCCTTATCGGCTTCGAGAATTTCCGACATGGTCCCCAACATCTCGCAAGCGAACTCGTCCTCGCCGAGGTCGTGTTCCGTCCAGAGCGACTGAAAGTACGTCGCGAAACCTTCATTCAACCAGAGGTGCGACCAGTCCCGACAGGTAAGCAGGTCGCCCCACCACTGGTGCACAAGCTCGTGTGCCACCAAAGGGTCGCTTCTGAAAGTCAGATGGGCAGCCTCGTCGTGCAGCGTGCGTTCGGTAAGCGTGGTAATGCTCGTGTTTTCCATACCGCCGGCGATGAAGTCCACAACCGCCACCTGGGCGTACATCTCGTAAGGGTACGGCACACCGATCATGTCCTGAAAAAACCGCATCATGTCCGGCGTCTTTGCAAAACTCAGGTGGGCGTCCTCCTCGAACTCCGGCAGGACGTAGTAGAACAGAGGAATATCGCCGTATGAGTCCCCGATCTCGACGAACTTCCCCACCACGAGACTCACCAGATAGCTGACGTGAGGCACCGACTCGCGCCAATGGAACGTCTTGGTGCCCGCCTGCTCGTCAACTGTTGTAGAGAGCAACTCGCCGTTCGACAGCGCCATGAAACCCTCCGGCACAGTGACTATCATCTCGGTCGTCGCGCGCTCGTTGGGATAGTCGAAGCAAGGAAACCAGCTTCTTGCGTCCTCGGGCTCGCCCTGCGTCCAGGCCTGCGTCTCTTCAGGTTTGTACCCCATTCTTTCGGTTCGGAAGTACACTCCTGTGACCGGTTTGGCACTGTACGTCACAGCTACTGAAAAATCCACACCGGGCGCAGCGGGATGAGGCAAGAATATCTTCAACTTGTCCTCGGTTACCTCGAAATCGAGTTCCGACCCGTCGCCGGCCCTCACGCTCGAGATGTCCAGACCAATACTGTCGAGCACGATCTCGCCCAGCGGTTTCCCGACCGGAGCCAGCGTCGTAGTCGCCCTCCCCTCCAGAGTCTCATCTTCGAAGTTCAGTGTGAACTCCAACTTGATGTGCTTGACATCTATGGGCCTGCCTCGACCGTACTGCCGGACCGGCTCACCGCCGCGCATCGGAGGGAGATACTCGCTTTCGACACCCCTGCAGTAATAGCAGCGGTCCCACGCATCCCCTGACGCCGCCGCAGGATACGCGCAGATTAGCATCACTCCCAGCAAGAACAGTATCTTTGTCCTGGACATTGCATCCTCCTTCGACCGTTTGAGACGGTCACTCTGTAAACCACCCGCTCGGCTCTGTCGTTGAACGTTTGGTTGCCTCCATGCCCCAAAGGATTTACGTATAGCATAACGTATCTGGCAGGAACGTTCAAGAGATACCGCGCGGGCGAGGCTTTCCGCTTGACAAAGACCGTGTTCGGTGTTAATATTGGCCTGTTTGGAAGGGAAGGGGCCGAGTCGCCGTCTATTCCGGGGTTTTTTGGCAACTTTTACGCGAGCGAGACTATTCTATGGGTTTGCTGCGTAGCGAGGAAGGCGACCCGGCCTGATGTTGTATACGGGAGCGTGCACATGCACGCACAACAGCCAACAGCTGTATCGGAGCGCACCGGAATGAAACTTGATGTATCGCACGTTCCGGAAACCGGTCTCGGCGTAAACGTGGAGCTTGACGCGGGCGAGGTCGACATATCGGACGCCACGGCTGACCTGACGGGAGACCTCCAACTCAATGGGCGAGTGCTGGAAGTGGGCGAGGAGATGCTCCTGGAAGGCACGTTACGCGGCACATTGAGTCTCAGTTGCGGCAGGTGTCTCAATAGCTTCTTGCAGCCTTTTGAGATCGCCGTTTCCGCCAGATACGTGAACGCCGCCGAAAACGAACACGAGGACCAGGCGGACGCCGGACCTCGTGACGTGACACGAGTACCCTTTGTCGGCGACCAGATTGATTTGTCGTCGGGGATACGAGAGGACCTGCTGCTGAACATCCCCCTCAAACCGCTCTGCAGGGAGAATTGTCGCGGATTATGCCCGCAGTGCGGAGCCGACCTCAATGAGGGGGAGTGCACGTGCGAGAAGAAGACCGCTGACCCGCGACTCGCCGAGCTCCGCGACATCCGCGCAGCGCTGGAGGGGGAACACAAGGAACAAGACGAGCTGTGATTGCTCAAATACGGAGGGATGTAGGGTGGCTTTACCCAAAAGACGGCACTCAAAGGCACGAAAGAATAAGCGACGTTCGACCAAACGGATAACCCAACCCGGGCTGGCGAACTGTCCGAAGTGTGACGAAATGAAATTACCGCATCGGGTGTGCATGCACTGCGGCTATTATAACGGCAAAGAGGTTCTGAAGGTAACCGAGAAGTAAGAGAGGAACCTTCTCGTGTCCAGAATAGCCATCGACTCCATGGGCGGCGATCACGCCCCCGGGGCGCTCGTTGAGGGCGCCGTCCTCGCTGCACGGGAAACCCGTTCCGAGCTCATTCTCGTCGGAGATAAAAAGCGCGTCGAGCGGGAGCTGAGCAAGTTCGGGGATAAACCGGAAAACCTGTCTATCCAACACTGCTCTGAATATGTAGAGATGGGTGAGTCACCCGTAACCGCTCTGCGCAGCAAGAAGGACTCCTCCATACTGGTCGGCATGCGCATTATCAAGAGCGATGAGGCCGACGCAATAGTGACTGCGGGAAACACAGGCGCTGCGACTGTGGCATCGAAGACCGTGCTGCATACCCTGGAGGGAGTTGACCGCCCTGCAATCGCGGCGAGTATCTTGAATCCGACGGGCTATACGGTTTTCCTGGATGTTGGCGCAAACGTCGACAGCAAACCGCGCCATTTGCTTCAGTTTGCCGTTATGGGCAGCGTTTACGCGCGGGTGATTCTCGGCGTCGAGAACCCCAGCGTGGGTCTGCTCAGCGTCGGCGCGGAAGAGAGCAAGGGCAACGAGTTGACCAAAGCGGCTTACAAGCTGTTTGAGGAGAAGAGGGAGAGGCTGAATTTCATCGGCAACGTTGAGGGGGGCGACCTCTTCACCGGCAAGGTGAACGTTGTCGTATGTGACGGGTTTACCGGCAACATTGTGCTCAAGAGCGGCGAAGCGCTCGCCGCGAGTTTCGCGAGGCTGGTGCGCAGGGAGTTTTCGGGCGATATAGCCAGCCGATTAGGCGGCATCTTCACGCATGGCGCGCTGGTGCGCCTCAAGAAGAAGATAGACTACTCGGAACACGGTGCCGCACCGCTCTTGGGGGTGCAGGGTGGGGTTCTGATATGTCACGGGCACTCCTCTCAGAAAGCGGTCAAGAACGCGATATTCGCGGCGGAGAAGGCTCTGTCGCGTAACTTGAACGCCCACATAGTGACATCTTTGAAAGAGCTGAACGGGACGGGGTAGGGACGCGATTTGTCACGCCCCAAGGCTGCGGGTTTGACAGATCGACCTCCCGCGATGCATCCCTAAAACGGTGGAAAGGCTCCGATGCGGACGGAGGGCGATGAGCCTCGCAGTTTTTCTGTTTCCAGGTCAGGGCTCGCAAGAGCCGGGAATGGGCAAGGCGCTTGCCGGCACCTTCCCGGAAGCGGCCGCCTTGTTAGAGCGAGCCGGCGCGGTTCTTGGCGGGGATTTTCTCGATAATCTGTTTTCTGCGGATGCGGAGACGCTCAGCGACACACGCTTCGCGCAACCGGCCGTTTTTGTTGTCAGTCTGGCCGCGGCGGAGTCGCTTCGTTCGCTCGGGGCGAACCCGTCCGGCGTCGCCGGTCACAGTTTGGGGGAATACTCGGCGCTCGTCGCGGCCGGTGTGTTGAGCTTCGAGGATGGGCTGAGGGTAGTGCAGGAGCGCGCCCGGTTGATGGCGGATTGCGCTGCCCGTGCAAAAGGTGGTATGGTAGCGGTTCTGGGGATGGATCACGCTGAGCTTAAGTCCCTGGTGGACGAGACGGCTGCGGAGTGTCCGGTAGAAATAGCCAACATGAACTCCCCGGAACAGATTGTGGTGACCGGCAGCGAGGAGTGCGTGGAGAAGTTCGCGGACGCGGCGAGGCAGAGAGGTGCCAGGAAAGCCGTACGGCTGAAGGTTTCCGGCGCGTTTCACTCAAAGCTGATGTCGCCAGTGTCCGAAGGGCTGGCGCGTGCGTTCGAGCAATACCGCTTTTCAACGCCGCGCGTCCCGTTAGTTTCTAACGTGACGGCAGATTTTGTCCGCGAACCGGCAGAGATGAAACGGTTGCTTGCGGAACACGTATGCCGCCCGGTCCTCTGGGAGGCCTCCATGAGGCGTTTTATTGAATCGGGAGAAGACCTGTTCGTGGAGGCAGGCCCGGGACGTGTGTTGAAAGGGCTCATGAGGCGGATAGATTCTTCCGTCACCGTGCTTAGTGCCGGCGAGCCGGAGGCAGTCAGGAAAAGTGCCCAAGAGATCCTGAGAGGAGGTCATAATGCTGGTTGAGGGCAAGGTTGCGCTGGTAACAGGCGGCGCTCGAGGAATAGGTTTTGCGATCACTGAAAAACTTGCCGCTGAAGGTGCTCGCCTTGCTATTTGCGACATAAATATCGAGAGCGCGAAGAAGGCTGCCGCCCAACTCAAGGATCGCGGGTTTGACGTCGAGGCGTTTCAGGCGGACGTATCGGACCCAGACTCCGTGAGCAACCTCGTGAAGGAGGTTCTTTCACTCCATTCGCGGATTGACATCCTGGTGAACAATGCGGGCATTAACGATGATGCGCTGCTACTGCGTATGAGCGAGGAGCAGTGGAATAGGGTAATCCAGGTGAATCTGACCGGCGTCTTCCACTGTACGAAGCTCGTGGCAAAAACGATGCTCAAGCAGAGATGGGGGCGCATAGTCAACATAGCGTCAATAGTGGGAGTAGTGGGTAACCCCGGGCAGGCTAATTATGCTGCGTCGAAGGCAGGCATTATCGGGTTCACTAAATCCATCGCGGGCGAGTTCGCCTCGCGTAACATCACCGTCAACGCCGTAGCCCCCGGGTTCATAATGACGGACATGACGGAACGCCTGCCTGACGAGGTCAAACAGGCACTGTTACAGCGCATACCGGTAGCCAGGTTCGGCAAGGTCGAGGAGGTGGCGGAAGTTGTCGCTTTCCTCGCTTCCGACGCGGCCGGCTACATTACCCGACAGGTCATACAGGTAGACGGTGGCATGGGCATATAGGGCGAGATGCATGGCCGGGCAGTCCGGTCTTCGTTTTGTTCAGTTAGTTGTGAGTTGATGGTAGTATTGGCGTGGCTTCAGTAGAAGGAGGTGCCGGAATAGTGGGAAACGATCTGGAACAGACTATCAGGACACTTGTTGCTCAACAGCTTGATGTTGATGCGGCTCAGGTCACGATGGAGGCTCGATTCTTAGACGATCTCGGAGCCGATTCGCTCGACCTCGTAGAGCTCGTAATGTCGATCGAAGAGGAGTTCGACGTCGAGATTCCCGACGAGGAAGCGGAAAAGATCGTGACCGTTGGTGACGCGGTCGCCTATGTTAAGAAGAAGAAGGAGTAGCCCTGCGGCGCCGGCTTTGGCGGTGACTGACGGGCGTGGGCGCCCTTTGGCACGAGCTCCCGGCGTTGAGGGGGAGCTGAGTGTTGATTAGGGCTGCGAAAGACATATATGAGTAAGCGCGTTGTAGTAACAGGTATGGGGGCAGTGACCTCGGTTGGATTAGGTGTTGAGGAGTCCTGGAAAGGTATTCGTGACGGCATATCCGGCGTGGGTCCGGTGACGCTCTTCGATGCCAGCAGTATGACATCGCGCATTGCGGGTGAAGTCAAGGGTTTTGATCCGACCAGGTGGATATCGCCGAAAGAGGCAAGACACACTGACCGGTTCGCCCAGCTCGCTATCGCCGCGGCGGACGAAGCGATCGAGCAGTCCGGGCTGAACTCGAGTAAGGTTGACAAGTCGCGCGTCGGCGTCCTGATCGGGTCCGGAATAGGCGGCCTGTCCACTATCGAGGAGAAGCATATTCAACTGTTGGAGAACGGCCCGCGGCGAATAACTCCGTTCTTCATACCGATGATTCTGTTGAACATGGCTTCCGCCCAAGTGGCCATGCGTTTCGGGTTTAAGGGTCCGAGCAGCGCGATAGCGACTGCCTGCGCGACCGGCGCACACTCGGCGGGGGATGCAATGAGGTTGATCCAGCGCGGCGAAGCGGACGTGATGGTGGCAGGCGGCGCAGAGGCCGGCATCACATCTCTGGCGTTTGCAGGATTCTGTGCGATGAAGGCTCTTTCAACACGCAACGACGAACCGGCATCCGCCTGCAGGCCGTTTGACAAGACGCGCGACGGGTTCGTCATGGCCGAAGGGGCAGGGGTGGTTGTGCTCGAGAGCCTGGATCACGCGTCCAGGCGCGGTGCTGAACCTCTGGCGGAGTTCGTCGGGTACGGAAGCAGTTCCGACGCCTATCACATCACTGCACCGTCACCGGGCGGAGAGGGAGCGGTGCTCGCCGTCAGGGCGGCTCTCAGCGACGCAGGCGCATCGCCCGACGATGTGGACTACTACAACGCTCACGGCACCGGGACCCAGCAGAACGACGCGGAAGAGACCGCTATGGTAAAGACCGTTTTCGGCGAACATGCATACAAGATGTCTATCAGTTCGACGAAGTCGGTCACCGGACACATGTTGGGAGCCGCCGGCGCGGTGGAGCTGATCGTGCTCGTTAAGGCACTGAACGAGAACGTAGCCCCGCCCACGATAAACTATCACGAACCGGACCCGCGATGCGATCTCGATTACACTCCGAACGAGGCACGCGAAAGATCTATTGGCCTTGCTGTTTCGGCCTCGTTGGGTTTTGGCGGTCATAATGCGATCTTGGTGGTCAAGAAGGCACAGTAGTGGACAAGCAACGCAAGGTGGCGCTCATATTCCTTCAGAAGAGGTTGGAAATCGAGTTCGAGAACCTGGCGCTTCTTGACGAATCCCTCACCCATTCCTCGTTCGTGAACGAAAGGGAGAACAAGACTGGCCGCGATAATGAGGGACTGGAGTTCCTGGGTGACGCCGTGCTCGGTATGGTGGTGAGTCACCATCTCTACACGCTGTTCCCGTCCTATCCTCCCGGCGAGTATTCGACGCTGAAAGCCGCGCTCGTCAACAAATCCACGCTGGCTCGATACGCCAGAGAGATCTCGCTCGGCAAGTATCTGAAGTTGGGGCGCGGAGAGGAGAAGTCGGACGGCAGGGAGAGAGATTCGCTGCTCGCGGACGCGCTCGAGGCGATCATTGGCGCAGTTTTCCTCGACCAGGGACTGGACGCCGCCCGCAAGTTCATCCTGGATTTTGTCACTCCGTCCGTCGAGGAACTCGGTCAGCAAAAGGAACGTCGAGATCCCAAATCGCTTCTCCAGAACATCACGCAGGAGCGGTTCAAGATACTCCCGAAATATCGAGTAGTCAGCGAGACCGGACCAGACCACAGGCGCAAGTTCGAGGTTGAACTGCTGATCAAAGGGGACGTTTACGGCAAGGGAAGGGGCGGTAGCAAGAAAACCGCGGAACAGACTGCCGCTAAAGAGGCGTTGCGCAAGCTGGAAAGCGACGTTGACGAAACGTCCGCCGGCGAGCGACAATGCAACGGAGATGAACCATGAGCGACGTTGACTTTGCGAAGGTTTACTTTGCGATTGGCTGTAGCATGGCGGCACTTATTCTGGTTGGCTACCTGGTAGCGTCTCTTCGCAGGAAAGATCCCGGAAACGAGAAGATGGTCAAGATATCGCGGCTCATTCAGGAGGGCGCGAGAGCGTTCCTTAGACGCGAATTCCGCTACGTCGCGGTCGTGGTCGTGATTGTCGCCGTCCTGATATCCGTTGCACCTGTGCTGAAGCCGGGAATACAGCTCGGGTGGAAAACCGCAATAGCGTTTCTTGCCGGAGCGCTGGTGAGCTGGTGTGCGGGATACATCGGCATGAGTATCGCCACACGCACGAACGCCCCCACAACCCAGGCCGCGAACGTTGAGGGATTGCGCGGCGCTCTGAGCGTGGCGCTGTCAGGCGGCGCCGTCATGGGGATGAGCGTGGTCGGGCTTGCTCTGCTGGGGTTGTGCGTGGTATTTCTGGTCTTTCGCGAACCTGCTATTGTGAACGGTTACGCCATGGGAGCGTCGCTGGTGGCGCTGTTCGCCCGTTCCGGTGGAGGGATCTTCACCAAAGGGGCGGACATGGGAGCCGACCTCGTCGGCAAGGTCGAGGCGGGCATACCGGAAGACGACCCGCGAAATCCCGCCGTGATTGCTGACAATGTCGGCGATAACGTCGGCGACGTCGCCGGTCTGGGCGCCGACCTGCTGGAATCATACGTTGAATCGATCATAGCCAGTATGGCGATCGCGAGCGTCATCGGTGCGGTCACACTGACGACCGTGCCGTTCGTTATAGCGGGAGCCGGTATAATCGCTTCGATAATCGGCGTGCTGTACGTCAAGTTCCTGGGCGGACAGAAGCCGCAGTCGGCATTGATGATGGGAACGTATGTCAGCGCCGGGCTGACGATCGTCGCCACATGGTTCATCGTAAAGAAAATGGTCGCTCCGGCGGACATGATCGCCCTGGGGGACTATCAGCCGGTCGGCGTGTTCTGGGCATCCGTGCTCGGCGTCCTGTGCGGCGTCGCGATCGGCCTCACAAGCGAGTTCTTCACCAGTTCTAAGTATAGCCCGGTACGCAACCTCGCGGCCAGCTCCGAGACCGGTCCCGCAGTGACCGTCACCGACGGAATGGCCGTCGGGATGCAGAGCACCGCTATACCGGTGTTGATTCTCGCAGTAGCCGTCGTGCTCAGCTACAAGTTCTGCGGCATTTATGGTGTGGCTATTGCATCGTTAGGCATGCTTGCCACAACAGGTATGATCGTATCGGTGGACAGCTACGGGCCGATCGCCGATAACGCCGGCGGAATAGCCGAAATGGCTGAGCTCGACCCCAAAGTCAGGGCGATTACGGACAACCTCGACGCCGTCGGGAACACTACAGCGGCCATAGGCAAAGGGTTTGCCATCGGTTCGGCCGCGTTTGCCGCGTTAGGTCTTCTGGCGGCGTTCATGCAATCTGCCGGGGTGACGGTTGTCAACATCGCGGAACCGAAAGTCATGGCGGGCGTCCTGATCGGAGGGATGCTGCCGTTCCTGTTCTCCTCGATGCTGTTCCGTGCGGTCGGCAAGGTCGCGTTCCAGATGATCGCCGAGGTAAGACGTCAGTTCAAGGATATCGCCGGCCTCATGGAGGGGACGGCTGAACCCGACAGCGCCAGATGCGTTGACATAAGCGCCGCCGGAGCTATCCGCGGTATGCTGGTGCCGGGCGTAATGGTCATACTGATCCCGGTTCTGGGCGGACTGATTCTCGGCGCCGCCGGACTTGCAGGGCTGCTGATCGGCGCGCTCGCCACCGGCCTGATGCTCGGAATACAGTTCGCCAATAGCGGCGGCGCGCTCGACAACGCCAAGAAATACATCGAGGAAGGTAACTTGGGCGGCAAAGGCTCGCCGGCTCACGCGGCGGCTGTCGTGGGCGATACCGTCGGCGACCCCCTCAAGGACACCGTCGGTCCCTCAATCAACATACTCATCAAGCTGATGTGCGTCATATCGCTCGTGCTCGCCCCGCTATTCCTGGCCAACTGAGCTAGGACTACTCTACGGCGACGGGATGCCGGAATCGCTACAGCTTGACAACGAACGCGTCGTCGAACTTGCCTTTACTCTTGAGTTCTTTCATTTGCTCCCCGGCGGCCTTCTGGTCGGCGAACTCACCTATGACCGCCCTGTACAATACCCTGCCGGACTTTTGTTGCGTCCGCTTGACAGAGGCCTTATACCCTTGATTGCGCAGCTGCTCCACGAAGCGGTCCGCACCCTCCTTTTGCCGGACCGACAGCACACATATGGTCCAAGGGAGCTCGGCCGAGGAGACAGACGGTGCCGGTGCCGGTGCGGGAGCAGGGGGCGACGATGGCGCAGGGGCCGTGCTTTTAGCGACTTCCTTTCTCGTTGTCGGTGATGGGGTGGCAGCGCGCCGTCGAGCAGGTTTGGCGGCCTCCGGCAGGCTGACCTTAGCAGGTTTGGCGGTCCCGGCAGGAGCCGGCGGGGGAACTGCCGCGGTCGTCGGCGCGGACACCTCCTGCTCCGAGCCCCTTCCGAGGAACAGCCCTGCCACAAAGCAGGCCAGCATCGCACACAACAGGCCGGATATCACACCGACGATCTTGCCGGAAGTAAGCGTGAAATTGTATTGATCCTCACGTGTCATCTCGTTCATCCTCCGTGCGTTCGAGTCTCTGAACCAGTTCGCGTCGAGCTTCGTCAAGCTCATCCGCCGAGAATCCCGGATCGGGAACCTCCACCAACCTGCCGGAAAACCTGTCGGCGAACGTGGTGACGGCACTGTCCCTCTCCGTGTCCTCGAATGCTCTTACGTGGCGGAAAACTTTCTGTCGTCGCAGAAGATGCGCCGCGAGATATGCCACAGCCTCCTCCGCCCGCTCCTCTTTATCCGCCGCGCCATAAAATATGCTGCGCAACGGGGTGAACTCCGCCTCATCGGGCTCGGAGACGGCCGACGGATCAAAGTATTTCGATACCCAGAACGAGTACGTCTTCTCGACATCTGACGCGCGACCGCTGTCCCAGCACGCCTGACAGTAGTCCTCGCGGACCAACTCCTGATCGTCCGGCGGGTTCAAACAGGAGAAATGCTTATCGAGATGCTCGAACTTCGTTCCGCATGCGAGACAATGTGTAGAAGCCTTGCGTATTCTGATCTCCACCGTTCAATCTCCGCACCACACAGCCAACCGATCTTCCGCCCATGAGATTCCCGGGACAAGGCGTTAGTCAAACAGAATGTCCGTGAACACCCTTGCAGGCAGCGCCAGCACAGTGATACCGGCCACGGCAATACGCTCGCCGATCCCAAGCGTACCCTTGACGAGCTCGACGTGGAGCGGTCGCCTCTCAACTTCCGTCTCCAACTCGCCGAACCTGCCAGTCACCCTGAACGTCCGTGTGACCGGCCGGGCGTTTACTCCGGGCAACGCTAACAGTTCGATCAGCCGCCGCCGCCTCTTCGCGAACAATTCATCCACAACTTCTCTCGACATCTCGACGGTGAAAAGCTGGTCGACATGTCCATCGAGCGTCACGGTGCCTTGCCCCTTCAGCACCAGACCGGGACTCTCAAGATGAAGATTTGACACATTTACGGTGTCATTGTCAAGTGAAAAGTCGCACTGCAGAGTGTCAAAGCTGAACGGAGGTCGGTCCTCTATCTCCTCAAGTCCCTGCATTTGCGAGATTATATACGACGAGTCGAGCCGTCCTGATGCAACGGTTATGCCGCCTTTTCCCGACCTCGACTCGAGGCCGCCAAGCCCTCCGGACAGCGACACAGACGCCGAAAGTTCGCCGGAGTATTTGTCCGAACCCTCAAGAACCGGCGACAGTACTTGCCCGATATCGAGACCTTCGCAGCCGTACGTTAAGAAGAAGAGTTCTGTATCACGCACGATGTCGCCCTTGAGTTCGAACGTGCCGCCGGCAAGACGGCCGGTTGCAGAGGCTACCTCGAACTGTGACTCCGACAGGAGAACCCTGCATCGCACCTGTTCTGCCCGATACGGTTCCCACACGAATTCCTCGATGTCAGCGTCAATACGTACGGGAGCCGTTACCAGCTCCATAATCTCCGGAGGGAAGTCTCGCTTAACACGCGTTGTGATCGGCGGCGAGACTTTTGCTCTCCTGCACCGGAGGTCGCCATGATACCCGACCGGCTCATCTTCCAAGGACAGGCGAATCCCCTCAAGCTCGAGCGTGGACTGCTCGCCGTTACGGTCACCTGCTAACGCTACTAAAATGCGATCCGCCGACAGGTCAGCCGTGATATTTGGCTCGCCATTCTCGATGTTCAGAACATACACCAACTTTGTGCCGGCGTCCTCGACAACCTCTATCGGCAGGTTCAGGCAAGGCATCAGGTTCGCCAGCTGAAGCTCATCCAATTGCAGGGTAACAGCACTGACCGCAGACGGCTCCCCGGCGACTATAGCCGCGTGCCCGGCGACTCTGGCTTCATCCAAGGACAGGCCGACCTCCGCGTCAACCGGTCCCTCGCTCTCAATCGAACACTTTACGTGCAGTTGCGCGTTGACGCCGGCCGGTTTGTGAAAGAAGCGTTGTGACCGGACAACCGCATTTGTCAAATCAGCATCTACGTCCCAGGAAACCGTTTCGCCGAGTTTGAGCAGGTTGGCGGTGAGCTCCGCAGGGCCCCACATGCTCACCCCCTCGAGTCGGTTTACGTAACTGTACTGCGAGAGATCGTAGATGGCACATTTGAACGTCACATCGGCACTCCCCACGCCCGAGGGAGATAGGCCGGCATAACCGGATACGGTAACCGGCACGTCGTCGAGATGAAGATTGAGGGAATCGGTCGTCGCGAGACCGTTCTGGAAGGAGACATCGCCGGCAAGCCGGGTTATCGTGAACGGCATTCTTTCGCCGTGCAGGGTGCCGTCCGTAACCACCAACTCCGCCGTTGCGTCTCTCTGAGCGCCCCTGTTTACTGTAACCTCCGCGAGATCCGCTTCCACGGCCACCGTCCCGTAAGGTTCTGTTTTCACATTGAGCGTAGCACGGGACTCCGCTCCCGATAGCGTTAAGGTGACTTCCGGCTCCTTTACCTTTCCCTTCAGCTCCGCGGTAAGCCTCGCCTCGTCGCCCGGCACAAGACAGAGTTCCGACACCGTCGGGTACGCTTCCTCGGCGAACTGCGCGGTAACTTCCTCTACAGGGAAACGGTCGAACCGTGCAATGAGTCTCATCTCAGGTTCGTCGGTGCCGTACGCGAGCGTTCCCGAGAGAGAACCTTCTGCAAATCCGGCATCAACCTCGAGTTCATCTATCTGTACCTCCTTGCTCTCGTGGTTAATCGCAACAGACATATCCGCAGTTCCCGTAATATCGCGCATGAACTCCGGACCGTTCTCTATGTTGAGCGAGGAGAACTCGATCGGTCCGCTTACGGCTATCTCTTTGCCCGCCACACCGCTAACCTCGAGCGTACCGCCCACGAGGCCGTCCCGGACGTAGTCACTGAAGGAACCTGGCATGAACTCATCTATGGCGCGCACGCTGAGCCCCGCAAGCTCCGTACGCACGTCGAACCTCCCCTCGAACGGGTACACCCAACCCGTAGCGCTCAACCGATCCTCCGAGACGGAAGGAAGTGAGAAAACGCTCCCGACTTGGAAACCTTTCCTGTCGGCGCTGCTTCGTATGCTGAGTTCGATCAGTTCCACTGAGAAGGGCGGGGCTCTTCCCTCCTGCGCTATCTCGAACAGGCCCGATCTCACGTGGACGATAAGTGAGTAGAAGCTGTCCCACGCCAGCCCTTCGACACCGGTCTTGCGCGCCGCGTCCAGGAACGGCAGATCCCACGTCCCATCCTTTCGACGCACCAACCTCGCCTCCGGGTCGAAGATCGTCACTTTGAGAGGGAACGCGCGGCGCAGCAGGACCCAGATAAGGTTGGCATCTGCCTCGATCTTTGGGATCTGACCTACCGTTCTCCGGACGGATTCCCCCGTGACGAAGCTGACGGTCGTGCCGGTTATCGACACCTTCGTTAAACCTCTCAGGGTTACTTCGCCCGGTTCAATCACGATACCTGTACGTTGCGCGATCTCATCTATCTGTTGCTGTACGGCGTCAGCCACCTTTCGCCTTGCGTAACGCCCCGCCGCTAAGATCCCCGCTATCGCAGCACCAACGGCGATCAGCATCATAAGATCTTTTATCACGGTGCGCCGTCGCCAGCGTTTCGCATAATTGTCATGGCCGAAACGGATCTTCGGCGCCTGTACGCGTACAACCTTCATCGTGCCCCACTCATATTCCCATCGGCTCGCGCAAAAGGCATTGTAGGGGCGTTCAATTGAACGCCCCTACCATGTGTTCGCGCGCCAAAAGATCTCCTGATTCCACAGCTATGTCCGCGCACCTTCTTCCTTGTCGCCCTTGGGCGGTTTTGCCAGACCCAGCTTCTGGAGAAGCTCCGACTTTATCGCTCCGGCAACGTCAGCGTTTTCCTTCAAAAAGAGACGCGCGTTTTCGCGACCCTGGCCAATATGCTCCCCCTTGTACGTGAACCAGGAGCCGCTCTTTGTGACGATCTTATGCTCGAGCGCCATGTCCAGCAGACTGCCCTCCTTGGATATCCCTTCAGTGAACAACAGGTCGAACTCGGCCAGCCTGAACGGCGCAGCGACCTTGTTCTTGACCACTTTGGCGCGCACGCGGTTGCCGACGGTCTCCTGTCCTTGCTTGATGGAGCCTATCCTGCGCAGATCTACACGTACACTGGAGTAAAACTTTAGCGCTCTGCCTCCGGGGGTGGTTTCAGGACTGCCAAACATCACCCCTATCTTCATACGCATCTGATTGACAAATATGACGCAGGCCTTCGACTTGTTGATGGCGGCGGTCAGCTTGCGTAATGCCTTGGACATAAGCCGCGCCTGCAATCCGACCTGCTGGTCTCCCATCTCCCCTTCGATCTCGGCTTTCGGCACCAGCGCAGCCACCGAGTCTATGACGATCACATCAACCGCGTTGCTCCTGACGAGTATCTCGGTAACATCCAGCGCCTGCTCGGCGGTGTCCGGCTGCGACAACAGCAGGTTGTCAATATCCACTCCAATCCTTCGCGAAAAATCAGGGTCGAGAGCATGTTCCGCGTCGACGTAGGCGGCGATACCGCCCTGACGCTGCGCCTCGGCAACAACGTGGAGCGCCAGCGCGGTCTTGCCGGCAGCCTCCGGGCCGAATACCTCCACCACCCTGCCGCGCGGGAACCCGCCGACGCCGAGCGCCAAGTCCAGCGGCAGACACCCCGTCGGTATGACCGGTACCCCAGCGACAGCGCGCACGTCGCCGAGCTTCATGATAGTGCCGCGACCAAACTGTTTCTCGATCTGTGACACGGCTACGTCCAGAGCCTTCTTCTTGCCGTCATCCTTTTTCTCCGCCATTACTCATGCCTCCATCTCAGCCTGGAACCCATTTCAACTGGTAGAACGCTCAATCAGGTCTTGCGGTCACGACTCCCATCCTTCGCCACCGATCAGCGGCACGAAGACGCAGCCGGTGGATTCCGTCGTGGTCAGCTGTCCGTGCTGCTTCTTGACAAGATGAAGCCGCTGCAATGAGCGCGAGCCCACCGGAACCGCCAGTCTGCCGCCTTCCGCCAGTTGGCTGCAAAGCGAGGCCGGAACTTCCGGCGCTCCCGCTGTTACAAGGATCGCATCAAAGGGCGCGTTGGTTCCCAGACCCACGCTGCCGTCCGCTACCCGCACGTCAACGTTAGCGTAACCCAACGTTTCAAGCCGTTCCCGGGCTTCTTCCGCAAGGGACGCGATCCGCTCAATACTGTACACGAATTCCGCAAGTTCCGCCAGAATAGCCGTCTGATAGCCGGATCCCGTACCCACTTCCAGTACCTTTTCAGAACCGGTCAACTCCAGCGCCTCCGTCATCAGCGCCACCATGTACGGCTGCGATATGGTCTGGCCTTCCCCAATGTGCAGCGGCGAATCGTGGTACGCCCTGTCCCTGAGTTTCGCGGCAACGAAAAGGTGCCTCGGTATTCGAGCCATCGCATCGAGGACCCCGGGATCGGTTATCCCGCGCACCTTGAGCTGGTATTCGACCATTTCCAGCCGTTTACGTTCGTACTCTCTCTCGTCCAGACTACCGGACTCCTCTCGGGAGCGCGTGGGCCTGTTCCTAAACAACGATATCCGCCTTCCCGCCGCACTGGCGGCAATGTCCGTCCGTCATTCCCGCCGTATCCACGCTGTATCCGCGTCGGCGTACCAGCGCGGCCCCACACTGCGCACATTGCGTATCGTTACCCTGTTCCAACATAATGTTCCCGACGTAGATGTACGAGAGCTTCTCGGCCGCTATCCGGTACGCCTCCTTAAGGGAGGCAGCCGGTGTCGGCCGTTCGGTCATCTTGTGATGAGGGAAATAGCGCGAAAAATGCACCGGTATTCTTGGATCCACAGAATGGACGAAATCAACCAGCTTCGTTACCAGCTCGGGCGAATCGTTCTGCTTCGGCACGAGAAGGTTGGTGACCTCGACATGACACGAGCCGCTGGCTCGCTGGATAGTGCGGAGCACCGGCTCGACGGTACCCTTGCAGAGCTTTCGATAGAAATCGTTGTCCATCGACTTGAGGTCTATATTCATCGCGTCGATTACCGTCAGAAGCTCCTCCAACGGTTCCGGGTTGATGTACCCGTTAGTGACGAGCACGTTCTTCAGACCCGCATCCCGCACCAGTTTCCCCGCGTCCATTATGTACTCGAACCAGATCATCGGCTCGTTGTACGTGTAAGCGACGCCTATCGAACCGTACCGGCCGGCGCTTGACGCCAGCTCACGCGGCGCGATATACGAGCCGGGTTTCTCCCCCAGTACGAGCTCGACGTTCTGGCAGAAATCGCAGCGCAGGTCGCAGCCTACGGACCCAACGGAAAGTATGTCCGACCCGGGGTAGAAGTGGTACAGCGGTTTCTTCTCTATCGGGTCAACGTGGGTAGCGGCGACACGACCGTACGTGGCCGCCAGGAGCTTGCCGCCGGCGTTGATCCTCACACCGCAGAACCCGGTTTTCCCGTCCGCTATCGTGCACTCGTGCGGACAAAGGCGACACCGCACCTTCCGTCCGTCGAGTTTCTCATAATGGCGCGCTTCTACTTCGTCGATAGATGCCGGCACTGGTCAGGACACCCCCCTTAGCAATACAGCAATAACCCACAGCGCCAGTAAAGCGATGACCGGTGAGATATCGATCCCACCGCCCACCGGCGGGACAACTCGCCTTAGCCGCGTCAAAAGCGGGTCGGTCATCAGAGAGAGAACCTTCACAGGCGTTTTCCTCTCGTCGAGCTCGAGCCACTTCGAGAGCGCCCTTAGCAGAATCAACACCATGTATACCTCGAGTAGGTTCTCGAGAACTCTTGCAACCATCGGCCTCGACTGAACGGGAGCCCCCGCGCTCGGAAACCCCCTATTCCTGCGGACGCAAAATCACTGTCCTAAGCGTCTCATAGACCGGCCCTGTCGGTTTCAGGTTGCTCTGGATCAGTGATACCTTGTCAACAACCATCTGCCCTACCGGCCGGTCCAACCCCTTTTCCAGCTTCCGTCGCAACTTCCCCCTACCCGATTGCGACTTTATCCTCCCGAGCGTCAAATGCGCGCTGAACGGTCTCTCCTCCCTCGGCCAGCCGGCTTCCGCAACAGCGTCCTCCACCGCCTCGCGCAGTTCGAGCACCGGCCCATCGTGCGGTTCAATGCCCAGCCAAACGACGCGCGGTTTCCTCTCGTTCGGGAACACTCCAAGCCCCTCGAGCGTTATCATGAATTGTCCGACCGACTTAAGTCGACTGTGTAACGTGTCTGCCACCGCATCCACCGTCCCGCGCGGAACGTCGTTTCCCAAAAACCGCAGGGTCAAATGCATATTTTCAGGTTTCACCCACCGAACATCCGCGCCGGTTTTCTTGAGTCTGCGACGTATTTCCCCTATACCATCCCGAATGTCCTGAGGTATTTCCGCCGCGATGAACGCCCTGATCGTACTCTGCACGAGGTCAGCCTCCGCCCCTTTCAGCTCCCCGGCTCATTCTACTACAATCAGGGCGAGAATATCCAGAGAGACTGCTTGCTTGAAGCGATTGGAAACGCGTATTTCGTCGGTAGCGCGGGCCCGCGCCGCGTGAAGCGCGCCTACGTACTAGGCAATGCCCTGCGCACATATAGCGGGGATCCCTATGTCCGCGACGACCAGCTCGCCCAAAAACCGCTTTGCGGCATCGGTCCTGAAACCCAGTTTGGGGTACTGAAACGTGACTGTCCGTTCAGCCGTGACCGCCACGCCGAGCGGCTGCCCCGTGTCGGCATCGAGACCCGACGGGACGTCCACGGACAGAACGCGCGCCTGCGATTCGGTTATCGCCGAGATGAGATCGGCGTACAGTCCCGTGACCTTCCCCCTCAGCCCCGTGCCGAGCAGCGCGTCAACAACCAGCGCTGCATCCGTCGCCCTGGAGGCCACACGATGAACGTCAGTCTCATCGTGAAGCTCATTCACCTCTTTTCCAAGACGTTGAAACATCGTAAGGTTGATCGCCGCGTCACCTTCCACTTTGTCGGTCGTCCCGACAAGGTGCACCTCCACGCTGTAACCGCTGTTGACGAGATGTCGCGCAACGACGTACCCGTCACCGCCATTGTTACCTTTGCCGCAAAGCACGAGCACCACGCCGGCCGCGGCGGCCGCCATCTTCGTCGCTTCCTCGAAAACGCGCCTGCCGGCGTTCTCCATCAGAACCACGCCGGGTATACCGATCTCGTGGATTGCACGTCGATCGATCTCCCTCATCTGTTCAGCGGTTACGTAAAGCATGGTCGCTCCAAGAACCTGACGGGATGCGCCTCTCTTGAACCGCGTCGGAGCCCAAGCGCGGAAAAGGTCGACAATCTAGTAGAACCTGGTCAGACCTTACACCTCATCCTCCGCGAGGTTGCCTATAATGATGTTTCTGACACGCTCAACGAGCTCGTTCCTCTGCTCATACGTGTAGGAACGCGTATCCACCGGTTTATCAACGGCCATTTTCAGCACGCCCTTGCGGAACACGAGCTTCTCTTTCGGCAATATCTTGCGACCGCCGCTCATCGTAATCGGCACGATCGGCACGCCGGCCTTGAGTGCCAGCACGAACCCGCCTTTCTTGAAGGGTCCCACCGTCCCGTCGGCGCTGCGAGTCCCTTCAGCGCAAACGAATATCGATATCCCTTCACGAATCGTCTCGGCGGCCCTGTCGTAGCTTGCAAACGCCTGCGCGCGGTCGTCTCTGTCAATTTTAACGTGTCCGCCCTTTTTCAGCGCCCAGCCAAAGCCCGGTATCTTGAACAGTTCCTTCTTTGCGATGAACCGCACCTGCGCCGGCAGGAAACCGGCAACCGCGAGTATGTCGTAATGGCTCTGGTGGTTCGACACAAACACGTAGCTGCCGTTCGGGTCGAAATTGTCCAGACCCTCCGCGTCAACCCGGACGCCGCTCACCCAAAGCAGTCCGCGTGCCCAACAGCGCGCCACAACGGAGTGAAACGCCTTTGCCGAAGGGTCGAATATGAGCGATATGAGGGCGCAGGCTATGGCTATGGCCGTCCAGACCGCCGCGAAAACTATCAGCAGGATAGATCGCAAACCTCTTTTCAGTTGTGCGCGTTCGGTCCGTGCTTTGTTAAGGCTGGCGGATATGTCTTCCTCCGACTTAGCCGTTTCAATGCGCATCAGCCGTCCTTCCTCGCGCAGCCGTAAATCGACGCTGCGGTGTCACTCCCACTCTATGGTGCTCGGCGGTTTTGAACTTATGTCATAAACGACCCGGTTAACGCCGGCAACCTCATTGATGATCCCGTTGGATATTCTCGCAAGTACGTCATGGGGGATCGGGTACCAGTCCGCGGTCATCGCGTCCTTGCTCGACACGGTTCTCACCGCGACAACGTTCTCATACGTCCTGCCGTCGCCCATAACCCCGACGCTGCGCACGGGAAGCAGGACGACGAGCGCCTGCCACATTTTTCTGTAAAGACCGGCGGCACGTATCTCGTCCATAGCTATGGCATCCGCCTCGCGCAACAGGTCCAACCTCTCCCTGGTTACCTCGCCCAGCACGCGGATCGCCAGACCCGGCCCCGGAAACGGGTGCCGCCACAGGATCGATTCGGGGATGCCGAGCTCCAGGCCCACCTCCCTTACCTCGTCCTTGAAAAGCTCGCGCAGAGGTTCTATAAGCTCGAAATCCATCCGTTCCGGGAGCCCGCCGACGTTATGGTGCGTCTTGATGGTCGCCGATGGTCCGCCGGTCGCCGAAACGCTCTCTATGACGTCGGGATAAAGCGTCCCCTGCGCAAGAAACTCGCACTTGCCCAGCTTCTCAGCCTCACTCTCAAAAAGTCGTATGAACTCGTTTCCGATTCGCTTCCTCTTTTCCTCCGGATCGGCGATGCCCGCAAGCGCCTCGAGGAACCTGCCTTCAGCATCAACGTAATGGAGCGGGATGTGGAAATGCTCGTTGAAAGTCTCTCTGACCTCGTCGGCTTCGCCTTTCCGCAGGACCCCGTTGTTGACGAAAATGCAGTGGAGTTTATCGCCTACGGCGCGGTGAACGAGCACGGCTACAACCGTCGAGTCGACACCGCCGCTTACCCCACATACAACCTGTTCCTCGCCCACCTGGGCCCTTATCGACTCCACAGCTTCGTCGACAAACGACTGTGCCGTCCAATCCGGCGCGCTGCCGCAAATGTCGAACACGAAGTTCTTCAGTATCTCGGTACCTTTGGGCGTGTGCACGACCTCCGGGTGAAACTGAACGCCGTAAAGCTTGCTCTCGGGCGAGGCAAACGCGGCGACCGGACAGTTCTCCGTCGATCCGATCACCTGAAACCCGTTCGGCAGCTTATCAACCCTGTCGCCATGGCTCATCCACACCTCGAGGTCCTGATCGAGCCCCGTGAAAAGGTTGCTGTCGCCTGAATGACGCAGCATCGCCCGCCCGTACTCTCTCCGGTCCGACGGCAGCACCTTACCGCCCAGCATGTGCGCCATGAGCTGGAGTCCGTAACATATGCCGAGCACCGGCACGTCCAGTTCCAATACCGCCTTGTCCAGTTGCGGCGAGTTCGGCTCGTGAACGCTCGATGGTCCGCCCGATAGGATGATCCCTTGCGGGTGGAGGTCCGTTATGCGGTCGACAGGGACGTCGTACGGCAGGATGACGCTGTAGACGTGACACTCCCTGACACGACGCGCTATAAGCTGCGAGTACTGCGCGCCAAAATCCAGCACTATTATGGGACGTTTATCCTGCATAGTCGTAAATGGGAGGAAACCGACGGTTCATCCTAACTTCTCTGGTAGTTGGGCGCCTCTTCCGTAACGGCAATATCGTGAGGATGACTTTCCCGGACGCCAGCGGCGGTCACCTTGATGAACGAGGTTTTCGTCCTGAGCTCCTCTATGTTTCGCACACCGCAATAACCCATACCCGCTTTCAGACCGCCCACCATCACGTGCACGTAATCCGACAGCGGACCACGGAACGGTACGCGCCCTTCTATACCTTCCGGGACAAGCTTCGAGACGACGAACTCGCCCTCCTGGAAATACCTGTCTTTGCTGCCGCGTTCCATTGCCTTCAACGAACCCATTCCCCGGTAGACTTTGTAGCTGCGGCCCTCGTATATCACCATCTCCCCGGGACTCTCGGCCGTGCCGGCGAAAAGGCTCCCGATCATGACGGTGCGCGCTCCGGCGGCAAGCGCTTTCGTGATGTCGCCCGACCAGCGGATGCCCCCGTCGGCTATCACGTGGATACCTTTGCTCTCCGCCTCCTCGGCGCATTCCTGCACCGCTGTGATCTGCGGGACGCCGGCACCCGAAATAACGCGTGTGGTACATATGGCACTCGGACCCACACCGACCTTAACGCCGTCGGCTCCTGCCGCAATAAGGTCGCGTGTGCCCTCCGCCGTGACAACGTTCCCGGCGATGATCTCCGCGTCGCCGAAAGTCTCCTTCAACTTCGCGACGGCCTTCAAAACGCCCTGCGAGTGACCGTGCGCCGTGTCGACTACTAGCACGTCCACTCCGGCGTCCACCAACGCGCGTGCCCTGTCCATCGTGTCCGCCGCCGTGCCGACCGCCGCGCCTACCCGCAACCTGCCGAGCGCATCCTTCGACGCGTTGGGATGCTGGATCGTCTTGTTGATGTCCTTTATGGTGATCAGACCGCGCAACATGCCGGCGGCGTCAACCACGGGAAGTTTCTCGATACGGTTCTTGTGGAGTATACGTTTCGCCTCGTCCAGAGTGGTACCCGGAGGAACGGTTACCAGATTGTCCTTAGTCATCACCTTTTCAATGTCGACGTTCGCGTCTTCCAGGAAACGCAGGTCGCGGTTCGTCAGAATGCCGACAAGTTTACCATCCTCGGCGATGGGCACGCCGGAAATGTGGTATCGCGCCATGATTTCGAGCGCTTTCCTCACCTTCTCGCGCGGCCCGAGCGTTATGGGTTCAGTTATGACGCCGCTTTCCGACCTCTTTACCTTGTCAACCTCGTCGGCCTGCTCTTCGATACTGAGGTTCTTGTGGATGATACCAAGTCCGCCTTCGCGTGCCAGAGCTATCGCGAGACGCGATTCGGTTACCGTGTCCATGGCGGCGCTGAGGACGGGCACGGAAAGAGAGATGTTGCGGGTCAGCGTCGTCGAAACGTCGACCTCGCGCGGCAGCACTTCAGACTTGTTCGGAACCAGAAGGACATCATCGAAAGTAAGCCCCTCTTTTAGATCCCCGACGATCTTCATTGGTACCCCCTTCGCACCCGACGTGCGCCCTTTTTGAACGGGATTATATGCCACAGCTTCCACAAAGTCAAGACAGGGGGATTTTCC